>JAGAKX010000002.1 GCA_017625435.1 Clostridia bacterium
ACATTTGCGAAGAAAATATTTCATACGCGAAGCGTATTTCATATTGCTATGCAATATTTCACTCGTTCCACAGGAACGAATTTCATTGAAAAAGCGACTTGTCGAAACAAGTCGCTTTTTCTGGTGGAGGCGAGGGGAGTCGAACCCCTGTCCGAAAAACCTTCCTCCCGACTTTCTACGAGCGTAGTTGTTTTTTTAATCTCGTCTTCTTCGGCGGGAAACAACACCCTCTGAAGAAAACCAGCCCTTTAATGCGTGACGGAATACAAGGCTATTTCCCGTGCACGTTCACCGCTACATGACGCCACGCACCGGGCCGCGGTACTCCCGGGAATGACGGCTGAACTGCGATTAAGCAGCAGCTAAAACTGTTTTATTGTTGTTATTTATTTTTATAACGTGAAGCTTTTATAGTGGTGCCCCGCCACTGCTCGCTTATCAAGACTCGGATTCCCCGTCGAAATCCTTTCGCCCCCATGGAAAATTTGCAGAGCAAATTTTCAGTGAAATATTTTGCTATGCAAAATGTGAAATTCCTTACGGAGTGAAATTCTGCCTTCGGCAGAGTGAAATACCGACTTCGTCGGCGTGGAAGGATTGAGCCTTCGGGAAGATAATTATAACGCAGAATTTCGTTAAAATCAACTGTATTTTATTGGTTTTTGTCGCCGCGCATAGAGCGTTCGATGTCGCGGTTGGCGGCTTTTTTAGCTGCGTCCTCACGCTTATCATAGAGCTTTTTACCCTTACAGAGTCCGATTTTAAGCTTTGCCCTGCCACGGACAAAATATACACTCAAAGGTATAAGGGCATAGCCCTGCTGCTTCATAAGTCCGAAGAGCTTATTTATCTCCTTCTTGTGCATCAGAAGACGCTTTGGGCGCAATGGGTCGCGGTTAAAGATGTTTCCCTTTTCATAAGGGGAGATGTGCATACCGTTGGCAAAAATTTCGCCCTCTTTTATGTGGCACCAGGAGTCCTTGAGGTTTACTCTGCCTTCGCGGATGGATTTTACCTCCGTGCCGTAAAGCTCAAGCCCTGCCTCATAGGTTTCCTCCACGAAATAATCGTGATAGGCCTTTTTATTCTGCGCTACGGTTTTTTCTGTATTATCAGCCAAAGTATCACCTCTATGAATCATAATTCAGCAAGCGGAACTTGCGTTTTATGTCGTAGGGGAGGGGTCTCCCCTCCCGTTTATCGGGGATGTAATTTTTACGGACAAAAGTTACCAAAGTTTTATAACGGGCGGGGCAACCCCGCCCCTACCGTACTTTGTTCTCCGAATTCCGAATTCGTCTTACATTTTTTCGGGTGCATCGACCTTCAGAAGTCCGAGGACGTTTTTAAGGGTTGTAGCGGTGGCTTTGCAAAGGGTCAGTCTTGCGTTCTTTAGTGCCGTATCCTCAATGTCGCAATGGCAGGCATTGTAGAATTTATGGAAGAGTGTTGCAAGGTCAACCGCATAGCGTGTGAGCTTTGAGGGGTCAAGAAGCTTTGCGGCATTCTCTGTTTCGCCTGTAAGAGATGCTATAAAACGGATAAGCTCCTTTTCCGTGTCGTTAGTGAGAAGGTCACTCTTTATATCGGTGTCAATTACGAAGCCGTTTTCCTCCTGCTTTCTGAAAATGGAGCAGATACGCGCATAGGCATACTGACAGTAGTAAACGGGGTTCTGAGAGCTCTGCTCTACTGCAAGGTCAAGGTCAAAGTCGCAGTGGGAGTTAGCTTCTCTCATATTAAAGAAGAATCTTGCGGCATCAATGGGTACTTCTTCAAGAAGGGTTACGAGAGTGATAGCCTTACCCGAACGCTTGGAAGCCTTGATAACCTCGCCGTCCTTTACGAGTCTTACCATCTGCATAAGAACAACCTGAAGTCTTTCGGGGTCGCAGCCGAGTGCCTGAAGTGCTGCCTTGAGGCGGGGTACATATCCGTGGTGGTCTGCACCTAAGATGTCAACTGCAAGGTCGAAGCTTCTTTCCTGAAGCTTGTTGTAGTGGTAGGCAATATCGGGAACGATATAGGTAAAGAAGCCGTTTGAACGCTTGAGAACAAAGTCCTTGTCACAGCCGAACTGCTCAGCCCTGAACCAGAGTGCACCCTCGCTTTCATAGGTGTAGCCCTTTTCCGTAAGAAGGTCAACTACCTTCTTTGCGGCACCTGAGTTGTGAAGAGTGCTTTCTCTGAACCAGGTGTCGTACTTGATTTTGTACTTGAGAAGGTCTCTTTCAAGTCCTTCTATGTTAAGGGGAAGAGCGAAGTCTACGAGTGCCTTTCTTCTTTCCTCTTCTGTAGCGTTAATGTACTTGTCACCGTGAATTTCGGCAAAGTTTACCACGTGGTCAATAATGTCCTGACCGTGGTAGGAATCCTCGGGCATTTCCACGGGGTCGCCGAAGTGCTGACGGTAGCGGATATCAAGAGAAAGACCGAATTTTTCAATCTGATTGCCGCCGTCGTTTATATAGAACTCTCTTTCTGTTTCATAGCCTGCCCAGGAAAGCACCTCTGCGAGGCAGTCACCCATAGCACCGCCTCGGGCATTACCAACGTGCATAGGTCCCGTGGGGTTTGCGGAGACGAACTCAACAAGAGCTCTCTTTCCCTTATAAAGCTCGGAGTGGCCGTACATATCGCCCTTTGTAAGCACGTCTGCGATAATATCGCGGTAGTAGTCGCCCGAAAGGGTGAAGTTCATAAAACCGGCTCCCGCAATTTCGCATTTTTCAAAATAAGTGCCACTCAGGTCAAGGTTTTCCGTTATTGCTTCTGCTATTTTTACGGGAGGAAGACGGAAAGCCCTTGCGTGTGCCATAGCGGCATTGGTGGAATAATCGCCGTTTTTTCTGTCAGCGGGAATTTCTGTTTTTATGGGGAGAAGCTCTGCCTCGGGGAGCTGTCCCTTTTCTATAGCCTTGTTAATTGCTGAAGTAATTGCACAGGCAAGCTGTTTTTCTGCTGTTTTTACAAGTATGCTCATTTTATTCTCCTTTTATGACGGGTCTGCCCACGGTTACCGTCATTTCCTTTGTCTGGTTTATATCTCCGTAAAAATCTACGGTGTAATTCATTTTAAGTCTTAAAAGCGTGCCCATTTTACGGCTTTCGAATTCCGTGGCGGTAATTCCTACCATAAGCTCGCCGTAGGGGGTGGAATAAGCGCAGTTGTGACGGACGCCCTTTTCAATGATAAGCTCGGTGTTTATGGAGCCTCTTCTTAAAAGATGTGCACATTTTCCGTCCTTTACACGAAGCACCGTATTACTTTTCATATCCTCTGCAAAAATCTCGTTAAACTCAATTGTGTAGTTAAGTTCATCACCGCAGTAACGGCAGGTTGTTTCCATCTCTACGGTATCGGTATCAACTCCGTCAGAGGAAACATCCTTGATTTTAAGCAATCTCTCTTCTGTCATTATTTACTCCAAAAACAAATAGTCAAAATATATTATCATATTTATACAAAAAAATCAACAAAAATTTGACAAAAATGCGAATGGTTAAAGGGATATTTTAACGGGATTTCTGACATTTATACTGTCGGGAGTGACTGTGCAGTCGTAGGCGAGGATTTTTACCCCTGCTTTTTCGGCTGTCCTCAGAGCCTCTGCGAATTCGGGGTGCATTTCACGGTTGGGAGAGAAGGTATGTACCCCCGTCATCTGGATAATAAAGATTATGTATGCACCGAAGCCTTGATTTTTTGCGCTGATAAGCTCTTTTACGTGCTTTACGCCTCTTTCCGTGGGGGCATCGGGGAAGAGGGCAAGACCGTCTTTTTCGAGGGTGACACCCTTTACCTCAACGAAGCTCTTTTGGTCACCTTCCGTAATGCCTATGTCAAAACGGGAATTGCCGAATTTTACCTCCCTTTTAATGACGGCATCGGGAGAAAACAGCCCTGAACGGGGGAGAAATTCGGCACAGCAGGCATTGGGAATCTGCGAGTCCATATTAATGAGTATTGTCCCCTTTTCCGTTTTCTTTTGGGCGGCAATTAAGTCATAAGGGGTTTTTCTTGAAGGATTTTCGGATTTTTCAAGATACACGGTGCATCCCGGCACCAAAAGCTCACGGCAGCGCCCCGTGTTTTTTACGTGTACGGTTTCTTCTTTGCCGTCAATAATAACCTTTGCAATAAAGCGGTTGGGACGGGAAAGAAAAATTCCCTGAGTTATATTCCGATAGTTCATATTATCACCGACGTGATTATACCACGTTTTTACTATAAACGGAATAATAATTTATAAAAAGGACTTGCAAAACGGATATTTTTATTATATAATAACAAAGCTGATTATATGTCGGCAGAAAAAGAACATAATATTTTTGGATTTTGCTTCTGTCATGCGGTGTGTTGGTCCTGTGCGACGGAGCGCCGCGAACCATGTCAGGCGGGGAACCGAGCAGCATTAAGCGGTCAGCCCGTGCGACACAGTCCGCCTGCACACCGTGTGACAGAGGCAAAATTTTTTCATATCGGGGATATGAAAAAATAGTGATATTCGTTTCTTGCGAAACGAGTGATATTGCTTCGCAGTGATGTTGTCCTTCGGACAGTTATGTATTTGCTTCGCAAATGTTTCGGAAGACACATTCGTGTCTTGCTCCGCTGACGCTCTATAGGTGTAGGGGATGGCGTCCCCGACATCCCGCAGATGAATATTGAATACAGAAGCAGTTTTTTCCGTGGGGCAGTTTTTTTCCTGCCGATGAATAAAATCAGACAATTTATTTTTTGTTATACGGGACGTCGAGGACGCCGTCCCCTACAAAAGAAACCGAAAAGTGTGGTGGAAAAGTTATGTACAGAGTTTTATACAGGAAATGGAGACCGAAGGTTTTCTCGGATGTTATCGGACAGCCTCAGGTTACCACAACAATTGCATCTCAGGTAAAGGAAAACAGACTTTCCCACGCCTATCTTTTTACGGGCTCCAGAGGTACGGGTAAGACCACCTGTGCAAAGATTTTTTCCAAGGCTGTAAACTGTCTTAACCCCGTAAACGGCGACCCCTGTAACGAGTGTGAAATCTGTAAGGGTATAGATGCCGGAAGCGTCCTTGACATAGTCGAAATAGACGCAGCCAGCAACCGAGGAATTGAGGATATAAGAATATTAAGGGACGAGGTTAATTTTACTCCCTCTCAGGCAAAGTACAGAGTTTATATTATAGACGAAGTTCATATGCTGACAATTGAAGCCTTCAATGCGCTTCTCAAGACCCTTGAAGAGCCCCCCGAGCACGTAAAATTCATTCTTGCCACAACAGAGGTTCACAAATTACCTGCAACCATACTTTCCCGTTGCCAAAGATTTGATTTCAGAAGAATTGAGCCTCAGTTCATAGCAGAAAGGCTGAAATACGTTGCCCGTGAAGAGGGTGCAGAGCTTTCCCACGATGCGGCAATGCTCATTGCACGTATTGCGGACGGCGGTATGCGAGATGCTTTGTCACTTCTTGACAGATGCATAAGCGTGTCCGACTCGGTGACGGTTGATACCGTATCCGCTTCTGCAGGTCTTATGGGCAGAGAGCATATTTATTCACTTGTCCGTGCCGTAGCGGACGGTGACACCGCAAGGTGCCTTATGATACTTGATGAGCTCCACAAGGGCTCCTGCGATACGGAAAGACTTGTGACGGAGCTTATTGACCGTTTCAGAGGCTTTCTTATTGTAAAAACAGTCAAAAATCCCGAAAATCTTCTTGTCTGCACAGACGAGGAGCTGGGTGAAATAAAAGAAATAGCATCCCTTTTCACTAAGGAAACCGTGCTTTATGCGCTGAATGTGCTGACAACGGCTGCAGATGCTATGAGAAAGACACAGAACAGAAGAATTGAAGCGGAAATGGCACTTATACGCCTGACCCGTCCCGAAACGGATGAATCAGTATCGGCACTTTCCGTGAGAATTTCTCAGCTTGAAAAGGAAATAGAGCTGCTCAAACGAAACGGTGTAAGAGCGGCTGAACACAATCCCGTGAAGACGGGAGGGGAGACACCTCCCCTGCGAGAGGAAATTCCCTTTGACGATGTACCGCCTTTTGAAGAGGCGGGAGGGGAAACCCCTCCCCTACGAGAGGATTTACCCTTTGAAGAGTCCGACGGATTCGATGAGGCACCGCCTTTTGATGATGTACCTCCCTTTGATGATGCACCGCCTTTTGACGATGTTCCGCCTCCCTTTGAAGAGGCGGGAGGGGAAACCCCTCCCCTACGGGAAGATATGCCTTTCGGAAATGCTCCGAAAACCAATCTCGGAGAGTTCAGGGGCTTTGGTGAGGAAGGAGCCTCGAAGATGTTCGATTTCTCCGATGACGGGGATGATGCGGACGATTCCTTTGATTTTGATGCCTTTATGAAGCAGCATGAGGGCAATCACAAGAAGGCAGAGCCTGAAATACAGCCTGCCGCTCCCGAGGAGCCTGACCTTAATAAATACGACGAGCTTTTTGAGGATACTCTCCCCGAGGACGTGGGCGGAGATAAAATTGATAACCGCACCTGGGGTAAGATTGTTCTTGAAACAGAAAAGCTCTTTCCGCCTCTTATCGGTCAGCTTACGGGCTCAAGTGCAAGAATTGAGGGCGGTACAATCTATATTAAGCTTGGTGAAAAGAACCTTAAGGTTTTTGTAAAGGAAGAAATATTGGGTAATTTTGTTACGAAGGCGGCTGGGACCGTCCTCGGCAAGACCTACAGAATAAAGATTGATTAAGGAGAATTAATATGAAAGCAAGAATTCCCAACCAGAACAATATGTCCAGAAATGCTATGATGGAAAGAATACAGAAGATGCAGGAGGATATGGCAAACAAGCAGGCTGAGGTTGAGGCTGCTGAGTTTACCGCATCAGCCGGCGGCGGTGCAGTTGAGGTTAAGGTAAGCGGAAAGCACGAAATCCTCGGCATCACAGTAAAGCCCGAGGTCGTTGACCCCGATGACGTTGAAATGCTTGAAGACCTTCTTATTGCTTCCCTTAACGAAGCTATAAGAAAGGCAAACGATACTATGGAAAGAGAAATGAGCGCATTCTCTTCAGGACTTAATATCCCCGGACTCGGCTTTTAATTTATAATTTCTCGATTGATATAGTTATCTGAGGGGCTGTGTCGCCGCCTTCTCTTGTAGGGGATGGCGTCCCCGACATCCCGTTTTAAAAGCAGAATGTATGATTTAAAGAATCGTAAACGATAAAGCGGTGCCTTTCAGAGGGATGTATTCTGCATTTTTAATTTAGTGCAGGCGGGTCGTCGAGGACGCCGACCCCTACAATGTAAAGGCGACTAAGTATCTGAATTGTGATTTACGGTGTTTTATGGAAAGTGCAGTTTCTTTTGAAAAATTAATTGAACAGTTTAAGGCTATGCCGGGTATCGGTGCAAAGACTGCGATGCGCCTTGCTTTTCACGTGCTTTCTCTCACAAAGGAGGAGGCCTATGAGTTTTCGGACGTGATAAAGGAGGCTGCGGATAAAATTCACCGCTGTCCCGAGTGCGCCAATCTTACGGATGAGGAGCTTTGTCCCGTCTGTAAAAATCCTGCCCGTAAGCACTCCGTTATCTGCGTTGTGGAAAACGTGGAGTCTCTTATGGCAATTGAAAACACCAATGAATACAAGGGTGTATATCACGTGCTTCACGGTGTTATATCTCCCCTTGACGATGTAAGTCCCGAGGACCTTACCGTAAAGGAGCTGCTGACCCGTGTGGGTGAGGGCGGTGTTCAAGAGGTGATTATGGCTACGGGCTCTTCCGTTGAAGGCGAGCTTACGGCTATGTATATTTCAAAGCTCTTAAAGCCCTTAGGGGTGAATGTTACGAGGCTTGCATACGGTCTTCCCGTGGGAAGCGATCTGCAGTATGCCGACAGCGTGACCCTGATGCGTGCCATAGAAGGCAGAAGAAGCTTATAAAAGTTTTATTCGCACCTGCGGTGCGAGTTATATTGTGCATAGCACAGTTTTATTCGGCTTCGCCGAGTTATATTTTTGCTTCGCAAAAGTTTCGGAAGCCTGACGGCTTGTTCCGCTTCGCTCTATTTTATAAAATCCAAGGGCGGACAGCCCTTCCGTAACATTTTCCGAAGGAAAATATATCACTTATTCCGCAGGAATAAATATCACTGCCCGAGGGGCAATATCACTCATAGCGAAGCTATGAATATCACTGTCACAAGTCAGATTTCTGAATTGTGACCATGGAGGAGATTTAATATGTACGTTATTACATTTGACATCGGTACCACCGGTGTGAAGACCTGTGTTTTTGAGATTTCCGACACTATAAAGCTTCTGGGAAGTGCGTCGGAGGGGTATCGGCTTTACGTTTTCCCCGACGGCGGTGCGGAGCAGGACCCCGATGAATGGTGGACTGCTATGTGCAACACCTCAAAAAAGGCGGTAGCTGAAGCAGGAATTGATGCTTCTCTTATTGAGGGTATTTCCTTCTGCTCACAGATGCAGGGACTTGTGCTTGTGGATAAGGACGGTGTGCCCGTCCGCCGTGCTATGAGCTATATGGACCAGCGTGCAAGAGAGGAGCTCAAAAAGGGTATTGCCCACGGTATTCAGATTGCCGGTGCAAGCATTCCGAAGCTTCTTAAATCTCTTATGATAACGGGTGCGGTTGCGGCTTCCGTAAAGGACCCCGTATGGAAGTATAACTGGGTTAAGAATCACGAGCCCGAGAATTTCAAGCGTGTACATAAGTGGCTTGATGTAAAGGAAGCACTTATCTGCCGAATGACCGGCAGATGTGTTATGACAAGGGACTCTGCCTTCGGTGCACTTCTTTATGACCTGAGAAAGGGTCACGAGTGCTGGAGTGAGAGCCTTTGCAAGACTCTCGGTGTTGATATAAAGCACATGCCGGAGATTATCAATTCAACGGATGTTGTAGGTCCTCTTCGTGAAAAGCAGGCAGAGGAGCTTGGTCTTAAGCCCGGTATTGCCGTTTACGGCGGCGGCGGTGACGCTTCCCTTATCGGTGTCGGTGCCGGAGCGGTGGGTCTTGGCGATACTCACGTTTACTGCGGTACCTCCGGCTGGGTATCAACGGTTGTTGACAAGTCCATTGTTGATGCTTCCGCTATGATTGCGGCTGTTATCGGTGCGGTGCCCGGAATGTTCAACTACTTCGGTGAGCTTGAAACCGCAGGCAAGTGCCTTGAGTGGGTAAAGGACCACTTGGCTCTTGATGAAATCAACATTTATCTTAAAAAGGAAGATGTGGCAGACAGCTACGAAACCGAATATTCAAACCTTTATGACTATATGACCGACATTATAAGTAAGGTTCCTGCAGGTGCCGGCGGTGTTATTTTCACTCCCTGGCTTCACGGCAACCGCTGTCCCTTTGAGGACCCCAATTCAAGGGGAATGTTCTTTAATATAAGCCTTGAAACGGGCAAGAGTGAGCTTATACGTGCGGTAATTGAGGGTGTGTGCTATCATCTCCGTTGGTTTATGGAGGCTGAGGAAAAGAAGGTCAAGGCTTCCGACACAATCCGTTTTGTAGGCGGCGGTGCTCTTTCATATATGACCTGTCAGATTCTCTCCGATGTTCTCGGAAGAAAAATCGAGGTTGTTGACAAGCCTCAGAACGTAGGTGCCGTAGGCGCTGCGGTTACAATTGCCGTAGGCTCGGGTCACATCTCCGATTTCTCAAAGGCAAAGAGCCTTATTCCTGCGGTGAAGACATATACTCCCAACCCCGAAAACAAGGCGGTTTACGACAAGCAGTATAAGGTATTCAAGAATCTTTACAAAGCAAACAAAGAAAATTTTGCCGCACTCAACGGCTGAAAGGATAAATAAATGGAAAAAATTCAGGTACTGGAGCTGTTATATAATAATATCTCCGAAACAATGACACAGTGCGGCTTTGCCCCCGAATATAAGGAAGGTGCAAGAAAAACAGGCTGTCCCGTTTACGAAAGAGGCGAGGCTGTGGTTATGGATTTCTCAGGCACCAAGGGTGTAACCCGTTTCGTTTTCAGCGAGGACAGAATCCATCTGCTTTTTGCTGAAAATAATGCTCCCCGTGAGGATGACTCCGCTTTCACAAAGGACAGCACATATCTTTTCGTGCTTGACGAATACACGGACCGTGACGTCAAGAGTATTGCAGGTGAAGTCAACGAGTATATGAATGAGACCTTCATCGTAAAGAAGAAGACTGCAGTCAAGACAAAGAATATTTCCACGGTTTCCCGTGCTGCAGCAAAGAGCGGTGCGCTTTCCTATGACCCCATTACCTTTGCAACAAAGCTCGCAGGTGTATATCCCGAACTTAAAGAGGCTATTGCCGAAAACATTGAAACCTACGGTGAGTTCCTTTGTGAGGAGTTCTTTGTAAAGCACGGCACACCCTGTATTGAAAGAACAATCCGTGAAAATAATCCGCAGAAAATGAAGAGACTTTTCAACATTATCTGCGAAATTTACGAGGACGGCACAAACGAGGTGCAGAGCCTTGTTTGCGTTACGGCTCTGGGCTTTATTCAGAATGACCCCGAGCTTATGCAGAGAATTCTTCCTTACCTTACAGACAGTATGGTTGAGCCTGTTTTTGCTGTTTCAAAGAAGCTCAAAGCCAGCAAGGGCGCAAGAATGAGACTTCAGAATCCTCCCAAGTACAAACCCAAAAAGCAGAAGAAGCCCGGACTTCTTAGCCAGCTTATGGGCGGCGGAAACCCCGGCCCCGGAATGCCTATGTAATCATAATTTTCCTTCGGGAAATTGTGATTGTGATATTCTTGCTTCGCAAGAGTGATATTGCCGTTGGCAGTGATATACCGTGACTTTCACGGTGTGATATATTTTCCTTCCGGAAAATGTTTCGGAAGGGCTTCGCCCTTGTTCCGCTGACGCTCTATATATAAACGGTTGCTTGTGCAGCCGTTTTTTCTTTTTGTTCTTGAAAAATTCACAAAATTTTTCAACTATTGATTGAATAATTGTCAATTATGTTGTATAATCAGTATATAAATAAAGGGAGGTGTTCCCCATGGGAAAATATCTTTTGGTAAATGCCGATGATTTCGGTATGTGTAAAAGCGCAAATGAAGCAGTTTTTGATTTGTTCAGAGACAATAAATTGAAGTCGGCTACAATTATGATGCCTTGCCCCACGGCAAAGGATGCGGTTGACTTTTCTATAGAAAATCCTCAGTATGCCATAGGTGTGCATCTTACAATGACTGCCGAGTGGAAGGATTACCGTTGGAAGCCCCTTACGGACGGCAAGAGCCTTGTTGACAGCGAAGGGTATATGTGGCACAGCGCCAAGGATGTAGGTAAATACGGCAAGTATGACGAGCTCGAGAAGGAAATGCGCGCGCAGATTGATTTAGCCCATAAGTGGGGAATGAAGCCCTCACACGTGGACAATCATATGGGCTCTCTTTACGGACATCTTACGGGCAGATTCTCTCTTCTCAAGATGACCCTTCGTGTATGCGGTGAGTACGGCTATGCTTACAGAATGTTCCTTGAACATGACAAGCGTATATGCCCCAGAGGTGTGCCTTATTTTGCTTATGCCGCCTGTACGAAAATATCGAAGTACTGGGGCAAAAAGTACGGTGTTATTATGCCCGATTATCTTTTATTCCCCGATTGGGGTGTAATGCCCAAGGATACTTACGAAAATTACAGAAAGCGTATTCTTGAAATATGGACGGACATCCCCGAGGGTATTACGGAGACCTTTATACATCCCGCTCTTGAAAGCGATGAATTAAAGTCCATTACGGGCAACTGGTGGCAGAGAGTTTGGGAATATCAGCTGATGAAGGATCCCGAAACGGAAAAATACCTGAATGCCCACGGCGTAGAACTCATATCTTACAGAGACATTGTTAAGATGAAATCGTAATTTACAGAAGCAATTTGCCATTTGAAGCCGTAGGGGAGGGGTCTCCCCTCCCGATTCGGAGAGCTGTTATTTTATAAAAAAGTTACAGATGTTATGTAACGGGCGGGGCAACCCCGCCCCTACCGTACTCACATCTCTTTTGCTGAATTATGAATTATGAAGGGAGAAGGATTATGAACAGAAATAATACTATTGACAGGTTCAGGGGAATTGTTATATTCTCTATGATAATTTTCCAGTTTATGGCAAATTTTGCAGGATTGGGCGGAGCTTCTACAATCAGCCATCACGCGCCTGATGCGGATGCTTATTATATGCTCCCGAACCTTGCCGTTGCCGATATCGTTGCACCCATGTTTATTCTTGCTATCGGTCTTACATATCTGCCTTCTTTAAGAAGACGAATTGAGAGAGACGGCAAGAAAACCGCAATTATTCATTTTGTTAAGAGAAATCTTATGATTATCGGTATCGGTGTTGTAATGAACGGCATCAACGATATTCTTGACGGGCATATGGAGGGCTTTCTCAATCTTTCCTTCGTAATTCCGACGGCTCTTGTGCTTGTTCTTTCTATTGTGATTCTCGTGCTGAAGGCCGTGAAGCTTAAGAAAATTTCTGCTCCTTTAGGTAAGTTCCTGTCGTGGTTTGTTGCCGCATTCGGAGTTTACGGTGTGGGTGTAGCTTTGGTGAATGCAGTTCTGCTTGTAGCAGGAAAGACGGGGGACAGCTTCGGTCATTGGCTTGTTCTTCATCACATAGGCTTTGCAGGACTTGTGGCTTTACCCTTTGCACTTATTAAGGGCAAGTACGAAAATATTATAAGACTTGCAGGCGGTTTTGCCCTTCTCGGACTTTTCGGTCTCTTCCATTCGGGAGATTTACCCAACGATATGTTTGCAAATAACCGTGACCTTGTAGACTGTGTTGCGGACGGCGGCTTTATCGGCGGCTTCGCCTGGGGTGCAATGCTTATAATTTATCTTGCATTTTCAGATATTTATATGAAGAATAAAAAGGTGTTCTTCGGTGCCGTGGCAGGCTATGGTGTGCTGACAGCAGCTCTTGTGGCAGGTATTATTATGACCCTTCCCGAGGGTGCCGGATGGATTGGTGCAAACTCAACCTTTATGGCAATAAACAAGCCCAGCGTCAGCCCCTCCTTCGTAATTGTAACCGTATTTATTTCACTTCTTGCATTTACAATCACGGAGCTGTTCTCCTTCTACAAGCTTTCCTTTGACCCCTTTATGTGGTGGGGAAAGAATCCCATACTTATGTACTGCCTTGAATTCGGTCTTGTGGGCGGTATCACCGTTGCAGGCGAAAGCTTCTTTAAGGAGGCTTCTGCTCCCGTTGCAATAGTAATTGTAGCGGCTATGGCTGTGCTTCTGACGGCAATTGCTTACATCTGCAACAAGAAGAAGATTATAATTAAGATTTAAGAGGATAAGGCTATGAAAAAAGAGCTGAAGTTTATGTTATTGGGAATTTATATCGCAGTAATAGGTATGGTTTGTCTTATTGCGGCAACCCACAGCATTGACAGCTTCGGATTCTTTGAGGTGGCAGGGCTTGCGCTTCCTGCGGTGTCGTTGCTTATATTTATAAGGGGCTTTACCTCGGATTTCAAAAAGGACCAATAAAACTAATAAAGGACGGGGCTTCGGCACCGTCCCTTTTTGTGTATATATTGTAGGGGCGGGGTCTCCCCGCCCGTAATATAACTTTTGTAATTTTTATTTATAAAAAAGTTACAATCCTTTTGAACGGGCGGGGAAACTGTGTAGTGTGATAACATAGTTTACAAAATGTCCGAGGACATAGTTTACACTTTTAAGTATAATAAAGGCAATCACATCGAAAGGAAGATGGGTATGCCTTGGAAAGAAAAGAGTGTAGAACTTAT
>JAGAKX010000014.1 GCA_017625435.1 Clostridia bacterium
CAAGTCTTGATGCACGGATAATTTTTCCGACCTTTGTGATTCTGGGGTCATCACCCGTGGCGGGAATAGCGAGTCCTGCGGTTTCTGCATTTACAATCATACTGCGGAATTTCAGAATAGAAAATTCCCTACCGTTGATGGTTGCCCTTTTCTGCTTATAGAATACGGGACCGTTATCTTCTTTTTTGATTGCAATTGCAATAAGAAGCATAAGGGGAGAGGTAACAATAAGTCCCGTAAGGCTTATTAAAATATCCATAGCACGCTTAAGGAATCTTTGTCCGAGATTAAGACCTGAGGTCTTAATGAGAAGCATAGGTGTGTCAAAAGCGTTTACGGGGATTGAACCGCGCATTAAAATATCGGTGATTTTGGGTACAACGTAAGTTGTAATGCCGTGCTCGAAGCAGAATTTGAGAAGGTCGTGGCTGAGCTGTGCATCCACATCGTTAATTATAACAGATTCATATTGGCTGATTTTTTCGCATATTGCGTCATAGCCTTTGTCGGCAGAAATAAGCTCTGCAACCTTGTACTGCTGTTTTTTGCTGTCCATTTTGATTTTCATTCTGACGGCATTGTCTGAGCCGAAAACCATAAGCATCTTGTGGGCTGTGTAAAGCTTTCGGTGAATGAAGCTGAATACTATTACAAAAAGCATAGAAAGGATAATCTCTGTCACAAACAAAAGGATTATCGGAAGGGGATTTACCATTTTGTTTGCTATAAGGCAAAGCTGAAAATATGTGATTACGTTTGTAATTCCCATACCGGTCCACTGTGCCACGCAAAGCTCGGATACTTTGAGATTACCGAATTCAAAACCGTCGGAATGCTTTATGAGAATCCATGTAAGGAAAAAATAAATTCCGAAAAGCAAAACCTTGCCGATAGTGATAAACTCGGGAAATGTGTTTTCGGCAAACAGAAATCTGAATATCAATATGTATATTACTGAGTAAACAGTAACTTCAATCATAGATTCAATAAATCTGAAGGTTGATTTTGTGTCAATGCTCATGTTGAATTTAGAAAGCATCTGTAAGTATCTCCTATTTATTACTGATACTATTTTGTTACTTTTTGTAAATTATACAGTAAACAGAAAAAGATGTCAACTTTAATTAAGCATAAAGTAAAAGAGGCTGTAAAAACAGCCTCCTTTAAGTAAAAATATCATCAGATAATTCTTATTGCGCTGACACCGGGAATTGCCTTAAGCTCTTCAATGCAGTCGTCTGTGATTTCGTTGTCGGTATCGAATATTGCGTAACCTACATCTTTTCTTGTACCGCAGGCCTTAGCTTTAATAGTAACATTCTGAGCTTCCAGAGCCTTTGCAACATCACAGCAGATATTACCGGCAGTTACAACTGTAAGTCTTACGGCACCTGCCTTTTCAAGGGAAACTGCAGGGAAGTTTACTGAATTCTTTACGTTACCGCTGAGGAGATAATCGGAAAGCTGGCAGACTGCCATAACAGCACAGTTTTCTTCAGCTTCGGGAGTAGAAGCACCGAGATGAGGGATAGCAATAACTCCGTCAACACCTAACTGGTCATCTGTGGGGAAATCTGTTACGTAAGCGGCGCATTTGCCGTTTTCAAGAGCTTCAATAATGTCTTTGTTGTCAACAAGCTCTGCACGGGAGAAGTTAAGCACACGCACACCGTCCTTGCATTTTGCAAGGTTTTCTTTGCCTATCATTCCTCTTGTGCCGTCATTAAGGGGAGCGTGAAGAGTGATGTAATCAGCGGCGGCAAAAATGTCATCGAGGTTTGCAGTTACCGTAATCTCTGCATCAAGAGAGGCTTTTCCTGCCTCAGAAATGAAGGGGTCATAGCCGATAACCTTCATTCCGAGAGCCTTGGCTGCATTTGCAACCTTGATTCCGATAGCACCGAGACCTGCAACACCGAGAGTTTTACCGAAAATTTCGGGACCTACGAAATTGCCCTTGCCTTTTTCGACAAGCTTTGAAACACCGTCACCGTTACCCTTGAGGGTATCACACCATTTTGAACCGGCGACGATTTTACGGGAAGCTAAGAAAAGTGAGCATATAACCAGCTCCTTAACTGCATTTGCGTTTGCACCGGGGGTGTTGAATACACAGATTCCGTTTTCTGTACAGCGGTCAATGGGAATATTGTTTACACCGGCACCTGCCCTTGCAACTGCAAGAAGATTGGGAGCAAATTCCATTTCGTGCATAGCAGCACTTCTTACAATTATAGCATCGGGAGATTCGAAATTATCGGCACAGGCGAATTTGTCCGCATCAAAATTTGAAAGACCGCTTGCAGAGATTTTATTTAATGTGAGAATGTTATACATTGTAAAGGTCTCCTTTAATTTCAGGCGTTTTCTGCCTCAAATTTCTTCATAAATTCAACGAGCTTTTCAACGCCTTCAATGGGCATTGCATTGTAAACGGAAGCTCTCATACCGCCTGTTGTTCTGTGACCCTTAAGATTGATAAAGCCTGCAGCTGTTGATTCCTTGACGAACTTTGCATCAAGTTCTTCGTTGCCGGTAACAAAGGGAATATTCATAAGAGAACGGTCTTCTTCGGGAATAACTGTCTTGAACATCTTTGATTCCTCAAAGAAATCGTAAAGAAGCTTTGCTTTTTTGATGTTGTTTTCTTTAACTGCTTCAAGACCGCCCATATCCTTTATCCACTCGAGAACAAGCTTGCACATATAAATTGTGAAGCAAGGGGGAGTGTTGTAAAGAGAATCGTTGTCAGCGTGAATCTTGTAATTGAACATTGTGGGAGTGATATCCATAGCGTTGCCCAGCATATCCTCTCTTACAATTACAACGGTAAGACCTGCGGGAGCAATGTTCTTCTGTGCACCGCCGTAAAGAACTGCAAACTTGGTTACGTCAATAGGTTCGGAAAGGAAGCAGGAGGAAATGTCTGCAATAAGGGGTACATCGCCCGTGTCGGGAATGTAGGGATACTTTGTACCGTAGATTGTATTGTTCATACAGTAGTAAACATAGTCTGCTTCGGGGTCAATATCTTCCTTTGTTACCTTAGGAATATAGGAATAGGTCTTGTCTGCGGAGGATGCAATTACTCTTGCGTTACCGTAACGCTTTGCTTCCTGGAATGCCTTCTTTGCCCATACACCTGTTTCAATGTAGTCTGCCTTGTTGTTCTTGTTCATAAAGTTCATAGGGATTGCGGCAAACTGTGAAGAAGCTCCGCCCTGAAGGAAAAGTACCTTGTAATTATCGGGGATGTTCATAATTTCACGGAAAAGTGCTTCTGCGTCCTTGATAATCTTATCGAAAACCTTTGAACGGTGGGACATTTCCATAACGGACTGACCGCTGCCTTCGTAATCTAAAAGCTCTGCCTGAGCCTTCTTCAATGCTTCAAGAGGAAGCATTGAGGGACCTGCTGAAAAATTGTAAACTCTTGCCATATAAATTATCTCCTTTGAGTGATTTTACTTTATTCTTGAAACGCCGCTTTTTACTGCGGCATCTGCTACTGCTTTTGCTACTGCTTTTCCTACTCTTTCATCGAAAGCGGCAGGAAGAATGTAATCGGGTGACAGCTCATCGTCAGCTACAAGACCTGCTATAGCCTTTGCTGCGGCGAGCTTCATTTCCTCATTGATTTCGGATGCTCTTACACTTAAAGCACCTTTGAAAATGCCGGGGAAGGCGAGCACGTTATTTACCTGATTGGGAAAATCGCTTCTGCCTGTGCCCATAACTGCGGCACCGCCTTTTTTTGCAAGGTCGGGCATAATCTCGGGAACGGGATTTGCCATTGCGAAAACTATAGAGTTCTTATTCATACTGCTTATCATTTCTTCGGAAACAATACCGGGAGCGGAAACTCCTACGAATATGTCTGCTCCTTTAAGTGCATCTGAAAGTAAGCCTTCTTTAAGGGAATTATTGGTAATTCCTGCAAGGGAACTTTGTGCTGAATTGAGATTTTTATTGTTTCTGTTGAGAATACCGTCTTTATCGCAGACTATAACGTCACCGATGCCGAAGGCGAGAAGCATTTTTGCTATTGCCGTGCCTGCAGCACCTGCTCCGCAGATAACTGCCGTGCAGTCTTCCTTGCTTTTGCCTGTAAGCTTCAGCGCGTTCATAATTCCTGCTGTGACTATAATTGCCGTGCCGTGCTGGTCATCGTGAAAGACGGGAATGTCACATTCCTTTTTGAGCCTTTCTTCAATCTCGAAGCAACGGGGAGCGGAAATATCCTCGAGATTTATTCCGCCGAAGCTTTTTGAAATAAGCTTTACCGTGTTTACTATTTCGTCGGTATCCTTGGAGCTTATGCATAAGGGAATTGCATCTATATCAGCAAATTCCTTGAAAAGAATACATTTGCCCTCCATAACAGGCATACCTGCCTCGGGGCCGATATCACCGAGACCGAGAACAGCCGTGCCGTCGGTTATTACTGCTACCGTATTCCATCTGCGTGTCAATTCATAAGAAAGTGACGGGTCTTTTTTTATTTCGAGACAAGCCTCAGCAACACCGGGGGTGTATGCAAGAGACAGGTCCTCTTTAGTTTTTACGGAAACTCTTGATTTTATTTCTAACTTTCCCTTTAATTCTCTGTGTAATTGCAGGGATTTTTCTTTAATATCCATTTTTTATCCTTCTGTGGGGGGCTCCCATTTCATTGCTCTTTCAACGGCTTTTTTCCAACCGGAATAAAGCTTATCTCTTGTTTCCTTATCCATATCGGGAGTGAATACCTTAGAAACCTCACGGATCTGCTCAATTTCATCAAAGCTGTTCCAGAAGCCTACTGCAAGTCCTGCAAGGTAAGCAGCACCGAGAGCCGTTGTTTCAACGCATTTGGGACGGTTAACGGGAGTGTTTATGAAGTTTGCCTGAATCTGCATCATAATGTTGCTTACACTTGCACCGCCGTCAACGCGAAGCTCCTGAAGCTCAATACCGGAATCAGCCTTCATAGCCTCAAGAAGGTCAGTCATCTGATAGGTGATTGATTCAAGGACCGCACGGCAGATGTGCTTTTTATTGACACCTCTTGTTAATCCTACCATACAGCCTCTTGCGTACATATCCCAATAAGGAGCACCGAGTCCCGTAAAAGCGGGAACAAGATAAACGCCGTTTGCATCGGGAACCTGTTCTGCATATTTGTCGCATTTCTGTGCAGAGTCAACTATCTGCAATTCGTCTCTTAACCACTGTATAACAGAGCCTGCATTGAAAGCCGAGCCTTCTATACAGTATTCGACCTTATCGCCGATACCCCAGGCAATACCCGTAACGAGGTTGTTCTGTGAATGAACTCTTTCCTTGCCGGTATTCATAAGAAGGAAACAGCCGGTACCGTAGGTGTTTTTTGCCTGACCGGGACTGAAGCAAGCCTGACCGAACAAAGCTGCCTGCTGGTCACCGATTGCCGAGCATATAGGAATACCTGCAAGTGCTTCAATACCGGGAATTCCTTGTGCTACCGCACCGTATACCTCACTTGAGGGAGCGACACGGGGAAGAATGCTCATTGGGATGTTGAGCTTTTCACAAAGGTAGCTGTCCCATTGTAATTTGTCAACGTCAAAAAGCATTGTTCTTGATGCGTTGGAGTAGTCTGTTACGTGAACGCGTCCTGCCGTAAGATTCCATATAAGCCAGGTGTCAATTGTACCGAAAAGAAGATTGCCTTCCTTTGCAAGCTCACGTGCGCCCTCTACGTTATCAAGAATCCACTTGATTTTTGTTGCGGAAAAGTAAGCGTCAATTATAAGACCGGTGTGTTCCTTGATGTAGTCACCGAGCCCCTCAGCCTTTAACTGCTCGCACATGGCGGCAGTTCTTCTGCATTGCCACACTATAGCATTATATATGGGCTTACCGGTTCTTTTATCCCATAAAACTGTGGTTTCACGCTGATTTGTAATGCCGATAGCTGCAATTTCCTTGGCTTCGATTCCTCCGTCAATAAGTGCATCCGCAAGGGAACGGAGCTGACTTTTGAGAATTGCATCGGGATTATGTTCAACCCAGCCTGCCTTGGGATATATCTGCTCATATTCATACTGGGCTTTTGAA
>JAGAKX010000015.1 GCA_017625435.1 Clostridia bacterium
CAAGGCACAGACAATTGGAGCGCAGGCGTTTGGCTATACAGCACTTACATCAGTAGAATTTCCCGAATTGACGACGATCCCCACTGATATGTTCAGCGGCACCTGGACCTTGTCCTCTGCCAAATTCCCGAAGGTGACGACCATTGAACAGAACGGATTGCTGATTGGAGCAAAATTTAATCCCGAAAATAATCCCACGCCCTTCCCGCTGGAGCTGACCGCTGAGGGCGACATCACCTTCAATGGCAGTTATCATTTCAACATTGCATCGCAGAATTACTCCGGTAAGGTCGATTTGGTGCTGTGCTGCGATAAGGCAGACAAAGTGACCAAGAACGAAGACGGTACAGCGACCTGGCAGGTAAGAGATGACCTGAGCTACACCTTCAAATCCATCACATTTAAGCATAGCTACACAGACGGCGTTTGTGACAACTGCGAATATGCTTGTCCTCACGAAAATGAAACAGGCGATACCTGTTCAGTCTGCGGTGCAACTATCAGGTTTGCCACAATCACCGGTGTAAGCATAAATGTAGATGGTGTAATATACACAAGCGACAACACTTCTGCAGAAAATCCTGCTGTCATTAATCCTGACAGTGTTGTAACCGTTACCGTGACAGGTGAGAATTTCGACCTTCTGCCTGCGGGTCCCGAAAATGCTGTGATCGGCTTCACTTATTTTGGTCATAACTTGGAATGTCTGTATAACAATCCCTCCAAATTTGATATAGATACAGTGAATAATACTGTAAGCTTTCCTGCAAATTATAATGTTCTGAGTCAGGCAACAACCGCTTCGGAGCTTACATATACCAATGATGATTGGCATACTGATATCGGCTCAGGTGTGTATGTGATTTATATTGACAAAAAAGATATTGCCGATACACTCATTACACTTGACAACACAGAATTTATCTATAGCGGCAACCCGATTGAGCCGACAGTTTTAGTTATGGCTGACAGTCAGGCTCTTATGGAGGGTGAACACTATACTCTTACTTTTGAAAGCAATGTTAACGCAGGTACAGCAAGCGTAACCGTTAAAGGTATCGGTGATTATACAGGCGAGGTAACAAAAGATTTCACAATCACAAAGGCTTATTACGACTTAACTGCTCCCACCCCCAATACACTTACATATAAAGGAGAAGATCAGTATCTTGTCTCTGCAGGTACTGTCGAGGGTGCTTATTTCGAATACAGCCTTGACGGTGCAAGCTGGTCAACAAGTATTCCTCAGGCAAAGGATGTAGGCAACTACACAGTTTATTACAGAGTTCTTGCTGATGAAAACCACTATGGCATTGAGGGTACTGTTGATGTAACTATCAAGGAATGTCCTCACGAATGGAATGATGGCGTACTCACAAGACCCGTATATGATGCGGTTCTCGGCTCAAAGGACGGTTATTACACCTACACCTGCACTCTTTGCTGTGAAGAAAAGACAGAAACTGTAAAGAGCGCCGACTACTCAGCTTATGAAGCTGTTTCAGAAGAAATCAATGTTTTACTTCAGTCTGATGACCTTACTTCCGAAGCAAAGCAGGCAATCTATTCAGCAGCTAATGAATGCGGACATCTCTCCAATGACCTTACGGAAAGCGAGCAGAATATAGTTGACGATTTAGTTGCAGAGCTTGAAAAAATCGTTGCTGATGCAGATGAAAAAATCGCAAGCGGCGAATATGTAAAGATTGACGGCATAAAGGAATACAATAAAATTGCCGGTGCTCTTGATGCAGAGCTTATGGAAAACTATTCACAGGAAGAAATTGCAGCTTTGGCAGAAAAGGCAGGCGATGAGATTAATGCACGTCTTGATGAGATTATTGAAAAAGCCGAGGCTCTCACCGGCTCAGTAGCTGAAAACAAAGATGCTCTTGCTGAAATTGAGTCAGAAATGAAAGTGTTGTACGGAGAAATTAAAAACTGCCTTGACGGTGTACACAACGGCTTTGTTTACGAAGTAACCGAAGAAGCAAAGTGCGAAGTGAATGCAATCGAATCAGCCACCTGCACACTCTGCGGTGAAACAGACGAAAGAGAAGTCGAAGGCTCGGCTCTCGAGCACTCCTTCACAAAGTACGAAGTAACCGAAGAAGCCAAGTGCGGTGTTGAAGGCAAGGAAATTTCTTATTGCGACAACGGCTGCGGTGCAACAGATGAAAAGGAAATCCCTGCACTCGAACATATTGACGAAGACGGCGACTATCTCTGTGACCACGGCTGCGGACACGAGTTTGAGAAGCCTGCAGAACCCGACACACCGGATACTCCCGACGAGCCCGACACACCGGATACACCCGATGAACCCACAGACGAAGCTTGTGACCACCTTTGTCACAAGGACGGTCTTCTCGGATTCTTCTGGAAAATAGCTTGCTTCTTCTTCAGACTCTTTAATATTCAGCAGTATTGCGATTGCGGTGAACTGCACTATGAAAAGGCAATCATCGGATAAAGCTTAATAAACTGAATTCACCGCCGGGGAAGTACTCCTCGGCGGTTTTTCTTGCATTGCCACGCTCAGAACCGTCGGGCAAAGAAGTGAAAAAGCAAAGTGAAGAAATGCAGGCGGGATACCTGTACCCGATTGTAATTTTATATTATGTATGGTATAATAATTTCGACAAAAACAATTTAGGTGAAAATATGTCTTATAATAAACAGTTAATGGAATTTCTTTTCTTTAGAATGGTAGTGATAAGCTGAACATCTTTGTCAGAAAATAGAGACCGATGAATTATTGTTAACCGATATAAAGAGGTGATTTCTGTGACAGAAAGCAGCGTTTGGAAAAAAGCACAAAGCGTAGAACTGAAAGTATCTGAAAATATCCGACCTGAATTCAATATTTGGTTTGATAAAAGAATACCTGAGGAAGTTGAGCAGGAGCTTCGTTCTTTTGTAATATGGATAGAGCATAATTACTCAATACCTATTACTTTACAGGTAGATTTTGAATATAAACACTATTTAATCAGTCGTGAAGGCAAGCGTGTCGGGTATTTGTTTTACTGGACTGACTTTTGTTCCTATCCTGTTTTTAACAATACAGAGGATGTTTCTGAGATACGTCTGCCTGTCAGAACAGAGCACAGCACTATTGAAGAAATTTTGACTTCCTTTATAGAGGCAATTACTGTATACTATGCTTGGATTTGCAATGAGATATATGAAGGATATCTGCCGGATGAAGAGGATACGGAAGAAATATTGCAATTGTATCTGTCTGGCCGCAGATAGATATATACAATTGGAACAAATAATAATGCTTGACCGGTTTTAAGATGCCATCAGTTCAAGGAATAAGAATTTACAGGAACGAAAAATTATGATTAATGCTAATGAATACGGCTTTTTGCCCGAAAACAGCCCCCATAAAAACTCGGAAGCTCTTCAGAATGCAGTTGACAGGGGAGGGTGCATTCAGGTTGTTACACCCGGTATTTACAGAATATCAGAGCAGATTGAAATCGGTGATAACACCTGTCTTGTATTCGGTGAAGGTGTAATTCTTTATCGTGAAGCAAGTGTCAGCGGTATCAACAGATGTGCTTTTATAAATAAAGGTGCCCTCAGGGGTGAATATAACAGCAATATTGAAATCAGAGGCTTGCATCTTGAGTGCAACGGTATTGAAAGCAATGACTTCGGTGTTGACAGCCGTATTGCGGGACTGCGTGCACAGGTTGCAATGATTTATGTGGAGAATCTGCGAATTGACGGCTTTTGCTGTCACGGTCTGCTTCAGAAGGATTATGCAATTCAGGTAAGTGCATTCAGAAATATTGAGCTTAATGATTTGTATATAACAGGAAATAAGGACGGCGTTCATCTTGGCTGGGGCGACGGCTTTGTTATCAGAAACGGCAGATTCCGTACCTTCGATGACCCCATAGCACTCAATGCCTTTGATTATGCAACCTCAAACACTCATATAGGGTGGATTGAAAACGGAATAATCGAAAACTGTGTTGATCTTGATGATAGCTCAACAACAGGATTTTTCTGCAGAATTCTCGGCGGTGCCTGGTGCAGATGGTACAGGGGAATGCAGGTTCAGCACTCTGATACCGTTGCAGTTAACGGCAGAACATACCGAGTTCTTATGAATCCTAAGGACGGAAGGCTTTATACCTCAGAAACTGCGCCTTGCCACGAGAAAGGAATTGCGGAATATGACGGCATAAACTGGGTTGCCGTGCGCGATACGGAGGAATTGAATTGCGGATGCCGAAACATTATAATCCGTAATTGCTTGCTTCAGAAAAAGCGTGATACAGGAATCGCGCTAAGCCTTAATTATGATACCTATGCAAGAAGCTTTTACCCCGGGTGTGTATGTGTCCCTCAGAGTGATATTACTCTCGAAAATGTTGTTATTGAAAACGATGTTGATATTCTGCTTCATTCGACTTACCCTACTGAAAGGGTAACGCTTAAAAATATAGATTTCAAAAATTCAAAGCTGTGCTTTGATGCAGTATCACAGGCAGAGGGTATCATTTATCCCGAGGTTGAGATAAAAACGGAAAATGTTATTTTTAACGAAAGCACAGTTAAAGTAAACCCGAAGCATCCCGTAAAAATTACAGCTGTTTGCAGATAAACTGAAAATAAAATATCTTGATTTTTTCACATATATGTTATAAAATACCTTTGAATAAAAATTCAGGAGTGATATTATGAAATCAATTTTCTCTCTTATTCTTATTTTCATTATGGCAATTTCAAATTTCTTTGGTATGTTCGCTGCAGTTCCTGCTGATTTAGCTGTTGCAGAGGATGCTTACGAAAAGACAGAGCTTACTTCTGCCGAAAAGGCTCTTCTTACCACGGTTTTTGAAACAGAGACTGCATGGATTGCTTCCTTACAGCTTGAAAACGGTGCAATTCCCATGACAAAGAATCCCAACGGTACCGTTACAATGAATCCTTATTTTGCTGACGTTGCCGCACTCGCTCTTCTTGACAATGCAGACAAGTACGCAGATAATGTCAAGGCATATATGGATTGGCATTTCGCACATCTTAATACAAATGCAACCGACTATAACAGAATGGACGCTACAATTTACGATTACAATATTACCCTTGAAAACGGTAAAATCGTAAAGGAAGAAAGCAAGGGCTCTTATGACTCAACTGACTCCTATGCCGCTACATTCCTTACTGTTGTAAATAAGTATTACGAAAAGACAGGCGATAAGGAATACGTTATCGCAAATGCAAAGGACATCGCAAGGGTAGCAGAGGCTATGCTTTATACTCTTCAGATGGGTCTTACCTATGCAAAGCCCGATTATAAGGTAATGTACCTTATGGATAACTGCGAAGTATATGAAGGCTGTGTAAGTGCAGCAAACCTTCTCAAGGTTATAGCTTCTGAGTCCTCTGATTACGATATCACAAAGACAAAGACAGCTTATGCTGCTCAGTGGATTAAGGACACAGTTGAAAGCAAGATGTGGAATGCCCAGGGCAAGTACTATGAGCCCGGTCTCTTTACAGACGGCAAGGCAGCATTCGAATTCAAGTGGGACGAATTCTATCCTTGTGCAACCGCACAGCTTTTCCCCATCGTTCACGGTCTTATCGGTGCTGACACCATCCGTGCAAAGGAGCTTTACGATACCTTCTCCGCAAACTTTGATTGGGCAGGACATAAGATTCCCAGCGAATTCTGTTGGGGCTCAAACGTATATGCAGCAGCACTTGTAGGCGACGTTGACAGCGTTATCGAGTATATGACAAACTATGCTCCCGGTATGCTTCTTCACAGCTATCCTCTTTATAACGCCGATATCGCAAGAGTTGCAATGGCAGCATATACTGTACTTAATGCAGAATAATTAAATCATCAATTAAAAGAGCTCCGGAGTTCCGGAGCTTTTTCTTTGCATAAAAAATATCCCCCCCGACATTCCGGGGGGAGAGGGGGATAAATAATTTATACGCTTTTTGCAATTTCAACTGCAGCTTTGCACTTTTGGGTAATTTCATCGGGTGTGCCCTTCATCATCCAGCTGCCGCCTACTGCAAAAATTTTTTCCCATTTAAGGTATTCGCTGAGATTCTCGTCGGAAATTCCTCCTGTGGGAAGGAAGTTTACCTGGGGGAATGCTGCTGCAAGAGCCTTCATTGTGGAAAGTCCGCCGTAGTTGGAGCAGGGGAAGAACTTGATTGTCTTACAGCCGTAAGATATTGCAGTCATAACCTCTGTGGGGGTAACGCATCCGCCGAGATAGGGGATATCCTTTTCGTTACAGTAGGCTGCCACTTCTTCCGAAAAACCGGGTGATACAATAAATTTTGCACCGAGGTTTATTGCTTCCTCGCATTGTGTCTTGTTTATTACCGTACCTGCACCTACAAGCATTTCGGGGAATTCTTCAATTGCAATCTTTATTGCCTCACCTGCACAGGCTGTTCTGTATGTGATTTCTGCAATGGGAAGACCGCCCTTTACCATTGCGGCGAGCTTGGGGCGAACCTCTTCAACGGAATTGAATACCACAACGGGCACTACCTTATACTGACTGATAAATTCATTTGTTGTCATAATGCACCTCTTATACACCGCTGTATGCGTTGAAGCCGCCGTCAACGGGAATTACTACACCTGTGATGAATCCGCTGGCCCCGTCATCAGCGAGGAAGAGAAGGGAACCGATAAGCTCGCTTACGTCACCGAAGCGGTTCATGGGAGTTCCTGAAAGAATCTTGTGTGAACGGGGAGTGGGGTTGCCGTCCTTATCAAAAAGGAGAGCTCTGTTCTGATTACCTACAAAGAAGCCGGGAGCAATTGCGTTGCAACGGATTCCCATAGGAGCAAAGTGAACTGCAAGCCATTCTGTAAAGTTTGAAATACCTGCCTTTGCAGCTGAGTATGCGGGGATTTTTGTAAGAGGATGGTAAGCATTCATAGAAGAGATGTTTATAATATTACCGCCCGTTGCCAGCATATCCTCTGCAAAAACCTGAGTTACAAGGAATGCGGAAGTGATATTGAGGTCAAATACGAACTTAAGGCCTGCTTCATCAAGGTCAAAGAAGGTTTTTACCTCTTCGCCGATGTCGGGAGTCATATATTCGTTGTCTGTGGTGGCCTTGGGATTGTTTCCGCCGGCACCGTTGACAAGGAAGTTAACCTTGCCGAACTTTTCATTTATGGCCTTTTTTGCGGCAATTATTGAATCCTTTGAAAGTGCGTTTGTTTCAACTGCAAGTGCATTTTCACCTATTTTGTCGGCAACTGCCTTTGCTGCTTCATAGTTTATGTCAAGAAGAGCTACCTTTGCACCGCAAAGAGCCATAGCCTCTGCAAACTGACTGATAATAGCTCCGCCGGCTCCCGTAAGGGCTACTACTTTGTCCGATAAATCAACATTAAAGGGAAGTTTCATATTATTTTGCTCCTTTTTCTATAGCTTCAAATAGTCCGTTGATGTAGCAGGCACCGAGTGCTCTGTCAAAAAGACCGTAGCCGGGCTTGCCCTGCTCGCCCCAGATATTTCTTCCGTGGTCGGGACGGACATACTCTGTAAATCCGCCTTCAACAAGAGCCTTTACAATACCGTAAATATCAAGACTGCCGGCTTCTGTGAGGTGTGCGGTTTCTCTGAAATCAAGCTCGTTTGAATATGCAATGTTTCTTATATGTGCGAAATGGATTTTGTTTCTCTTTGAATACTCGTAAGCCATTTCAATAAGGTCGTTATTTCTTCCGGCCCCCAGAGAGCCTGTGCAGAAGGTGATACCGTTTGTGTCATCGGGTACTGCCGCAAAAAGTCTTTCATAGTCTTCCTTGCAGGAGATGATGCGGGGGAGTCCGAAAACATCCCACGGCGGGTCATCGGGATGAATAGCCATATTAACGCCAACCTCGTTACAAACGGGGATAATCTTTTTAAGGAAGTAAACAAGGTTGTCGAAAAGCTGCTCGTGAGACATATCCTTGTAGCTGTCAAGAAGAGCATTGAGCTCATCGGCGGTGTAGCTTTCGTCCCAGCCGGGAAGGGAAAGATTCTTGGGGTCAAGGCTCATAATCTCTTCGTGACTGTAAGAAAGACTGTTTGAGCCGTCCTCTGCAACAGTCTTGAGATTTGTTCTCAGCCAGTCGAAAACGGGCATAAAGTTATAGCAGATGCACTTTACTCCGACCTCGGCAAGGCGTCTTATATTTTCACAGTAGTTTTCAATATATTCGTCACGGCGTCCTCTGCCGAGCTTTATATCCTCGTGAACGGGAACGGATTCGATAACTTCCATTTCAAGCCCTGCCTCGTCACACATCTTTTTAAGAGAGGCAATTGTTTCACGGCTCCATACGTTACCTACGGGGGTATCGTAAACTGCTGTGACAACACCTGTCATTCCGGGAATCTGCTTGATTTTTTCGAGGGAGATACTGTCGTTGGGACCGTACCAGCGAAAAGTCATTTTCATAAGCGCGTCTCCTTATCTGTTAACTCGGGCGCTGCCACCCTTTACAATATTTTCTACTTCCTTGAGTACTGCCGTTGAGGTATCACCGGGGGTTGTCATTGCAAGTGCACCGTGAGCAATGCCGTAATTTACGGCTATTTTAGCATCATCGTAGGTCATAAGACCGTAAATAAGCCCGGATGCAAAGGAGTCGCCGCCTCCGACTCTGTCATAGATTTCAAGTGCGGGAAGCTCCATACCCTTGAAGACCTCGCCGTTTGAGTATACCATAGCACTCCAGTCATTTATTGAAGCGGAGCGCACGGTGCGAAGAGTAGTTGCAATTACCTTAAAGTTGGGGTATACCTTTGTAACCTCACCCAGCATTTTCTTGTAGCCGTCAATATTTAGCTCCTTGAGGTTTTCGTCATTGCCTTCAATTTCAAAGCCGAGACAGGCGGTGAAATCCTCCTCGTTGCCTATCATAACGTCAACGTAGGGCGCAATAGCCTTGTTTACCTCCTGAGCCTTTTCCTTGCCGCCGATGGTTTTCCAGAGAGAAGGACGGTAGTTAAGGTCATAGGACACGATTGTGCCGTATTTCTTTGCAGCCTTTACAGCCTCTATGACAACCTCTGCGGTGCTTTCGGAGAGAGCTGCAAAAATACCGCCCGTATGAAGCCATCTGACACCGAGTGTTCCGAAAATGTAATCCCAGTCAACATCCCCGGGCTTTAGCTGAGAAATTGCGGTATTGCCTCTGTCGGAAACACCGTTTGCACCTCTGATGCCGTAGCCTCTTTCGGTAAAGTTAAGTCCGTTTCTGACGCTTCTTCCGATACCGTCATAGGGAACCCATTTGATAAAGGATGTATCAACACCGCCCTGAAGAATAAAATCCTCAATAAGTCTTCCCACATCATTGTCGGCAAATGCAGTAACAACAGCGGTTTTGAAGCCGAAGCAGCGGCGCAGTCCTCTTGCTACATTATATTCGCCGCCGCCTTCCCATGCACGGAATGCGCGTGTTGTGCGGATTCTTGTGTCACCGGGATCGAGACGGAGCATTACCTCACCAAGAGCTATCATATCATAAGCACAGTCTTCTTTTTTTCTCAGTTCAATCATAAGGCACCTCTTAATATTCTGAAATTATACGCAGTCTGTTTACGGCTGCATACGCTTTTTGCACAAACTGTTGCAGGGTGAAATTCATATATTTGTCGGTTCTTTCACCGGGTAAATCTATTTCAAGCATCAGTGAGCCCGTGTAATTATGCTCTTTAAGGAGCTCTGCAGTTCTTCTGAAATCAATCTGACCGTCAAAGGGCAGAAGATGCTCGTCACAGTTGTAAATCATATTGTTGTCGTGAATGTGTGTGGCTATACATCTGTCACCGAAAAGGGGCATATATTCACGCCCTCTTGCAAAGCATTTTTCGTGACCGACGTCCCAACAGAAGCCCACATTTGTTTCCTTGCCGTACTGTTCAAGTATTGTGGCGATGTTGCCGAGCTTTCTCTGATTTTCAACGGCAATTTTAATATTCTTCTTAGCGGCGTAATTTACAAGCCTGTCAAAATTGAGAAGACCTGCATCCGTTACCGGCGGACAGTTTTCCTTTGAGCTTAAATGGGTTATCACTATTCCGATTCCGTTATCCGCTGCAAGGTCAACGCTGTGACAGAGAATATCAATAAGCTCCTTGCCCTTTTCTTTGTCCCAGAGTCTGTTTATTCCGTCAAAGGGAGCGTGGAGAGTTTCATATATAAGATTGTATTCAAGACATTTTTTCCTGACAAAGGAGACGAAATCATCATCATTTCCGCAGGTGAAAATACAGTTAAACCCTGTCTTTGCCAGACAGCTTATATATTCTTCCGTACCGAAGGAAATGTTCTTGGAAACATTTATTCCTATATTCCGCAAAGCTTATGCCTCCCGTCCAAATTTTTCCTTTTAATATTTTATCATTACCTTATGTGTTTTGTCAATTCCATAGTGTGTGGCGGAATATAAAAAATAAGGAATTTCCCGAAGGAAACTCCTTATGCTTATTTCTTAGCTTTTGCGTTAGCTTTTTCGAGCCAGTCAGCTGCAAGCTCCATAGCCTCGCCGAGACCCTTTCTTTCGGCATTCTTTGCTATAACCTCGTTGGGAGGGAGAGTGGGGTCAGTTCTCTGGAGCTGAAGAAGAATTCTGTCAGCCATTTCAATTTCGCCGACCTTCTTCATTGATGCAATGCGGATCATTACAACATAAGGGTCATAAGCATTGCCGAAATAAATAATCTTGCCGCTTCTTGCAAGAGGATAGCCTTTGTAGGTAAGAAATTCTGTTGCCATTGGTATTTATCCTTCCTGATAATATCGTGTTATTTGTTGAAGTAATTATTCAGTATTTCCGTAAGAATATCAAAACGGTCAAGGCGTGTGATATTGACACGGGCATTGTTGTGGGAGGTGATGTAAGTCGGATCTTCGCTGATAATATAGCCTGCAAGCTGGTTTATAGCGTCATAACCCTTTTCATCAAGCGCATTGTAAACGTCACGGATAGTCTCTTTGAGATCCTGTGCTTTCTTTTCTGTTAAGTTAATAGGCATTGTGTGGTCAGCCATTTAAGACACCTCCGGGGAATTACAAATAAATATATAGACTATTATAGGCGATTAAAATAAAAATACAAGGGTTTAGGGGAAAATTTTTAAAAATTTACAATTTGATGCTTTGTTTTAGGTTAAAATTAACCAAAGAATCAATTCATTATTGTGTATTATTAACAGTCGCGGAAACAGAACAATAAATTACTGACGAACAAATTCAAAAATCTATTGCAATTTCCTTTGGATTATTCTATTATAGCTATGTATATATATCTACTCTCAAAGGAGATTATTATGAGCTGTATGGATGTTCTCGAGAGCATAAAGTGCTTTGTTGTTGATATGGACGGTACTTTTTATCTCGGAAATTCGCTTCTTCCCGGGGCAAAGGAATTTGCTCAGTGCGTGGAAAAAAGCGGAAAGCGTTTCTTCTTTTTTACCAATAATTCTTCTCACAACGAGGAAGAGTGTCTCGAAAAATTAAGAAGGTACGGATATGATGCTAAGGACGGAACGGTTATCATTTCATCCCATGTAACAATTGACTTTCTTAAAAGAAACCGTCCCGGAAAATCGGTGTATCTTGTAGGAAACAAAAACCTTACGGGGGATTTTACAAAGGCGGAGATTCCGCTTACGCAGGATTTTCCCGATATCGTTGTTATAGGCTTTGATACGGAGCTTACCTATGAAAAGCTCAATAATGCCTGTAACTATATTGCACAGGGTGCAGAATATATTGTGACCCATCCCGATGTAAACTGTCCTCTTAAGGACGGCTTTATGCCGGATGTCGGCTCCTATATGGCACTTATCAAGGCATCAACGGGCAGAGAGCCTGATCTTATTATGGGAAAGCCTTATGCTTATACCGTTGATTATGTAACCAACAGAATCGGCTGCAAGAGGGAAGAGGTTGCATTTGTCGGAGACAGACTGGAAACCGATATCGCAATCGGAGTGAAGAACGGTCTTAAAGCGGTTCTTGTTTATACGGGTGTTACAACTCCCGAAATGTATGAAAAATCGGATATAAAAGCAACTGCAGCTTTTGAAAATATCGGCGAACTCGGCAAAGCATTAATTTGAGTTTATCAATTTGAATCGGAGGAAAAAGAAATGGCAGAAATTAACAGATCATGGTACAAAGAAATGGCCGTTTATCAGGTATGGCCCCGCTCCTTCTGTGACGGAAACGGAGACGGAATAGGCGACCTTAAGGGTGTTCTTTCAAAGCTTGATTACATAAAGAGTCTCGGTGTTGATGCAATATGGTTCTCACCTCTTTATGTTTCACCTCAGAAGGACTACGGCTATGATATAGCAGATTACCGCAACATTCAGCCCGAATACGGCACGCTTGAGGACTTCAAGGCTGTTCTTGACGGTGCTCATGAAAGAGGTATGCGCGTTATTATGGACCTTGTTGTTAATCATACTTCCGACCAGCACGAGTGGTTCCTTGAGAGTAAGAAGGGTGAGGATAATCCTTATCACGATTATTACCATTGGTATAAGGGTAAGGGCAAGAACGGTAAGCGTTATCCCAATAACTGGATGTCAACCTTTGCCGGCAGAGCCTGGGAATATGACGAGAATCTCAAGAAATACTATCTTCATCTTTTTGCAATTGAACAGCCTGACCTCAATATGGATAACCCCAAGGTCCGTGAAGAGGTTAAGGATATTATGAAATACTGGCTTGATATGGGCGTTGACGGCTTCCGTGAGGACGTTATCACTTTTATTTCCAAGCCCGCAGGTCTTCCCTCCAGTCCCTATTGGTTCCCCGTTGCTACAGGCTTCGAGCAGTATATGCACGGTCCTCACCTTGATGAATATCTTACCGAATTCAAGAGAGATGTTCTTTCAAAGTATGACTGTATGACAGTCGGCGAAGCTCCTATGATGACTTATAAGAATGCACTCAAGCACATTACCGAAGGTCCCGATCAGCAGCTTAATATGATGTTCCATTTTGAGCATATGGCTGCAGACTGCCTTTTCTACAGCTGGTTCAAGACAAATTTCAACTTAAAGAAGCTCAAGAAGGTTTACACAAGATGGCAGGAAAACCTTTACGGCAAGGCATGGAACGCACTTTACATTGAAAACCACGACCAGCCCCGTATCATCAACCGTTACGGCAGCACAAAGTTCAGAAAAGAAAGTGCTAAGATGTTAGCCGTTATGTATATGTGTCAGTGCGGTACTCCTTTCATTTATCAGGGTCAGGAAATCGGTATGCTCAACTGTCCTCTTGAAAACATTGAGGACTATACAGACGTTTCCACAATCAACAACTACGGTGTTGCAAAGTCTCTTCTCGGTGCAAAGAAGGCTATGGAGCTTGCACACTATGCATCCCGTGACAATGCAAGAACTCCCGTTCAGTGGAGTGCCGATAAGAATGCAGGCTTCACAACAGCTGATGAAGCTTGGTTCCATATTAACCCCAACTATAAGGAAATCAATGTAGAAGAGGCTGAGAATGATCCCAACTCCATTCTTAACTTCTACAGAAAGCTTATAAAGTTCAGAAAAGAAAATGACCTTATGATTTACGGCTCATATAAAGAGCATTATAAGAACAGCAAATCCCTTTATGTATATTCCCGTCACCTTGACGGTCAGAAGGCTCTTATTGTTTGCTCCTTCGATGAAAATGCAGTAGCCTTCAAGGCTCCCGAAGGATTTGATCTTTCAAAGGCAGAGCTTGCTATCAATAACTACGAGTCCTGCGGTGTAAACGATAACGGCTTTACATTAAGACCCTACGAAACAAGAGTTTATATCTGGAAATAATTACTGAGGTGTAAAATGGCAATTGTAAGAAAAGAGGCGTATTTTTCCTCCTCTAACGGTGTAAATAAAATCAGAACACTTATCTGGCAGGACGATGAAAAGACTCCTGTCGGTGTGGTTCAGATTGCCCACGGTGTGGCAGAGCATATCGGAAGATATGATGATTTTGCACGTTTTCTGGCGGCCTGCGGCTTTGTTGTCTGCGGAAACGACCACTTGGGACACGGAAAAAGCATTGAATCCGAAACTGATCTCGGTTACGTATATGAAGGCGACCACGCCAATATGGTAAGGGATATGAATACTCTTCATAATATTATGAGTAAGCGTTATCCCGATGTTCCTTATATTATGTTCGGGCATTCAATGGGCTCTTTTCTTGCAAGAATTTATGCTGCCGCCTTTGGTGAAAGACTTTCGGGTGCGGTTTTCTGCGGCACGGGGCAGCTTCCCCCTGCCATGCTTGCACTTCGTGAGCCAGCTGAGACTCTTATGGATAAATTTGCGGAAAATTCAACAGCTCCCGCTTCAATATCAAACCTTTTCGGCAAGCTTACCGGAAAAATGCTTAAAGGCAACAGTGAATACGCATGGCTTTCAAGAAACGAGCAGAATATTGCAGATTATATTGCAGACCCTCTCTGCGGCTTCCCCCTTACAAGTGCGCTTACAAAGGAGCTGCTTATTCTCGCAGTCAAAGCAAGTGCGCCCGATTGGGCTTCCAAGCTGCCTAAAGATCTTCCCGTTTTTATTATTTCAGGTGCAAAGGACCCTATCGGAATGAACGGCAGGGGAGTGCTTGCGGTTTCCGATGCACTTGCGGAAGCAGGACTTGAGCCCGAGGTTATCCTTTATCCTGCAGACAGACACGAAATTCTCAATGAAGAGGATAAAGACAAGGTTTACGGCGATATTCTCAAATTCTTAAAGGGCATAACAGATGAAGAAAACTGAAGCTGAAGGACTTAACAAAAGATATTATCTTCTTGACAGTATCAGAGGAATCTGTATTCTGGGTATGATAGTTTATCATACCCTTTTTGATATTGTGGCATTTTTCGGCGTTCCCGTAACGGAAGGCCTTATTGTAGCGATAGATGTAATAAGGGATTTCGGTGCATCCTGCTTTATCTGTCTTGCAGGTATATGTATGCATTTCGGAAAACGTCCGTTAAAAAGATTCCTGCTGATTTCGGCAGGGGCAGTTGTTGTCAGTATTGCCACTTTTATAACCGTGCCCGATATGCCTGTTATTTTCGGTATTCTTACCTTTATGGCGGCGGCTTCTCTTATTATGATGCCTCTGCAGAAGTATCTTAATAAGCTTCCCGGCGGTATATGTGCAATTATAAGTTTTGTTCTGTTTTTTATTACGTTTGAGGTAAGGCATCATTACGCAGGCTGGTATTTTATAAAGCTCTTTGAATTCCCCGAAGCCTTTTACAGGAATTACTTTACGGCTGCCATCGGTTTTCCCTTTTACGGCTTTGCTACAAGTGACTATTATCCGCTTCTTCCGTGGATATTTATGTTCTTTTTCGGCTTTTTCCTTTGGAAGGTTATGAAAAAGAGCGAAAAGCTTATGAAAATTCTTGATTTCAGAATTCCTTTTCTTGAAAAAATCGGAAAAGTAAGTCTTTATATTTATGTACTGCATCAACCTGTGGTTCTCGGTATACTGCTTCTTATTTTCAATATTTTCTTCAAATAAAATACAATTTGTTAATATTAACAAATTAGGGCTCAAAAATTGTAGCTAAATTTTTAAGATAAAATGCAATTTAATGTTGCAAATAATCGAAAAACAAGTACAATATTAATGTGCGGTTCCGGCTGATTGCCCGCGGACTGAATTTATGCAAAATAAAGGAGAATTTCTTATGCCCGTTTACACAGACGAATTCAACACCATACCTGCAGGTCCTCTCGGTATTCTTCCTCTTCCCGGATGCGAAGAGCTTGCTAAAAAGATTGATTCTTATCTTGTTCAGTGGAGAGACGAGAGAGAAAGCGAGCACAAATCCACAATAGCTTTCAATGGTTATGAAAGAGATTCTTACATTCTCAAGGCTGTTTTTCCCCGATTCGGAACAGGCGAAGGAAAGTGTACACTCAAGGAATCCGTAAGAGGATATGACATCTATATTCTTTGCGATTGCTTCAATTACGGCGTTACCCACGAGGTTTACGGTTATACCGTGCCCTATACTCCCGACGAGCATTATGCTAATCTTAAAAGAGCTATTGCCGCAATGACAGGCAAGGCAAAAAAGATTACCGTTATTATGCCTATGCTTTATGAAGGCAGACAGCATAAGAGAACTGCAAGAGAATCTCTTGACTGTGCAGTAATGCTTCAGGAGCTTTTTGATTACTACGGAATTGATAACATTATCACCTTTGATGCTCACGACCCCAGAGTTATGAACGCAATTCCCACAAAGGGCTTTGAAAACGTATATACTACATATCAGATGATCAAGGCTCTTGTTAATAATATTGAAGACCTTAAAATTGATAAGGACAACCTTATGATTATCTCCCCTGACGAGGGCGGTGTTAACAGAGGTGTTTACTATTCATCCGTTCTCGGAATAGACCTCGGTATGTTCTACAAGCGCCGTGACTATTCAAGAGTCGTCGAGGGCAGAAACCCCATTATCGCTCACGAATTCTTAGGCTCGAGCCTTGAGGGCAAGGACGTTATCGTTGTTGACGATATGATTTCCTCAGGTGATTCTATGATTGACGTTGCAAAGCGTCTTAAGGATATGGGTGCAAGAAACATCTATGTTTGCTGTGCCTTCGGTCTTTTCTGTAACGGTCTTGATTCCTTTGATGAGGCTTATGAAAAGGGCTGGATCAGCAAGGTTTTCACAACAAACCTTATTTACCGTTCACCGGATCTTCTTCAGAGAGAGTGGTTCTGTGAGGTTGACCTTTCCAAGTACATTTCACTTATTATTGACGCACTCAATCACGATATGTCCATAAGCTCACTTCTCAATCACGCTCAGCGCATCAAGCCCTTCCTTGAACAGCACGGCTATGACATTAAAGTAACTGAATAAAGTATATCTGCCCGGAAAACTTATCTTTCCGGGCTTTTTCTGAAAGAAGGTAAAAATATGAGCTATTCTCAGTATGTAAATATAAAGCAGGGAAGTGCTTCGGTGCACCGTTTTTCAAACGGCAATACCCTTCCTCTCATTCAGCGCCCCTTTGCTATGTGTGCATTTGCGGCACAAACATCAAGTAAAGACAGCTGGTTCTTTCATCCCGATGCAAAAAGCCTTGAGGGTGTGAGAATTACACATCAGCCAAGTCCCTGGATTGCCGATTACGGCACTGTTGTGTTTATGCCTCAGAAGAGAAATCCCATTTTCAGCGAAAACCGTTGGTCGGGCTACAGACCGAAAGAGGCTGTTATGACACCCTCTTATATGAAGCTGAATTTTCTTAAAAGCAGAAGCGTTTTTGAGGTTACTCCTACCGAAAGAGGCGGTGCAATAAGAGTTCAGTTTGATGACCTCGATGACAACTGGTTTTCCGTTCTTCCTTTCAGAGATTATTGCTCTTATGAATATAAACCTGAAGAAAATACCCTTTATGCCATTGTAACCAACTGCGGTGACGACAAGGCTGTAAACTTCAGAATGTATACCGTTGTAAAGTTCGGTGAGGGTCAGATTTCAGCAGACGAAAATGTTGTCGGTACGGATAAGTGCCGCAGCGTAACAAATAATGTTGCAGGCGATATGGTGGGTATTCACCTGAAGGTAAAGGGTGACAGAGTTGATGCCTTTGTTGCTACCTCTTATATAAGCTTCGAACAGGCAAAGGAAAACCTCCGTCAGGATACGGAAGGAAAGTGCTTTGACTGCATAAGGGAGGATGCCGAAAAAATATGGGAAGATTATCTCTCCCGTGTTGAAATTGAAGCCGTCAGCGAAAAGCAGATGAAAACCTTCTGCTCCTGTATGTACCGTGCTTTCCTTTATCCCCATAAGTGCTATGAAATAACCGAAAAGGGAGAGACTGTTCACTATGCTCCCTCAAGCGGAAAGATTCTTCCCGGTGTAAGATACACCGATAACGGCTTCTGGGATACATACAGAACCTGCTATCCCTTCTATGCGCTTGTTGCAAGGGATGAATATAAGGAAATGTGCCGCGGCTTTGTAAACGATTACCTTGAGTGCGGCTGGCTTCCCCGTTGGCCCTCTATCGGCGAAAGAGGCTGTATGCCAAGTACCCTTATTGATGCTGTGCTTTGCGATGCCGCAGTAAAGGGGCTTATGGATAAGGAGACTATGGAGCAGGCCCTCGGGGGAATGCTTAAGCACGCCAATGTGAATTCTCCCGATGATGATTACGGCAGAAGCGGTGCCGAAAGCTATGTAAAATTGGGATATGTGCCCATTGAAGCACACAGGGAAAGCGTAAACCTTACCCTTGATGCCGCTTACGGAGACTGGTGTATTGCTGAAATTGCAAAGCTTCTCGGAAAAGACGATATTGCAGAGGAATATTACTTAAGAGCCGGCAATTTTAAGAACCTCTTTGATAAAGAAACGGGCTTTATGCGTCCTAAATTTCAGGACGGCACCTTCCGTCCCGATTTCTGTCCCATAGCCTGGGGCAGAGACTATACAGAAGGCTCAGCCTGGCAGAATTCCTTTGCCGTACCTCACGATATGGAAGGTCTGGCTGCCCTTTACGGCGGAAAGGAAGAGCTTCTTAAAAAAATCGACGAGCTTTTTGCTACTCCTCCTGCTTATGAAAATGCAGGCTACGGCTGTGAAATCCACGAAATGACCGAAATGGCGGCTGCTGACTTCGGTCAGTGTGCAATTTCCAATCAGCCCAGCTTCCATCTGCCTTATATCTATTCCGAAATGGGAGATGTGGAAAAGACATCCTACTGGGTTGAAAAAATGTGTAACGAGGTGTTCTCCTATGAGGATGACGGCTTCCCCGGTGACGAGGATAACGGCTCAATGGCTCTGTGGTATGTTTTCTCAACAATCGGCATTTATCCCTTCTGTCCCGGCAAAAATGAATTTGTAAGAACAAAGAAGCTTGCAAAGAGTGTAAGGATTCTCGGTAAAGAATTTGATGCGGATAAATTCACGGGAAATAAAATTGCATACGGTGATATTGTATAAAACACTTGAAACCGACCTTTTTTTCGTGTATAATGCATTGTGTAAAGAATATAAAATACAGGAGAAACACTATGAACAAGAATTACGAAGAAGAAATTTTTGAAGAAGCAGAAGAAAATGAAGAAGCTGCTCCCGAAAAGGGAAAAAGTGAGAAGTTCTTAAGACTTTGTCTTGCTGCTGTTATTGTTGCCGTTGTGGTTATTGCGGTTCTTGCATCCGTTATCATAACAATGAGTAAGTCAGGCAATGTAGATGACACAACTGTCCCTGCAGATGAAACAACAACACTTCCTGTTGAAATCACAACCTCGCCTGCAGAAAAATATGCTCCCGGTCAGTACACCGTAAATGTCGGCGGAAACGGTAAATTAAACCTCAGAAAAGAGCCTTCCAAGGACGGCGAGCAGATTCTTGCAATTGACAATGCTACTCTTCTTACAATTACTGAAGTAAAGTATGATGCAGAGGCAGAAGAGGATTATAAGTACTGGGGCAGAACAGTATACAAGGGATGGGATGCCTGGGTTTCAATGAAATACCTTGCAAATGCTTATTCCGGAAATATTGTTACTCCCGGTGAAGTAACAACTGCACCTGTTGAAGGTACAACTCTTGCAGGTGAAACAACCACACTTCCCGAGACAACAACTGCACCTGCCACTCCCGAAAATACAACAGCTGCAGCTCCCGAAAATACTACTGCCGCTTCTACAGAGCCTACCTCATCAGGTCCCAGCTCAGCATTCGCAACAGGTACATACACAGTAACTGCTGAGCCTCACCTTAATATGCGTGAAGACCATAATGTTTCTTCACTCTCTATTGCTCAGGTACCCTTCGGTGCTGAAATTACCATCGTTGATGTATATCACGATGCAAACACATCAAATGCTTACGCAAAGTATTGGGGCAAAACAACCTACGGCGGAATCACAGGCTGGGTTGCAATGGGCTACCTCAAATAAAAAAAATAAAGTTAAAAGCGATCGGATTTCCGTATCGCTCTTTTTTTATACTATAGAATCTGCAAAGTTTATTATGTCATCAAGGACCTCGTATCTTTCGTTTTCATTATGTATTTCGTGGCGAAGCCCCTTATAAAGCTTCATTGTGACTTTACTGTGACCGCTGCCGAGAAGCTTATTGTAAACCTCTTCCACGCCCTTGCCGTAGTTGCCTACGGGGTCCATATCGCCTGCAATAAGGTGAAGGGGAATATCGGGTACCGCATTATACCAGTCCTTTCCCGAAACACTTTTAAGAAGCGCGAATAAGTTCTTGAAGCCGTTTGCCGTAAAGAGGTAACCGCAAAGAGGGTCTTTTACGTAAACGTCAACATTTTCTTCGTTGACTGAAAGCCATTCAAAGCCGGTTTTCTTCTCAAATTTCTTGTTGTATGCACCGAAAGCCATTTTGTCAAGAAAATCCGAACGGTGATGTCCGCCGAGAAGCTTTTCTATTGCTCCTGCAATAAGTATGCCCGCGCCCGCAGCAGGGTTTGCACCTGACGTACCGCATATTACAGCCCCCGAAATACTGTCGGGATATTTTGCGATAAAACGTCTTGCTATAAACGAACCCATTGAATGTCCCCAAAGAATAACGGGCTTTCCGGGTAATTCCTTATTTATTGTTTTTACGACACTTTCTACATCGTCAACGACTTTTTCGTTGCCGTCTTCTTTGGCAAAGTAGCCGAGGTCATCTTCGGATGCAACTGATTTGCCGTGACCTGCATGGTCGTGCATAAATACCGCATAGCCCTTGGAACAGAGATATTCGGCAATGTCAGTATATCTGTTTGTATGCTCTGCCATTCCGTGAACAATTGAGATTACGCCCTTGATATTTTCTTTATCCTCCGGGCAGTAAGACTGCAGGAAAATATCCGTTATTCCCGTAGCGGAAGGGAAGTGATAAATGCCGTGTATGTTTGCCATAAAACTCTCTCCTTTGTTTGCGTATATTAATATATTAGCACAAAAGGTTTTTAAGTAAAATATAAATCGGTAAAAGAGAAAAATTCTGTATGGATTTTACAAAATTATAAGTCTTCTTATGTGCAAAAGCAATAAAGACAAAATGCAATTTTAATATTTTTGCTATAGACAAAATTGCCCTGATATGTTATTATATAATGAATTATTATGACTGCTGAAAGAGGTGTTTTTCCGTGCCGGGACTTAAAATTGGTATAGATTTCGGTTCAACAAGCTTTACTGTCTTCGTTGAGGGCAGAGGTATTGTTATGTGTGAGCCTTCTGTCTCGGTTACAGACAAGTATTCGGGAAAAACTCTCGCTGTGGGAAAAGAAGCAAAGGATATGTGTGAAAAGCTTCCCGACTCAATGACTGCCGTTTATCCCATAAAGGACGGTATTGTCACAGACCGAAGACAGGCAGGGCTTATGCTCGAAAACTGCATAAATAAGGTTTGCCGCGGAAGACTTTTCAAGCCTTATGTTATGATGTGTGTGCCCGGCACCGTAACGCCTTTACAGAAAAAGACGGTTTATGATGTTGTTATGGCTTCGGGTGCGGGACGTGCCTGCTTTGTGGACGAGGCACTTTGTTCCGCCCTCGGCGCAGGGGTAAGCCCTGCTGATAAAAAGGGCACAATGGTTCTTGACATCGGAGGCGGTGTAACAAACTGCAGTATTGTGGCTTTGGGAAATATTGCTCTTTCCGATACTGTAAACATAGGCGGAAATGATCTGACAAAAGCAATAATTGATTATATTGCAAAAACATATAAGGTTGAAATCGGAACGCCGACGGCAGAGGAAATTAAAATGACCATAGGCTCGGCAATTCCTCGCACCGTTGATTTAGGGCTTATTGTCTGCGGAAAAAATACGGAAAGCGGATTTCCCGTGCAGGTTGAAATTACGGCAGAAGAGATATATGAGGTACTAAGACCGCTTCTTGACGGTATTTTATCTCTTGTTCTCAGAGTGCTCGAAAATGCATCGCCCGAGCTTTGCGGGGATATTGCCGAAAACGGAATAATCCTCACGGGCGGCAGTTCAAACCTTTACGGAATTGATAAATTTATTTCAAGAAAAACAAAAGTTAATGCAGTTGTTGCCGAAAATCCCGGTGATTGCGCCGCCAAGGGTATCGGTATGCTTCTTAAAGACAAAAAGAATTTTGACCGTGAAGGTTATTCGTTTATAGCTGAAGAAAAAACGGAAGAAGACAGCGGAGAATAAACTGTAAATGAGTTCCAATCCTTTTGAAGAGAGAATAACGGGTATAACAGAAAACGTGGTGTTTCATAATTCCACCAATCTTTTTACCGTGCTTGAAGTTAATATAAACGGTGAGATTGTAACAGCAGTCGGCACCGTTTCCGAGCCTGCTCCCGGAGAAGAAATGACGCTTACGGGGGAGTGGGGCTCCCATGATGTTTTCGGAAGGCAGTTCAGGATTGCTTCATACGAGAGAAGTCTTCCCGACACTACGGCAAAGCTCTACAGATATCTTGCTTCCGGTGCCGTCAAGGGAATAGGACCTAAGACCGCACTTAAAATTATTGAGCATTTCGGTGAGGACAGCTTCAGAATCCTTGAATCAGAGCCCGAAAAGCTTGCTGTCATAAGAGGAATATCAAAGCCTCAGGCACTTAATATTTCAGCTGAGTTCAACAGACAGTACTCTATGAGAAAGCTTATGGTTGAGCTTGAAAATGTTGGTATTTCACCCTCTGAGTGTACTGCTATTTATAAATATTTCGGGGCAAATGCCCTGAAGCTTATAAGGGATAACCCTTATATTCTATGCGGAACCGTAAATGGATTTTCCTTCGAAAGAGCAGAAAAATTAGCCCGTGATATGGGGGTTATACCCTCCTCGGAAAACAGGAATTCCGCAGGTATTCTGCATATTATAAGACATAATCTCCTCAACGGGCACACCTGTATTCCGAGGCGAAAATTAGCTTCTCCGGCTTCTGCTCTTCTCGGTATAACAGAGGACGAAACTGAGATTTCCGTGGATTATCTTTTAGAAAAAAAACTGCTTGTTTCCCGTGAAATTGACAGGGATGAATTCGTTTTTCTTCCCGAAATGTTTATGGCGGAAAGCTCAATTGCCGCAAGAATGAAAAACATTCTTAAATTTCCTCCCTCAAAGGTACTTTTTGCCGAGGCGGAAATTGAAAAAACTGAAATGAAAAACGGCATTTTTTATGCCGAAAAGCAAAAAGAGGCAATTCTTACCGCTGCGGAAAAGGGTCTTCTTATTCTTACGGGCGGTCCCGGTACGGGTAAAACCACAGCTGTAAGAGGCATTATTGACGTTCTTGAAAACAGAGGCGTTGATGTGCTTCTGTGTGCGCCTACGGGCAGAGCCGCCAAGAGAATGAGTGAGGTTACAGGCAGAGAAGCCAAGACCATTCACCGTCTTCTTGAGGTGGAATGGGACAGTAACGATAAGGCTGTTTTCAGAAGGGATGCTTCAGACCCTCTTGTTGCGGGGGCAGTTATTGTTGATGAAATGTCAATGGTTGATGCGGAGCTTTTTTCAAGTCTTCTTGATGCTGTTCCTATGGGGTGCCGCATAATTCTTGTAGGTGACTCCGAGCAGCTTCCGTCTGTAGGTCCCGGTAACGTGCTTAACGACCTTATAGGTGCGGGAATTCTTCCCGTTGTCTGCCTTACGGAGATTTTCCGTCAGGCACAGAAAAGCCTCATTGTTATGAATGCACACCGCATTATTTCGGGAGAAAAGCCCGAGCTTCACGTAAACGAATCTGACTTTTTCTTTATGAAAAGAGAGGATGTTGCGACTGCTTCCGATACCGTGGTGCAGTTAAGCGCAAAAAGACTGCCCGATGCTTACGGCTTTTCGCCCTTTGATGATATACAGATTCTGTGTCCCTCAAGAAAAGGCGACCTCGGTACCGTGAATCTCAACAGGCGTCTTCAGGCGGTGCTGAATCCTCCCGACAAAACCAAAAATGAGCTTCGTACATCCGGCGGCAGAGTTTTCAGAGAAGGCGACAAGGTTATGCAGACAAAAAATAACTACGATATTTTCTGGAAAAAAGGCAACGAAGAGGGTGAAGGTATCTTTAACGGAGATATAGGAATCCTCAAAAAAATCAATTATGCGGCCGGTACGATGAAAATTGAGTTTGATGACAGAGTTGCGGATTATCCGTCCGACAATCTTTCTGAGCTTGAACACGCTTATGCCGTAACCGTGCATAAAAGTCAGGGAAGTGAATATCCCGTTGTTATAATGCCTCTTCTTGACTGTCCGCCGAAGCTGATGTACAGAAATCTGCTTTACACGGGAGTTACCAGGGCAAAGAAAATACTTGTCATTGTAGGCGACGAGGAAAAGGTCGAAAAAATGACTTATAATGACAAACAGAACAAAAGATATTCTGCATTGAAGGACTTTTTGTTATATTAATATATTTACAAGAAATAAAAGAAGTGTTATAATATTTTGGTTAAATACTCTCAGTTTGAAAAAAGAGGTTATTGATATGAGCAAAGAACTTGAAAAACTCTACGATCCTAAGAACGTTGAGGACAGAATTTATAAATCCTGGCTCGACGGAAAGTATTTTCACGCAAAGTGTGAAATGGACAAGCCTACATACACAATTGTTATTCCCCCTCCCAACATTACGGGACAGCTTCATATGGGTCACGCCCTTGATAACACTCTTCAGGATATTCTTATCCGTTACAAGAGAATGGCAGGCTTTGATACTCTCTGGCTGCCCGGTACGGACCATGCTTCAATCGCTACTGAGGCAAAGATTGTTGAAGCTATGAGAAAAGAGGGTATTTCCAAAGAAGACCTCGGCAGAGAAGGCTTCCTGGAGAGAGCCTGGGAATGGAAGAGACAGTACGGCGGAAGAATTATCGAGCAGCTTAAGAAGCTCGGTTCATCCTGTGACTGGGACAGAGAAAGATTTACCCTTGATGAAGGCTGCAACAAGGCTGTCAAGGAGGTTTTTGTACGTCTTTATGAAAAAGGACTTATTTACCGCGGTGAAAGAATAGTAAACTGGTGTCCCGTTTGTCTTACTTCAATTTCGGATGCTGAGGTTGAATATGAGGAGCAGGCAGGTCATTTCTGGCATCTCAGATATCCTCTTAAGGACGGCAGCGGCTATCTTGAGCTTGCAACGACACGTCCCGAAACGATGCTCGGTGATACTGCAGTTGCGGTTCATCCCGACGATGAAAGATATAAGCACCTTGTAGGAAAGACCCTTATTCTTCCCATTCTTCACAGAGAAATCCCCATTGTTGCAGATGAATATGTTGAAATGGATTTCGGTACGGGCTGTGTTAAGATTACTCCCGCTCACGACCCCAATGACTTTGAAGTAGGACTTCGCCACAATCTTCCCGTTATTGATACCTTTACTGACGATGCTCATATTGCAGAGGGCTACGGAAAGTACAGCGGTATGGACAGATTTGAGGCAAGAAAGGCTATTGTCGCAGACCTTGAAGCTGAAGGCGCACTTATAAAGACAGAGAATTATTCACATAACGTAGGCACCTGCTACAGATGCCACTCCACAATCGAGCCTAAGGTTTCAAAGCAGTGGTTCGTTAAGATGGAGCCCCTTGCAAAGCCTGCTATTGAGGCTGTAAGAAGCGGTGAAACAAAGTTTGTTCCCGAGCGCTTTGATAAGATTTATTTCCATTGGATGGAAAATATCAAGGACTGGTGTATCTCCCGTCAGCTCTGGTGGGGCCACAGAATTCCTGCCTGGTACTGTGCTGACTGCGGTGAGGTTATTGTTGCAAAGGATGCTCCCGAAAAGTGCTCAAAGTGCGGTTCAGCGAACCTTTCACAGGACCCTGACACACTTGACACTTGGTTCTCCTCGGCACTCTGGCCCTTCTCAACTCTCGGCTGGCCCGAAAATACTGCTGAGCTTCAGCATTATTTCCCCACAAATACTCTTGTTACGGGCTATGATATTATATTCTTCTGGGTTGCAAGAATGATTTTCTCTTCCTGCGAACAGATGGGTAAGGCTCCCTTTGATACCGTTCTTATTCACGGTCTTGTACGTGACGCACAGGGCAGAAAGATGTCAAAGTCCCTCGGTAACGGTATTGATCCCCTCGAAATTATTGATAAATACGGCGCTGATGCCTTAAGATTTACTCTTGCAACAGGTAACAGCCCCGGTAATGATATGCGTTTCTCTGATGAAAAGGTTGAAGCATCAAGAAACTTTGCAAACAAGCTCTGGAATGCCGCAAGATTTGTTCTTATGAATCTTGAAGGTGACGAGCCTGCACCTTACCTTCCCGAAAAGCTCGCTCTTGAAGATAAATGGGTGCTTACAAAGTTCAATACTGTTGTAAAGGAAGTTACCGATAATCTCAAAAAGTTTGAGCTCGGTATTGCCGTACAGAAGCTTTACGACTTCATCTGGGACATCCTTTGTGACTGGTATATTGAAATCTGTAAAATCCGTCTTTCTTCCTCTGACGAAGAGCTCAAGAAGAATGCAAGAGCTGTTCTTGTTTATGTTATGAGCAATACTCTCAAGCTTCTTCATCCCTTTATGCCCTTCATTACTGAGGAAATCTGGCAGACTCTTCCTCACAGCGGTGACTCCATTATGGTTTCTCCCTGGCCTGTTTATGACGAAAACTATGTTTTTCTTAAGGCAGAAGAGGATATGGAGCACATTATGACTGCTGTAAGAGCAGTAAGAAACCGCCGTGCCGAAATGAATGTTCCCCCTTCAAAGAAGGCAAGTCTTGACATCGTAACCAAAGAGACAGAGCTCTTTGCAGACAGTGCAAAGTATTTCCAGCGTCTTGCTTCCGCAACATCACTCCGTGTTTCCGACGATGAAAGCGTATTCGAGCTTGACGGCAGCGTAAGTGTTGTTACTGATGTTGCAACAATTTATCTTCCTATGGCTGAGCTTGTTGATTTTGAAGCTGAAAGAAAGCGTCTTAGCAAGGAGCTTGAAGAGGTAGAGAAGAAATTAGCTCAGATTAACGGTAAGCTTAACAATCAGGGCTTCCTTGCCAAGGCTCCCGCAAATGTTATCGAAGAGCAGAAGTCAAATCAGGTTAAGCTCAACGAAAAGGCAGAGCTTCTCAGAGCAAGCATTGCAAAGCTCGGTTAAGGTGAAGATTATGACACTTGGTGAAGCGGTAAATTATTATCACTCACTCGAAAAATTCGGGATAATGCCGGGGCTTGAAAGAATTTCTCTTCTTTCGGAAAGGCTCGGTTCTCCCCATAAAAAGCTTAAATTCATACACGTTGCAGGTACTAACGGAAAGGGAAGTACCTGCACGGCTTTAGCTTCCGTGCTTCACAGCGCAGGTTATAAAACGGGACTTTATACTTCCCCTTACGTTATTGATTTTCGTGAGAGAATTCAGCTCGGAATGAAGATGATTTCTCCCGAAGACCTGATAAGCTGTACGGAAAAAGTAAAAGGTGCAATCGAAGAGCTGTCGGACGAAGGTGTAAAAATCACAGAATTCGAAGCGGTAACTGCTGCGGCATTTCTTTTCTATGCCGAAAAAGAATGTGACATTGTAGTTCTTGAAACAGGCCTTGGCGGAAGATTTGATGCTACAAATATCATAGAAAATCCCCTTTGCAGCATAATAACCTCTGTATCCTTTGACCATATAGGGGTGCTTGGTGACACTCTCGGAAAAATTGCTTTTGAAAAGTGCGGGATTATCAAGAAGGGCTGTCCCGTTATTACGGGCTCCGAACAGCCCGTTGAGGTGCTGAAGGTTATTAAAGAAACCGCGGAAGAGATGAAATCTCCTTTGATATTAAGAGATTCTGAGGAGCTTTTTGAGCTTGTGTCCGAAAGCATTACAGGTACTGTTGTTGATAGCTCTGAGGGGAAATTTGAAATTCCGTTTCCCGGCAGACATCAGCTTCACAATATGTCACTCGTTACGGGTGCTGTCTGTGTTCTCAGAGAAAAAGGATTTGATATAGGAAGCGAAGCTGTAATAAGGGGAACGGAAAATGCCCGTATACCTGCAAGAATTGAGGTTCTTTCAAAAAATCCCCTTGTCATACTTGACGGCTCACATAATGACGGCTCAACTGCCGCTCTCGGTCAGCTTATCAAAAAGCACCTTGAGGGCAAGCGGATTCTTGCCGTGATGGGTATGATGGCTGATAAGGATATAAAAAAATCTCTCGGCAATCTGATACCTTTCTTCAGTAAGGTTATTACCGTAGAGCCTTCAAATCCCAGAAGTATGAGAAGTGAAGAGCTGGCAGATATTGTAGGTAAATTCGGTATTGAAAGTATTTCTTGTAAAGATCCCGTTCAGGGTGTGGAAACGGCTTTTTCGCTTCTTGACGGATTTGATGTTCTTATAGTGTGCGGTTCCTTGTATCTTGCAGGGGATGTGCGTGAAAAAATGTTAAAAATCTGCGGTGAAAGAGCCGCATTACAATAAAGGAGGTACCCCTATGCCCATTAAGGTAGAAGCCGCCATTGTGACACAGAAAAGACCTGAGGCGGTTTATAATACTGACAGCGTGAATGTCAACGGTAAGGTAATGCCCCGTGAGGTTATAAAGAACGGATATAAAGGCTCGGGTGTTTTAAGCGGCAGTGTTTATTTTGCTCTTACTTCGTCCGACGTAGAAGGCTTTGCCGATGCCTCCGTTGCGGCTTTTAATGAAAGAGCCTCACTTTTCTCCCGTACCAGGGAGCCTATGAGTGTATTCAGCGGTTTTTTTGAGGATTGCCGCGGTGCACTTCTCAATATGAACCGTTCTGCCGATGAGCTTGTCGGTGCAGGCTTTTATGCCTGCGGCAGAAAGGCTGTTGTTGCCCATAACGGAGCAACACGGATTTATTTGCAGAGACTGGGAGTTGTTTCTCCCGTTACAGCCCGGAAAATAGAAGATACTACTGCGGATTTTTCCGGAGCCGTATTTTCCGATGTCTGTGAAGGCGATATCTTTATTCTTTTAAGCCCGGGGGCAGCCCAAGCACTCGGCGATAAGGAAATTGAGGATATCCTCAGAATATCCGACGGTTCGGTAAAACGCATAGTAAATTACATACTCAAGGTTGCCCTTGCAGCAGAGGGTGAAAAGGCTGTAAGTGCCATTGTCATTAAGGTGCTTGAAACCGCCCTTGAGGAAGAGCTCTCCGTACCTGCATTTGTTCCTGATTTTGGCGAAGATAAGAAAGAAGAAGCATCCGTGCAGAACGAAACTGAACCTGAGGAACCTGCTGAAGTCAGGGTTGAACCTGCAGAGGAGCCTGCAGAGACTGTTGAAGAAGCAGAAGCAGAGCCCGAGGTGTCTGAAACAGCTGAAGCGGATGATATAACTGATATTTTTGCAAAAAGTGCCCTCGAAATGTTTGAAAGTGCAGATGTAATCGGTAATACTGAAGAGGAAGATGAAACGGAGCTTTATACGGAAGTGATTGAAAGTGTTGATGAAGTCTCAGCTGAGAACGATTCATCTGAAAATGAGACTTCCGGACTGAATGAGCATAAAAAATCAAGAACTCCTCTTTTTGTAATACTTGGCATTATGCTTGCTGTTTCCGTGGCTCTTATTATTGCATTCTTTGTAGTTCCTGCATTTTCGGATAACGGGGAGGAAACAACAACAGAGGAAACCACAACAGAAGAGGAATCAACGGCTGACGAGACAACTGAAGAAGAATCCTCCGAGGAGGAAACATCCGAAGCGGAAACAACAGAAGAAAAAACAACCGCTGAAGAGACTACCGCAAGAAGACCTGCTGAGGAAAACACAACAAGAACGCCTGTAACGGAAGCTACCACTTCAGCTCCCGTTGTTGCTCCCGAACAGACTACGGCAGCACAGGAGGAAACGGAAGCTACAACCGACGCCGAAGAGGCGACAACTGCAGAAAATACTACTGCAGCTGAGGAAGAGACGACAGCCGCTCCCGAAACCGAGCCTGAAGCTCCTGCAACAGAAGCTCCTTCAGAGACTCCTGAAGAAACTGAAGCAGTTCTGTAAATCTGTACTTGCATTTGAATTCAAAGTGTGATAGTATTAATTTAAGAAAATATTTTAAGAAAGGTTGCTTTTATTATGGACGGACTTTCATTAGACGGCATTATGGGAATGATCAGAAGTTTTCTTCCCACAATTTCTTATTTAATTAACTTTGCAACAAAAATGTTCGACATCTTCACTTCATATATGGGATTCGGCGTTTTTACTCCTGAGGAAGAAACTCCCGAAGGTGAAGGCGAGATAGTTGAAGGCTGATTTCTTTAATTGAAAAAGATATTTTTTGTCGGGGGTATTTGTATACCCCCGATTGCCTTTTTATTTAAATAATATAATAAAAATAGTTGTATTTATATATAATATATGCTATACTAAAACGAATTATTATGTAAAGCGGTGAAGGGATGGTTATTCTCGGAATTGACCCCGGCTATGCCATAGTGGGCTTCGGAATAATTAAATATGACAAGGGCAGACTGACTGTGCTTGATTTCGGTGCAATCACCACTCCTGCAGGTATGGAATTTACCGAACGGCTCAAGAGTATTTATGAAGATCTCAGTTATCTTTTTGAAAAATACAAGCCCGATGCCATGGCGGTGGAAAAGCTGTTTTTTAACACCAACAAAAAGACTGCCGTTGATGTGGCTCAGGCAAGGGGAGTGATTCTTCTGACAGCCAAAATACACGGTGCCGAATGCTTTGAATACACCCCCTTACAGGTTAAGCAGAGTGTGGTAGGCTACGGCAGGGCAGAAAAAAAGCAGGTGCAGGAAATGACAAGACAGCTTCTGGGGCTTTCTGCAGTACCTAAGCCTGATGACACGGCTGATGCACTTGCAATGGCAATTTGTCACGCTCATTGCAGCGGTTCTCACTATCTAAGACGCTAAAAGGAGTAATTTATGTTTTACAGCCTTACAGGTAAAATAGTTTACAGCGATATAACGAGAGTTGCAATTGAATGCGGAGGTATTGCATTTGATGTTACTACTTCAGTAAACACTTTGAGAAAGCTGGGAAATATCGGAGATACTGCTACCGTTTATACATACCTTGCAGTACGTGAGGACGGTGTTGAGCTTTTCGGTTTTTATGATAACGAGGAGCTGTCATACTTCAAGATGCTTATTTCCGTATCGGGTGTCGGACCTAAGGCGGCTGTGTCTATTCTTTCCGCTCTTACTCCCGAAATGCTGGCGCTGAGTATTACGGCAGGTGACATCAAGAGTATCACCAAGGCTCAGGGCATCGGTCCCAAAATTGCACAAAGAATTGTAATTGAATTAAAGGATAAGGTTTCAAAGCTTGTACCTCAGAAGATAGGAGCGAAAAAACTGTCCCCGGCAGAAGTTATTACAACAGGCGGTAATACCGATGAAGCTGTAAGTGCTCTTATGGCTTTAGGCTACACTAACAGCGAAGCAGTTCGTGCTCTTTCTTCCCTTGACGGAAAGCTTTCTGTTGAGGAGCTTATTAAACAGGGATTGAGAAATCTTTCAAGGAGATAAAAAAGTATGGCTATCAGCTCATTTGATGACGATAACTTGAGACTCGCTTCTCCCGAATTCGGCATAGAAGAAGGAGATTACGAAATAAATTTAAGACCGAAAACCCTTTCGGAGTATATCGGACAGGATAAGGTAAAAGATAATCTTGACGTTTATATGCAGGCGGCGCTCAAAAGAAACGAGGCACTTGACCACGTTCTTCTTTACGGCCCTCCGGGACTGGGAAAGACCACTCTTGCGGGTATTATTGCAAACACTATGGGCTCGCAGATAAGAATAACCTCCGGTCCCGCGATAGAAAAGCCCGGTGATCTTGCCGCTTTGCTTACTAATCTTAATGACGGCGACATATTATTTATAGACGAGATTCACAGGCTTTCAAGAAGCGTTGAAGAGGTTCTTTATCCTGCAATGGAGGATAAGGCGATTGATATTATCATAGGCAAGGGTCCTTCCGCAAGAAGTATACGTATTGATTTGCAGAATTTTACACTTGTTGCGGCAACTACAAGGGCCGGCAGTCTGTCAGCTCCCTTAAGAGACCGTTTCGGTGTTGTTTTAAGGCTTGAGCTTTACACTCCCGAGCAGCTCTCCGAAATAGTAACAAGATCTGCGAGAATACTCGGAATTGATATTGAACCCGATGCGGCAATTGAAATCGCATCCCGTTCAAGAGGTACTCCGAGAATTGCAAACAGGTATCTTAAGAGGGTCAGAGATTTTGCAGAGGTTCTGGGTTCCGGTGCAATTACCTTAAAGGATGCCCAGACGGCTCTTCTTAAAATGGAAATCGATGAGCTGGGTCTTGATAATATCGACAGACTTATTCTTACTACGATGATACAGAATTATAACGGCGGTCCCGTAGGACTTGAAACTCTTTCTGCCGCAATAGGCGAAGAGGCTGTTACCATTGAAGATGTTTACGAGCCGTATCTTATGCAGGCAGGCTTTATAGCAAGAACACCCCGCGGAAGGGTAGTTACAAATGCCGCATATATACATCTCGGTTTGCCTGTCCCGTCAGATAACTGATGAAGGAGTTTTTTAATGGGCAGATTATTCGGAACAGACGGTGCAAGAGGTATTGCAAATACTGAAATCGGCTGTGAGCTTGCTTTGAAAATAGGCAGGGCAGCTGCAACGGTACTTGCTTCTGACAATAAAAACGGAAAACTCAGGGTATTAATCGGTACGGATACAAGAAAATCGGCTGATATGCTGACTGCGGCATTGGCCTCGGGCTTTTGTTCTGTTGGCTGTGATGTAATGCTTGCGGGAGTTGTTCCCACTCCTGCCGTAGCGTTTCTTGTTAAGGAATATTCTTTTGATGCAGGTGTGATGATTTCCGCTTCGCACAATCCCTTTGAGTATAACGGAATCAAGATTTTCCGTTCCGACGGATATAAGCTTCCCGATGAAACTGAGGAAAAAATAGAGGCTATTATTCTTGATGATGCCGTGGCTCCGATTCTTAAAACCGGAGAAGAGCTCGGAAACATCACTTATTTTTCCGATGCAGTCGACGCTTATATAAAGCACATTGAAAGCACGGCGGATTTCCGTTTTGATAATATGAAAATCGCAATTGACTGTGCCAACGGCTCTGCATCCGTTACTGCGGAAAAGCTTTTTACGGCTCTCGGTGCAGAATGCTTCTTAATCAACTGCGAGCCCGACGGAGTCAATATCAACAGAAACTGCGGTTCTACCCACATAGAGGCTTTGCAGGAGTTTGTTAAAGGTAAGGGCTTTGATATCGGATTTTCGTTTGACGGCGATGCAGACAGAGTGCTTGCTGTTGACAGCGAAGGAAAGCTTGCAGACGGCGATAAGATAATTGCAATTTGTTCCGATTCTCTCAGAAAGCAGGGGAGACTTAAAAATAATAAAGCGGTTGTTACCGTAATGAGTAATATGGGGCTTTTCCGCTTTTTTGAAAAACACAATATAGGTTTTGAAAAAACAAAGGTGGGAGACAGATATGTTCTCCTTAAAATGCTGGAGGATGACTGCAGTATCGGCGGTGAGCAGTCGGGACACGTGATATTTTCCGATTTTGCCACAACAGGCGACGGTCAGCTGACTGCGGTACAGCTTCTTAATGTGATAAAAGAAACGGGCAGGTCTCTTAAAGAGCTTGCCGGAGAAATAGAAATATTTCCTCAGGTGCTGCTGAACGTAAAGGTATCTTCAATAGGTAAGCTTCGCCTTTATGAAGATGATGATATAAGAATTGCGGTTGAAGAGGCCGAAAAGGAGCTCGGAAGCGACGGCAGAGTCCTTGTCCGTGCATCGGGTACGGAGCCTCTTGTACGGGTAATGCTTGAAGGAAAAAATGAAGAACAGACAATGCGCCTGGCAGAGCTGATTGCAGGTGTAATTAAAGAAAGGCTGATTTGATGAGAGAGGCTAATAACTGGAAGGATTATGAACTTATAGACTGCTCTGACGGAGAGAGGCTTGAAAGATGGGGAAAATACATCCTCATCCGTCCCGATCCTCAGGTTATATGGTCAACTCCCAAGAAGAATAAACTGTGGTTCAATGCTGATGCAAGATATATACGCTCCAATACGGGCGGCGGCAGATGGGAAGTATATAAGAAGCTTCCCGATGTCTGGACAATAAATTTCGGTGAGCTTGTTTTCAATATAAAGCCTATGGGCTTCAAGCATACGGGTATTTTCCCTGAGCAGGCTGTAAACTGGGAAAAGACTGCTGAAATTATAAAAAAGGCAAACCGCCCCGTAAAGGTGCTCAATATGTTTGCTTATACGGGCGGTGCTACCGTCAGCGCCCTTGCAGCAGGAGCTTCCGTTGCACACGTTGATGCTTCCAAGGGTATGGTTTTATGGGCAAAGGAAAATGCCGCTTCTTCAAAAGTTTCCGACAGAAGCGTAAGGTGGCTTGTTGATGACTGCAAGAAGTTTGCCGAAAGAGAAATCAGACGCGGAAACAAATACGATATCATCATTATGGATCCGCCCTCTTACGGAAGAGGTCCCGGCGGTGAGGTATGGAAGCTGGAAAACGAGGTCTTCGGGCTTTGTGAGCTGTGTGCCGGTCTTTTAAGCGATGATGCACTTTTATATATGATAAACTCCTATACAACGGGTCTTTCACCCTCTGTTATGAGTTATATTTTAGGCTCTGTAGTACCAAAGAAGCTAGGAGGCAAGGTAAGTGCTGATGAAATAGGTCTTCCTGTTTCGGAAAGCGGTCTTGTGCTTCCCTGCGGTGCTACTGCTGTTTGGGAAAGAGATTAAACTGTTATGGAAAATAAACATTTACTGGATTTTCAGAACGTTTTTTATACATACGATGAAGAGGATAAGGACAGCTTTGCGGTAAAAGATATAAGCTTTACGGTAGATAAGGGTGAATATGTTGTTATCTTAGGACACAACGGCTCGGGTAAGTCTACCATTGCAAAGCTTTCAAATTCTATTTTCGTGCCCTCAGAGGGTAAGGTTTTTGTTGACGGTATGGACACCGCAGACGAAAAGAATGAATTTAAGATAAGAGAAAAGGTCGGAGTGGTTTTTCAGAATCCCGATAATCAGATTGTTGCTTCTATTGTTGAGGAGGATGTGGCATTCGGACCCGAAAATCTCGGAATTCCGCCGAAAACTATAAGAGAACGCGTGGACAATGCCTTAAAGGCTGTAGGAATGTATGATTACAGGCTTCACGAAACCCACCGTCTTTCGGGCGGACAGAAGCAGAGAGTTGCAATTGCAGGTATGATTGCAATGCTTCCCGAATGTATAGTTTTTGACGAGCCTACAGCAATGCTTGACCCCCGGGGCAGACGCGAGGTCATTAATACTGCAAGAAAGCTCAACTCCGAAGGTATGTCAATAGTTCTTATAACTCACTTTATGGAGGAAGCAGTTTTTGCAGATAAGGTCATTGTAGTTGACGGCGGCAGAATTCTGGCAGAGGGAACTCCGCGCGAGATTTTCTCGAAAACAGAAATGCTTATATCCTGCGGACTTGATGTGCCCGACACGGTAAAGCTTTCGCTTCTGCTTAAAGAAAAAGGTGTGCCCATTGAGGGACTTCCTCTGACAGAGGAGGAGCTTACTGAGGAATATCTCAGAATTTTGAATTTATAAGAGGTCATTAATGGTTATTCTTGAAGTTAAAAATGTTTCATACGGATATTCCCACGGAACGCCGTTTGAAATTACAGCTCTTGACGATGTCAGCTTCTCTGTAGAAAAAGGTGAGCTTGTCGGCATTATAGGTCATACAGGCTCCGGCAAGAGCACCCTTATAAAAATGCTCAACTCCCTTCTTAAGCCCGAGAGCGGTCAGATTCTTCTTGACGGAAAGGATATAAATAAGGATAAGGCTTCCATAAAGGAAGCAAGAAGCAGAGTCGGTCTTTGCTTCCAGTATCCCGAGTATCAGCTTTTTGAGGAGACCTGCGCGAAAGATATTGCTTTCGGTCCCAAGAATATGGGACTTTCAAAGGCTGAGATTGAAGAAAGAGTAATAAAGGCAGCTGAATTTGTAGGCTTCAGTAAGGAGCTGCTGAATAAATCTCCCTTTGATCTTTCAGGCGGTCAGAAAAGAAGATGTGCAATAGCAGGTGTTATGGCAATGTTTCCCGAGGTGCTGATACTTGACGAGCCCACAGCAGGACTTGACCCTAAAGGCAGAAACGAGCTTACGGCAATGATTGAGAATTACCGTAAGGCTACGGGTGCTACCGTTATGATTGTTTCTCATTCAATGGATGATATGGCAAGAAATGCAGACAGACTTCTTGTTATGAACAAGGGAAAGCTTGCTATGGACGGAAAAGTTCAGGATGTTTTCAGCAAGGCTGATAAACTTATAGAAATGGGGCTTTCCGTTCCTGTCTCCACTTCTCTTGTGAATCGTCTGAACAGTAAGCTTTCCGATATGCCCACCGACGTGTTTACTGTTGAGGATGCCGCAGAGCTGCTTTCTTCATACTATAAAAGGAGGAAGGCACTATGATTAAGGATATAACTTTAGGACAGTTTTTCCCGGGGAGCTCCTTTATACATAAGCTTGACCCCAGAGCAAAAATTGTAATTACGCTTTGCTTTATAGTTGCTCTTTTCCTTTGTAAGAATTTTTTCTCCTTAGGTCTTCTTTTTGTAAGCGCTCTTGTTGCGATTGCGCTTTCAAAAATATCCTTCAAGGTAATTCTCAAGGGCCTTAAGATGATAGTTATCCTTGTTGTTTTTACGGGAATTCTGCAGATAGTTTATAATGATGAAGGTACGGTTCTCTGGAAGCCCTTTGAACAGTTCGGCTTTCAGATTACAACAGGCGGTGTATTCAGTGCAGTTTTTATAATTGTGAGAATAATAGCGCTGATTCTTTTCAGCTCACTGCTTACCTATACGACATCTCCCACGGCACTTGCCGATGCAATAGAAAGACTGCTTTCTCCCTTGAAGATTTTTAAGGTGAATGTGAATTCGCTTTCTATGATGATGACAATAGCCCTCAGATTTATTCCCACTCTCATAGAAGAGATTGATATTATTATGAGTGCACAGAAGGCAAGGGGAGCAGACCTTGAAACCGGTACTCTTACACAGCGTGCAAAAGCCCTTGTACCTGTATTTATTCCCCTTATTGTAAGCTCCTTCAGACGTGCTTATGAATTAGCCTTTGCAATGGAATGCCGTTGTTATACGGGGGATAACAAGCGTACAAGAATGAAGGAAATGAAGCTCGGTATAAGAGACTATATTGCATTTGGTGTGCTTTTGCTTCTGGTTGCCGTTGTTGTTTACACAAGCTTTTTTAACACATTTTCCTTCTTTATTTTTCAGCAGGTGATATGATGAATTATCTTCTGACATTAAGATATAACGGCAGCCGTTATCACGGATGGCAAAGACAGGAAAATGCAATTACCGTTCAGGAATGTGTTGAAAACGCAATAGAAAAGCTTTTTAACGAGAGTGTAAGTGTCACGGGTTGCAGCCGAACGGATACCGGTGTTCACGCTAATTGCTTTAAGTGTAATTTCCGAACTGAAAAGGAAATTGCCCTTGATAAAATAGTTTCAGGCTTGAATTTTTATCTTCCCGAAGACATTTCGGTTACGGATGCCGTAACGGTAAATGATGAATTCAATGCCCGTTTTGATGCGAAAGGCAAGGAATATATTTATAGGATTTATAACGGTAAGGTACGGGATCCGTTTTCTCAGCAGCTTGCATATTTTCATAAATACCCCTTGGATGCAGTTCTGATGAACGAGCAGGCAAAGGATTTTATAGGCACTTTCGATTTTTCAGCTTTCTGTGCAGCAGGTGCTACCGTTAAAACAACTGTCCGCACGGTTTTTGATGCGAGCGTTGAAAGGGACGGCGATACCGTGATTTTCAAGGTTACGGGTGACGGCTTCCTCTATAATATGGTACGGATTATGGTTGGTACTCTTATTTATATTTCCGAAGGTAAAATTGAAAAAGGGGCAATACCCCGAATAATAGAATCAAAAAACAGACTTCTTGCAGGAAAAACAGCAGCACCCGAAGGACTTTATCTCAATAAAGTTTTCTACGGTGATATATAAGATTTACGAGGAATTTTTAATAAACGGCGGAAAATGTCCGAAAAAACACGGTCCGTTTTTTGCCGTTACCTTAAGGATGTGATAATGTGAAAGAAAAGGAAGATACAATAATTGAAAGAAAAAAAGGCGGCAGTAAAGGATTAACAGCTCCCACCGTAATCGGCTTGTGTGCACTTGTTCTTATTGCTATTATGGTAATTGCGGCTGTGCTTTCTTCTGTTTCGTGGGGAAGTGTCGCTGATATAGGCGGTAGCTCGGATAACGGAGCTCTCGTTTATGATGTGCTTCCTGACAGTATTACGGATATTGAAGGATATTCTTCGGGGCTTGTAATGCTTACGGATACGGCTCTGGTTTATCTTGATTCAAACGGAAAAAATCTTTCTTCAAATTCTCATCAGTACTCTCAGCCCGTAATGGTTAAGGGCGGTTCAACCGTGCTTCTGTATGACAAGGGCGGTGCTTCATTCAGAATTGAAAAGAATTCGAAGATTTACAATACATATACGACTGCAAATCCCATTACCGTTGCAACTGTTGATAAGAAGGGCAATTATGCTTATGTTCTTAACGATGACGGCGGCTTTCAGTCCCATCTTTATGTTTACTCATATAAAGGTAAAAAGCTTTTTGAATGGGGCAGCTCTCAGGATTACTGTATAAGCACGGCACTTTCCGATAACGGGAAAAACATTGCAGTTTCAATGCTTGGTGTAAAAAACGGTGAATACGTGTCAAAGGTTATTTTCTTTAATTTCAGATCAGGTGAGCCCGTTTATACGGCGGAATTTCCCGATTGTACCGTATTCCGACTTGAATTCCTTTCCGGTAAGAATGTTGCAGCTTTTACGGATAACGGCATTTATGTCATTGATAAAAGCGGAACAACTCATAAGAGGATGGAATATTCGCCTGCTGAAATAATGCATTCCGCCGTTGCGGACAAGGGACTTTCTGCGGTAGCTCTCGCTTCCCACGGAAACACTAAGGACTCTCTTCTTAATGTCTTTGATAAGAGAATGAACAGCAGCTTTATACTTGAATATGATTCTGAAATTATGAACGTCAGAGCTTCCGATAAATATACGGCTGTGCTTCTCGGAGACAGAATTGAAACATTTAACTCCAAGGGAGAAAAAATCGGCTGTATTGAAATTGATGAAAAATGCACGGATGCTGCCTTTGCCGGCAGAAAACTGTTTGTATTTACCGTCAGCGGAATATACCGTTTTGATACATTTGGTGATTATGACCTCACAGAGCTTCGCGAAGAGGAAACTACGGGCGAATTCTTAACTGAAGAGAAGACGGTTTCAGAAGAAACGACTGAAGAAACAACCGCAGAAGAAACAACTGCAGAAGAAGCATCGGTTTATGAAGAAACAACACAGAATTCAGTTGAAGAAACAACTGCTGCTGCTACGTTCGGGTAAGGAGGAGACAGAATATGAATATCGTTGACCTGATATTGTTTATAGTTATTGCCGTTGTGGCAATAGCCAGCGCAAAAAAAGGTTTTCTTATGACGCTTTTCAATATTGCTGCCTACGTAATTGCAGGTATTCTTTCAAAAATTTTCTCTTCTCCCGTGGCAGATTATTTTTACGTGAATTTCTTCAGCGAAAAGGTGCTGATAAAGCTTCACGAATTAATGCCCTCCGGAAGTGTTGAGGGAGAAATCTCATCGGTAATTATCAAGGCAACAGAAGCGTTACCGTCATATATTCAGGCACTTATAAACCAATTTGTCGCTTCTGATATTCTCAACGCAGGTGCTGACGGCACCAATACCGTTTATACTGTTGAAATGCTTGAGCAGACATATCTTGCTCCCGCTGTTATTAATGTTCTCGGCATTGTTGCAATGGTGCTTCTGTTTGTGCTTTTCGTGTTTATATTAAGAATTGTATTTTCGGTAGTAAACAAAGGGCTTACTAAGAAAAAGCACAAATTCATAAGAGGAACAAATACACTTTTAGGTGCGGCCTTCGGTGCTGTCAAGGGCACGGTAATTGTTGCCGTTATTGCGGCAGTTCTCAATATAGGGGCTCCGGTAATCAATAATCAGAATCTTATTGATTTTGTGAATGGTTCAGCCATCTGTAATATGATAGCTGAAATATTAATGTGAAAGAGGTAAACTAAAATGGCTAAAAAAACTGCATATCTTTTTGAAAACATCTGGACAATACCGAACATAATATCTTTTATAAGAATACTTCTTATTCCCGTTTTCGGCGTGCTTTTCTACAAGGGTGAGCTTCTCTGGGCACTTCTTATTCTTGCATTCTCGGGATTTACAGATTTTATTGACGGTAAGCTTGCAAGAAAGCTCAATCAGGTAAGTGAGCTCGGAAAAATGCTTGATCCTATTGCCGATAAGCTTACACAGGCTACAATTGCCATTGTTTATTTCTTCACATTCAGAAATGCTGAAAATGAAACACTCAATCTCTTTGCATGGGTGTTCCTGCTCTTCATTCTTAAAGAGCTTGTAATGCTTGTGGGCGGTGCAATAATGATTGCAGTAGGAATCCGTCCCGGTGCTGCAGAGATTTACGGAAAAGCCGCAACACTTGTTTTCTATGTTGTTATGGTTATTCTTATGGCATTCGGTCCCGAAATCGGAGCTTTCAGAGCAGAAGAGGGTGCTATAGCTCAGCTTTTCACTCTTCCCGATACGGTTATGATGGTACTTGTTGTTATTTCTCTTATAATGACAATAATTGCCTTTTTAAGCTATATGCCCGGCGTTTACAGTCAGGTAAAGGAACGCTTCGGAAAGGGTTCATCTAAATAATTAATCTCCTTAGGAAAGGAAAAAACTATGAATATGAAATTATGCTCAAGATGCAATAAGCGTCCGGCGGTGCTTTTTATCTCTAAGATAGAAGGGGATAAGACCACTCAGGAGGGGCTTTGCATTAAATGTGCAATGGATATGAATATCGGTCCCATAAAGGATATGATGTCAAAAATGGGTATTACCGATGAAGACCTTGATGCACTCAATGAACAGTTCAGCGATATGGAGGCAGACGGCGTATTTGAAAACGGCGGAGCTTCCACCTTCCCCTTCCTGCAGGGGCTTTTCGGAAGTACACCTTCCTCTTCTTCAAAGGATGACGACGTGGATTTACCTGCGGAATTGGTTGAGGACGAAAAGACCGAAAAGGGTAAGGGCGGCAAAAAGCCCAAGGGGAAAAAGGCAGAACGCAAATTCCTCGGTCTTTACTGTACTGACCTTACTAAAAAGGCAAAAGAAGGTAAAATTGACCGCATAATCGGAAGAACCGATGAGATAGCCAGAGTTACTCAGATTCTCTGCAGAAGAACAAAGAATAATCCCTGTCTTATAGGTGAGCCCGGTGTCGGCAAAACAGCAATTGCGGAAGGACTTGCACTTGCTATAAGCGAAGGCAGAGTTCCCGCTAAGCTCAGCCGTAAGGAAATTCATCTTCTTGACCTTACCGCTCTTGTGGCAGGTACACAGTTCAGAGGACAGTTTGAAAGCAGAATAAAGGGTCTTGTTGATGAAGTAAAGGCTCAAGGCAATATAATTCTCTTTATTGATGAGGTTCATAACCTTGTCGGTACCGGTGATGCGGAAGGCTCAATGAATGCAGCCAATATTCTGAAGCCTGCTCTTTCAAGAGGTGAAATTCAGGTAATAGGTGCTACAACCTTCAATGAGTACAGAAAGCATATTGAAAAGGATGCCGCACTCGAAAGAAGATTCCAGCCCGTAAAGGTTGAAGAGCCTTCAATTGAAAATGCTTACGAAATGCTTAAAGGCATCAAGGAGTATTACGAGAATTTCCACAGAGTCAGAATTTCCGATAATCTTCTTTATAAGGCTGTTACTCTTTCGGAAAGATATATAAATGACCGTTTCCTGCCCGATAAGGCAATTGACCTTCTTGATGAGGCCTGCACCTGTGCAAATCTCAGAAACAAGGCAATAAGCGATTTTGAAGAAACCGAAATGAAGCTTTCTGAGCTTCGCACGGAAGAAGCAGAGCTTATGGCAGAAACAGAAAATCCCGATTATGAGGCATTGGCACGTGTAAGGGCTGAAATTATGCAGAGTGAAAGCCGTGCAGAAGAGCTTCGTATAAAGGCTGAGGATAATTACGTTACGGAAGATGATCTTGCAAAGGTAATAAGCCTTTCAACAGGTATTCCCGTAAATAAGATTATTGATACCGATATGAAAAAGCTGTCGGGTATGGAGGACAACCTCAAGGCAAGAATTATAGGTCAGGACGAGGCTGTTGAAGCAGTTGCTGCTGCCATAAGAAGAAGCAGAGTGAGACTCTCTCCCGTAAAGCGTCCTGCATCCTTCATTTTTGTAGGTCCGACAGGTGTGGGTAAAACCGAGCTTGTAAAGCAGCTTGCAAATGAGCTTTTTGATACTCCCGAAACACTTATCCGTCTTGATATGTCCGAGTTTATGGAAAAGCATTCTGTTTCCCGTCTTATCGGTTCTCCTCCCGGATATGTAGGCTACGATGAAGCAGGACAGCTGACTGAAAAGGTAAGAAGAAAGCCCTATAGTGTTGTACTGTTTGACGAAATCGAAAAGGCACATCCTGATGTTATGAACATTCTTCTTCAGATTCTTGATGAAGGTAAGACAAACGATGCTCAGGGCAGAACCGTAAGCTTCGAGAATGCCGTTATTATAATGACATCAAATGCAGGCAGCGAAAACAGAGAAAATCTTCTCGGCTTCGGCAAGGACAAGGGTACGGCTGTCAAGGATAAGGCTATGAAGGCTTTAAGACAGTTCCTTCGTCCCGAATTCTTGGGCAGGGTTGATGAAATTATTGTTTTCAATCAGCTTACAAAGGAAGATTACGAAAAAATCTCAAAGCTTCTTATTGATGAATTTGTACCCTCTCTCAGAGATAAGGGTATAAAGCTTGTTGTCGATGAGGATGTTCCGGCTGTTGTTGCCAACGATGCAGACGGCGGTGTAAGAGGTGCCCGTGATATAAGACACACCATAAGAAAGGCTATTGAAGACCCCATTGCCAACATTCTTGTTGCAAATTTCGACAGGGTTATCAATGAAATACGCGTATCTGCACACGAGGGAAAAATAGTTGTTTCGCACAGCTAAAATTTTCAAAAAAAGTATTGACAATACGGAGTTTAAGTGATATACTTAACTCCGTTATGCGGGTGTAGTTCAGCGGTAGAATCCCAGCCTTCCAAGCTGGTCGTGTGGGTTCGACTCCCATCACCCGCTCCAGCAAATCGACAAGCTAAGGCTTGTCGATTTTTTTATCGCACAGATTGTTGTAATTACAAATAAGGCATGGTGAAGTTATGATAGATATTGCTTCCTTTATTGAGATATTCTTTTCTGCATTGAATAAAAGCTTCGGTGAGCGTGTATGGTTTTTCGGACTGCAGGGAAGCTACGGAAGGGGAGAAGCAACAGATTCAAGTGACATTGATCTTGTTGTTATTCTTGATGAATTAAAACCCTGTGATGTTGAAGCCTATAATAATATGCTTGATACTTTGCCTCACAGAGAGCTCATCTGCGGTTTTCTCTCAGGCAAAAAGGAAATACTTAACTGGGAGCCTGCCGATCTTTTTCAGTTTTATTATGATACAAAGCCGATAAAGGGAAGTCTTGACGATTTACTGCCTATGCTTGATGCTGCTGTTGACAAGGCAATTAAGATTAGCGTATGCAATATTTATCACGGCTGTGTGCATAATATGCTTTATGAAAAAAGCGAAGAAATTCTTGTCGGACTTTATAAGGCAGCCTCTTTTGCCGTGCAGGCAAATGTGTTCAGAAGAACCGGCATATACATAAAAAAACAAACAGAGCTCATTAGTGCTGCCGATAAAGATGAGCGTTATATAATTGAAGCCTATTCTTCTATGAAAAAGGGCGGAATGATACAGTTTAGGGAAAAGTCCGAATTTCTTTTTATGTGGGCCGGTAAGCTGATAGAGGGATGAATATGAATGCTGTCACGTTTAATTTGATTAAAAGCACGGAAGATGAAGAGCTCGTTATTATAAAAGAGAATTACAGTAAGTCTGCAGTTGAGCGCTTTGTTTCCATAGATAAGGAGAAATTCTGGCAGTACGTAACTGAAACTGAAAACGTGTATTTTTATAAAATTTATAATGATAGTAATTTAGTCGGCACAATGCAATGTGAAGTGTATGACGGAATTTTGTATCTTGCGCTTGTTGTATTTCCTGAGTATCAGAAAAAGAAAATCGGTACGAGCGCTGTACAAGAAGTTATTGCAGGAAAGACCGGGCTCAGTTTTAAGGAAATTCAGGTATCAATTGATGAGAAAAACACCGCATCTTTGAAGCTTTTTCAGAACGTTGGTTTTAAGTGTTCGGGTCAGGAAGACAGTATAATAGATTTTAGGTATATAATGTAATATTTATTAAAATATTTATAAATATATATTGACAAATCGACTTGTTTCTATTATAATACCTTATGCACTCGGGAGCAGACAGCTTCCAAAGCATAATATGCGCTTCTAGCTCAGCTGGATAGAGCAACTGCCTTCTAAGCAGTAGGCCAGGGGTTCGAGTCCCTTGAAGCGCGCCATAGGAGAGATGACATTTACGTCGTCTCTCTTTTTTTTGTAAACGAAGAAAACTTATCAGGGACTCGAACCCTGAGAGGGTTTTGCCGTAAAGAAAACAGTCCGGTGGACTGTTTTCAGGCAAAAGCGGCGCAGAAGCTATGCTTCAAGCCATACGGAATTTATTCCGCCGTCCCTTGAAGCGCGCCATAGGAGAGATGACAATAGAGTCGTCTCTCTTCTTTGTTGCAATTTTTGTTTTTTTAGTTATAATTGATTTGGGTGAATTGTATGAGAATAAAGGATAAAATCAATCTTGATTACGATGGGCTTTGCAAGTACGGTGCAATTACAATTGTTGCTTTCGGTGACAGTGTTACTCACGGTGCTGTCGGTAACGGCGAAATCAATTATGAAACAGTTTATTGGAACAGACTGAAACAGAAGATTAATGAAGTAAGAAATTATATTCCTGTGAATGTTATTAATTCAGGGATTGGCGGAATTACAGCCAAGGACTCTCTTGAAAGAATGGATAGAGATGTTTTCTCGCATCATCCCGACCTTGTAATAGTTTGCTTCGGGCTTAATGACGTAAACGGAACACTTGAAGACTATATTTCTTCTCTTGAGACGATTTTTTCGGAGTGCAGAAAGAGAGAGATTGAAACAGTATTGCTCACTCCCAATATGCTTAATACTTATATTGCGGATGATACTCTTGAAGAACTGAAGGAGTACGCTGAAATTACCGCAGAAATGCAGAATTCGGGCAGAATGGATTCATATATGAAAGCCGCCGTAGCCTTAGCAGAATCCATGAATATAAAGGTCTGTGATTGCTACAGTAAATGGAAAAAAATGAGTGAAACCGAAGACATTACATTGCTTCTTGCAAATCGTATAAATCATCCCGTAAGGGAAATGCATGAGCTGTTTGCTGAAAGCATTTTTGAAGTGATAATGAAATAAATAACCGGGTATGTAAATAACGTAAGTTGTTCACATACCCGTGTTTATTATGCGGTAATACTCTTAAATATGAGCCCTGTCAGTGTTTTTGCAATTGTTGTAAGATCTTCTTTGCTGTGTCCGATTGCCGCAACAATAGTCTGAGCCTCATTGGTACCTTTAAGCGGTGTAATATCAAGAATGCTTTCAATAATTTTTTCGTTTATGACATATTCTATCAGGAAATCAACGGTTTTCTGAGAATCGGAGACATAGTATGTTTTTCCGCTGGCAGCGGTTGTCACGGAAGCACAGCTGAAGAGACGTGCCATATCCATATCGGGCATATCAGCATTTTCTGATTTTGAGATAAGCTTCAACAGTCCGTCAAGAAGATTATTGAAGGAACCTGAAATGTCAATTCCGATTTCACCGATAATCTCAATAAGCGAATTGCCGAGATTGTATAATTCTCCGTCCTGAAAGCCCATAACGGCAGTTGCGAGGTCGTGAAAATCACCGTCCATTTTAAGCGATCTCATGCTGTTGACAAGGGCGCCTGTGTCAATCGCATAAGCAAAATTTATGAGCATATCGGTAAGCTTATTTACGGGATCATTTGCGGCTTTTTCTACAGAGAGAAGCACAGGCTCAAGAATAGCCTTCCAGATATCTCCGAGATTTGTGTACGCACAGACCTCATCGGGGGACGGATATTCTCCCTCCTTCAGACCGAGCGCATTGAAAAGTGTGAGGAGACAGGTTTCATATCCGCTTTTTTCTGAGGCGTTGTAAATTTTTGCAGCATCAAGATTAATAGGTAAGGCATCGGTGTTAAGAAGGAAATCCAGAATGTTGATATTTACTGTTCTTTCCTTGCTTTGAATACAGACTTCCAGTACACCGCGAAGACCTTCTGACATAACAGCCATAGCATTGTAAAAGCTTTCCTTGTCTGTTACACCCCATTTTACGGTATTCCACAGGGTGGTTGTTTTTGTTTCAGAATCTGTATCTGCCCATGTTATCTCAGTATTCATATATGACCAATCGGATCCGACATTATTAAGAACCTCGGTAAGCGGTTTTCTGGTTCCGTCCTTGTCAATACAGGTGTATGAGGTACCTTCAAGTTTTTTTGCATAAGAAGGACCAGTAGGGTAGAGGTCGATGTTTTCGGCAAAATCCATCATTCCGAGATTTGTAAGAACCTGAAAAAGCAAAGGATAAGCCATTGACATAATAGTGTTTACAATAAGGTCCGAATACACCACCTTATGTACAAAGGCTGTGATTTCAGAGGCTGAAATGCCGTTTTCTGTAAATTTGCCGAGCAGCTCTGATGCTGCCGTGCCGATTCCGGATGTTGCCTCCGAAAGATTGATGTGAAGCTCAATCGGAGCTTCTGCCGTTTCAGTATTCTTGTCCCTTTTTATAAGAGCAGTTGCTGCAAAAGCAATGCTTTCGACAACAATAAGCGCACACAGAACAATGATAATGATATTTTTTGTTTTAATTTCCTGCTTCAGACGATATTTTTTCATATTTCTCTCTCCCATATTATATGTTGTTAAAATATTATAGGAAAACTTCAATCTCGTCAATATCCTGCGGCGTATTTCCACAGATTACAGAAATCTTGTCGGAATTAAAACAAAAAAGGAGCTGTAAAAAACTTTCGTTTCTTACAGCTCCTGAGAGTTTATTCTTTGCGTTTTTTCTTTAAGATAGCATCGCACAGTGCCACGGGCTTGTTCTGATGATAGAATTGCGAAAGATATGCGGCACACTGTTCTCCTGAAACGCTCAGAGAATCCATAAACCAGTGAAGAAGGATATTTCTGAAGCCTCCGAGAGTGTAGTAGAGGTGACAGATATATTCCGTTACATCTTCACCGGGGAAGAGATTATATATTTCGTGGGAAACCTTATCCTCCGTAAGAGATATTATTCTCTTGATAAGCTTTTCACCGTGTGATGAAGTAAGGAACAGCTTATAGTAGTTCTTGTTCTTCTCAAGAAACTGTATGCCGAAATTAATGGCTTCGGTGGGGTCAAGAATGATGTTTTCTATTCCCATATTGTCAAAGGCTTCATCAACAGACTCTACTATATTGGAAAGGATTGCTGAGTAAAGATCATACACATCAAGATAATGTGCATAAAAAGTACCGCGAGAAATGTTTGCGCGCTCAACGATATCCGTAACGGTGATTTTTGCCATATCCTTCTCGTTTAGAAGCTCGGCAAAAGCCTGCTTTATAAGATGCCTGGAGCGTGCGGCATTTTTATGTGAAGATTTTTTTCCGACAGCCATTTTGCTCCTCCTTATTTTTTCTTGGAGTACTTAGTTTTATAAATGACACGCATAAGTGTGCACTCAAGGGGATTTATGTATTTATCCTCCTTGCCGTAAGCGGTGGCGGCAACAAAGGATTTGCAGCCCTTTTCTGCAACAAGCTTTACTGCATTTGCTTCTTCTTCGGAAGAGCCTACGCATATTGCGCCGTTATGCTTTATCATAACCGCATCGCGGAATCTCATTTTCTTTACAGCCTTTTTTGCGGATTTGAGACGGTTGTTTATGTCATATTCCGCATTTTTCATTGATACGCCTACAATCTGAGCAAAATCATCAAGGAAGGGCTTGATTGTAACGCCGGTCTTTGAAAGCTCATAGGTTGCTTTTTCCTTCGAATGGACGATAGCGTTTACATTGCTCTTCTTTTTGTAGATTTCAGCGTGGAGCTCAGCAAATGCAGGAACCTCAGCTTCCTTGTCAAGAGGCTTACCGGTTTTAAGATCAATCATAATTGCATCTCCGCCCTCAACAGGTGTCATTTCAAACACACCGTAAAGTCTTTCGGAGTTGTATGCGGGAATTTCTTCCGTGGTGGTATCCTGCTGAAGGGTGCTTGCAATGTATTCACAGAGTGAGTCGAAGCATTCGATTGTTCTGCCCGTAAGCTCTCTGTATCTTTCAAGGAAGATTTCCTTGCAGGCGATTTCAAGCTGATTTGCAACATTGAAAGCATCCTCAAGGTCTGTACCCATACATACTGCACCGTGGTGCTTCATAAGAACAGCCTTTGACTGGGAGCGCTTTACAGCCTCTGTAACACCTTCTCTGAGAGTAGCAGTTCCGGGAAGTCCGTATGCTGCAAGAGGAACGTGCTTTCCTATGATTTCGGCACTTTCACCCTCAAGATGGTTTATGTCATATCCTGTGAGACCTGCAAGGGAAGCCATTGCCTGATGAGTGTGAATAACGAAATTTACGTTGCTTCTCAGCTTATAGCAGGCAGCGTGCACACCCTTTTCAGACGAGGGCTTTACATCACCCTCGTAAGAAAGGTCTTCAATTTTTACAAGAACTATGTCATCGGGAGTAAGGCTCTGATAGTCTCTTCCGCTGGGTGTTATAACGAAGGTGTTTTCGTCAATACGGCAGCTGACATTACCCCATGTACGCTGAATAAGTCCTCTTTCACAGAGAAGCTTACCTGCTTTGATAACATCAAGCTTTGCTTGCATTAAATCCATTTTCTTTTTCTCCTTGGTGAGATTTAGGGAAATCAGTCTTCTTTAACAGTGATGTTTTCGAATACTCTGTCGAAGCGTGCAAGTGCATCGTCAATGTCAGCTTCTGTATAAGCTGCACTTGTGTAGAGACGGCTGCCTGCAAGAGTTACAAGACCTTCTGCCATATAAGCTGCACCCATATGGGTCATTTCTTTCTTTCTGATATCTGTCTGCTTGAGAACGGAGGGGATAGTCCAGGGCTTGTTCCAGTTGATTGAGAACTGAAGTGTACCTACAGTTTCAAGATGGCAGATTGAACCCTGATTGAATGCTACAAAGGGAAGGTGACGTCTTTCGATGATTTCCTGAAGACCCTTTGTGATTCTGTCGCCCATTTCGCCTGCCTTCTGACAAGCATTGGTTCTGTCCATTTCTTCGAGAGTGAAGTAACCTGCTGCACAGGAAAGGGGATTAGCGGAAAGAGTACCGCCGCAGAAAGCCTTCTTAACCTTGACTGCACCGTCAAGACCTGCACCGAGATACTTCATATATTCTCTCTTACCGCCGACACCGCCGGCACCGGGATATCCGCCGGCAATAACCTTACCGAAGATTGTAAGGTCGGGTGAGCAGCCGAAGTAGCCCTGAGCACCTGCCATACCTACACGGAAGCCTGTAACAACCTCATCGAATACGAGAAGTGCGCCGTACTTACGGCAGAGTCTTTCAACGCCCTTACAGAAATCCTTGTCTACGGGACGAGAACCGCTTTCGGGACCGAGTGCTTCAAGATAAACAGCAGCTGTGCCGCCTCTTAAGAGGTTCTTTCTGAGAACTCTTTCAAGTGAATCAAGGTCGCCGGGGAAGAATTCCTGAGTATCTCTCATAATTCTGCCGGGAACACCGTTTGCCTGTGTTGCTTTTGTTCCGGGAATACGGATGCCGTAACCGAGCTGATCAGACCAACCGTGGTAAGCACCGCCCATCTTTACGATGTTCTTGTTCTTTGTTGCAAGTCTTGCGATTCTGGCTGCAAGCATACAAGCCTCGGTACCGGACTGAAGCATACGGAACATATCAACTGTTTCTACGCAGTCGGAAATCTTTTTTGCAATTTTATATTCAAATTCGTGGAAAAGACCTGTTGAAGGTCCGCATGTGTTAAGAAGGTCTATAACCTGCTCACGTACACATTCGGGGTTTGAACCGAGAACCGTGGGACCGCCTGCCTGAAGGAAGTCATAGTACTCATTTCCGTCAATATCGTAAAGCTTACAGCCTGAAGCTGCTGTGAAAACGAGGGGGAAGGGATAGTTGAAGGCAAGATTGTGCTGAACACCGCCGGGGATGATTTTCTTTGCTTCGTCAATCATTGACTTTGATGTTGCACACTTCTTGTCAAAATATTCTGTTTCATATTTTGCAAGAGCTTCGGGAGAAATTGTGTAAACGGGCTTTTTGATAAGTTCATCAAGCTGCTTGTTAATGGCAGCTGCATCGGGGTACTGTGATATTGCGAAACGGGTATCCATAATTTCAGTTCCTTTCTTTTAAATAAAACTTTAATTAAATATTAACACAAAATTTTGGCAATTACAAGTACATTAAATGGTTAATCTGTACTATATTTTCTTCTGTCCGAGTATATTTTTATGTACAAGGGTAAATGTCTGATGGTTTGTTTCAAAAACACCGTATTGACCCATATACGCACATCCCGGGTTAAAAAACGTAATATCTTCTGATTCTTCTATAAACGGTATATGGGTATGACCGAAAAATGCAACACGGCATTCATCCTGCTTTGCCGCGTAATAAAGCTTTGTGAGACCGTATTTTACGTCAAGGAGATGTCCGTGGCAGGCAAAGAATTTTATGTTTCCCATATAGGTTATCAGCTTGGGGGAGAAGTTGTAGAATGAAGGGTCGTTGTTGCCCTTAAGCTGATACACGGGTATTCTGCCTGTATATGCAGTAAGCCCCATTAGGTCATCGGCGCCGTCCCCCAGGTGAATGACACAGTCGGTGTTTCTTTCGGCGGCAAGAATTCTTTCAATGATTCCCGAATTTCCGTGGGAATCGGAAACAATAACAGCTTTCATTAATAAATTCCTCTTTCGGTGCATATTTTGTAGTAAAAAGTACAGTCGGGAGTGTTTTTATGAATCAGAATGATATTGATGCATTACTCAGTGCCGCAAAAAGCGGAAATAAAAAGCAGATGTCGGATACGGGCAATGCTGTTGCCGCAAATTTAAGCGATGCACAGAAGCGTACCGTAGAAAAGGCAATGTCGGATCCCGAATATCTGAAGCAGCTTCTGTCTTCGCAGAAGGCTCAGGAAATAATTAAAAAACTCAAAGGAGAAGGGCTTTAATGGATATTTCCTCGCTTCTGTCATCGCTGTCACCGGATGATATTGAAAAGCTCAAGGCTACCGCACAGCAGTTTTTCGGCGGAGAGACCGAAGACAAACACCCTGAACCGAAAAATCAGGATGCTTCTTCCGGAGCGCAGGGCTTTGATATGCCCTTTGAGCCCAAGCTTATTACAGGTGTTGCAAAGTTTTCAAAAATGATGAATGAGAATGATGAGAAAAGTGCATTTATTACGGCACTTAAGCCGCTGCTCAGCGAATCAAGAAGAAAACGCGCCGATGATGCCGTTATGATGCTGAAATTTTTCAGAATAATAAATCTTTTACAGGAGAGCGGAAGATGAATGATTACACATATCAGGATATGATGCGGATGCAAAGCGAAGCAAAGCAGAGAGTTCTTGAAATGCAGAAGCGTTCAAGAAATGCAGCAGACAGCTTTAACGGAACACAGAAAACAAATGTATCTGCGAAAAATGAACCGACGGAGGAGCTGCCGCGGATTCCGAAAAAAATCAGTTACCCTGCAGAGCTTCATAACGGATATCCGAATAGGACTGTGCAGAAAAAAACTCCTGCCGGACAGGGGCTTGATATCAGAAAATCCCTGCAATCCGTCTTCGGAAATCTCTCGGGCGATGATTATGAGAAAATGTTTATTCTCTCCCTTTGTCTTCTGCTGACGAAAGACGGTGCGGATGAGTCGCTTATAATGGCGCTTATGTATCTTCTCGTCTGACAGATAAAGTATATTACAGATGTCGTGTTTTTTCAATATTAAATAATATCCGACACGTGTTTGTTAAAAGTGTATAAATACGTTCGGTAAAATTTGTTAAATAAATTAATTGAAATCTGTGTAGTTTTTACGATATGTTAACAATTTAGCAATATTTGTTTGATAAAATAGCAACAATCAAATAACAAAACTGAAAGTGAGTGCTGTCGAAATGCTGGAAATTGCCCTTGGATTCATTATGGACATTATTAATCTTTTCAAAAAACTCTTTGCTGCTTTTTCAGGCGGTAATGAGGGAACCGATGATAATATTGACGATGGTGCTTTGGAATAATTTATAAGCTTATTAAGAGCTGTCCGTTTTGCGGACGGCTTTTTTTATGTAAAATGAATAATTATAAGTTGACTTTACGGAAATGTTTTGTTAAAATGTATTGTGAATAAATATAACGGGTTGTTTTGCCCGTGGAAAACGGAGGAATGAGCTGTGACAGATGCAAGAACATTGGCATACATAAATATGTATGGTATTCTCGGAACTCTTGAAAATCTTTGCGAGCTTGATGAAAACGCACGTGCCCTTCTTACCAACAAAAAGCCCATATCAATAGGCTTTGAGGTTAAAGGCGGACCTGCAGCTACACTTTATTTCAAAAACGGATACTGCCGTATGGAGGATGGCTGCCGTGCCGATTGCGATATAAAGCTTCCTTTCTCATCCTGTGAGAAATTCAACGGTATGATTGACGGTACCGTAACTCCCATTCCCAGTAAGGGCTTCCTTCATATAGGCTTCCTTCTCAAGTCTTTTGTTGCTCTTACAGACCTTCTTACCAAGTATCTCCGCCCCGATCCCGAAGACCTTAAGGACGAGCATTTCTTCGAGATAAGCACCACGCTGATGTTCTATACAATTGCCGTTTCTCTTGCACAGATAGGCAATCAGGATGCTATCGGCAAGTTCAGCGCAGAGCATATTGTTGACGGTGATGTGCTTATGGGCATTACGGGAGGCCCCAAGGCTACACTCAGAGTAAAAAACCACCATATTGTTTGCATTAAAAAGGATATGGGTAATCCCAGAGCTCTTATGGAGTTCAACGGCATCAGACTTGCCCGTGACCTTTTTGACGGTAAAGTAAATTCTATTGCCTGCATAGGTGAAGGCAAAATCTTCATGGGCGGTATGATTTCCATGATAGACAATGTAAACAGAATACTTGACAGAGTTGCACTCTATCTTGCATAAGGGAGGAAGAAAAATGGCAACTAAAATCAACGATTATACAAAAAGCCGTGAATGGTTCGACAGAGCAGTTAAGGTAGTTCCCTCAGGTGTTTACGGACATCTCGGCCCTGCAGAGGGTAATTTTATGCCCGTAACCTCATTCCCCCTTATGGGTGACAGAGCACAGGGCTCATATTTCTGGGATGTTGACGGCAACAGATTCATTGACTATATGTGTGCATACGGACCCAATGTTCTCGGTTACAACGACCCCGATGTTGATGCAGCCGCTATGGAGCAGCTCAAGAAGGGTAACTGTATGACCTCTCCTTCTTATAAGATGGTTGAGTTTGCGGAGCTTCTTGTTGATACCGTAGCATGTGCCGACTGGGCATTCTTTGCAAAGAACGGTAATGACGTTACTACAGCTGCAATTATGACTGCACGTGCAGCAACACACCGCAAGAAGATTGTTTTTGTAAACGGCTACTATCACGGTGTTTCACCCTGGACGCAGAAAATCGACTATCCCGGTATTATTCCTGAGGATGTTGCAAACAACCTTTATATTGACTGGAATGACTTTGACCAGCTTCAGAAGGTGTTTGATGATAATAAGGGTGAGATTGCTGCATTTATTTCTACTCCTTATATGCACGGCAACTATCTTGATAACAGCCTTCCCGCAGACGGCTACTGGAAGAAGGTAAGAGAGCTGTGCACCGCTAACGGTACGGTCCTTATTGTTGACGACGTCCGCTGCGGCTTCAGACTTGACCTTGCAGGTTCCGACCACTATTACGGCTTTGAAGCAGACCTTATCTGTTTCTGCAAGGCTCTTGCAAACGGCTATAACGTATCTGCTCTCTGCGGTAAGGATTCCCTTAAGAATGCGGTAAGCTCACTTTCATACACCGGCTCCTATTGGCTCAGCGCCGTGCCCTTCGCAGCAGGTATTGCCTGTATCAATAAGATGAAGGCGCTTGATACTCCCAAAATGTTCCGAGAGCTCGGTCTCAAGCTTACTGACGGACTTAAAGAGGTTGCAACCGCTAACGGCTTCAATATGGTTGTTTCCGGTGAGCCCTCACTCTTCTACTTAAGACTTGCTGATGATGATTCACTCTTTATTCATCAGGACTGGATTCAGGAATGTGTAAAGAGAGGCATATTCTTTGCAGGCCATCATAACCATTTCATCAACGCTTCTCTTACGGAAGAGGATATCAAGTATACTCTTGATGTTGCTGATGAGGCTTTCAAGGCTATCAGAGCAAAATACTAATTTTAATATCGGGATTTAATCCTTATATATTATCTTCGAGGAGGAAAAAACTATGCCTTTAACAAAACAAGAATGGCTTCAGCTTGAAAAAAAGGCCCACGAACTCCGCAGACTTACCCTTGATACAACCTATTGGGCAGGTTCAGCGCACATCGGCGGCGGTCTCAGTGTTCTTGACATTATGACAGTACTTTATCATAAGTACATGAACATCAAGGTTGAAGACCCCAAATGGGAAGACAGAGACAGATTTATTCTTTCAAAGGGCCACGCAGGTGTTTCCTATGCTGCAACTCTTTGCGATTACGGCTTTAATGATGTTGAGCTTCTCAAAACATTCAACCTTTCCGGTTCAAAAATGGGTATGCACCTTGACTCCAACAAGGTTGTAGGCGTTGATGCTTCAACAGGCTCTCTCGGACACGGTATGTCAATTGCAGTAGGTACTGCTCTTGCTGCACGTCTTCAGGGCAAGGATTACAAGACCTTTGTTGTTCTCGGCGACGGTGAGTGTGACGAGGGCTCAAACTGGGAAGCAGCAATGAGTGCCGTGCATTATAAAATTACAAATATGATAAGCTTCGTTGACCGTAACAAGTGTATGATTGACGGCAGAACCGAAGATGTTATGAATCTTGAGCCCTTCTGTGCAAAGTGGGAGGCTTTCGGCTTTATCGTTAAGGAAATTGACGGTAATAACATCAAGGAGCTTTGCGAGGCTATTGATTTTGCTTATGAAAATAAGACAGACAAGCCCGTTATGATTGTTGCGAATACTCTTAAGGGCTGCGGTATTGACTTTATTGAAGATGACTATCTCTGGCACTACGGTGCATTTGATGATGATAAGTATGAGAGAGGCAAGAAGGCTCTCGATGAATCTTATCAGAAGAGAATAGCAAGAGTAGAAAAGGAGGCTGAATAAGTATGGCAGGCGGAATGACATATACAGCTGTTGACTCAACATCTCTTTCAACTGCTGAAATTTACGGTAAGGCGCTCGTTGAGCTCGGACGTGCTCACCCTGAGGTTGTTGCACTTACTGCTGACCTTGCAAAGTCCACAAAAATCGGTGAATTCCAGAAGGAATTCCCTGACAGATTCTTTAACGTAGGTATAGCTGAGCAGAATCTTTTCGGTGTTTCTGCAGGTATGGCAAGAGCAGGTCTTGTGCCCTTCCTTTCCTGTTTCTCTCAGTTTGCATCACTGAGAGCTGCTGATCAGCTTTCAACAGACCTTTGCTATCAGAATGTAAATGCTAAGGTTATTGCTACACATTCCGGTACCTCATTCGGTCAGGCAGGCTCAACTCATCACGCTATTACTGACCTTGCAGTTACCCGTTCAATGCCCAATCTTACGGTTATCTGTCCTGCAGACGGCGTTGAAACCTATAATGCAGTTATGGCAGCTTATGAAACACCCGGTCCCTTCTATATAAGAATTAACCGCGGATTTGACCGTGTTCTTTATAAGGACAGCGATTACGGCTTCCAGATCGGTAAAGCTGTTACCGTAAATGAAGGAACAGACCTTACAATTATTGCCTGCGGTTCCTGCGTATTCCAGGCAGTTCAGGCTGCTGATTTCCTTGAGAAGTCAGACGGACTCAAAATAAGAGTTCTTGATATGCATACAATCAAGCCCATTGACAGGGAGGCAATTGTTAAGGCAGTTATGGATACACGCCGTATCATCACCGTAGAGGACCACAATGTTCTCGGCGGTCTCGGTTCAGCTGTTGCTGAGGTTGTTGTTGAATCCGGCAAGGGCTGTGCATTCAAGAAGCTCGGTATTCCCGATAAGTTTGCTCCTATCGGTCTTCATGAGGATATTATGGCAGAGCTCGGTATTGATGCTAACGGCATTATTGCAGCTGTGCGTGAAGTTATGAAGGCTGACTTTGAGCTTGATGACGACTGGGACGATGAGGTTTAATTAAGAAAGGGTTGAAAAAAATGGCATCTGAAGCTATTTATACAAATAAAATATTCCTTTGCGGTGCTCTTCCTCTTCTTAAAACCATCGTAGCCGACGTTCCTTCATTAAACTCGAAGTTCAAGAAGGTTCACTGTGTATATCAGGTAAGCTGTCTTGATCCCGACGCTCCTGACGGTAAGTGGGCTACACACTTCGTTGTGAACGGCGATGAATGGCTTGTGCATGCTGATAAGGTTGCACACAGAGTAGGTAAGCAGAAGTATGTCGAGCTTGAATTCAAGAGTGTTGATGCTATGAATGCATTCTTTAAGGGCAAGATAGGCCCCGCAACACTTCCTAAGATGAAGGGTGTGAACTTCATCTATGAATTCGGCGTATTTATGATGGCTCTTCTTAAGATGGCAAATCTTTTGGGTCTTGAAACACCTCCCGAGGACGAAGAGACAAAGAGACTTCTCGTTAAGTGTTATTTCTATCTGCTCTCAGTAGGTATTTCTACACTTAATAAGCTCGGTCACGAAAAGATTCACGACTGGACCTTAAAGAGCCCCGACAGAGTTTATGCCTGGAAGGTTAACGGTGAGGACAGCGTTTCCGCATATATCCGCATCAAGGCAGGTAAATCCAAGGCAGGTAAGGGCGAGTATAAGAGGGCAATGCCTTTCTTTACAATGCGCTTTGATTGCCTTGATTCCGCTCTCGGTATTCTTATGTCTATTGACGATATGCTTGCATCCGTAAGAGAAGGTAAGCTTATTATGGACGGTGCTCCCGAATTCGGTGCACAGATAGGCGAATATATGCTTCTTGTAGGCGCACTCGCAAAATAATATTCTGATTTTTTGCCGCCGATCGGCTATATAACGGTCGGCGGTATGTGATGTTTATGAAAGAAATTAAAGCTAATAAAAAAGGCTTCTGGCTGAAGCTTGATAATGCGGCAAAAATTTTCCCCGGACAAAATTCTAATACCTGGTCAAGCTCCTTCCGTATCTGTTTTGAAATGAAGGAAAAGGTTGATCCTGACCTTCTTCAACAGGCTCTTCTTGATATTATGCCGCGTTTTTCCTGCTATGACGTAAGAATACGTTATGGCTTTTTCTGGTTTTATCTTGAAAAAAATAATAATACACCGGTTGTACGTCCCGATATAAAGAACCCTCTTTACAGGGTAAAATTCAACGAAAACAGAAAATTTCTTTTTAAGGTATTTTATCACGGTAACCGTATTTCTGTTGATATGTATCACGTTTTGAGTGACGGACACGGCGGTGCCGTTTTTCTGTCCACGCTTGTTGCGCAGTATCTGCGTCTCAAGGGATATGATATTCCTGCCGGCGGATTTGTTCTTGATATAAATGAAAAAAACAGCGAAGGCGAGCTTGAAGATTCTTTTGTGAAAAATGCAACCTCTGAGGCTAAATATAAAAGAACTGATAAGTTCTGTTATCACGCAAAGGGAACAAGAATGCCTTGGCATACAGTCAATATTACATCCGGCATAATTCCTTTTGATGATTTGCATGCTCTTGCCAAGGCAAAGGGTGTTACCGTAACGGAATTTCTCTGTGCCGTTATGCTTGATGTTCTTTGTAAAAAACAGTTGAGGGAAGAAAGAAAACAAAAAGAGGTCTGTATTCAGGTTCCTGTTGATCTCAGAAAGCCATTTGATTCTGAAACTCTCAGAAATTTTACAATATGCCTGAGAGTAAAGGTGGACCCCAATAAGGGTGAATATACATTTGACGAGCTTTTGGAACAGGCTAAGTATCAGCTGAGACTTCAGAGAAACAAAAAAGAACTGAATATGATGATAACCGCAAATATGGGAATAGAAAGAAACATCTTTATAAGAGCTCTCCCGCTTGTAATCAAGAATCTCGGGGTAGGAGTTTCTTTCGCAATTACTGCCGAGCAGACGAATTCTTGCCTGATTACCAATCTCGGTCCGGTTATAATTCCCGAAGAAATGCGTAAACATACAGAAAAAGTTGTTTTTATACCACCTCCCGGCAAGGTTAATGCCGCAAGAATGGGTGTTGCGACGCTCAATAATAATCTTTGTATAACATTTGCCAATTCTTATTTAGAAAGCGATGTCGAAAGAGAATTTTTTACCCGTTTTGTAAAAATGGGACTTCACGTAAAAATTGAAAGTAACAGAGAATAGGAAGGGAGTATTGATGTGTCTTACTGTGTAAACTGCGGTGTGGAGCTGGATAAGAGTGCAAAGAAGTGTGCTCTCTGTTCAACACCTGTGATTAATCCCAATGAAAAAAATGAGCCTGCGGCTGCAGAAAAGCCCTTTTCCGAAACTCTTCAGCTCCCGAAAAGCATAAAAAAAGAATTTGTGGCGTTTGCGGTTTCTGTTATAATGCTGATTCCGAACATCGTTATGCTGTTTCTCAATATATTTTTTATAAGACAGGGCTTTTGGTCTATTTATGTGTTGGCATCAAGTCTACTTTTGTGGGTGCTGTTTGTTTTTCCGTTTTTTGCAAAAAAGAGACGTCCGTATCTTATGTGGGCATTTGATACCGCAGCAGTTGGTGGCTTCTTTTTTACTGTATTTGCGCTTCACGGAGTCGGAGCTGTTGTTACCCAAAGTACACTTGGCATAATTGCGCTGATTTCTGTTGCCGTGCTCCTTCTGATTATCTGGAGCAGATATAAAAAGCACCATTGGACGGCAAATGTCATTGTTTTTCTTGTAGAAACAACTGCAGTTTCATTTTTTGCAGGTTTGCTGACTTCATATTTTACGGGAAATTTCAATTTCTTTATTGTCGGTATCGTTATCTCCGTGTGCACTCTTGTAATGACCGCATTTTTTATCTATTGCAACAGAAGTAAGCACATCAGAAACTGGCTTAATAAGGCTTTTTATCTTTAAATTACAAAAAAATTTACATTTTCGCGCATATTATTTTTCACTTAGCTATTGATTATCGGACATTTGTCGTATATTATATAATAAGTCGAATTTTAGGAGGACATATAATGAAAAGCGTAAAAAAAGCATTGGCAGTAATACTTGCACTTGCTGCTGTACTTTCTTTCAGCGGCTGCTTACGATATACCAGCAACATACTTGAAGTTACAACCAGACCGAATATGGGCGGTAATGAAGTTAACACTACCATTATTTATATTGATCCCTCGCAGACTCCTGAGGTGCAGACAACCAGTCCCTTGATTCCCGAGTTTACGACTGTACCTGTGCAGCAGATTCCCGAGGTTACGACTCAGCCTGTGCAGCAGCCCGAGATTACAACTCAGCCTGCGGTTAAGGATCCCTCAAGCTGGACTACTGCTGAAATTCTCAAATTTACAACCGATGCCGTTACAAAAACAAAGGCATATACAAATAAGCTTACGGTTGACCACGAAGAAGCTTTTGATGTGCGCGTTACCAAGGCTCCCGGCGGAAAGCTTATTATGGATGCTGCTGACGGTATTATTGCAAGTGTTGCAAAGCCCTCTCAGGAAGTGCTTACCTTCACAAACGGCAGAACAACCAATGCGGAAGGCGAGAATGTTCCTCTTCTTCTTCCCAAGAGAGGTGCCTTTACTCTTACAGCTGACGGTATTGCAACTGCTTATGCCAAGAAGAGCGGTAATGACACTATTGTTCATATTCAGCTTGTAAAGGAAGTCGGAACACTTACCGATCATCCCAAGCATAACGCAGCAAGCGTAGGTTTCCTTGATGCCTCCGACGTTGATCTCGGTACAATTACACTTAACTATCTTGATATAACTTACACCGGCTCAACAATGGATTTTGTTATCAATTCCGACGGTTACGTAAAGTCTGTTGCTTATAAAATTCCTATTCATATCGCCGTTGAAGCAAAACTTTTCGGTATGACAGCTGCAGGCGAATGTGAAGGCTCCCAGAGTGAAACCTGGAAGCTTAACTGGTAATTTGAAACTCCCGATTATTTCGGGAGTTTTTTTCTTGATTCCTGAAGAAAAAACTGTTAAAATCAAAATGGTGATAAAATATGCTTAAAATTGAAAATCTTACAAAAAAATACGGTGATAAAAAGGCTGTGGATAATCTCTCCCTGCATATTGAAAAAGGAGAAATTTACGGCTTTATAGGTCATAACGGTGCAGGAAAGACCACAACAATAAAATCCTGCTGCGGAATTCTTGCCTTTGATGAGGGTGAGATTTTTATTGACGGGATTTCCGTTAAAGAAAACCCCGTTGAGTGTAAAAAAATGCTTGCGTATATTCCCGATAATCCTGAGCTCTATGACTTTATGACAGGAATACAGTTTCTGAATTTTATTGCGGATATTTTCGGAGTAAGTGCTTCGGCAAGGCAGGAAAAAATAAGAAAGTATGCTGACCTTTTCGGGCTGACAGGTGACCTTTCTCTGCAGATTAAGTCCTATTCCCACGGAATGAAGCAGAAGCTTGCGGTAATTTCTGCTCTTATTCACGACCCGAAGCTCGTTATTATGGATGAGCCTTTTGTGGGACTGGATCCCAAAGCTGCACATATATTAAAAGGTATTATGCGTGATATATGTAACTCGGGCGGTGCAATATTCTTTTCAACGCACGTGTTGGAGGTTGCTGAAAAGCTCTGCGACAAGGTTGCGATTATAAAGGACGGAAAGCTGATTCTCAGCGGAAAAACCGAAGAGGTCAGGGGAGAGGCTTCCTTGGAAGAAATCTTCCTTGAATTGGGTGAAGACGATGCTTAAGGCTTTATTGAAAAAACAGATGCTTGAGTTTTTCTCGGGATTTATGTTAAAGGGTAAGGACGGCAAAAGCAGGGGAGCCGGTGCAAAAGCAGGTGCTGTCGTGCTGATGCTTTTTATCGCTCTTACATTTTTCGGAATGTTTTTCTCCTTCAGCTTTATGATGGTGCCTGTTATAGAAAGTGGAAACGGTGAGCTGTATATTTCTGTTTCCGGAATTCTTTCGGTGCTTATGGGGCTTATGGGAAGTGTATTTCTTGCATACAATTCTCTTTATGAAGCAAAAGACAACGATATGCTTCTCTCTATGCCTGTTCTTCCGTCAATGATACTTTTTTCGCGAATGGCGGGACTTTATATTACGACTTTTATCTTTGAAATGCTTGTTCTGATTCCGTCGGCTGTCGTGTATTTTATGACGGCAGGCTTCTCGGCAATCAGCTTTGCTCTGTATTTTACAGGTATTCTGATTCTTCCGCTGTTTTCTCTTTCGGTAGCATTCGTTCTTGGCTTTTTTATTGCGCTTTTTGCATCAAAAATCAGAAATAAGAGTCTTATTACCGTTACTTTCTCTGTCGCCTTTTTCTGTGTTTATTATTTTTCAATGATGAAAATAGGTGATATCGTAAATATCCTTATATACCGGTCGGATATTGTGACGGTGTTTATAAAGAAATGGCTTTATCCCTTTTATCTTCTCGGAAAGGGAATAAACGGAGATGTGACGTCTTTTGCGGTTTTTGCTGTTATTACCTTTGCAGTTTTCGGTGTAATCTGCCTTATTCTTTCACGCACATTCTTTAAGCTTGCAACCGTAAACAAAGGACAGAAAAAGCTGAAATATAAAGAGAAAAAGGCAAAGCAGTCCTCTGCGAAGCTTGCTTACTTCAAAAAAGAGCTTTTGTTTTTCAAAAACACCCCTGTTTACATTCTTAACTGCTCATTCGGTTCTCTGATGCTTCTTGTTGTATCAATTATTTTTGCCGTAAAAAAAGAAACGCTTTCAGCTTTGATGATACAAAACGGTTTTCCCGTATTCAGTCTGCCGCTTATTATGGGAATAGCCCTGTGTCTTGCGGCTTCCGGTAATAATCTGTCATCGGTATCAGTATCCCTTGAGGGAAGAAATATTTACCTTCTGCATTCTTTTCCGGGGGATACAAGGGATATTTTCTTCGGAAAAATAATGCTTCACACGGCAGTTACGGGAATTCCTTTGGTTATCGGTAATATAATTGTCTGCATCAGTCTGGAAGCGGAGCTTATAACAGCTTTACTGCTGGTTGTTTTCAGTATACTGTTTACCGCTGTTCTCGCAGAAACGGGACTTATAATCAATCTTCTGTTTCCGAAAATGGAATGGACAAATGAAACCGTTCCCGTTAAACAGAGTCTTTCTTCTGTTCTCGGAATGTTTTCGGGCTTTGCCTACGGGTTTGTACTGCTGTTTTCGGGTATTGTAACGGCAGAGCTTTTGTCAATGCAGGAGTTTTTGTTGATTGCGGTTGTATTATTCTCATTGTTGGCTGTTTTGCTTACTCGCTGGCTTGGTACTAAAGGTATTAAAAAATTTATGCAGCTGTGAATTATATGTCATTATTTTAATTGACTTATTGTTTTTGTTGTGATATAATTTATCCGATTTTTGTGTTTCGGCGGAAAAGTTTAATTTCAGTCGAAAAAAACTATCTGAAAGGAAAAATTGTAATGTTTTCAATTGCTGAGATGTTTGGTCATTTTGCTGAGTTTGATTGGCGAATGATAGTTATGTGGATAATAGGCGGAACCCTTATTTTTCTTGCTATAAAGAAAGAAATGGAACCTACTCTTCTTCTTCCTATGGGCTTCGGTGCAATTATGGTCAACCTTCCTATTTCAGGTGCGGTTAATCAGTTTGTTGACGGCATTCTTGCCTCTGAAGGACCCCTTAGTACCTTGTATGAAATGGGTATTTCCAATGAATTGTTCCCGCTCATTCTGTTTATCGGTATCGGTGCTATGATTGACTTCGGTCCGATTCTATCCAATCCGAAGCTTATGATTTTCGGTGCAGCGGCACAGTTCGGTATCTTCTTTACACTTTGCCTTGCATCAAGATTCTTCCCTGCTAATGATGCTGCATCTATAGCAATTATCGGTGCTGCTGACGGTCCTACAGCTATTGTTGTTGCTCAGAAGTTACAGTCACAGTATCTGGGTGCCATTATGGTTGCGGCGTATTCATATATGGCTCTTGTTCCCATTATTCAGCCCCCCATTATCAAGGGTCTTACAACAAAGAAAGAGCGTATGATAAGAATGCCCTACAGACCTAAGTCTGTTTCAAAGACAACAAGAATTCTTTTCCCCATTGTCATTACAGCGGTTGCAGGTCTTGTTGCTCCCTCATCGGTTGCACTTATCGGCTTCCTTATGTTCGGTAACCTTATGAGAGAATGCGGTGTTCTTGATTCTCTTTCAGAAACAGCACAGAAGGTTCTTGCTAACCTTATTACAATTTTCCTCGGTATCACAATTGCATCTCAGATGCAGGCAGAGCAGTTCCTTAAAGCAGAAACTCTCCTTATTATGGGACTCGGTCTCTTTGCATTCATTTTTGATACTGCAGGCGGTGTTATCTTTGCTAAGATTCTTAATCTCTTCCTTAAGACAAAGATTAATCCTATGATAGGTGCTGCAGGTATTTCCGCTTTCCCCATGGCAGGACGTATTGTTCACAAGCTCGGACTTGAAGAGGATCCTCAGAACCATCTTCTTATGCAGTCCATCGGTGTTAATGTTTCCGGTCAGATTGCATCTGTTATCGCCGGCGGTGTTATTCTTAACATCTTCCAGAATATGTAAAAGAAAAAAGTGCCTGATTCAATTCAGGCGCTTTTTTGCGTAAAAGATAAATCCGTTTGCAGATTGCTGCAAACGGATTTTTGTCTTAAATGAGTGTCATTTTCTTTATAACAACGGGAACTGCGGGTCTGTCCATATAACCCGTGGGAGTACAGGCAATTTCATCAACCGCATCAATACCGCTTACTACCTTACCGAAGGCGGCATAGCTACCGTCAAGGTGGGGTGCATCTTCGTGCATAATGAAAAACTGTGAGGAAGCGGAATCGGGATCCATTGCGCGTGCCATTGAAATTACGCCCTTTGTGTGACGAATGTCATTCTGAGGGAAGCCGTTAAATGCAAATTCACCGTAAATGTGCTCCTTAGCTCCGCCTGTTCCGTTACCCTTGGGGTCGCCGCCCTGAATCATAAAGCCTCTGATGATTCTGTGGAAGGTGAGTCCGTCATAGAAGCCCTCTTTAACGAGCTTTTCAAAGTTTGCAACCGTCACGGGAGCCTTATCGGGGTAAAGCTCAACGTCAATTATAGCACCGTTATCCATTTCAATTCTGACCATAGTTAATTCCTCCTGAAATAAGTTGCCTTAATTCTACCATAAAACATAAAATATTTCATTATAAAATCATACGAAAAGAATGAAACATTTTTATGAATTTTTGATATATGCGTATTTTGTTTCATATACATTAAATGAAAAACTGAAAGGGTGATTAACGTGGATGAAAAGAAAGTAATGTTACCGCATTCGCTGATTATTGACGGAAGAAAAAATATCTCGGTTACGGGAGTTACGGAGGCTGATAATTTCAATGATGAGGAAATTATTCTTTACACATCCCACGGGCAGATTACTATAAAGGGTGAGAATCTGCAGATAAGTGTTCTCAACACCGAAAGCGGGGATGTTACCGCATCAGGAAAGGTAAATTCCGTGACATATTCGGACCGAAATGAAAAGCATCAGGGCTTTTTCAGTAAGGTGTTCAGATGATAACCGGTTTTGAGCATCAGGTACAGCTGTCGGTGCTGATGAAGGCCGTTGGAATGGGGTATCTTCTCGGCATCCTTTTCTTCCTTCTGAAATCTGTGAATCTGCCCTTAGGTAAAAGCACCGCGGCAATATGTATAAGGGACATCTGTTTTTTTGTGATATCTGCATTTCTCTGTTTTCTTTTTTCGCTTAAATACTGCTCAGGGTTTATACGTTTTTACGTTTCGGCAGGGGAACTGATGGGATTTATCATCTTCTGCATTTTCCCGGGAAATACGTTTTTTACATTACGGCAGAGATTTTATGAAAGAATAGTCGGTATGACAAAAAAACTATTTAAATATACAAAAAAATCTCAAAAAAATTGAAAATTTTTACAAAAAACACTTGATATCGGTTAATTTGTATTATATAATTATTTCGTTAAACTGATTATATTCTTTTTTATATATTATTTTCTGAGAAAGACGGTGTTTTTTGTGACTAAGGCTTCGGGTCGCCGCAGTATCATTCTTATACTTTGCATCATAATAGCATTTGTTGCATCAGTTACGGTTTTTACGACCATTTCAATAGATTCAAATGAAAAACAGAACAAGCTTGACGCTCTTAATTTACAGCTTGAGCAGTTAAAGCAGGAAAATCAGGAGATGGACTATCTCATCAACAATTCCGATGAAGCAGAGCTTTACGAGCACCTTGCCCGTGAAAGAGGATATGCTTATCCCGATGAGAAAGTTTATTATGATGTAACTCCCGGCAAATAAGTAATTGACCGCTGAGCTTTCAGCGGTTTAATAAATCTCTGAATTCAGGAGGACCCTTTAATCTATGCAGTCACTGATTGGTGAAATTTATGAAGGCAAAGTCACGGGACTTACTTCATTCGGCGCATTTGTCAGAATGTCAAACGGCGAAAGCGGAATGGTACATATTTCCGAGGTTGCCGCAACCTATGTTAAGGACATAACGGAATTTCTTTCAGAAGGCCAGGAGGTAAAGGTTAAGGTTCTTGCAATCAACGAGAACAATAAAATAAGCCTTTCAATCAAGCAGACCTTGCCCCAGCCCGAGAAAACACAGGAGGCTCCCAAAAAGGAACCCCGTCAGTCAAATTATCAGAGAAGCAATTCTCAGAGAAGCTTTTCACAGCAGGCTCAGAAGCCTCAGCAGACCGCTTCTGCCGCACCTATGTCCTTTGAAGATATGATGGCAAAGTTCAAGCAGGAAAGTGATGAAAAGATATCCGTCCTCAAGAAAAGCGGAGATTTCAAGACCGGTACACGCCGCGGCTACAATAAATAAGTTTACATAATATTTCCGCTGAAGACTTTTCTTCGGCGGTTATTGTTTATGAGAGGAATTATGAGAGAAATAAACGTAAGTGAGATTACAAATGCCGTAAAAGAGGCTGTTATAAAAGCGAATATTTATCTTCCCGGGGACCTTAAATGCCGTATATCCGAATACGGAAAAAATGAAACCGTACCTGTTGCAAGGGATGTGTTTGCGGATATGGAAAAAAACTACCGCATTGCGGAGGAAAAACAGATTCCCGTCTGTCAGGACTGCGGTATGGCAGTTGTTTTTGCGGAAATCGGGCAGGAGGTTCATATAACGGGGGGACGCTTTGAAGAAGCTGTGAATCTCGGTGTAGGAAAAGGCTATACCGAAGGCTTTCTGAGGAAGTCCGTTGTTGCAGACCCGCTGCAGAGAATCAATACGGAGGACAACACTCCTGCCGTTATTCATACAAGAATTGTTCCCGGAGATAAAATCAGCTTTACGGTTGCTCCCAAGGGCTTCGGAAGTGAGAATATGAGCAAAATAAAGATGTTCAATCCCACGGCAGCAAAGAAGGATATTATTGATTTTGTTGTGTCCGTTGTGAAAGATGCCGATGCAAAGCCCTGTCCGCCTCTGGTGCTTGGTGTGGGAATCGGCGGTGACTTTGAGTATTCTGCATATCTTTCAAAAAAAGCACTCTGCAGAAGCACCGATATAAGCAATCCCGAGCCTTTTTATGCCGAAATGGAAAAAGAGATTCTTGAAGCCGTAAACAAAACGGGAATAGGGCCTCAGGGCTTCTCCGGAGACTGTACTGCACTTGCCTGTAATATTGAAACGTACCCTACGCATATTGCAGGGCTCCCTGTCGCCGTGAATATCGGCTGTCACGTAACAAGACACGTATCTTTTGTAATATAATGTCGCATAATCTATAAAATTTTCTGGAAACGCACAAAAAAAGTAGTGAAACTGTATAAAAATATCTTTACAAAACCCGTTTTCGGTGGTATAATACAATTGAAACAGAGAGAAGGGCGGTGAAGAAGAAAGTTATATTTCTTCGGCATCCGTCCGTTTTTCTTTTTCAGAATTTATTCCAAAGGGGATGTAGTTATGAAAATTACAGTTATCGGCAGAAAATGTACTCCAAGAGATTCCTTCAAGGAACACGCAGAAAAGAAGCTTACAAAAATTGACCGCTTCTTCGGAGACGAGGCCTCGGCAAAAGTAACTGCAACCGTGGAGAAAACTTCGCAGACCGTGGAAATCACAGTTAATAATGATGGGTTGATTTTCAGGGCACAGGCAAAGGCGGAAAATATGAATGAAGCACTTGATAATTGTGTTGACCTTCTTATCCGTCAGATTCGTAAAAACAAAACAAAGCTTGAAAAACGCCTGCGCTCAGGTGCCTTTGACGACTATCAGGGCTTAGAGGATGAAGAGCCCGAATTCCGGCTTGTCAGAACAAAATCCATTCCCATCAAGCCTCAGTCAATTGACGAAGCAATTCTTCAGATGAATATGCTGGGACATCAATTTTATATGTTCCGTAATTCGGCTAACGATTCGGTAGCGGTTGTTTACAGACGTGAAGACGGAGGCTACGGACTTATTGAGCCGGAAGAGGCAGAATAAATATTTTATACTGCGGAAAAATTTATATAAATACTTGACAAAACCGCAGTATTGATATAAAATACGTGAGACAGCAAAGGGGCTGCAGAATTTCTGCAGTCCCATTATATTTATTTTCAGGTAAAAGGGGTTCATTATGGCAAGAGTAAGCGAATATTTCGGCTCAAATGTATTTAATGATAACGTGATGAAGGAAAAGCTTCCTCACGAAACCTATAAGCTGCTTCAGCGCACAATAAAGCAGGGTAAGCACCTTGAACTGGGACTTGCCAATGTTGTTGCAAATGCTATGAAGGACTGGGCTATCGAAAAGGGTGCAACACATTACACCCATTGGTTCCAGCCAATGACTGGTATTACCGCTGAAAAGCACGACAGCTTTATTTCTCCCGTTGACGGCAATAAGGTAATTATGGAGTTCTCGGGTAAAGAGCTTATTCAGGGTGAGCCTGATGCTTCCTCGTTCCCCTCGGGCGGTCTCCGTGCTACCTTTGAGGCAAGAGGCTATACTGCCTGGGATGCAACCTCTTATGCATTCATAAAGGACGGCGTTCTTTGTATTCCCACAGCATTCTGCTCATACGGCGGACACGCTCTTGATGCAAAAACTCCTCTTCTTCGTTCAATGGAAGCAATTAACCGTCAGGCTATGCGTGTAATAAAGCTTTTCGGTCACGATGACGTTTCAAGAATCAATGCCACCGTCGGTGCAGAGCAGGAATATTTCCTTATTGATAAGGATATGTTCGAAAAGAGAAAGGACCTTGTTTTTACGGGCAGAACTCTTTTCGGTGCACGTCCTCCTAAAGGACAGGAGCTTGACGACCACTATTTCGGAGCCATAAAGCCCCGTATAAAGGCTTTTATGACAGAGCTTGATGAAGAGCTATGGAAGCTCGGTATTCTTGCTAAAACAGAGCATAACGAAGCCGCTCCCGCACAGCACGAATTAGCCCCTGTTTTCTCTACAACAAATATTTCCGCTGACCATAATCAGCTTACAATGGAGCTTATGCAGAAAATTGCAAGAAGACACAATATGGTTTGTCTTCTTCACGAAAAGCCCTTTGCAGGTATCAACGGAAGCGGTAAGCATAACAACTGGTCAATTTCAACTGATACGGGCGTAAATCTTCTCAATCCCGGTGATACTCCCGGTGAAAATGCACAGTTCCTTCTTTTCCTCTGTGCCGTTATCAAGGCTGTTGATGAATATCAGGATTTACTTCGTGTATCCGTAGCTGCAGCAGGTAATGACCACAGACTCGGTGCGCTTGAGGCTCCTCCTGCCGTTGTTTCTATGTTCCTCGGCGATGAGCTTACGGAAATTCTTGAAGCAATTGAAGAGGATAAGGCACTTGATACCAAGGAAAAAGAGCTTCTCCGTATCGGTGTACATACTTTACCTAAGTTCCCCAAGGATACAACCGACAGAAACAGAACCTCTCCCTTTGCATTTACGGGTAATAAATTCGAGTTCAGAATGCTCGGCTCCTCAAATACAATTTCTAACTGCAATGTTGTTCTTAATACCGCAGTTGCCGAAGCATTAAGACAATTTGCCGATGTTCTCGAAAATGCCGTAGATTTTGAATCTGCTCTTCACGACCTTATAAAGTCCACAATTTCAAAGCACAAGAGAATCATCTTTAACGGTAACGGCTATGATGATGCGTGGATATTTGAAGCAGAAAAGAGAGGACTTCTCAATATGAAGACCACTCCCGATGCACTTCCCAGTCTTATTGCCGAAAAGAACATTGAGCTTTTCACAACTCACAAGGTTTACTCCGTTGAAGAGCTTAAAGCCCGTTATGAGATTCTTTCCGAGAACTACTGCAAGGTTATAAACATTGAAGCTCTTACAATGCTTGATATGGTCAATAAGGATATTTTACCTGCAGTAAGTGCTTATATCAGAGAGCTTGCAGGCACGGCAATTACAAAGAAGAGTCTTTGTGCCGATATTCCCTGTGATTACGAAACGGAGCTTGTAAAGGACCTTTCCGCACTTCAGAGCGCAGCCTTCTCAAAGAAAAAGGCTCTTGAGAATTATATGATAGAAGCCTTGGAATGTCCCGATAATACAAGTCTTGCACTCTTCAGCAAGGATAAGCTTCTTTCTGCTATGACTGAGCTTCGCATTCTTGTTGATGAGCTTGAAACAAAGACACATTCTGAATTCTGGCCCTATCCCTCTTACGGCGATATCCTTTTCAGCGTTAAATAATTGCTTGTTATGTTGCAAAAAAAGGTATGCAGAAAAGATTCTGCATACCTTTTTTACTTCATTTCAATCAGATTTACTTTGCAGGTAACTTCCCACCGTGCCTTGTTTCCTTGGTGGCTGCCGCCGTCTTCAGTTACGGAAATTTCGGTTTTTATTTCCGATTCGCCGTTAAATGTAACAGTAAGTGAGCCTGTGCCTATGTCCGGGATTTTGTCGTTTTCTTTAACGGTTATGTCAATTACAACGGGCTGCGGATTATCTAATAAAGCAAGCCAATGCTCGCCGCCGTTTATTTTTGTGCCGTTGCAGGAATAAGATACTTTCCAATCGTTGCCGACATGGTCATTTGAAATAAGCTCAGGAGAAAGCTCAATTTCATATACACCGTAAGTATATTCTTTTGAGCAGCCCGATACTATAATCAGTGTCGCAATTACACAAAGGATAACAAAAGCTTTTTTCATTTTTTTCACCTCAATAAATAAAAAAGCACATCCGCGAAGGATGTGCCGAAAAAGTGTTCCCTCGGTTTAGTTGCGACACTAACCATTTTACCCTTACATCGAGATAGAGGAAAACACCTTTTACCAAGGTATTTTCCCAATGTAAAGGTATGTTATTCAGTTAGTGTCGCAAAACAATTCTATCACATCATAAATAGAATGTAAAGAAGCAAAATCATAATTTACAGAAGTAATTTCCCAAGAGGCTGTGTCGTGCATTAAATATTGTAGGGGATGGCGTCCCCGACATCCCGCAGGTAGAAATGAAAAATACAGAAGTTATGACCCTGTGAAGCACATTGTTATATACCAC
>JAGAKX010000016.1 GCA_017625435.1 Clostridia bacterium
ATAAGTTCTACACTCTTTTCTTTCCAAGGCATACCCATCTTCCTTTCGATGTGATTGCCTTTATTATACTTAAAAGTGTAAACTATGTCCTCGGACATTTTGTAAACTATGTTATCACACTACACAGTTTCCCCGCCCGTTACATAACTTTTGTAACTTTCGTTTGCAAAAAAATAACAACCCTCGGAAACGGGAGGGGAGACCCCTCCCCTACGATATTATTGTGTCTCTTGGGGTCATTACATCTATAATTTTACTCCCTACCTGCGGGACGTCGGAGACGCCATCCCCTACAATAATTACAACCTTTTTGAACGGGAGGGGAGACCCCTCCCCTACGATGCGCACGGCAAATTATGCCGTTAAATTATGATTTACTGAATGCCCAGAGGTTGCGGATTTGTGACTCTATGCGTTCATAAGTCCATTTCTGCTGACTGCGGGAAACGGAGTTGGGGTCGAGAACCGAAAAGCCCTCATCCGAATAATCCGTAATAACTATAAAATGTCCCGAGCTTGTAAAATCTCCTGCGCCCATAATACATATAATAGGTTTACCGCTGTCCAGCTCATCAATCATAGTCTGCTTGTGAAGGGGAAGCTCACGGGACCGTAGTCCCAGCTCTTCGGCACCCTTACTCATAAGAGTCCATTTTGTGCCGTTATCCTTTTCGGCATAGCCGTTGTCCTCGGAAAACCTTGCAACGCACAGAGGGTCAAGGCTCAAATCCTCAAGAAGATACACCGCCACCATTGAAAGGCATACGGGACCGCAGCCCGAAAGTCCCATAAGACTGCCTGCGTATTCCTCATAGCCCCAGCGTGTATCCCATTGCATAAAGTGGGGAATTTCCGAAAGGTCTTCATATTCCGTCAATGTATATTCCCCTGCCCCGTCCTTATAAAGGGGATAATTTGCCGCGAACTCCGCCGCCTCGGGGTTACGCTGAGCCAAAGCGCTGAGCTCCTCGGAATAGTCCTTTTCCTGCTCTTCTCCGAAATGAAGAATATTTTCAAGGAATCCGCCCTCCTCCCGGGAAGCACTCCTGAAAACCGTGTTATCCAATATTATAAGCATCAGCACCGTGAGAATCATTGCCCCTGCGATTATATATCCTTTTTTCTTCTTATGCATACCTTTTCCGTCCTTTGTTTATATGGTGATACAATTATATATAAAGGGGGCAAAAAAGTGAATTAAGGGCACCTTGAGATTTTATTAAGATTTTCTTATGATAATTAATTCACAAAAAATTCAAAAACCTCTTGACTTTTATAGGTAAAAGTATATATTATGTAATATGTATATATAATAATTATTTGAAAGGAGACCTAATAATGCCTGAATTTACATACGAAATAGTAAAGCATCTCGGTATTATCTCTGAGGGTGCCGGCGGTTGGGCAAAGGAGCTTAACCTTATCAGCTGGAACGGCAAGGAACCCAAGTATGATATCCGCGACTGGGGCCCCGACCACGAAAAGATGGGCAAGGGTATTACTCTTTCTGCAAGTGATGTAAAGGCTCTCAAGGAGCTTCTTGCAAACGAGGAATAATGTTGTGCGAGGGGATAGCGGTGTCTGTCCCCTTAATGCTTTGAAAGGGGAATCTATAATGTATACAGTCTTTTCCGACAGAAAAAGAAGCATTATTTCAGTCCCCGTAACAGATTCCACAAATACAGATATTAAAAACATTATAAAGGAAAGCAAAAAGCCCCTTTTCACCGTACTGACGGCAGACAGACAAAAAAACGGCAGAGGAAGACTCGGCAGAAGCTTTCTGTCCCCCGAGGGCGGACTTTATTTTTCCGTTTCCTTCCCCCTTACGGGAAGGGAAACCAATATTCCCCTTCTGACCCTTCTTGCAGGCCTTGCGGTAAATGAAGCTATTGAGGAGCTGACGGGGGTAAAAACCCTTATAAAGTGGCCCAATGACATATATCTTAATAATAAGAAGCTCTGCGGAATACTGACGGAGCTCGTCACCTTCAGGGGGCTTACGGCAGTTGTGGGAATAGGGATAAATCTTACGGCAGAGGACTTTCCCGAAGAAATCCGTGGTATTGCCACCTCATTTTTAAGAGAGGGCATTACACCTCCCGACAAAGGGGAGCTTATCAAAAAAATCACGGAAATACTTGACCGCCTCGTGTATGAGGAGTATTCTCTTTATAATGTTAATAAAAATATAACCGAAGCTCTGAGAGAGCGTTCTTACTCTCTCGGGAAGACAGTCAGCTACACTCTCGCCGGTGAAAAAATCACGGGAACAGTAACGGACATCAGAAACACGGGAGCCGCAGTAATCACCCTGCCCGACGGCAAGGAAAAAGAAATATTCTGCGGAGAGATTATATAATATGATTATACTGAAAGCTATTTTACTTATAAGCGCATTTGCCGCTGTTGTACTGAGACTTTTTGCACACAACAATGCCGAGACTCTGGGAGATACGGCAGGCACTCTGAACATCTTCGCCTTTATCGCTATGGGTGTATGCCTTATATGTGCCGCAATATGGTGCGTAATTATAAAAAAAGAGGAAAAAGCACAGAAAGCAGAAACAGAAGAATCCGAAGAAAATGACGGAATATGAGATAATTTTTTCAAAACGGAAAACTCTTTCCCTGTCTGTAAATGCTGACGGTGAGGTAATTGTCAGAGCACCTTATAAAACAGGGAAAAAATATATAGAGGACTTCGTAAAAGAGCACGAAGCGTGGATAGAAAAGGCAAAGACCAAGGTCGAAAACAAGAAATACAGCCTCAAAGAGGCTTCACCCGAGGAAGAAAAGGCTTTAAGACGGCAAGCCCTTAAGGTCCTTCCCGGGAAGGTGCAATATTATTCATCCCTTATAGGTGTCACCCCCGGGAGAATCACTGTAACGGGGGCGAGGACGAGATTCGGCTCCTGCTCCGGTAAAAACAATCTGTCCTTTTCTTTCTATCTTATGCGCTTTCCCGAAGAAGCAATAGACTATGTTGTGGTGCACGAATTATGCCACATTCTTCAGCACAACCATGGGAAGGAATTTTATAAAGAAATAGAAAAAATACTGCCCGATTATAAAGAAAGAGAAAAGCTTCTCCGTTCTTGATTCCCGGGCTTTACAGGAGAATAAAATGGAAAACACCAACGAAAAGAAAAACGTAGTATTAAGCCTTGTTCAGGCTTCAGGCACACCCACATTGGGAAATTATCTCGGAGCTTTCAAGAACTGGCACAATATGGCAGCGGAAAATGACTGCATTTTCGGTGTTGCGGACCTTCACGCAATCACCGTAAGAAGCGAGCCTGCAGATTTAAGACGCCGTTCAATTGAAATGTACGCTATGCTTCTGGCCCTCGGTCTTGACCCCGAAAAGAACATTGTATTTTTGCAGAGCCACGTAACGGACCACGCACTTCTCGCATGGGTGCTCAACTGCTACACCGCCTTCGGTGAGGCTTCAAGAATGACGCAGTTCAAGGACAAGTCACAGCGCCACGCAGACAACGTAAACGTAGGTCTTTTTACATATCCCATTCTTATGGCTGCAGATATCCTTCTTTACGGTGCGGACAAGGTGCCCGTAGGCGACGATCAGAAGCAGCATCTTGAGCTTGCCCGCGATATTGCAGAGCGATTCAACGGCATTTACGGTGAGGTTTTCAAAATCCCCGAGCCCTACATCGGCAAGAAGGGTGCGAGAATCCTTTCCCTTCAGGAGCCCGAAAAGAAGATGAGCAAGTCCGACCCCAACGTAAAGTCCTTCATTTCTCTTGCAGACGAGCCGGGTGTCATTGCAAAGAAGATAAAGAGTGCCGTTACCGACTCCGAGGCACGTGTTTATTACGGCGAGGGCAAGGCAGGTATAAACAATCTTATGAACATCTATTCCTGCTGTACCGGTCTTGATTTTGATGCAATCGAAAAGGAATTCGAGGGCAAGGGCTACGGCGATTTCAAGGCTGCCGTTGCAGATGCCGTCGTCGAGGAGCTTCGTCCCGTTCAGGAGGAGTATAAGAGAATCCTCTCCGACAAGGCTTACATTGAAGCTATGGCACGCCAGGGTGCCGAAAAAGCATCCTACCTCGCACACAAAACTATGCGCAAGGTTATGAAAAAAGTCGGCTTCTATCAGGTGTAAAAAGCGCATAAAGTACCCTCTTTGACGCACACATAAATAATTAATACCTGCCACAATATCAATGGCAGGTATTTTTTTGCATCTGTGCCTCAAGAGAAATAACTATGTGCTTGATTTTCGGCTCTTCGCGGTACCTTCGTACAGCTTGCCAGAGCCGAAAATCACAAATAGGGCACTTTCTGCCCTTTTTACGTGCGTTGTCTTTACAAGGTGCAGACCTTGATAAGTTAGTTTTACCCAACACAAGGCTTTTACAACATCTCTTTGACGTTAAATGCCCATATTCCGCCCGTCTGCACTCGCTTTTCTGCGGAAAATCGGCACATACGGACAAAATATGAACATTTTCCGTCAAACGGGAAATGGGATTTGCTCCTCATTGTAGGGGAGGGGTCTCTCCAAGGCATACCCATCTTCCTTTCGATGTGATTGCCTTTATTATACTTAAAAGTGTAAACTATGTCCTCGGACATTTTGTAAACTATGTTATCACACTACACAGTCTCCCCTCCCGCTTTGCAAAAAATTACGTGAAAGCATATCTGCTGCGACAATAAAAATCTGCCTCATCCGAAGATGAAGCAGGTTTTTTATTCGGGATACCGTTCCTTTGTTTTTGTGATTCCTAAAATATAATCAACAGATACATTGTGTATTTCCGAAAGCTTTATAAGAATACCTGTGGGGATATCTCTTTGCCCTAACTCATAATTACTGTAGACCTGTTGTGAGCAATTAAGCATTTTTGCCATCTGTGCCTGTGTAATATCACTGTCTTCTCTTAAATCTCTTATATTTCTGTACATATTTTTCTTCACCGACAAAAATATATCATACCGCAAATTGCAGTATTGACTTTTACTGCATTTTGCAGTAAGATGGTCTTGCAAATATTTTTGACGGAGGTTTAATTTTTATGATTTGTAAAAAATGCGGACAGCAGTTCGAGGACAGCTTCAACAACTGCCCCAACTGCGGAGAAAACGTAAACGGCAAAAAGAAAGACAAAAAGCCCATTTTCAAGAAATGGTGGTTCTGGCTCATTATTGCCATTGTTTTAATCGGCATAATCAGCGGCACATCAGGCGGCGGAAACTCTGAAACAACAACCGAGAAAGAAACTGTCGGTCAATCAACTGAAACTACTGCAGCTGCAGAAGCAGAAAACATATATAAGGTTGGAGAAATATTTAATGATAACGGTCTGAAAATTGCCTTTATCAGTGCTGAAATATGGAACGGCTACAATCAGTATATGGCTCCTGCACAGGGAAACGTAATAGTAAGGTATTATTTTGAAGTTGAAAATACTGCAGATTCAGACAGAACCGTAACATATTTTGATTTTTCCGCTTACTGCGACGGCAAAGCCGTTGAGCAGAAGTATTATGACGGCGGTCTTTCGGCTACACTTTCTTCAGGCAGAAAAGACAGCGGTTATGTTTACTTTGAGGTTCCTGCTGATGCAAAGCGCATTGAGGCAGAATATGAATACAACTACTGGACAGACGGCAAAATTATTTTTGTTGCAGAATTCTGATAACAGCATACCCGGGCTCAGAACGAGCTCGGGTATACTTTATGTTTTACTTCTGCAATTTTTGCAAACACAAAAGCTATTGACAAATATGTATAAATGCATTAAACTGATACATACTGATACTAATTACTATCAGTGGAGGTTTTTATGGACATAAAGCTTTTTACGGAAATGCTGAAAGACAAGCATTATTACGAGCTGAAAAAAATGAAATATAAATACGGGGATAATTTTTCCGAATTTATGGAAAATCTTAAGGAGCTGTATTATATTTCACTTCCCCTTTACGATTTTCAGGAGGAAAATATTGTATATACCGAAAATTATCCGAATTTCAGCACAAAGACAATGAAGCTCCTTTTTCACGAGCAAACGGAAAATTTTGCCGTAAAAACAGCAGAAAACGAAATAATATCAACCTATGCCATAGAAAACATTGACCTTTCCCGTGAAAGCGTGAGAAGCATCCTCAAGGGCTTTGCTCCGAAAAACGAGCAGGAAAACAGAATTCTCGGAATAAAAAAAGGCTTTGAGTTTATTTCCGATATTAAAAACAAGATTTCCGAGGAAAACCTTCACAAGCTCTATATGATGAGCGTAGGCGATTTTCTCGGGGACGACGAAAAGCTGAAAAAAGGCTGTCTTTACCGTCACGATGACGTTTTTGTGGTTTCCTCCCGTGTTGAGCATCAGGGGCTTGATTACAAAAAGCTTCCCGCCTTTATGAAAGAGCTTATAGCCTTCATAAACACCGAGGACGAGATGAATGACCTTGTGAAGGCCTGCATAATCCATTTTTATATTGCCTTTATTCATCCTTATTTTGACGGCAACGGACGTATTGCAAGGCTTCTTCACCTGTGGTTTCTTATTCAGAAGGGGTACCGTTCCGCGCTGTTTATTCCCTTTTCAAGCGAAATAGAGAAAAACCGTAATGCATACTATAATGCATTTACCCTTATAGAAGAAAACAAAAAAATCAGCGGCAAAACCGACGTTACGCCTATGATAGCCTTCTTCGCGGAAAATGTTTACAATAAGGTTTATTCCTCTGCCGCAGAAACCGATATTCTGACTCTTTACAAACAATTCCTCGCAAGCGGAAATGTTACGGAAAAAGAAAAGAAGCTTTGGCAGTTTGTACTTTCCCGTTACGGCATCGATGAATTTTCAACAAAGCAGCTTGAACGTGATTTTTCCTCTGCCGCTTATGCCACCATAAGAAATTTTGTACTGAAATTTGAAGGTGAAGGCCTTCTGACTTCGCAGAAGTACTCTAACCGCGTAAAATACCGTATAAAATCCGAATAAATAAGAATCTGCCTCATCCGAAGATGAAGCAGATTTTTTTGTGCTTTCTTATTTCACTTCTGCGATTTCGGCAAAGAGAACGCCGTTGGGGTTAATGGTTTCGCTTATGGTAAGCTTGCCGTTTTCTACGGTCATTTCAACTGTTTCGGGGGTAAGGACGGAGCATTCCTTATACTTTGCTCTCAGCTCGCTGAAATAGATATTACGGGCATTTTCGTCCCTGAGCATTGCTTCAATTACGGGACAGTCGGGCGACCAGCCGAAGCAGTCATTTCCTATACCGTAGGTCTCACGGTCCTTCACCCACTCGTCAAAGTAGTTACAGCTGTCGTCGATTCTGTAAAGCTTTACCTGCACCTTTTTACCGTCGGCATAGGGCACGTTTACACAGAACTCAGTATCAACGCTGTTTTTGTACTCTATATCGTTGCTGAAGTTATAAGCCATAAGAAGGATATTTCCGTTTTCGGAGTCAACTGCAGATACACAGTCGATTTCGGACTGAACGAGAAGACCCTTTTTTGTGTTTTCGGTCTTTACTTCCGTCATACCGCCGAATTTAGAAACATTTTTTGCCACGTGGTAGGTAATTGCAGGGTTGCCGTCAAAAAGACCGTTTGAAAGATACTGCCAGGAGGAGAGATAGTCGCCGCCTGAACGGAAAAGCTGAGTGTAAAGACGGGCATCATAAGCCGCCTGATAGGTATAGCCCACAGTACGGGAGAGAAGCTGACTGTCGTCTGCACCTGAATTTAATCCGCTGAGAATTCTTCCCTCGTCTATACCGAAAATAAGACCCTTAAGCCCTGCATTTTCTGCCTTTTCCTTAAGGAATTCTATACATTCGTAAAGTGTCTTTCCCGAGGTGAATTCACCGGGTCTTGAATCGTAGAAGGATGAAGAAAGGAAGCAGATTCTTGTGCCCTTTTCACCTGTCTTGTAGTTTGTACCCTTGGCGCAATGCTCAATGAAAATTGTTTCGTCCCAGAGACCTTCCGTTACGGTCATTGAGTGTGCACCTACAAAAACATCCTCGCCTATTGCCTTCTGCAGGGCATCTACCGTGTAGTCATAAAGCCTGCAGTATTCGGTTGCGGTGCTTTCGGGTGTGCCGTCAGAAGCTTTGAACCAGTCGGAATTTTCGTATTCGGTCATAACACCGTATCTCCAGGTGAGAAGTTCTTCCTTTCCGAACTCGGAAACCAAAGCCTCGCACAGAGCATATATGTAATCATAGTATACGTCATAGTCATCGGGGGGATAGACATTTGTACCGAAGGTTGTGTCCGTTCTTGCAAGGGCAGAATATTTAAGAGGTACGCTGCCCAGCTTCAGGTGAGGCTTTGCACCGTATGCTAAAATTCCCTTACAGCTTGTAATAAGGGAAGAAAAATCATAGTCATCAAGGGTGTCGAAGTCCAGAGGGTCAACAAAGAGGTCTCTGTCAGCAGCTCCGCCCGTGCATTGCATAAGCTGAACATATTCAACAAATTCAAATATATTATTCTCTTCGTTTACCTTGGGATTTGCAAAATCCTGCGAGCCCTTTGCATTCCATATATTAATGTTGCTTACGGCATTGGGAAGAGTATTCCCGGTCTCAGCCGTATCAATTTCAAAGGCATAGTCATTTGCACAGGGGAAAATAAAGATTAAGGGTGCAAGAAAAAATGCCAGCACCTTAACAAAAAATGAAACTACCTTGTCCATAAAACCGCTCCTTTTATTTTTATACATATATAATAAATAAACGAAAGAAAAAAATCAAGTGAAGAAGTTATTTTTTCTGAGGCTGCAGCATTCATTTCACCTTGTAGGGGTCGGCGTCCCCGACGACCCGTTACCGCAAAAATGACAAAATCCGTATTACCTCCTGCGGAGGATAAAAACGTGCCTCACAAAAGCCTTGACATCTGTATTTTTATTTTCTGCCTGCGGGATGTCGGGGACGCCATCCCCTACAAGGGATTTTTTACGAAACAGCCTCAGAATAAATTTTCTGTAACACCGAACTGTCTGCCTGCGGGTCGTCGAGGACGCCGACCCCTACAATAATTACAACCCTCTTGAACGGGCGGGATATCCCTCAGAAACATAGTCGTCTTGCTCGTTTGGAGCACTTCGCAATACTCCTTGTTTCTTCACCTCTTTCGCGTGCCTTCATCTGTCACCGACAGCGGCACACTCATTCGCCCCCTCCCCTACGATATTTTCGCCTCCGAAATCCGAATTCGTTCTGCGTTTTGCGTTTTGCGTTTTGCACTTTGCACTTTACACTTTGCACTCTGCACTCTGCACTCTGCACTTTGCACTTTGCGTTCTGCACTTTACTTCTCACTTTCTTCTTGCATCTTATTTTCCCTTGTTATATAATAATTACAATATATATACGTGAGGTATTATAATGAAAAACAAAAATTTATGTGCGCCTACGCCTCCCAGAGGCTTCAACACCTGGGACTGCTACGGTGCGGCGGTAAATGAAGAACAGCTTATGGCAAATGCCCGTTTTCAGGCAGAGCATCTCAAGGACTTCGGCTGGGAATATGTTGTCTGCGACATACAATGGTACGAGCCTACGGCTTCATCATATTATTATCACAATTTTACGCCTCTTTGCTTTGACGAATACTCCCGTTTGATTCCGGCTCCCAACCGCTTCCCCTCTTCTGCAAACGGTGTAGGCTTCAGAAAGATTGCCGATGAAATTCACGCAATGGGACTTAAATTCGGCATACATATTTTAAGGGGTATTCCCCGTCAGTGCGTGCACCTTGCTACCCCCACAATAACTCCCGGTGTAACAGCCCGTGATATTGCCCTGCAGTATTCGGTGTGCCCCTGGAACACCGATATGTACGGTGTTGACGGAAACAGAAAGGGTGCTCAGGAATACTATAACTCCCTTTTTGAATTATATGCCTCCTGGGGTGTTGATTTCGTTAAGGTGGACGATATTGCAAACACCGAGTTCAAGCCCTCTGACCCCTATTCCGCAAGAAAAGAAATCGAAATGATAAGAAATGCCATTGATTCCTGCGGCAGGGATATGGTATTGAGCCTTTCCCCGGGTCCTGCTCCTCTTTGGGAAGCTCAGCATCTTAAAAATCACGCTAATATGTGGCGTATGAGCGGTGACTTCTGGGACACCTCGGAAGCCCTCAATAAGATGTTTGATTTGTGCTATAACTGGTATCCCCACATAAGTGAGGGCTGTTATCCCGACTGCGATATGCTCCCTCTCGGAATTATTCAGCTGACAGAGGAGCTTCCTCAGTACCGTGCACGTAAGACGAGATTTACGGAAGAAGAGCAGTATATGGTTATGAACCTCTGGTGTATGTTCCGCTCTCCCCTTATGTTCGGCGGTGAAATGACTATGATGGACGATTTCACGCTGTCCCTTATTACAAACCGCGAGCTTCTTGATATAAACGCATATTCTACCCAAAACCGCCCCCTTGTATGGGACGGCAAAGCTGCCGTGTGGACCTGTAAGGATAAGAACGGCAGGAAGGTTTTCGGCTTCTTTAATCTCGAAAATAAGAAAACGGATATTTCAATCAAAAACACCCTTGCAGAGCTTTCTTCCTTCGGAACTCTCCGTGACATCTGGACGGGTGAGAAAATAACTGCTGACGAGGCTCTTACAGTCAGCTTCACGGGCAGAGGCTCAAGGGTATTCGTAACGGAATAAGGAGATTTCTTATGTACTACTTAGGAATAGACCTCGGCACATCGGGGGTAAAGCTTCTTCTGTCCGATGAAAAGGGCAGTATCATAAAAACCGCCTCAAGAGATTATCCCCTTATTTTCCCCCGTGAGGGGTGGTCGGAGCAGAATCCCTCGGACTGGGTCCGTGGCACCCTTTCTGCCCTTAATGAAATCACCCGGGGGCTTGACAGAAGCCTTATAAAGGGAATAGGCGTTGCGGGACAGATGCACGGTCTTGTAATTCTCGATGAGAATGATGAGGTTATCCGCCCTGCAATTTTATGGAACGACGGCAGAACCGAAAAAGAGGTGGAATACCTTAATTTCACCGTCGGGAAAGAGAAGCTGTCGGAGTACACCGCAAACATTGCCTTTGCAGGCTTTACGGCTCCCAAGATTCTGTGGGTTAAAAACAACGAGCCCGAAAGCTTTAAGAAAATAAGAAAAATTATGCTCCCCAAGGACTATATAAACTACATCCTTACGGGTGTTCACGCCTGCGACTATTCAGATGCATCGGGTATGCTTCTTCTTGACGTAAAGAATAAGTGCTGGTCAGAGGAGATGCTCGGAATCTGCGGTATCACGAAGGATGTTTTGCCCTCTCTTTACGAAAGCTATGAGGTTATAGGTAAGGTAAAAGAGGAATTCGGTCTTCCCGAAGCCGTAGTTGTGGCAGGTGCCGGTGACAATGCCGCGGCTGCCGTGGGCACGGGCACCGTGGGAAACGGGAAATGCAACATATCGCTGGGCACCTCGGGTACGGTATTCATTTCAAGCGACAGCTTCTCGGTTGACCCTATGAATGCACTTCACTCCTTCTGCCACGCAGACGGCAATTACCACCTTATGGGCTGTATGCTTTCAGCCGCCTCCTGCAACAAGTGGTTAGCCGAGGAAATCCTCAAGGAAAAGGATTTCGCACTTCTGCAAAAGGAAATAAACGAAGAAAAATTAGGTAAAAACAGCGTGTATTTTCTCCCCTATCTTATGGGTGAGAGAAGCCCCATAAACGACACCGATGCAAGAGGCGTATTCCTCGGAATGACCCTTGACACAGGAAGAGAGGATATGGTTCTTTCCGTCCTTGAGGGTGTTTCCTTTGCCATAAGGGATTCCTTTGAGGTGGCGAAGTCCTCGGGAATCGGCATCACCGAAAGCTTCCTTGTGGGCGGCGGTGCAAAAAGCCCTCTTTGGAGAAAAATTCTTGCAAATGTTCTGGGAATCAGACTTCATATATTAAAAACCGAGCAGGGTCCGGGCTTCGGTGCCGTGATTCTCGCTATGGTGGGCACGGGGCTTTATAAGAGTGTAAACGAGGCTGCCCTTAAGCTTTGCACGGTTGCCGACACCGTTTATCCCGAGGAAGGTCTTACCGCCCTTTATGAGGAAAGATACAGTAAATACCGTAAAATTTATCCCGTACTTAAAAATATATTCAAGGAGAAATGAAAATGAGTGAAATTTTTAAGAATATCGGCGAAATAAAGTACGAGGGTGCCGCTTCAAAAAATCCCCTTGCTTTTAAGTTCTATGACCCCGAAAGAGTAATTCTCGGTAAAAAAATGAAGGAGCATCTTCCCTTTGCCATGGCCTGGTGGCACAATCTCGGTGCGGCAGGCACGGATATGTTCGGCAGGGACACCGCTGACAAGTCCTTCGGCGCAGATGAAAAGGGCACTATGGCTCACGCTTACAAAAAAGTTGATGCAGGCTTCGAATTTATGAAGAAGCTCGGAATAGAATACTTCTGCTTCCACGATGTTGACCTTGTTCCCGAGGCAGAAGACATAAAGGAAACCAACAGAAGACTTGACGAAATTTCCGACTACATTCTCGGCAAAATGAAGGAAACAGGCATCAAGTGTCTGTGGGGTACTGCAAATATGTTCTCCAATCCCCGTTTTATGAACGGTGCCGGCAGCACAAGCTCAGCTGAGGTGTTCTGCTTTGCGGCGGCTCAGATTAAAAAGGCTCTCGATATCACCGTAAAGCTGGGCGGTAAGGGCTATGTTTTCTGGGGCGGCAGAGAGGGCTACGAAACACTTCTCAACACCGATATGAAATTCGAGCAGGAGAATATTGCCCGTCTTATGAAAATGGCTGTCACCTACGGCAGAAGCATCGGCTTTATCGGTGACTTCTACATTGAGCCCAAGCCCAAGGAGCCTATGAAGCATCAGTACGATTTTGATGCCGCAACGGCTATAGGCTTCCTTCGTCAGCACGGACTTGACAAAGACTTTAAGATGAACATTGAGGCTAACCACGCAACCTTAGCAGGACATACCTTCCAGCACGAGCTGAGAACCTCTGCCGTTAACGGAATGCTCGGCTCAATTGATGCTAACCAGGGCGACCTGCTTCTGGGCTGGGATACGGACGAATTCCCCTTCGACGTGTACGAAACCACAATGTGTATGTACGAGGTTATAAAGGCAGGCGGTCTTACGGGCGGCTTCAACTTCGATGCAAAGACAAGACGTCCTTCCAATACCTATGAGGATATGTTTGAGGCATTTATCCTCGGTATGGATGCCTTTGCTCTCGGTCTTATTAATGCCGCAAAAATCATTGAGGACGGCAGAATTGATGAGTTCGTAAAGAATAAGTACGCCTCCTTCTCTGAGGGAATCGGAAAGAAGATTGTTGACGGTGAAGCCACCCTCGAGGAGCTTTCAGCTTATGCCGAAAGCCTCGGCAAGACCGATATCCCCTGTTCGGGCAAGCAGGAAAGACTTCAGGGCATCTTGAACAGCATAATGTTTTCATAATCACCTCTTACCAGAATAACACAACAAAATGCACCGGCATACAGAATGTATGTCGGTGTTGTTTTTTATATCTCTCTTCATTGCGGCATTATTATAGCACATTTGTTCGGCAAAGTCTAGTCTAAAACAGGGGTTTTTGAAGAAAATTTCCCGTGATTTTTTCTCACCTTTTTGTACAAAGTGAACAAATGTTCGATAATATTCATCAAAAATCACCATTTATCCCACATTTTCAGCATTTTTGTATAATATTTATCATCCTTACCGTAGGGGAGGCTGTCCCTCAGAAACATAGTCGTCTTGCTTCCCTTGGAGCGGTCGCAATACTCCTTGTTTCTTCACCTCTTTCGTGTGCCTTTATCTGTCACCGACAGCGGCACACTTATTCGCCCCCTCCCGCCTTCGGCAAGGTAATAAGTAAAAGTGAATAGTGAAGAGGTGATTTTTAGCGTAGGGGCGGGGTTGCCCCGCCCGCATTGAAAATTTTGTAACTTTTTACAATTAAAAATTACAATCCTCCTGAACGGGAGGGGAAACCCCTCCCCTACCGCACAATGTACCTCTCGGAAATATACCTCTTCACTCTTCACTATTCACTACTGCCTATTGCCTCCGCAGGCGTTCCCGCCCCTACCGTACTTTATTCTCCGAATTCCGAATTCGTTCTGCACTCTGCGTTCTGCACTCTGCATTCTTACTTCACCTGCGGGTCGTCGAGGACGCCGACCCCTACAAAAATTTTCGTTTCCGAAAATTTTTACTTCTGCACTCTTCATTAATTTCTTCTCCCCATATATACGTGCGCGCACACGCGCGCCCGGTATTGTTGTTCTTTTAAACGTGTTTATCGTGTTACTATATAATGTAATGTTTGCGTGTCAATTTGCGTG
>JAGAKX010000017.1 GCA_017625435.1 Clostridia bacterium
GACCTGCTATGTTAAGGATAGCAGAGGTAATGACAAGACGCCTGTCCCGCTTGAAATTAAGCCACATTGCCGTAAAATAATAGCAGCAAAAGGCAGGAAGCGACGAAATAACCAGAAGAGTAAGAAATACCGGATGAAGCATAAAGGAGGCCTCGGGCAAAACAAACTGCACCGCCGTTACGATAATATTAAAAATCGGAACGCACATCAGAACGGGGAATATCTTATTATTCCACAGATGCTCGCCGTATAGTGCCGAGGTTTCTTTTATAAGCTTTGCGGCAAGACACAGAATGATAATTATAAGAACAGTATTTACCGAGCCTACCGCACTGTTTCCTTCCCATATTCTCGGCAAAAAGAAGGAAACTATGAGAAGAAAGGACATAAATGCCCCTGTAACGCCGGGCATTATGCTGAATTTTTTCTGTTTTGGCATATTGTTTCCTCCTTAAACCGGAATAGCTTAAAAATTAATAATAAACCTTGATAGTCTTGATTTCAAAGGGACGGAAGGTAAGTACACCGTCCAGAGAAATTTCTTCAAGCTCTTCTTCGAGCATATTTGTAATAACTGCCTTCTTTGCCTTTTCCGTGAAGGTCATCTTTGTCTTGGTGTAAGCACCCTCGCCTTCGTAAACACGGACGATAAATGCCTTTTCGGCATCCTCACAGGGCTTTATGGCTTCAATGAAGCAGTTGTCGGCTTCAATGCAGGCAAGTGCATCAGTCTCAAATTCACCCATAGTCTGAATAACGGGAATATTGAGCATATAAGCGGGCTTGATTACGCTTTCGGAATTAAATCCGGTGTCGTGAGGAAGCACGGAATATACACAGCGGTGAAGTCCGTCGTGGTCACCCTCGTGATCGGGACGTGTGCCGCCCTTATGAAGGGAAAGACGGAGAGAGCCGTCCTTTGCGCTGATACCGTACTTACAGTCATTAAGCACGCTGACACCGTAGCGTGCCTCGGAAATATCGGAGTACTTGTGGTTAAGAACCTCGAACTTTGCCTGCTCCTCGGATGTATTTCTTGTGGTGGGACGCTTTGCGTAACCGAACTGAATTTCGTGACGGGCAAAATCGTCAAATACATCGCTGTCAAAAGCAGCCTTAAGGAACTGATGGTTGTCCTGCCAATCAATAACCGTATCAAAACGGATTTCAGCGGAATGGGCAAAGAGCATCATATCCTGAGTAACGGTTGATTTTTCGGAAATCTGATACTTGTTTCTGATAATGTAGGCAACTCTGCCCACGGAAACAACTTCACTTTCAATAAGATTTGAAACATTTCTGAACTTCAGCTCATAGTCGGCATCAACATCCCAGTTATCCCAGGAAGCAGGTACATCCTCTGCCATAAGAAGGGTGTTGTAGTTTTCGCCGTTTACAATCTGACGGCCTGCACGCTTGTCAAAATACTCGGCAATTGTGCCGTTTTCTGCAAATGTAACTTCATAAAGAGGAGCTGAAAGGTGATTTCCCTCTCTTAAGAAGCTGCTGCTGAATCTCTTTTCCTCGGGAACGAGATTCAATGTAACGCTTCCGAATGCGGGGATTTTTACACCGTACAAGAGAAGCACGGAGCTTCCGTCAAGGTCAGTATATCTCTGCTGATCGTATCTTCCGTCAATCTTCATACCCTCGGGGATATCTTTAAGGAAGAGCACATCATTTCTTTCAAAGGAAAGTGTATTTATAACGGTAACCTTGTTTTCACCCTCTGCCTTAATGAGAGCTGCAGTCTTTTCCTTTGCAGTCTTTATAAGCTCAGAAGTCTGTGCCCTGCTTTCAACGTGAGCCTTATTTATACAGGTACCGGGAAGAATGTCGTGGAACTGATTTATAAGAAGTGTTTCATAAAGAGGAGCAATTTCCTCGCTGTCAGCTGTCTTTCCGTTCTTTACAGCCTCATTTACCGTCATAATTTCAAGGTCACGAAGAGCGTATTCGAACTTTCTGTTGTTTCTCTTTATGGTATGCTGATTTGTAAGAGTACCTCTGTGAAGCTCAAGATATAATTCACCGCGGTAGGTATTGGGTCTTACGCAGTCTCTTTCGAGCTCTTCCATAAAGTCGCCGACTCTCGAATAACGGGTCTTGGGCACACCGTCAAGGTCCTCAATTCTTCTTGCCATTTCGCACATTTCAAACTGAGGTCCGCCGCCGCCGTCACCGAAGCCGAAGGTAAGCATACGCTTGTCCGTTACGGTCTTCTGCTTGATACCGCCGTTGATGTTAGCGGAAACATCAAGCACGTCGGGATGATGGTGAGTGGTATTGAAGTGGGTAAATACCTTAGTTCCGTCAATACCCTGCCAATAGAAGGTATCATAGGGGAATTCGTTTGTATCGTTCCAGCTGATTTTTGTTGTAAGGAAGTAGTCAACCGCACAGCCCTTCATAATCTGAGGAATTGCTGCGGAATAACCGAAGGTATCGGGAAGCCAGAAGCAGTTGGAGGTGTAGCCGAAGTGCTTTCTTGTGAATCTCTGTCCCCAGAGGAACTGTCTTATCATTGATTCACCGGATGTGATATTACAGTCACATTCAACCCATACGCCGCCGTTGGGCTCATATCTGCCCTCAGCTACAGCCTTCTTGATGTCCTCGAAAAGCTCGGGATAATGCTTTCTTATCATATCGCCGTGGCAGGCAGAGGACTGAATAAACTTATATTCGGGATACTGCTGCATAAGACTTATCTGATTAGCATAGGTTCTTGCACACTTCTTTACGGTTTCGCCTACGTGCCACAGCCACGCTGTATCCATGTGGGAATGACCGATAACAACTGCTTCGGGAGCGTTGTCGCCGTTCTTTGCGGAAAGTGCTTCCTTGATTACAGGCTTTACTGTACGAAGAGCCTCAATAACCTTGGAGAAGGGAACATCGTCCGTTCCTGTGGGAATCTTTTCATAAATATCAAGAAGAGCGTTGACAGCCTTTGCTCTGCCAAAATTGTTTTCGGGAAGAACCTGTGTGAGCTGATGAAGGGTCTTGAGGTCAAAATAGAACTCCTGAGCCTCATAGTCCTTGATGCAGATGTCAGCTCCGTCATAAAGGAACTTAAACTCTGTTCTGCCTGAGTTTTCAAAGGGCATACAGCCGGGCACAAAGTGACCTGCATAGTATTCGAGAGCAATATTCAGCTTCTCCCCTGCTTTCGGCTCAAATTTCACCATATCACAGTAATGGTTGCCGTGAGCAGTAACCACGATTTTTGAAGCGAAGGTGCCGAAGGGCTTGCCGTTTACAAAAAGAAGTGCTTCATATCCGCCTATATGGGGCTTGATGAAAAGGGTCTTTCCGTCAAGCTCCTGGGGTACGGTATATTCACCTCTGAACCAGCAGTATGTACCCTCGCCTTCCCAGTATTCACCCTTGACTGCAGGGGTAAAAGGAAGGTCGGGTTCTTTATGATATCTCTTGTCCACGTGGCATTTTTCCACGTTTTCAAGCTCGCCTACTTTTACGAAAATATGAGGCTCCATTCTTTCAATAAAGGACTCCATTTTCGAAAGAAAGCGTTCAATCTGTTTATTGTTAAGCATATTGAATTCCTCCGTCCGGAAATATTATTATTAATATTTTATTATATACGGAGGCGTTTTTCAAGACTTACTTTGAAAATAGACGTAAAAATCCTGAGTTCTGTTTTTTGCAGGGTGCACAAGGGGAAATATTTTTTACAAGTATAGTTTCATCCCCCATTACAACAATATCGCTCCAGCACACACGGAAGGTATCGGGCTTTTTAATACTGAAGCCCGAAGGGACAGAGGACACAATAAGTGCGGAAATTTTTCCCGAGCAGACCTCAGCCTCGACATCCGTCACATATCCGATTTTGCACCCGTTTTCAATGGATATTACGTCCTTGTTCTGCAGTTCTTCAATAAGACAGCTCATATTATCACCAATAAAAATTATGCAGAAAACAGATTAATTATTCAAAAAAACATAATTTAGAAGTAGATGTTATTATCCTTGAGCAGCAAAAATAAAACTGCCCTTGTAGGGGTCGGCGTCCTCGACGACCCGTTTTCGGTAAAATTAATTGTTTGTTTTTTGTCACGTGACATATAAAAATGCGCCTCTTAGGGACATAACTTCTGTAATTATATTTCCTGCCTGCGGGATGTCGGGGACGCCATCCCCTACAATGTTAAATGAACGATACAGCCACGTGGTTTATTTCATCTGACCTATAAATTTTGATTTACTCCTTCACCTTTCTCTTTATGCTTTTTTCGATCCTTGATACCTGAGCCTGAGAAATTGAAAGCTCCTCTGCAACCTCGGTCTGAGTTTTTCCCTGATAAAAACGCATATTCAGTATCTGCTTTTCTCTGGAATCGAGGTTTTCTATTGCATCTTTTATTGATATTTCGGCAACAATATCCGAGTCGGTATTATTATCGGAAAGCTGGTCAAGAACAAAAAGCTCATCGCCGTTATCGGAATATACGGGCTCGTAAATTGAAACGGGAGTAACCACGGATTCAAGTGCCAACACAACATCACGGACGGGAAGGCTCAACCGGGAAGCTATCTCCTCAACTGTCGGCTCACGGTTATTCTCCTTCATAAAAATATCCTTTACAATCATTGCGTGGTATGCCGTATCTCTCATTGAACGTGAAACTCTCAGATACGTGTTATCCCTTAAATGCCTCTTAATTTCCCCTATAATCATAGGCACCGCGTAGGTGCTGAATTTAACATTCATAGTAAGGTCAAAATTATCGCAGGCCTTAATAAGACCTATACATCCCACCTGAAAGAGGTCATCGGGGTCCTCGTCACGGTTTCTGAACCTCTGCACAACAGACAGAACAAGCCTCAGATTGCCGTTTATAAGTCTCTCTCTCGCTCTCTTGTCCCCCTCGTGAGCCTTTCTCAGAAGCTCCATACATTCATCGGATTTCAGCACCTGTAATTTTGAAGTATCCACAGAAGAAATTTCAACTTTTTTATAAAACACATTCATCTTCCTTTCGGTATAATTATTGTCTGAAACTGAAAGCTTTTATACAAATAATTCAGATGAACAGATTTCAATTCACCCTCTGCACTTTTCGTTCAGCGTTTCGCACTCTGCGTTTTGCACTTCTTATAAGCATTTGTTTATACCCTCAATAAACTGTTTCAATTACAAATAAGCAATATGATAATAATTATAATTTTTAATCAAAATTACGCGAAAATATGCGATTTTTTCCTTGACAACAACACTTAATTGCAGTATTGTATTGAGTATATTATTTTAACTGAGGGATATATGTTGTATTATCAGTAATAATAATGACTATCCCTTGCAGTCATAAATTTTATTTATACCATCGGAGGTAATTCTATGAATCCCTATATTGAAAAAGTTATAGAGAATGTAAAATTAAGAAACGCACACGAGCCTGAATTCATTCAGACCGTTGAAGAAGTTTTCTCCTCAATTGAGCCCCTTGTAAATGCTCATCCCGAGTATGAAAAGTACGACATTCTTATGAGAATGACAGAGCCCGACAGAGCAATTTCCTTCCGTGTATGCTGGGTTGACGACAACGGCAATGTTCAGGTAAACAGAGGCTACCGTTATCAGTTCAACTCCGCTATCGGTCCCTACAAGGGCGGTCTTCGTTTCCACCCCAGCGTATACTCAGGTATCATCAAGTTCCTGGGCTTTGAGCAGACCTTCAAGAACGCACTTACGGGTCTTCCCATCGGCGGCGGTAAGGGCGGCTCAAACTTCGACCCCATAGGCAAGAGCGATGCTGAAATTATGCGCTTCTGTCAGGCATTTATGACAGAGCTTTACAGATATGTAGGTCCCGATGTGGACGTTCCTGCAGGTGACATCGGTGTTGGCGGCAGAGAAATCGGCTACCTCTTCGGTCAGTACAAGAGAATCAAGGCTACCTTTGAAAACGGTGTTCTTACAGGTAAGGGACTTTCCTACGGCGGTTCTCTTATCCGTCCCGAGGCTACCGGCTTCGGTGCGGTTTACTACCTTCAGGAGGTTCTCAAGCACTATGAGGATACACTTGAAGGCAAGGTAGTTGCAATTTCCGGCTTCGGTAACGTAGCTTGGGGTGTTGCAACAAAGATGGCTGAGCTCGGTGCTAAGGTTGTGACTCTTTCAGACCCCACAGGCTATATTTACGATCCCGACGGCGTAAGCACAAAGGAAAAGCTCGACTTTATGCTTAAAATGCGTTCCGAAAACCTTACAATTGACGAATACGCAAAGAAGTTCGGTGTTGAATTCTTCCCCGGAAAGAAGCCCTGGGGCGTTAAGGCTGATATCATTATGCCCTGCGCAACACAAAATGAGGTTGACATTCAGCAGGCAAAGAAAATCGTTGCAAACGGTGTTCAGTATTATATTGAAGTTTCCAATATGCCCACAACCAATGATGCTCTCAAGTACTTACAGCTCAAGTGTAAGGCAGTTGCACCCTCAAAGGCTGTAAACGCAGGCGGTGTTGCAGTTTCAGCTCTCGAAATGAGCCAGAACTCCGCACGTTATATGTGGTCTGCCGAAAAGGTTGACAACAAGCTTCACGATATTATGAAGCATATCCACGACGTTTCCGCAGAATGTGCAGAAGAATACGGCCTCGGATATGACCTTGTTGCTGGTGCTAACATCGCAGGCTTCAAGAGAGTGGCACAGGCAATGCTCGAGCAGGGCATTATCTGATTCCCCTTTTCGGAAAATAACATCAAAAAAAATACAGCTCTCACGGAAATTTTCCGCGGGAGCTTACTATTTTTCTATTCAGATTATTGTCAGGTAGGGGCGGGGTCTCCCCGCCCGATTCATAGATTCAGAACAATACAAGATAACGGGAGGGGTAACCCCTCCCCTACAATTCTTATGCGTTATCCCTGAGCCATACGGTCATATCGCTCTCTCCCCTGTTTGCAAATGCAAAATAGGGGATTAATTTGATTCTCACGGGAATGTCCTTATAATCATCCTCCGACGAATAAAGAGATTCGTTGTATTCACGCCTTAAGCCGTCAATTTCAATTACATTTGCGAAATACTCCTCAGAATACTTCACGTTATAATTTCCGTTTTTAAGAACGCTTAAATTGAAAAGCTCCTCGCCGTTGTCAACAGCTTCTGCACAGTAAAGCACAGGACCGTACATCACGGCAGTTTTGCCGGCACAGGCTCTTACTCTTGTATCAGCGTGATAGAATTTAACCCTCATATTCATATCAATTTCAAGGGTGAAGACGTCTTCCTTTACCTCATAACGGGCATAGCCCTTCTCCTTAGCGTAAGCTCTATCTGAAGTAAATTCGTCGCACCAGAAAGGAATTCTTACAAAAAGAGACTTACCCTTCATTCCCTTTGCCGTAAGTGTGAGCTTACCGTTTTTGGGATATTCTGTTTTAACCTCAATTTCGCACTCCCCTGCTTTTACAACGGAAGAAATAAACTGATGAACGGCAAATGCATCATCGCTTACGGAATAAGCTCGCTCACCCATAGTTTCTATATATCTTGTAACATTGGGAGGACAGCAGCTGCAGGAGAAAACCTCAACTCTTTCGGTTATGGAAAGATGCTCGGGCTCGTGGGCAATTGAAGTATGCCTTCCTCTGTCGGAAAGATTGATTTCAAGGGGATTTTCATAGAAAAATGCCCTGCCGTCAAGGGAGATTCCCGAAATAAAGCCGTTATAAATTATTCTTTCAACAGTATCGGCATATACGCTGTCAAGCTCAATATCCTTCATTCGATCGGCGAACATCATAAGGGAAATTGCAGCACAGGTTTCCGTATAAGCGGTGTCGGGCGGCAGGTCGTAAGCAACGGTAAAGGCTTCACCGTGGTGGCTTGAGCCGATACCTCCCGAAATATACATTTTTCTTTCCGTTATGTCGCGGAAAATTGCCTTGCAGGCAGAAAGAAGCTCCTTATCCCCCGTCTCCTTATAAAGGTCTGCCATAGCGGAATACAGGTAGCAGGCTCTTACGCAATGCCCCATAGCCTCTTTTTGCTCTCTTACAGGCTTATGGCTCTGATTATAAGCGCTGTTACACCAGCGGGCATCGTGCTCGTCAGGGTGATATCCCCTTTCGTTTATAAAGAAAACGCATAAATCAAGGTATTTCTTGTTTCCTGTAAGTCTGAAAAGCTTAATAAGAGCTAATTCAATCTCCTCGTGACCGGGAGTTACAAATACGGCACTCTTTTCCTCACAGAATACTCTTATAACAAGGTCAATATACTTATCGACAATTTTTATAAGCCTGTCACAGCCCGTATGTATTTTCCAGGCAACTGCAGCCTCAATAAAGTGACCGAGGCAGTAAAGCTCGTGATTATCCCTTACCTTAAAACGCTTTTCGGGGAAAACCACCGTGTGGGCTATATTGAAATAGCCGTCCTCACACTGATGCTGCTCCATAAGAGAAATAACTTCCTCTACGTTTTCATAAAGCTCCTTATCCTCTTTTTTTGCAAGAATAAAAGCTACGCTTTCAATCCACTTTGCAATGTCGGAATCCCAGAAAATATGGGGCTGAGGGAGGTCGCTTCCCTCTTTCCAGTTAAACTTGAAGGCTTCAAATCTGCCCGTATCCCTGAAACGGTCACGGACGGAATAAATCGTTACATTTTCATTGATATCAATACGGTTTCTCCAGAAACCCTTATTAATCGCAACATCCGTAAATGATACAGGATTGAACTTTTCCATAAAACACCTCTGAACATCACTTTATCTTAATAATCTTGTCACCTTTTACCCTGTAGGCATTCTTTGCCATAGCTATAAGGGACGCATCATTTTTCGGCGAATCGGTGTAAAAATTTTCAATATGAGCATCGGGAAAGGCTTCAAGAAAGGCAGGTACCTTACGGGAGCGCATACAAAGTCTTTCAATCCTGCCCGTCTTTTCGTCAATAATACTTCCCACACAATGCTTTATTCCGAGCCTTCTGCAGATTTCCTCCATAGTACATTCGGGAGAAGCGGTGACAATTACATCGTCCTCTCTCTGAATATCCTTATAAAAGGGCTTAATATTCTTCTGATGGCTGTCCCAGAAGGTAACCGCATCGGCTCTTATATCCTTTATATTTCTGAAATAGTCCTCTACAAAGGGAGCGTAATCCCGAAGGGCCTGCTCAACGGTGATTTTACCCAGCTTATACTTAAAAAGCGCGTAAAAAACCTTGGGGATATATTTCAGAAGATAAGGGGTCTTTTTTATGTAGAAGAAAAAGAAGTGAAGCACACTCTCTCCTTTGTAAATTGTATTATCGAAGTCGTAGACGTTCATCCCACGGTGCCTCCCGAAGACTCAGCGAAAGTATACTGAGAAAGGTCAATGAGCACATCAGCGTCGGAAAGCTTTCCGGTCTCAAATGAGGTAAGACGCCACATAACCGTCATAATATTCTCTTCGTCGTAAGCCTCGCACTTAGCTGCAAAGCCGAATTCCTTATCAATCCAGACATATACGGACTGCGTGAGCTTTCCTCCCGAATATGCACGCTGAATATACTTGTGACAGGGTCTTCCTGCTACCTCTTCATCGTACATATAAAGAACATTGCTCTGAGAAGGCAGGTCCTTTTCAATCTCCGTCAGCTTCATAAACATACTTGAAAGAGAGGAAAAGGGCTTATTCTCAAGAACGGAATGAGCCTGCTGCTCCTCACCGTCAATAAGCACGTAATAGTCGGTATTGTTACCGTCCGCCTTATAGTAGAGAATTGAGTTTGTGTCAACGTATTCAACGGTGAATGCGTTCTGTGACTTTTTTTCCTTTATTTTCATTGTAGCGAGGCTCTGCTCGGGATTATAGTATTCATACTCTGCCGAGAAATTCTTCTGCCAGGACTTATCTACATTGATTGTATCCCCGGGGGTATTCTGCCCTTCGTCAGTTGTACCCTCAGAGCCCTGAGGAACATAGGAATAGTCAGTTGTGGTCTCATCCTCTGTCCCGCCGCCGCAGCAGGTAAGACAAAAAACAATTCCCGCACAAAGTAAAAGCGAAATCAAAATGCGTAAGCTTCTCATAATATCCTCCGATACAAATATACATTATAATTATTATACAAAAACGGCTGTTTGTCAAACAAAATATTTATTAAAAAAGTATTGTTATAATACTTTATTTGTGATAAATTATACTTAAATATATAACGGAAAGGATGTAAACCGTGAAATACAGAATATTAAAAAACCTTCACAATAATTTTTCTGTTTTTGAAAAAAACAAGCTCATACCGAGAGCCTACGCAGTTCCCTTTTCGTCCTTTGACGGACTTTCTTCAATCTGCTATAAGAAGGAGCGCTATTCCTCCGATATGGTAACGGTTCTCTCGGGCGAGTGGAATTTCAGATTTTATAAATCAATTAAGGATGTACCGGACTGTCTCGATACGGCAAAAACAAGATTTGATACGGTAACCGTCCCCTCAGACTGGCAGAGAACAGGCTATCAGGAGCCTGTTTATCTCAACTGCCCCTATGAAATCAAGACTATTGCACCTCAGATTCCCGAGGATATGCCCGTGGGCGTTTACAGAAAGAAAATTAATATCGAAAAGCTGTCAGCTAAGCACATTATCTCCTTCCTCGGTGTTTCCAATAACCTCTCCCTTTACGTAAACGGCAAATTTGTCGGCTACTCCGAGGGCAGTCACAACACCGCAGAATTCGATATCACCGCCTTCCTTTCAGAGGGCACCAACGAAATCGTTGCAGTTATGTTCAAGTGGTGTAACGGTACCTTCCTGGAGTGCCAGGATATGTTCCGTGAAAACGGCATTTTCCGTGATGTTCTTCTTTATAACTACCCCGAAAGCTATCTTTATGACTTTGAGGCTGTGACCGAAAAGGCAGAGAAGGGCTATAATCTCACCGTCAGAACCCTTCTCGGAGACAATAAGGACTGTAAGGTTCTGGCACGTGTTTTTGACAGAGAAAAGACACTTATTGCCGAAAAAGAGGTAACAGGCGAAGAGGAAATTACATTTGAAGACCTTCAGGTACAGGAATGGAACGCGGAAATTCCCGTCTGCTACGCTCTTTATCTTACTGTTGTTGCCGACGGTAAGGAGGCTATGACCTTAAGACAGTTCATAGGCTTTAAGACAATCAGAATCGAAAACGGCGTTTTCTACGTAAATGATAAGCCCATAAAGGTCAAGGGTGTAAACCACCACGACACAGACCTTTATAAGGGATATTCAATGTCTTCCGAGGATATGGAAAGAGATATCCGTCTTATGAAGGAATTGAACGTAAACGGTGTCAGAACCTCTCACTATCCCCCCGACCCCTACTTTATAACCCTCTGCGATATCAACGGTCTTTATGTTATTGACGAAGCTGATATAGAAACCCACGGCTGCGGCGAAATGTTCGACGATATGGACCGTATAAGCCACGACATCAGGTGGGCAAAGCACTATGTTGACCGTGTAAAGAGAATGTATTTCCGTGACAGAAACCATCCCTCAATCATTATGTGGTCTCTGGGAAATGAGGCAGGCGGCTACAAGTGTCAGGACAGATGCTATAAGTTCTTAAAGGAAACAGGTACTCCCGTTCCCGTGCATTATGAGGGTGTTGTAAGAACCAAGCGCTTCCATTACGACGTGATTTCCGAAATGTATACTTCAACGGAAGAAATCGAAGATATGATAAAGGGTAAGAGAATCCGCCGGTATGAGGACAAAAAATATCTCTGCCGTGAGTATTCAAAATATCCCTTCTATCTCTGCGAATATGCCCACGCTATGGGTGTCGGCCCCGGAAATCTCGAGGAATACTGGGACCTCTTCTACAAGTGGGACAATTCTATGGGCGGCTGCATCTGGGAATGGGCTGACCACGCAGTTTACCACGATGAAAACGATAAAAAATATAAGTACAAGTACACCTACGGCGGAGACCACGGTGAAAAGCAGCACGACGGTCACTTCTGCGTTGACGGTCTTATGTACGCAGACAGAAGACTTCATACGGGTGCCAAGGCTATGAAGGTTGTTTACAGACCTGTCCGTGCAGAATATAAGGGTGACGGTGTATTTACCTTTACAAACACCAACCGCTTCCGCGATTCCTCTTATATTGCCGTAAAGTATGATTATCAGGTAAACGGAATTACCGAGAAAACCGGTGACATTGAGCTTAGAGTTGACGCAATGCAGTCCGTTGACATTACCCTTCCCGAGGTAAAAATCGTTGAAGGTGCAGACTGCTACATAAACTTCATTTATACCGATAAGGAAACGGGACACGAAATCGCTCTCGAGCAGGCAGAGCTCTCTGTTTCCGACTGTGAATATGATATTGAAATAGGCTCAAAGATTTCAGCTGAATCCGAAAACGGCATCCTTACGGTTATTTATGATAACGGCAAGGCAGTTTTCGACGGCACAACGGGTGAGCTTACCTCCTACATCGTAAACGGTAAGGAGCTTCTGAACCTCCACGCAACAGAAGGCAAGGGTATTAATCTCAATCTTTACAGAGCACTTATTGACAATGACGCACGAATGAGAGACAAATGGGCTGAGGGCGGTCTTAATAAGCTTAAAAAGAAGCTTGAGGAATTCTGGATTTCAGTTGATGACGGTGAAATTGCCGTTGAAGCTCTTTACACAATGAATGCCGGAAGAAAGACTATGTACTGCTGGTACATCAGGTATACCATCTCTTCTCTCGGAGCTATGGAAATTCAGACTTCTCTCAAGGCTCTGTCCCCCGATGCCGTTAAGGATATCCCCCGCTTCGGTATTACCCTGGAGCTTGACAGAAGCTTCTGCTCGGCAGAATACTTCGGAAGAGGTACTGCCGAAAATATGCCCGACTTCAAGGCACAGTCCCCCGTCGGCATCTATTCCTCCAAAATTGCCGATATGTATGAGCCTTATGTATTCCCCCAGGAAAACGGTATGCATTGCGATACACGTTGGTTAAAGCTCTCTGACGGCGAAAACACCGTTTCCTTCTACGGTGATGCTCCCTTCAATTTCAGCGTACACCATAAGACTCAGTCCGCTATAAATAAGGCAGAGCATCAGGAGGACCTCAAGGATATGAACACTACATATCTTACCCTTGACGGCTACACAAGAGGCATCGGCTCCTCCTCCTGCGGACCCGACACACGTGAAGAATACCGCCTTGATGCATCAAAAATTATGGAATTCAGCTTCACAATAATCCCCACGAAAGGATAAGGCTATGAGCTCTGATATTTTTAAGAATTCAGTCTGGCTTACATACCCCGATATGGATGCAGTTCTTACGAGAACTGCATTCTCCTGTGAGAATATAAGTAAAGCCACACTTTATATTACCGCTCTCGGGTATTTTGAAGCCTTTATTAACGGAGAAAGAGTGTCTGACGAGCATTTTATTCCCGCTATGACAGACTACGAAAAACGTGATTTGTCCGGTATTCACATGCCCATATATGACACACTCTCTCACAGAATATATTACTATAAGTACGACATTACCCCTTCTCTTAAAAACGGAGAAAACGTGCTTTGTGCACATATCGGTGCCGGCTGGTACGGTCAGCACGAAAGTCCCAACGAGGGTATGCCCTACTGGGGCGACAATACCCTTGTTTTCTCTCTTGAGCTTACGGATAACGCAGGGAATGTAACTTATATTAACTCTTCCCCCGAAAACACAAAATTCAGAAAAAGCTATATTCTTGAAACAAGCCTTTATTACGGTGAGTATCACGATGCACGTCTTTACCCCGAGGGCTGGAAGAGTGCCGGCTTTGACGATTCCGAGTGGAAGAATTCAGCAGTCAGAACCGCCCCCGAAACCGAGCTTTATGAATGCTTTTTCCCCTCGGATAAGGTTATAAGAACCATAACTCCCAAGGTAATTTACGAGTTCGGCGATATGAAGATTTACGATATCGGTGAATTAGCGGCAGGCTATGCCGTTCTGCAGTTCAGCGACGATGCAAGAACAAGCGAGCGTGCAGTTCTTCGTTATGCAGATGAGCTCAATTCTGACGGAAGCCTGCAGTTCCATTACACGGGCGGCACCTTCCGTATGCAGAGAGATACGTTTATTTACGATATGAGTGCAAAAGGTCAGGATTTTCATCCTCACTTCACCTGGCACGCTGCACGGTATATTGAGGTTACGGGCATCTGTCATTTAACCGAATACCGTGTTATTGGGACAGACCTTAAAAAGACCTCGGACTTTACCTGTGACAACGAAACCCTTCAATGGATTTTTGATGCCTACGTTAAAACTCAGAGTGCCAACGTTCACGGCTGCATCCCCTCCGACTGTCCCCACAGAGAAAGGCTCGGCTACACAGGTGACGGACAGCTGACCTGCGGTGCCGTTATGAGCGTTTTTGATGCCCGTCTTATGTATAAAAAGTGGATGGCAGACATAAGAGACTGTCAGGACAAAAAAGGCGGTCACGTACAGCATACTGCACCCTTCTACGGAGGAGGCGGCGGCCCCGGAGGCTGGGGCGGTGCGGCAGTAATAGTCCCCTACCGCTACTATAAATTCTACGGCGATAAAGATGTACTCAGGGAAAGCTACGAATCAATGAAGGCTTACCTTAAATATATGGTAAACCATACTGAGGACGGCATTGTAACAAGTGAGGAGCCGGGCGGCTGGTGTCTCGGTGACTGGTGTCCTCTCGGAAACCGCGTTACCATTCCCGAAGCCTTCATAAACACATATTTCCTCTCTAAATGTGCCGCCATGACGGCAGAAACCGCCGAAATTTTAGGTTTCTCTGATGAGGCTCCCATTTATAAGGAATTAGAGGAAAGCTCCAAAAATGCACTCGTTAAGCATTATTATAATGAAGATACCCACAGCTTCTGCGAGGGTACACAGGGAGCAGATGCATTCGCACTTGACCTGGGACTCGGTGACGAAATCACAAAGAAAAGCTTTATAGAAAAATACGAAAAGCTTCTTACCTTCGACACGGGTATTTTCGGTACGGATCTTGTTATCAGAATGCTCTTTAATAACGGCAGAGGCGATATTGCTTATAAAATGCTCACAAATGAAGAAATCACATCCTTCTATAATATGAAGAAGCACGGTGCCACAACCCTGTGGGAAAACTGGGACGGCTGTGATTCAAGATGCCATCCTATGTTCGGTGCTGTTGTTGAATATTTCTTCTCCGACATTTTGGGAATAAAGAGATATAATGACAAGGCAGGCTATAAGGAAATTACCGTCTCCCCTGCTGACATTCCTGCTCTTCGTAACGTAAAGGGTACAATGCGAACCCCCGACGGTGAAATCAGAGTTGAAATTACCACGGACGAAAACGGCAGACGAGATGTCAGCACAGGCGTTACGGGTGACATAAAAATAATCAGATAATCTTTATTAATAAACTACGGCTCAGGGACTTGTCCCCGAGCCGTTATTGTTATATGTAATTTATTCCTCTATAAATCCGTAATATCTTCCCATCCAGTAGTTAAGAAGCCATTCGGAGGGTTCAACGTATCTTGTATCGTATCCGCCCTTCATGCAGAATGCCTCATAGGAAAGACAGCCGAGAACTCTTTCATCCGCAGGGAATGCCCATCGTGCCTGAGGACCGTCACCGTATTCCTCGGGACCGTAGTTTATCTCAACATCGGGACGGATTGTATGATCAGTCTTATAATCCATAAGATCAAGGGAATAATCCTCAAGAGTTTCGATACACTCCTCAATATTGGTGTGTCCGCCTGTATGAAGTGAAAGCGTAAAGGCAAAAAGAGGATAATGCTCTATCTTTTCATAATTATAATGACGTCTGAGAGCTAAAAGAAGATATCTTCTCATATCGGGATTCTTCTCATACTCGAGAAGAGGCATAATTGAAAGAATACCTAAAAGATCGTCAATGTGGTTTGCCCAGCTGTCATATCTCTTATACATAAGAAGATTCATACCGTAATGATGCTTCTTTATTAATTCCTCTGCAATATCACCGTATTTTTTATCCCCGGTAAGGTGCTCGGTGATTCTCATAAAGGAAACAAGCTCAAGAGAATTTATGCCCTTCTCCCAGCACCACATTTCCTCGTCATTCAGTTCCCCGGGACCGAAGTGAGCCCATGTTGTGGGAAGACCGTCAACGTCGCAGAGCGTATAATCATTTTCAATAAGATGGTCGGTTACTCTCTTTATTGATTCGGCAATTTCAGCCTTTTCCTCGTCGGAAGCCAGCATATCCGAATAATATGCCGCAGCGAAATAATGACCTACAAGCTCATCGGATGAGGTCTCACCCTTCCACTCAAGCTCACCGATTTCATCGGTTACTCTGTGCCATTCGTGATGTCCGTCACCGAAGCGGTGCTCACCGGGTCGGCGGTATGCACGTGCAGGAAATCCGCTGATACCCGTAAGATTCTGAAGCTTCAGAATCGCCTTCATGGTCTTTCCTGCCTGAAGCTTTGCCGCCTCATCACCCGTTACCTTATACTTGAAGCAAAGTGCACCGAGATATAAGGCAGACCACAAGCCATCGTTGTCGGAAATCTCATTGGTAGCCTCCGAAAGAGGTACCGAAATATCGGAAACCTGTGCGCCCGCGTGATAGTTTTCTCGGGTAAAATACTTCATCTGACTGTCATAATACTCAGCCTTCTCGGAAAGCGACATTTCCTTTAATTCAATACGGGAAAGACCCTTGTCGGTTGCAACCCAATATTCCGTATTGTCACTCTTCACGGCAACGTCAAGAGCTCTTTCGGAGGCTAAATATCTGCCCTTGCCGAGGAATCTTGTCTTCCAGCCGTTAACAACATAAAGACCGATTTCCGTAGCAATATAAAATGTATCATCCGTTCCGAAAACAATTCTGTTGACTGCGCATTTGGGGAAGAAATCAAAGTCATCGGGAGTGAGCCACTCACTCTTGCCGTCATAAAGGTATACACCCTCATCGGTACCGAGCCACACACCGCCGAGTGAGTCACCCGTAAGCGTTCTGATGCCTGAGGGAGCCTTACACATAGAGGGCATAAGCGTGCTCCAGCGGGGACGCTTGCCGTGAAGCACAAGAAGTGCCTTGGGACAGGCTGCAAACACCTGTCTGTCCCCGAAAGCGGTCATAGCGTGTGTGCTTTCAAAATCAAAGCCCTGAAATCTTACGAATTCACCGTCCTGAAGCTTATAGCAGGTTGAAGCCGTTGCAAGCCAGATGTCCCCGTTACCGTCGGAAGCAATATCAACCACCTTATCGGTAAAGCTCTGTCTTTTTGCAACGGTAAAATTCCTTACCGTATAGACAGCCTCTGTTGTTCCTGCAAATAAGATACCGTCAGCCTCAAAGAGAGCAGTAACCTCCTCAGAAATTCCCTCAATAACAGAAATTTCGCCGTCCTTAAAATATGCAAGTCCCTTATCGGTACCCGCAAAAAGCACGTCACCGAGGTAGCACAGTCTCGTTACGTTATCGGACGGAAGACCCTTGCCCACGGTAAAAAGCGTTCTTATCTTCTGGGGAGTTTTCTTTGTTTTAATTGAATAATGCTTCATATCTCTTCTCCTTTATACGAAAAACACCTGTCCGTGAAATATTTCACACAGACAGGTGAATATCAGCTTATTTTCCGAGGAACTGGGGAAGGAATTCTCTGTGAGCATCCTTCATTTCCTCATAGCAGTCTCTTGCCTTTTTGAAGTCACCTATAAGGGGATGTACCATCATTGCGTTGTATGCGGCACGGTCGTCACCGTTCATACCTGCTTCAACGGTATATTTTTCATAAGTTTTTACAACCTGCATAAGACCTTCAATGTGACGGTTCCATGTAGGCTTTACGGGCACGGGCTTTGCTCCGTCTGCACCGATTCTTGCGGCAACCTCAACTACATCATTGTCGTGCATAAAGGGAAGAGTGCCGTTATTGAGTACGTTTACAACGTGAACATCATTCTTGTCATTTGCGATTGAATCAATAAGTGAGCAGGCAGCAAGTGAATACTTGTGACCGCCGCGCTTGTCGAGAAGGGCGGGCTTTATGCAAAGCTCTTCATCCTGATACATCTTGAGAAGCTGTTCCTCAATGTCCATACAAACCTGAGCACGGCTCTTCTTGTCTTCTCTGAGATGCTTGATTTTATCCTCACGGTTATAGTAATACTGAAGATAAGATGAAGGCCAGCCGCCGCAGGCACGAAGGCAGTCGGGATCAAAGCCGTCGTCAACGATATTCGCCATAACCTTGGGTGCAAAGCCCTCGTCAAAGAGCTTGTAAAGTACATCCTCGCCGTCCTTCACAACAGAGGTAATCCAGCTCAAATGGTTAAGTCCCAGGTATGTAACCTCAGCGTCCATACCTACTGCTTCCTTGACATCGTCAATCATATCAATGGGAACATTGCAAAGACCGATGCACTTGACCTTGGTGTTATTAAGAACGAAGTCCGTGATAATACCCGAGGGATTTGTGAAGTTGATAAGCCATGCATCGGGACAGAGCTCTTCAATCTTCTTACAGATGTTTCCGATTACGGGAATTGTACGGAGTGCCTTGAAAAATCCTCCGATACCCGTTGTTTCCTGACCGATAAGACCGTACTTTACGGGAATGGATTCGTCAAGATAACGGCAAGGAAGCTTACCTACACGAATCTGTGTAACAACGAAATCTGCACCGGGAAGAGCATCGTCAAGGTTATCTGTCATTACAACCTCTGTGTCCATTCCTGCAGCCTTAATCATTCTCTCGCAAAGAGAGCCTACTATATTTCTCTTTCTGTCGTCAATGTCCATAAGAACAAGACGCTTTAATTTAAGAGAATCCTGTCTCTGTAAAAATCCGTCTACAAGCTCGGGGCAATAGGTACTGCCGGAACCGATTACGGTAACATTAATTTCTTTCATCTGAAAAACCTCCCTGTCAGTCTTCAAGCATCCAGTTGATGCATCCCATAACGGGAGCAACCTGAAGCTTTATAAATTCAAGATTTTTTCCGCTGATTTCTTCCGCTCTCTTAATAAGCTTATTGACATATACGTCGGAAGGAAGCTTGCAATGCATTGAGCCCGAAAGAACAACCTGTATTTTTTCACCGTCGAAAACCTGATTTCTTATGTGTGCACAGATAAACTGAGCGCCTCTTTCTGCCATTTCGTCTGCAATCTCTGCAGCAGCCTCATCACCGTTATTAAGAGCCTCAAAGAAGATATCAAGCATATCTCTTACAATATCGTCGCCCTCTTCCTCCATGGGAGCTATAAGGGAAAGAACACCGTCACGGTCCTTTGTGATACCGAACTTTTCAACAATTTTGTCTGTCATTTCGGTTTCCTTTATCTTAAGGCACACATCGTCATAGAGCTTGCCGAAGGTCTGACGTGCAATCCAATGTCCGCCGCCGACATCACCTGAAAGCTCACCGAAGCCGCCTACCTGTAAAAGCTTACCGTCTGAGCCTACTGAATTACAGCAAGTACCTGTACCGCAGTTGTAGCCGATACCTGCCTTGCCTGTAAGACCTGCCTTAACAACTATAAAGCCGTCGTTATAAATCGAGAAGGGCACGTTAAGACCGAGCTTTTTAAGCTCCTCAGTCATTTCGTCGCACTGGTACTGATGGTCAATACCTGCAAGTGCCATAAGAATGTGTGTAATATCGGATAATTCGAGATTATTTTCATTAAGAAGAGCGTTTATACCGCCCATAATGATTCCTGCAGCCTCGGGAATTGCACCCTCAAGGTTTTCGTGGTTGCTGCCGGTTGTTTTAACAGAGGAAAGCATTTCCTTCTTTTCATTAAAAAGCGCATACTGAGTTTTTGTGCCGCCGCCGTCAACACCTATGTAAAAGCTCATTATTTGTCCTCCTCTTCGGTAAAGAAGTCCTCGCAGACCTCTTCAAGGCAGTAAATACCTCTTCTGTAATCCTCACGGTCAATCCACATACCGTTTGTGAAATCGGGTACTGCCACGGGAAGACCGCCCATAGCAACACTCTGCTCGGAAAGACAGGTAATTGCCATCCAGGCAGCTGTATCATATACATCAATGGGAGGCTGAGAGCCTACCTGACAGGCCTCAACGAAAGCAGAAAGAACAAGATAGTCCATACCGCCGTGACCTGCCTTGACGCCTGCCTTTTCGTACTGTGCCCAAAGGGGATGGTCATATTTTTCTCTGATAGTCTCAAACTTTGTCCAGTCGTGTGTGGTTTCGGTAACACCGTCACAGGCAATTGCAGCTGCATCGTCAATATCGGAGAATATACCCTTTGTTCCCTGAACAAGGTAATTTCTGGTGTAGGGTCTCGGGAGACAGCAGTCGTGAGTAAGAGTAATTGTTTCGCCGTGTGCACACTTGATGATTGTTGTTACAACGTCACCGCAGGCAAAATCATAGCCGTAAATATCATAATCCTCGCCCTTGTTGTCCTTAATCCATTGATTAAGTCCCTTTGACTTACTGGACATTGAAACAAGTGAAAGGAAACGGTTTCCGCGGTTGATTCCGAGAACCTTGGAGATAGGTCCTAACTGATGCGTGGGATATAATTCACCGTTTCTGTTCTGGAAGTTAAAGAGTCTGCCGTGGCGGTTCTCTCTGCCGAGACATATTTCATCTCGAAGGTCGTGTCTGTAACCGCCCTCACAATGAATGATTTCGCCGAAGAGACCCTTCTTTACCATATTGAAAATTGCCATTTCGTTTCTGTCATAGCAGCAATTTTCAAGAAGCATACAGAACTTACCGGTTCTCTCGCTTGTTCTTACAAGCTCCCAGCACTCTTCAATTGAAGCGGCACCGCCGACCTCCATTGCTACATTGAGTCCGTGATTCATACCTGCAATTGCAATCTTTGAATGAGTAATCCAGGTTGTGAACACAACGAGAGCGTCAAGCTCCTCCTTCTCCAGCATTTCTTCATAATCAAGATATGATTTTACATCATATCCGTCATAGTTTTCGGAATTTTTTACAATCTCAATGCCGTGCTGAGCTCTGTCCTCATACTTGTCGCATACACAAGGACATACAACACCGGGAACAGCAAGGAGAAGCTCAAGCATACCCGAGCCTCTGCCGCTTATACCGACGGCACCGATTCTTACTTTTTTAACTTCGCTCATAAAATAACCTTCCTTTAAAGCATTATATAGGCACATTTTACCACAAAGAAAACAATATTTCCATAGTTAATTCATATTTTTATTGAAATTTCGTAAAAATTTTGATAAAATATTTTTATCATTATCACTTTCCTGAGAGGTAACATTATGAGATACTATATCAATGCAAAAATTATAACTCCCGATGAAATTATTGAAGGTAAGGCAGTAGCCTGCGAACACGGAAAAATCGTTGATATTACTGAGGTAATTCCGAAGACTGCCGATACCGAAATTATAGACTGTGAGGGTAAATTCCTCTCCCCCGGCTTTGCTGATATCCACGTCCACGGAGGCGGCGGATATTCTGCTATGGGAACACCTGAAGACATTGTGAAAATGTGCACAGCACACGCACTCAGAGGCACTACATCAATTCTCCCCACCACCCTTGCCGCTCCCGTTTCTCAGCTTAAAAAGTGCATTAAAAACATTGAAAAGGCAATGGAAATGTGCGAGGATTCAAACATTCTCGGCGTTCACCTTGAAGGACCCTTTATCTCTATGAAAATGAAGGGTGCACAAAGTCCCGAAAACATTCTTGTTCCCACAAAAGAAAACGTTTCCGAGCTTCTTGACAGCTCCAATATCATTAAAATCATCGGCGCCGCCCCCGAAATTGAAAACGGCTTTATCGTGGGGGAAGAAGCGAAAAAAAGAGGAATTGTGGCTTCCGTTGCCCACTCCGACGGTGATTACTCCAATACGGAAGAGGCACTCTCCCACGGCTACTCTGACGTTACACACATTTATTCCGCCTGCTCCGGTATGAGAAAAATCGGCATTTTCCGTCACGCAGGTGTAGTTGAAGCAGGACTTTCCCTTGACGGCTACACAACTCAGTTCATTGCAGACCTCAGACACCTTCCCTACGGAGTACTGAAGCTCATTTATAAGGCAAAGGGAGCCGATAAAGCCTATGCAATTACAGACGGTCTCGAATACTCTGCTCTCGATATGGAGGAGGGCACCGTTATTATGCAGGAAAACGGCCTTGAGGTATTGTATGAAGACTCGGTTATGAAGCTTTCCGACCGCTCCTGTCTTGCAGGAAGCGTTGCCACAAGCAATGTCCTCGTAAGGAATATGGTAAAGGGTGCAGGTATTCCCCTTACGGATGCAGTTAAAATGGCAAGCCTTACTCCCCTTTCCGTTATCGGCTGCGATAAAACAAAGGGAAAAATCGAAAAGGGATACGATGAGGATATAATTCTTTTTGATGAAGACATTAACGTATCCTTTGTTTCCGTAAAGGGAAAGATTATCTTAAGAAATTCTTAAGGATTTCGCCGGTTGTTTATTAAGATTTAATATGGGATAATAGACCCGTAGAAAGAGAAAGCGAGGTTTATTAAGATATTATGTTCAATGTGCTTGTCTGCGATGACGAAAGGGATATCGTCTCAGCTCTTAAAATCTATCTTACTTCCGACGGATATAATGTCCTCGAAGCATTTAACGGCGCAGAGGCCGTTGATATTATAGAAAATAATGAGGTCCATTGTGTTCTTATGGACATTATGATGCCCGATATGGACGGCATATCGGCGCTTATGAAAATCCGCGAAAAATATAATACACCCGTCATTTTCACCACAGCAAAAAGTGAGGACAACGACATTGTTCTCGGTCTTAATCTCGGTGCCGATGATTATATAACAAAACCCTTCAATCCTGTTGAGGTCTTGGCGCGTGTCCGTTCACAGATAAGACGCTTCACGAGGTTCGGCGGCAGTACCTCTCCCCAGAACATAGTTGTTGCCGGTATTACCATTGACGATAACGGCAAAGCTGTCTATGTGGACGGAAAAGAGGTAAGCCTCACACCTAAGGAATATGAGATTCTCAAGCTCCTTGCCCTTACTCCCGGCAAGGTCTATTCCCCTGCGGATATTTACCGCCACGTGTGGAAGGATGAGCCCTTCGGTGCCGACGCCACCGTTGCAGTTCACATAAGACATCTCAGGGAAAAAATTGAAATCAACCCCAACAATCCCCGTTATATCAAGGTTGTATGGGGTCAGGGCTATAAAATAGACGAAAATCTGAGGTGATTTTATGTATAAGCTCAGACGCTCACGTTTTGCAAAGCTGATTGCAGGCTTTCTTGTATTTTTCCTTTGTGCCGCCATTGTGGGAAACCTTGTGGGCACCTTCATCATTATGGATGAAAACCTTTACTATGCCTCCCGTCAGCAGCTGCAGCAGAAGCTGTATTCCTACGTTTACGAGTATACCGCAAGCGACCTTATGCGGTACTTGAAAACTGCCGAAAACATCTATTCAAACGACGAATATTACAGAAACTACAATCAGTCGGAGCTGGACCTGTATGTTGCAAAATACAGTCCCGGAAATTCAAATATTTATTTTGAAATTACCGATGAATACGGCAATCTTCTTCTTCATAATGAAAAGAGCTTTGAAAACCACACCAATGCCGAATATCTTCACTTTTCCTCAGCATACGGCTGGAATTATTCTGTATATTACGATGATTATTACGGCATCGGAGGCTCGGATAAATCAAATATTATCACGGTGACCGAAGCTCAGACCACCTCCTTCGCTGAAGAAAATATCACAAGCTTTGATGATATTACGGAAACCACAACTCTTGCTCCTCAGTCAGAGACTCAGAAGCCGGCACCCGTTCCCGATAACCGCGAATATCTTACGGAAACAGTCAATGTGAGAAACAGCTATTCCGATAATATGACAACCCTTACCTACAAATATACCTCGGAGCTTGACGAGGAGATTCTCAGCTTCATAAAGCAGCAGCTGATGACCCTCCCCTGCGATATTTCGGACATCACGGTATATCAGGATGAATTCTACAGGGAATATTATGACGAGGGTAACGACACCTTCGAAATTATTGCCCGATACTATCCCTCAGATGCCGCCGCCCCCGACAGAAGCTTCTCCACAACCCTTATGACAGAGGGCAGAAAAATCCCCGTTTATTATACCTATAGCGGAACATTGAGCATTTCTCAGCTGGGCACAAGGCTCAAGCATCTTACCCTTGCCGCACTTAATAATGATAGTGAAAACCTGAGCTTCTCCGTAACACAGAAGGACGCGGCTCAGATTAAGGTGTCTGCCGTAATCCCCTGCCGCACGGAAAATGTCAGAGATATCTATTATTACGCTGAGGGGCTTGTTGACTCTGCAATATTCTACAAAAACAACATAATCCCCATTACCGTTTTCTATTTTATCGGCTTTGTTACATCCCTTATCTTCATCTTCTGGGCATCGGGATATGTTCCCAAGCGTGATGAACCCGTTGCACGATGGCTTCACGCAATTCCCTTTGACCTTTATGTATTCCTGTCAGCCCTCGGTGCTCTCGGATGCTTCGCTATGATAGATACAAGCGATGCCCTGTTTATGCTCTTCGGCTTTACGGGCTGGGCAATACTTCTCATAGCCCTCGTTTATACTATCCCCGTCCGTGTCCGCACAAAAACCCTCAGACAGAACACACTTATCTGCAGAATCTACCGTTCTCTTAAGCACGCTGCTGAAGTAACCGGTGAAGCCACGGGATCACGAATTATAATTGCCCTGATTCTTTTCGCATTTATCTTTATATCAATGGCTGAATCGGTATTCTTTAACATCTGGGGAGAATATGATGCATCCTTTATCATTGCAGTAATAAGAATCATCGAAGTTCCCCTTGTACTGTTTGTTCTCGTTGCTCTTACGGCTCTTCACAACGGTGCAAGGGCAATCTCCAAGGGTGACACCTCCTACAGAATCAGCTCATCCTTCCTTTTCGGACCGTTTAAGAGACACGCCGAGTACCTCAACAACATAAACGACGGCGTAAATAAGGCTGTTGAAGAAAGACTCAGAAGCGAAAGCCTTAAAACCGAGCTTATCACAAACGTCTCACACGACCTTAAAACTCCCCTTACTTCCATTGTAAATTATATTGATTTACTTAAAAAGACCGATGTAAAGGACGAAAAGGCAAAGGAATACATTGAGGTTATCGACCGTCAGTCTCAGCGTCTTAAAAAGCTTACAATAGACATTGTTGAAGCTTCAAAGGCGGCAACGAGTAACGTCCAGGTAAATTACGAGGACACAGCCCTGAACGTAATTCTTCTGCAGACAAACGGCGAATATATTGAAAGACTGCAGGAAAAGAATCTGACTCTTGTACAGGAAATCCCCGAAGAGGATATCCGCATTTCCACAGACGGAAGACTTCTCTGGAGAGTTATTGATAATCTTATGAATAATATCTGTAAGTATTCAATGCCCGGCACCCGTGTTTATCTTACCTTATGGGAGAATAACGGCAGAGCCTTCATTTCCTTCAGAAATATTTCCCGTAACAAGCTTAACATCACCCCCGAAAACCTGACGGAGCGTTTTGTCAGAGGCGATTCCTCCCGAAACACCGAAGGCTCGGGATTGGGACTATCAATTGCAAATTCCCTTACGGAAATTATGGGCGGAAAGCTCTCCATAATCATTGACGGCGACCTCTTCAAGGTAACCCTCTCCTTCCCCACAATCGGAAACGAAGAATAAAAAAATTATCCCTTGTGTTTACCGCACAAGGGAATTTTTGATATAAATCATAAATTAGCGACACATTCACCTTAACATTGTAGGGGATGGCGTCCCCGACATCCCGCATTCGTTAAAATAAATTGTTTGTGTTTAATTCCCGTGTCAGATAAAAAATGTACCTCTTAGGGGCATAACTTCTGTAACTATATTTCCTAAATACGGGTCGTCGAGGACGCCGACCCCTACAAGGACAGATTTATTTCTGCTGTTCACGGGCATTTAATCTATCTCAGCAATCACTTCAATCTCTGCCAGCACATTCTTCGGCAATGTCTTTACGGCAACACAGCTTCTTGCAGGCTTTGAAACAAAATACTTCGCATAAACCTCGTTGAATTTTGCAAAATCCGCCATATCGCTGAGAAAACAGGTTGTCTTGATAACCTTATCAAAGGTCACTCCTGCTTCGCAAAGCACAGCTTTAAGATTTTCGCAGATTCTTTCTGTCTGAGCTTCAATGTCCGAGCCGACAATTTCACCGCTTACGGGGTCAAGGGGTATCTGCCCCGATGTAAAAAGAATGTTGCCCGCCTTTACAGCCTGTGAGTAGGGTCCTATTGCCTTTGGGGCATTTTCCGTACAGATATATTCCATAATATATTCTCCTTTCGCTTTTCTTAAATTATAGCACCGCGTTTTTCTCAAATCAACAGTATTCCTTCAACATTACGAATTGAGCTTCAGATTTTTCTCGGGACCACATCTTGTGTTTTTTTGTTTTACTCGCACAAAAAAATTTACAATTTTTTCTTCACTTTTTGCAAATTTGTCATTGACAAAATATTATGTAAAGTTTTACAATAAATCGTATTCAATTGAGCGGTATTAAAATTATTCCGTTCAATTGAATTCTTCATTTTTTAACACATTTTTTCACAAGAATATTGATTTTTGTTCCATTTTGCGATAAAATGTACTTTGTTATTTTTGTATGTAAATTCCGTGCCCTTCGGGGACTTATGAAAGGAACATATTTATGGAAAACATTAGATTAGTCGGTACTGTTTCAAGAGGTATCCGCTGTCCCATCATCCGTGAAGGCGACGACCTTGCACAGATTGTTACGGAAAGCGTTCTTGCAGCAGCAGAAAATGACGGATTCTCTCTTCGCGACCGTGACGTAATCTCTCTTACAGAATCAATTGTTGCCCGTGCTCAGGGTAACTACGCTTCCGTAGAAGATATTGCAAACGATGTAAAAGAAAAGCTCGGCGGAGAAACTGTGGGTGTTATTTTCCCCATTCTTTCAAGAAACCGTTTTGCTATCTGCCTCAAGGGTATTGCTATGGGTGCAAAGAAGGTTGTTCTTATGCTCTCCTACCCCTCAGACGAAGTCGGAAACGAGCTCGTTTCCCTCGATAAGATTGACGAAGCAGGAGTTAACCCCTATTCAGATGTTCTCACACTCGAAAAGTACAGAGAGCTTTTCGGCACAAATCTTCACCCCTTCACAGGTGTTGACTATGTTGATTACTACGCTTCTATAGTTAAGGAAGCAGGTGCAGAGGTCCAGATTATCTTCGCAAATCAGGCAAAGGCAATTCTTGACTATGCTGACTGTGTTCTTACCTGCGATATTCACACAAGAGCCCGCACAAAGAGAATTCTCAAGGCTGCAGGTGCAAAGGCAGTTTGCGGTCTCGACGATATTATGACAACTCCCGGCAAGAAGGGCGGCTGCAACGAAAAGTACGGTCTTCTCGGCTCAAACAAGTCAACTGAAGATACTATTAAGCTTTTCCCCAGAGAGTGCAAGCCCCTTGTTCTTGACATTCAGAAGAGAATTCTTGAAGCTACAGGCAAGCACGTTGAAGTTATGGTTTACGGTGACGGTGCATTCAAGGATCCTCAGGGCAAAATCTGGGAGCTTGCAGACCCCGTTGTATCCCCTGCCTTCACAGACGGTCTTGTCGGCACTCCCAACGAATTAAAGCTCAAGTATCTTGCAGACAACGACTTCAAGGATCTTTCCGGTGAAGAGCTCAAAGCTGCAATTTCAGCTTCTATCAAGGCTAAGGGCGACAACCTTGTCGGTAATATGGCTTCTCAGGGCACAACTCCCCGTCAGCTTACCGACCTTATTGGCTCTCTCTGCGACCTTACAAGCGGCTCCGGTGACAAGGGTACTCCCGTTGTTCTCGTTCAGGGCTATTTCGACAACTACACTAACTGATAAACTGTAAACGGGTGACACGCTTGTTACCCGTTTTTCGGATATTAACTCAAAATAAGGAGGATTATATTTATGGATTCAAACAAAAGACCCGAAACAATGGCTCGTATCACAACTAAAGAGCTTGCAGATGCCTTTATTGAAGAACAGGTTAAGGCTGTAAGAGAACAGGTTGGTGATAAGAAGGTTCTTCTCGCACTTTCAGGCGGCGTAGATTCATCCGTTGTTGCGGCACTTCTTATAAAGGCTATCGGCAAGCAGCTGGTATGCGTACACGTTAACCACGGTCTTATGCGTAAGGGCGAAAGTGAAAATGTTATTGAGGTTTTCAGAAACGGTCTTGATGCAAACCTTGTTTATGTTGATGCAACCGACCGCTTCCTCGGCAAGCTCGAAAACGTTTCCGACCCCGAACAGAAGAGAAAAATCATAGGTGCTGAATTCATCAATGTATTTGATGAAGAGGCTGCTAAGCTTGACGGCATCTCCTTCCTTGCTCAGGGCACAATCTACCCCGACATACTTGAAAGCATCAAGCAGGCAGAAGGCAAAAAGGCTGTTAAGTCACATCACAACGTAGGCGGTCTTCCCGAAGAAATGGAAATGCAGCTCGTTGAGCCCATCAAGCTCCTCTTCAAAGACGAAGTAAGAGTTGTAGGCGAAGCTCTCGGTCTCCCCCACGCTATGGTTTACCGTCAGCCCTTCCCCGGTCCCGGTCTCGGCGTTCGCTGCCTCGGTGCTATCACACGTGACCGTCTTCATGCTCTCAGAGAAGCTGATGCAATCCTCCGTGAGGAATTTGACCTCAACGGTCTCGCAGAAAAGGTATGGCAGTATTTCGTAGTTGTTCCCGATTTAAAGAGCGTAGGCGTAAAAGACGACAGCCGTTACGAGGGCTGGAGCGCAATCATCCGTGCAGTAAACACCACAGATGCAATGACAGCAACAATTGAGGAAATCCCCTATTCTGTCCTTCGTAAGGTTACTGCCCGTATCACCTCCGAGGTTGACGGCATCAACCGCGTCCTCTACGACATCACCCCCAAACCCACCGGCACAATCGAGTGGGAATAAGACCTATAATCCCCGGAAGCCTTATTTTTCAAGGCTTCCGGACTTTTTTTATTGTGCAGCGTACTAAAAACGTACTAAAATGTTTTTTCACATCAATTTTTCAAGCTTTTTGGCAGTATCGCTATGACTATTCGGATACAGGTGGGTGTAGGTCTCAAGTGTCGTTTTAATATCTTCATGACCAAGCCGTTCGCTGATTTCAAGCATCGTTACTCCCATCTGAAGAAGCAAGGAAGCGTGTGAATGACGGATATCATGGATACGTATTTTTTCAACACCGGAAATCTCACTTCCTCTTTTCATTTCCTTCAGTAGTACCCTCTTATTTGTCGGAAACAGCCTCTGCGTCGGCTTATAATCATATAATGACTTGCTGTATTCCTGAACCATCTTCATAACTGATTCAGGCATATATACCTTTCTTATGCTCTTTTCTGTTTTAGGCAACATAATCAGATCCTTGCCTTTTAGTCTTGCATAGGATTTATTTACATTGATTCTATTGTTCTTGAAATCAAAATCCCTGAGTGTGAGAGCAAGCAATTCGCCTTCGCGTATGCCACTGTAAAACAAAACATTGAACATAACCTTTGACATTTCCTTATCTGAAACAGCTTCAACAAACTGTTCAAAATCCTCTTTTTGCCAGATTTTGCATCTGTTTGATTTTTTCTTACCCATAGCACCGGCATCGCGAGAAGGATTCTTCGGCAAATCATAATTATCAACTGCATAATTAAATATAGCGTTCAGCTGACTGTGCAGGTTTCTGAGATATGTGGCGGAATATCCGTTTTCGGGATCCATCATTTCAACTTGCCACTTCCTTACGTGACGCTTTGTTATTTCATTCAGAGGCATATCACCAAAAAACGGGAGGAACTTGCATTTAACCATACACTCCTTATTGTAGTATGTAGTAGGCTTCAGCATAACCTTGCAATTCTTGAGATATTCTTCAGCCAGACTTGCAAAGGTCATCGTAACAGAACCGCTTTCCTTATTCTTGAATTCATTAACATACGCCTCGGCTTCAGATTTTGTTCTGAAGCCTTCTTTTTTCTTCTGACGGTTAACACCGTACATATCCTTATAATAGAATTTACAATACCATTTTCCGGTTTTCGGATTCTTTTTAACTGTCATTATTATTTCTCCTTTTTTGATATTTTTTTAGATAATTAATATGCATTTTTTTTGTTTAACCTCAGCAATAGAATTTTTCGTTGAAATACTTCTTGGGCACTCTGCCGCTGAAGATCATATATCCCTGTGACTTTAACTCTTTATTTAATTCGCGAATAATCTGATATGATGTATTTCGGGACACGGATAAAATTTCACATACATCCTCGTATGTATAGAATAAATCCGTATTTTTCACTTACTATGCACCTCTTTTCTTTATAGATTTTTACAGACAACTTTTGTCTTCATATATAGTATGAAAGAAATTTCCGAAAAAAAGTTTTTCCTCATAGCTATTTTTTCAGAAATCCTTTCGTTCCTTTCTTCGTTTTGTATTATATTTATGTAATCAGCGACTCCTACGCTGTTATTTGGATATCTTCCGTTATTCAATTTGTTCTGTTAGTTTTTTTATTTTTTTCCGCTATTAACTTTACCGTTCATACACCGACTTGTCCTTTCTGCCATCATTTTTCACTGCACAAACTCCATTCGTCTGTCTTGCTACTTATAATATGACAGTTCGGACTCATCTGTATCTGAACAAATCAATTCATCTTACAAAAATATTATTGGGTATTATCTTAATCATATTTATCTGCTCTCAGGTTCATCAAGAAATGCTTCACTGTAGGCCGTCATATAAGCTCCTATGTTTTCAAACACTTCATAATTCATTTCAGTGTTCTTATCCCAGACAAGCATCAGTGTTTTGATGCCGTAGTCTTTATGATAAAGATATAACAGCATTCTGTCATCGCAATAACATGCGTCAACCATAAAGCCATCTTCCAAGTCATAAGAATTGATATTCACCTGATATCTGTTGAGCACCTGATAGGCTTCCGTATTTTCCGTTACATCACGATTAAAATACTTATCCTTATATAGCTCAATATACTCAGATATTTTTTCAATTAATATATCCTCGATAATTGCACCTTGTTCGGGAACACCGAACATAAAATCTTTAATACCGCAATCCTTATGCTCAAGGTAGCATTCTGTCACATCTCCGTTTCTTACTATCTCAACATTAAATCCGCCGTTTAATTCAAGAACAGTTGCCAGCCTCGTGTTTTTTTCAATGTCATGATTTATATAGAGCTCTTCTGTCGGCCACAGCTGATGAAGATAACTTGAGCGGCATCCTTCTTCATCCGGGAAAACATTATTTGCATCAGGGACAATAACACGAAGGACATCTCTTCCTGTTTCCTCGAAGGTCTCAAGACGGACATCGCAGTCCTCAAAGATTCCCTTTACGTAATCTCCGGGATTAAATCTCTCGCCTGAGCTGACACGTTCACCGAGAGTATTGAGAATATACGCTGCTGTGTCTAAATCATAATCAAGAACAAGCTGAAAATCAGGATGATTATACTGCTCCATCCCGTGAGTGTGAAAATTTGCAGCACCCGGAATCATATCAAAGATATATTCTCCGTCATTTTCACATAAGCATCCATTTTTAATGGCATGTATCTGCCAGTTATAATTTGATATCATATTAGATTTCTCCTTATTTTCATTTAATTCTGTTTTATTTATGTTTTTCATAGTAAAATCACCTTTTTATAATAATTTTTTTGCACATTCGTGCCCGATACCGTATCAGAAACGGTAAGAACTGTCGTGAAACTTGTGCGATACACGACCTCGCATTTGGAGACGGCTGTTATTATTCAGTTTTCAAGGTACGGTAAACCGTCCCAAAAAGAACACGAACAACAAAAAAAGACCTAACGAGCATTTTCGTTAGGTCTTTAAAATCCCGAATTAACCGTTTGGAAAAAAGGCATAACGAAAACGACAGGGGTAATAGTATATATAAATATATACTATTACAGTCTGTTTTTTGTTACCCGGTTTTTTCCTCTGTTTTACTGCTGAGTCCGATAACGGCACGCCGCCCGATCACAGTCAGTCACTTCTTCATCAATGGAGCATCATCATAAAGATGATTTCGTCATTGGGTGGGTCTGCTTCTTTTCGCTGCCCACGAGTGATACGGTATATTCATATTCAATTGTTCGGATGTTACATCAGTATTATACAAGAAGTATTGGGCATTGTCAATAGAAGTTTTCAGCTAACAGCAAATGACACTTGTGCAATATGCAACAATTTTACGCCTCTAAAAATACCTTGTTTTTCCTCATAACTTTTTTCTTTGATTTTTGGCTTCATTTTTTGTGCATTTTTAACGAAGTTTAATCTAATCAATTTTCAGCAAAAAAAGCAACAATTATCCAACACTATTTTAGTTTTTGTATGACATAATCACCAAAACTGTTATTGTAATTTATCATTAAAAAGCCTCGCAGAGCCTACCGCTTATGCAATAAGCGTAGTAGGTTACACCCTTCAATTTTTCGGTTGTGACTCCCCTTTAAATGTCATACTATAAATGCAATAAAAACAAAGGAGGTGATACTATGGGCTACGCGATACTGAGGTTCCAGAAATATAATGATGTTAAAAAAATTTACAATGCAATCCGTCACTGTCAGAGAGAATTTCCGATGTCCACATTAACCAACCCCGATGCACAAAATATAATTGTCTATACCCGCCCCATGCTTGATGCGGGCTATGATAAGAAAAGCTTCGAGGAAGTATTATCAGAAAAATTGCAGGGAAACAAAATCAGAAAAAATAATGTGCTTTGTCTTGAATATATAATGAGCTTTTCTAAGAGTACAATCCCGGAAGACAAACACGACGACTGGATTAAAACATCCGTAAAATGGCTTCAGGATTTTTACGGTCCGACAAACATATATAAAATCTACGTTCACAATGATGAATCAAATACACACATTCACGCGTTCTGTATGCCAATCCGGGACAATCACCTGTGCTTCAAAAAATTCATAGACGGCCCCAAGGACTGTAAACTTCATCAGGACAGTTATTATGAAGCCGTAAAGCACTACGGACTTGACAGGGGCCTCACATCTACCGTGACGAAAAACAAGCACGAATCCCACAAGCACTGGATGGCGGCAAATGCAGAAAAGGAAGCAACCCTTACCGCTTATAAGGAAACCTTCGGCAATATTTTAGATTGGGACATTGACACTATTGAAACATATTACAAAAATTACGACAGAATCAAAAACGCCGAAAAAACTAAAGAAAAATTAGCAGAAGAAACATTATACTTCAAAACTCCCGAACCTAACACCTACGCTATAAACTGATTACAACAAAAAACTAATTTCCCGATGCGAAATTCTGCATCGGGAAATTTCTTATGAGCAAAATCTGACAACAGATATTTTTGTAAAATATTTGTATTTTACAAAAATATGTGTTATTATATAAATAATTATAATTAAATTTGGAGTATTATAGCTTTTTTATATTGTTTTAAGGTTTTAAGGGGTGAAATATATGGATTTAATAGATAACTTAAACCGAACATTAAAAGATGATTTGACTCTTGAAATCCATGAAGGAAGTAAAATCAGCATTGCTGCGGCTTGCTTTTCAATCTACGCTTTTCAGGAATTAAAGCAGCAACTGAAAGACATTGATGAGCTGAGATTTATTTTCACCTCCCCTACATTCACAACCGAAAAGGCAAAGAAAGAAAAAAGAGAATTCTATATTCCCCGCCTTAACCGTGAAAGAAGCCTTTACGGCACCGAGTTTGAAGTAAAGCTCCGCAATGAACTTACACAGAAGGCAATTGCAAAAGAATGTGCGGAATGGATCAGAAGTAAAGTTACGTTCAAGTCTAATATAACAAATGAAGTTATGCTGGGCTTTATGAATGTTGATGAGAGCTCATATATGCCGATTCAGGGCTTTACAACCGTTGACCTTGGCTGTGAACGTGGAAATAATGTTTACTACCCTATTCAGAAAACAGAAAGCTATGAAAATACAAATTACTACCTGAATTTATTCAATGAATTATGGATAAGCAAAGATAAGCTACAGGAAGTAACCGACGAAGTTATTGAGAACATAACAACTGCATATAACGAAAACTCCCCTGAATTTATCTATTTCGTGACTCTCTACAATATCTTCAACGAATTTCTGGAGGATATTTCAGAAGATGTGCTTCCGAATGAAGCAACAGGCTTCAAGGACAGTAAAATATGGAGCCTTCTCTACAATTTCCAGAAGGATGCTGCACTTGCAATAATAAATAAGCTTGAAAAATATAACGGATGTATTCTTGCCGATTCCGTCGGTCTCGGTAAAACTTTTACTGCTCTCGCTGTAATTAAATACTATGAATCAAGAAACAAATCTGTTCTCGTTTTGTGTCCGAAAAAGTTATCTAATAACTGGAATACATATCGCGATAATTACATCAATAACCAATTAGCTGAAGACAGATTGAATTATAAAGTCTTATATCATACCGACCTCGGACGTACACACGGCTTCTCAAACGGAACAGATCTCGCCCGTTTGCGTTGGGACACATATGATCTTATTGTCATTGATGAATCACATAACTTCAGAAACGGTGGCAAGTTAGACAATGAGGATGAATCGAAAGACAACAGATATGCAACTTTATTAAAGCAGGTCATCAGGAAAGGCGTTAAAACAAAGGTTCTAATGTTATCAGCTACACCAGTTAACACCAGATTCAACGATCTTAAGAATCAGCTTCAGCTCGCTTATGAAGGCGATAGTTCACTTATAAATGATAAACTTAATACCTCTCGCAATATTGATGAGATTTTCAAAAGTGCTCAGAAAGCATTTAATGAATGGAGCAAATTCAAGCCTCGCGAAAGAACTACAGACAAGCTTTTACAGATGCTTGATTTTGACTTCTTTGAAGTTCTGGATAGTGTTACCATCGCCCGATCAAGAAAGCATATTGAAAAATATTATGACACATCAGCAGTCGGCAAATTCCCCGAAAGACTTCCTCCTAAATCTCACAGACCTCACCTGACTGATCTTAAAGGTGCAATCAGCTACAATGAAATATTTGAACAGCTGACTCGCCTTAATCTTGATATTTACAGACCGTCACACTACATTCAGCCCAGCAAAATGGAAAAGTACGCTAAATTATACGGTGATAATGTCGTAAATGTCGGATTTACTCAGGCAAGCCGTGAGCTTGGAATCAGACGTCTTATGGCAATCAACCTTATGAAACGTATGGAAAGCTCTGTTTATTCTTTTCAGTTAACATTAAAAAGAATTAAGGACTTGATTGAAAACACAATAGCTCTCATTGATGATTTTGACGCTAATGCAAAAAATCTGCTTAACTTAACTGAAATAACAGATTATGATGAGTATGATTTTGACGATCAGAACAGTGATGATTTCATTGCAGTCGGGAAAAAAGTGCAGATAGATCTTGCCGATATGGACAGAATTTCATGGCGAGGCGAGCTTGCAAAAGATCTGGAAATTCTTGAATTATTAACATTCATGGTAGCAGATATCACACCTGCACATGACAGCAAATTACAAGAGTTATTCTCTGACCTTGCAAATAAAATCAATAACCCCATAAACGGTACCAATAAAAAAGTGATAATATTCACCGCCTTTGCAGATACAGCAATGTACCTTTACGACAATATTAGTGAATATATCTACAAGAATTTCGGACTCTGCACAGCAGTTGTTACCGGTTCGGTTGAAGGCAGAACAAATGCAAAACTTAAAAAAGCGGATCTTAATACAATTCTGACCTGTTTCTCACCTAAATCAAAGGACAGAGACTTGTTCACAAATATGGAAAAGGTTGATATTGATATTCTCATTGCAACCGACTGCATTTCCGAAGGTCAGAACCTTCAGGACTGTGACTATCTTATAAACTATGACATACATTGGAATCCCGTAAGAATTATTCAGAGATTCGGACGAATAGACAGAATCGGAAGCAAGAACAATGTTATTCAGCTCGTTAATTTCTGGCCTGATATCACCCTTGATGATTATATCAACCTTAAATCTAAAGTTGAAACAAGAATGAAAATCGTCAATATGGCAGCAACCGGCGATGACGATATTCTTTCCGATGAAGAGAAGCATGACCTTGAATATCGTAAAGAACAGCTTATGCGTCTTCAGAAGGAAGTTTTCAGCATAGAAGAAATGTCAACCGGTATTTCAATTATGGACTTAGGTCTTAATGAATTCAGACTTGATTTATTGGATTACATAAAAAGACATCCTGAAATTGAACGAACTCCGATGGGGCTTCATGCAATAGCTCCTGCAACTGACGACTGCCCCGCCGGCGTATTTTACGTACTAAAAAACCGTACACAAAGCGTTAATATTGATGACAGAAACAGACTTCACCCGTTCTATATGGTTTATGTCAGTGAATACGGTGATATCATCTGCGACTATTTACAACCGAAAAAATTACTTGATACATTAAGATATCTGTGCAAAGGCAAAGAACAGCCCGTTGCCGAATTATACCGTGCATTCAACAAAGAAACGAAGGACGGTAAAGAAATGGGCGAATTCTCTTCCCTTTTGTCAGATGCAATTAACAGTATTATTGATGTAAAAGAAGAAAGCGATATTGACAGTCTGTTCAAAGCAGGTGGCACTTCTGCACTGATGTCCGCCGTGTCAGGTCTTGATGACTTTGAACTTATCTGCTTCCTCGTGGTTAAGTAAGGTGGTGTGAATATGCTCGGACTACCAAAGACCACTGATTTTAACAAGCGAATACCCAAAGAAAAGTTCTACGAGAATTTAAATGTCACGCCCACTGTCAAGAAGTGCTTTGTGGAGCAGATTAAGGTTATCTACTGGCGAAACAAGATTGCTGCCACTACAACCAACCTTGCTGCAGGAAGCACGGTCAATGAGATTGAGGTCTTTGAAATCAAACTCAAGGGCAGTCTTCTTGATGAAGGTATCTTGCGTCAGATTGATAAGGAAATCCCGTATCACATTCTGTTCCTGCTGGAATACGATGGCAAGTACCAAGCATGGACAGCCTACAAAGAAGCGTCTGCTGGCAACGCTGCGTTCAAAGTGAATCAGTATTACCACACCGACTGGATGGCAGAGGATGAACTTCCTCTTAAACTGGAAGGTCTGAGCGTGGATGCTGTTTATGAGAATTTTGTTTATCAGATTGCCGGTGATACCCTTCAAGCAGCAGAACATGAATCGCTGCAGGACGCTGTTAAGCGTGATGAAAAGGTCAAGAACCTTAAAAAGCAGATTGAGGTTCTTCAAGCCAGAATCCGAAAGGAAAAGCAACTGAATGTTCAGATGAAACTGAACGGTGAGTTGAAGAAGGTAAGGAAGGAGTTAAATGATTTATTATGATACAAGAGTATCTTTTTGTCGGGGACGAACATAAAGCAGAGGTTGAAAAATATGCGTATAAAACTGTTAAGACAGAAATATACGACATTGAAAATTCCGACTGCTGGATTGCAACCTTTTCATTGGATGGTGAAAACGAGAAAAGTGCAACCGCACTTTCAATAGTGCATGAGTATGTAATGAGTCATTTTCGCCCCACTGTATTAAGCAATGGATGCTCGGCTTATTATAATAAGGCTCTTTACCCTCATTTCAATGAGTTTGAACGAAAATTACGCAAACTGCTTTACTTAAAAAGTGCATTAAGCAATGATAAAAAAGATTCTGAAACCATTAAGGATTTGGAAAGTAAAGATTTTGGTGAAATATTTACTCTATTGTTTTCCGATGCTCAATTTGTTCAAAATGTAAAAAAATCGGTAAATGACAAGACATGGCAATTCACCAAAGACGAGATTTTGACTGCGTTGCAGCATATTACAGAAAATACATTGTGGGATAAATTGATAGGTGAAAATGCCGTACCGCTTTTACGAACAGATTTTGCAAAGGTAAAAGATTATAGAAATGATGTTATGCACGCTCATAGCATGAATTCCTCATCTTTTTCTTCTGCTATGAAACTTGTTAAGAAAATAAACGAACAACTTGATATAGAGATAGGAAAAATCATCGTAGAGAAAATGCCAGAAACTCAGAGTGGTGAAGATTTCAACACTGCCATAAGTGTTGCCATTAAAGATATGGATGCTGCAAAGCAGACTAAGAGTTGGCAAGAACAGTTGGCTGAAATACAAGCAACAATTTCGTCCATAAAAGGTGATGGCATAATTTCTGCTCTTGAGGAATATAGACGGCTTGCTTCTTCACCAGAATTTGCATCTATAACATCGTACTTACAATCCTCCGAATTTGCAGCGATTCAGCAGCAAATTCAAGAAATATCCAAAATTCAAGTGGATATTCCACCAGCACTTAAAGAACTGCAAGAAATCGTTGCAAAAAACAAAGTTGATATTCCACCAGCAGTGCTTGAGTTACAAAAGACTTTACAAGCATTTAAGCCAGACCCAGCTATAACAGAATGGGCAAGAATTGTTAAGGATATTACGGGAGGAACAAACTAATGAATAAAATGAGAATGGAGTCGCTTGATATGACGGCTCAGAACATAGAAAAGATAGGAGCATTGTTTCCCAACTGCATTACCGAGACCGTTGACGAAAACGGCAAACCGAAAAAAGCAATTAACTTCGACATTTTGAAGCAGATGCTTTCTGGTGATGTGATAGAAGGTAGCGAAGCATACGAATTTACATGGGTAGGTAAAAAGGCTGCTATCGTGGAAGCCAACAAGCCTATCCGTAAGACGCTGCGTCCTTGTAAGGAAGACAGTGTGAACTGGGATACTACCGAGAACCTTTACATTGAGGGTGATAACCTTGAAGTATTGAAACTTTTGCAAGAGAGTTATCTTGGTGCTATCAAGATGATTTACATTGACCCTCCGTATAATACAGGAAGCGACAGATTTGTTTATCCAGACAATTTTGCGATGAGCGAAGATGAGTACGATTCTGACATTGGTACTTATGATGAAGATGGTAATAAAGTCTTTGCTGAAAATTCAATAACTGACCCTCGTTTTCATTCTAAATGGTGCTCTATGTTGTATCAGAGAGTTCTTCTGGCACGAAATTTGTTATCAGATAGTGGTGTAATGTTCGTATCTATAGATGAAAATGAAGTAAGCAACGGAAAAAAGATTTGCGAAGAAGTGTTTGGTGTAAGCAACTGTGTTGGTATCATTTCTAACACCAACAATCCCAAAGGACGTTCTGATGACAAATATGTAGCAACTGCTCATGAATATATTTTAGTTTATGCAAAATCCATCGAGCACTTGACTTGGTATGGATTTGAACCCACTGAGGAAATCACAAAAAGATATAACAAAACTGATTCGGAAGGTCGCAGATATAGAGAAATTGATTTGCGTAAAACGGGTGAAAATGACCTAAGAGAAGACCGTCCTAATCTGTTTTACTATTTCTACTATTGCGAAGAAACAGGAGAATTTTATCCTTCTCGTGAAGATATTCAGAAATCTGGGTATATTCAAATTAAACCCCAGCGAGAAGATGGAAAAGAAGGAAATTGGCGTTGGGGACTTGAAACGGCAGAAAAGCAAATCCAAGACTTGATTCCAAAGTTTATGCCAGCAAGAAAAGTTTGGGGTATAATGCAGAAAGATTATTTGGAAGGAAGAGCCTTAGTTAAGCCGACAAGTTCATGGACTTTCAAAGATGTCAATAGTGAAAGAGGAACAGAAGAATTTATAGAATTGGGATTTGACAAAAGAGTCTTTCCTAAGCCAAAACCCTTAGGAACTATTGAAAGATGTGTCAAACTGTGCTCAAAGGAAAACAATGATATTATCATGGACTTCTTTTCTGGCTCTGGCACTGCTGCTCAGTCTGTCATGCGATTAAACGCAACTGATGGTATAAATAGAAATTTCATCATGATTCAGTATGAAGAAGAATGTGCAGAAGGCAGTGATGCAAAGAAAGCTGGATTTAATACTATCTGTGAAATCGGAAAAGAAAGAATTCGCAGAGCAGGAGCAAAAATCAAGGAAGATAATCCTCTTACAACACAAGATTTGGATATTGGATTCCGTGTTCTTAAACTTGACGATACGAACATGAATGAGGTGTATTACGCTGCTGGCGAATATACACAGGACTTGCTTTCTATGTTGGAATCTAATGTAAAAGCAGACCGAACTGACCTTGACTTGCTGTTTGGCTGCTTGCTTGAATCAGGAGTTCCTCTTTCTCTCCCCTACACATCAGAAATAATTGAAGGCTGTACAGTACATACATATAACGATGGCGACCTGATTGCTTGCTTTGACAAGAACATTCCTGACAGTGTTATCAAGACCATTGCCAAGAGACAACCTCTCCGTGCGGTGTTCCGTGACAGCAGTTTCGCAAACAGTCCTTCTAAAATCAATGTGGGCGAAGTATTCAAATTGTTGGCACCTGATACCAGAGTAAAAGTCATTTGATGCGGAGATGTACAATGGAAAATAAGATAAAATTTATAGAGGAATACATCACTAAATTGCAAAAAGCAATTGACTCTAAGGATAGCAAAGCGGCTGACCGTTTGCAAGATGAAGTAATCGCTATTTTTGATAGTGAGATAGAAAACATCCGTGGATTGCTTGACAATTACTCATATGCTCATATAAATGGTTCAGCAGTCGATTTTTTGGGTGATGCAGAAATATTGAAAGGAAAACTTGTAAACTACAAATTGAATTTGCAAAGTGGTCTATGCTTTTCCCAAAACAATCAAGGCGGAGTAAATGTTACTCAGCAAGTCACACAGCAAGTACAAAATGATATTAGACTATCTTTTGAGCAAATTATTTCTCAGATTCAAGAAATGCCAAGCGACAATATTTCCGACGAAGAAAAGGATATTTTGTGCGGAAAACTAACAGCAATAGAAATGTCTAAGGATAAGAAATCTCGTTGGGCAAAAGTACAAGATACTCTCAAATGGATTGCGGAAAAAGGTATTGAAGTTGGTACTGCGGCATTGCCGTATATTGTAAAAGCATTAGAAGGAGGGGGGGCATAATGAAACTACGATTCAAGCATCAGAAATTCCAAGCAGATGCTGCGAAGGCTGTGGTGGATGTTTTTGCTGGTCAGCCCTATCTGACACCTTCTTACATGATGGACAAAGGTTCTGGTGCATACCAGATGACCCTTACCGAAGAAGAGGACTTCACAGGTTGGTCTAATGCGAAACTTGTCCCTGAAATCAATGACCGTCTGATTCTGGAACAAATTCAGAAGGTTCAAAGAGAAAACTTGATTGCACCGTCTCCGAAACTGGAAGGTCGTTTCAACCTTACCGTAGAAATGGAGACTGGTGTTGGTAAAACATACACCTACATCAAAACGATGTATGAACTGAACAAGCACTACGGTTGGAGCAAATTCATCGTTGTCGTTCCTTCCGTTGCCATCCGTGAAGGTGTCTACAAGTCCTTCCAGATGACACAGGAACACTTTGCAGAAGAGTATAGTAAGAAGGTTCGCTTCTTCATCTACAACTCTGCTCAACTTACCGAGATTGACCGTTTTGCATCGGACAGTTCCATCAATGTAATGATAATTAACTCTCAGGCATTCAATGCCAAAGGCAAAGATGCTCGTAGAATTTATATGAAACTGGACGAGTTCCGTTCTCGCAGGCCGATTGATATTATCGCCAAGACGAATCCTATCGTTATCATTGACGAACCTCAGTCTGTTGAAGGAACTCAGACCAAGGAGAGACTCAAAGAGTTCCATCCTTTGATGACACTCCGTTATTCTGCTACTCATAAGTCCGACAGTATCTATAATATGATTTACCGTCTGGATGCTATGGAAGCATACAATAAGCGATTGGTTAAGAAAATCGCTGTTAAGGGTATCACTGAAACTGGAAGCACTGCCACCGAAAGTTATGTGTATCTGGAAGGTCTGAACCTTTCCAAAGCAGACCCGACTGCTACATTGCAGTTTGACTTCAAGGGTGCAACTGGCATACGTAAGAAGTCTATGAAGGTCGGTATCGGATTCAACCTTTACGATAACTCTGGTTATCTGGATGAATACAAGAACGGTTTTGTGGTCAAGGCAATTGACGGTCGTGATGACTCCGTTGAATTCCTGAACGGTATCAAAATCTATGCAGGTGATGTTATCGGTAAGGTCAGCGAGGAACAACTTCGCCGTATTCAGATTCGCGAAACAATCCTTTCTCACATCCAGAGAGAAAGAGAACTCTTCTACAAGGGCATCAAGGTTCTGTCTCTGTTCTTCATTGATGAAGTTGTGAAGTACAAGCAGTACGATAAAGCAGGACAACCTTTCAACGGTGTCTATGCCGAGATGTTTGAAGAAGAGTATGCTGACATCGTTGGCAATATGCAGTTGGAACTTGGTGACGATGACTACATCAAGTATCTCAATATGATTACTCCTTCTTCTACCCATGCAGGTTACTTCTCCGTGGATAAGAAAGGTAAGATGATCGACTCCAAGGTTGGCAAGAAGGAAACTTCTTCCGATGACATTGATGCCTACGACTTGATTATGAAGAACAAAGAACTCCTTCTGGACAGAAATCCGAAGAAGTCTCCTGTTCGTTTCATCTTCTCTCACTCTGCACTTCGCGAAGGTTGGGACAATCCTAATGTGTTCCAGATTTGTACTTTGAAGCAAAGCAGTAGTGATGTTCGTAAGAGACAGGAAGTCGGTCGTGGTCTCCGTCTCTGTGTCAATCAGGACGGTGAACGAATGGATGTCAATGTTCTCGGCAACGATGTTCACAATGTCAATGTGCTTACCGTTATTGCAAGCGAAAGTTATGACAGCTTCGCAAAGGGATTGCAGACTGAAATGGCAGATGCAGTTGCGAACCGTCCGAAAGCAGTTACACCTGAACTGTTTATGGGCAAGACTATCACAGATGCACAGGGCAACACCGATGTTATTACTGACGATGTTGCAAGAGAAATCTATGTTGGCCTCCGTATGGAAGGTTACATTGATAAGCAAGGCACACTTACCGATAAATACTACGAGGATAAGGCAAACGGTGAAATCAAACTCACCGATGAAGTGGCAGGTTCTACCGAATCCATTCTTGGCATCATTGATACCATCTATGATGGTAAGGCAATGCAGCCTGAAAATGCTCGTAGCAATAATATTGAACTCCAAGTCAAACCCGACAAACTGGCAATGCCTGAATTCAAGGCACTTTGGAATCGTATCAATTCCAAGTCTGTTTATGTGGTTGACTTTGACACGGATGAACTTGTCAGAAAGTCCATTGCATCCCTGAATGCAAAACTCCGTGTTTCCAAGATTTATTTCAAGGTTGAGACTGGACGAATGGATAATATCGCATCCAAGGAAGCACTTGCTTCTGGTGCATCCTTCGTCAAGGAAGCATCTGCATCTTACGGTGTCGGAAATAAGATTGCCGTGAATACCAGTGTGAAATACGACTTGGTAGGTAAACTCGTGGATGCTACTGGTCTCACCAGAAAGGCAATCATTCAAATTCTTTCTGGAATTGAAAAGTTCGTCTTTGACCAGTTCAAGGACAACCCAGAAGAATTTATCATTAAAGCAGGTTCGCTTATCAACGATGAAAAAGCAACCGCAATCATTGAGCATATTACATACGATGTTCTGGATGAAAAGTATGATACTGATGTATTTACTGCTCCGACCATTAAGGGTAAACTCGGTGTGAATGCTATCAAGGCGAACAAGCACCTTTATGACCACATTGTATATGACTCAACAAACGAGAAAGTATTTGCTGAAAGTCTGGATGTCAGCAGTGATGTTGCGGTGTATGTGAAACTGCCTGACGGTTTCTACATCTCTACACCTGTTGGTCACTACAATCCTGACTGGGCAATTGCCTTCTATGAAGGTAATATCAAGCACATTTATTTCGTGGCAGAAACAAAGGGTTCTATGAACTCTATGCAGCTTCGTATGATAGAAGATGCAAAGATCCATTGTGCAAAAGAACACTTCAAGGCAATCAGCAGCGACAATGTTGTATATGATGTCGTTGACAGTTATCAGTCATTACTTAACAAAGTAATGAAATAAAATTTCACCATAACAAAAAACCGTAATTTCACTCTTGTGATTTTACGGTTTTTTCAGTTATTGTATGTGTTCATATTTCATACTTTATATGAGAATAAATCCACGGCAGGAGCTCAAAAAAGATTAACAAAAAGGAGTAATGCAATATGAACAGTAATTTTTGTACATTAAAAGGAGAAATCAAATACATTTTCAGGACACACGAGGATCACATTTTGGTGCGGATCCACACAGGCAGAAGCAACGTACCTGAGGTACTTATTACCAATCCGACCTTGAAGGAAAATTTCAATTTCAAGGTTGGTGACAAGATTATCGTATTCGCAAATATCCAGAGCAGCATATATAAGAACAGACGATCAACTACCCTACTCGCATTCAGCATCCGTGAGCTGGTTTTCGGCAACCATGAGGAATTTAACAATTTCGAGTTATCGGGCGAGGTTGTAAAAATCGTATCAACACAAGAGTACCTTACACTTGTCATACGCACCAATCAGAATAATCACGAATCCTTTGTACCCACAGTTTTCTATCACAGGGACAGATATCTTGACACAATAGAAGTAGGTGACGAAATTTCTGTATCAGGCATTATTCAGACAAGTAAAAAGGAAATTAATAACGAAATCAGACACTATCAGAACTATGTAGGCTCCACTAAAAGCCTGTTGCGTGTAAGTTAATCAGAAAAGCCGCTGCAATCACAAAACTGCAGCGGCTTTCCTTTATAAAAAAATGTCTTATCAAATGGTAGAAAACAAAAAGGAAATATGGTATAATGTAATTAATTTGGCAATACATCTGCTGTTATCAAAACAAATATTTTAGAACAATACAATGAGGTAATAATTATGAAATATGTAATATCTTTAAAATCTGATTATGCAAAATGCTATTTCAGTAATAAAATGAATGAATTAATATTTGAAGCAAACGATTATAACGAAATTGAAAAATGTTTGACAGATTTCGAAAATAGAAATAAGTTTTTTCTGCACACATATACATTAATTGAAGTAGCATAATACAATTACACGTAGCAATAATATCAACTCACGCAATGATATTCATACTCCTGATGGATTGTGGTTTCCGTGCTGATATCTTTGGTAAAGGAATTGCTGTAAAAAACAGTTTCATCATTGAAGCCGAATTTTTCTTTTGCTTCGGCGTAGGTCATCACAACGGGCTTGGCTTCTGTCATACCTTCGCTGTGAAAAAATATGTGATTGTATTCCTGCCAGAAGTCCATACGTGAATGCTTAACTGCTTTCTTCTCTTCCGGAGTTACGGGAATAATGTATTTGCTTATAAATTCAGAATTATCAGACATCCCGTATGTAAGATACGCTGCGAGATAAGTTATTTTGTAATCATCGGAAAATGGCTCGGAATAATGAAGCATTCCGAATTTCCAAAGCTTATTTTTATCAGCTAAAAACTTTTCAGGAACAAAGCTGTCCCAGAACAAAAGTAGATGAACATGAAAGAAGCCTGCATAGTTCTTTTCTATTGTGTAAAGATATTTGAACTTATTATCTTCTGTTGTATAGTTTCTTTTTATCTTCTTTATAAGAGCATTCATATTCAGCTTCACTTCTTCAAGTTCAGGCTTTGAATTATCGTATCTCAGCGTAATAAAAGAGAATTTGTCATTACCGTTATAATTTGAAATAATGAGATTCTTATTATGCTTGCGTGTATAAGACAGAGCTTTCGGATTTGAAAGTCTTGTTTTCTTTTTATGGGAAGCATCATTTTCAGCTGTCTGAAATGCACTATCATTATTTTCCTTTGTTACAGGCATTTCAAATTCATCATACTTATTTGATAAGATTTCTCCGGTATCGGCATCAACAGGAACGTTATTAATCCTCACGATATTTCTTTTAAGCCAGCTTGTCTTTTTGATCTCCGCAACCTTGTTCATAACTCTGATCTCAACCAAAGTATCATCATTAAAAATACAATTTGTTTTCATTATTTTTTCCTTTCATATTTTCTTATTAACCGGGTTTTGTCCGACTTTTAATACCAGAGTAAAGGCATCGGCATTTTCCCTGTCTTAAGAAGTATGAAAGATACAAACGAATTTAAGTGAATTTTTTGAACGAAACAGACGGATTTTTGAAAAAAAGTGTACATATACAAAAAAATCCGCCAAAACACATTTTTCATCAATAAAAAGAAACAGAGCGAACACGATTTTGTGTCCGCTCTGCTGCTTATGACAAGAGAATATGAAGATATTAAATTAAGATATAGATTTAGCTTTTACGGCTCTTATAATCGTCGCACATTTTTCGTGCGGCCTCTATGTACTTTAAGGGTAATTCTAATCCGGGCTTTGAATAAAGGTACAAAAATCCGGGCTTCACCAAGAATCTGTTTAACACATAGATGTAGTTCAGATCCTTCTCGGCTTCCTCGCTGACCTCATAAAGCTCATACAATAAATCTTTGATGTCGATTACGCGGTAAGACGGGATTCTTCCCTTATCCATGCAAGTTTTGTTAATGAAAAAAGTGATTTCATCCGAGAGTCCGAAACCACAGATTATGTCGGTCTCATCAATAAACTGATAAAGGTCATCATAAGCCGATTCTTCTGTTGTTTCAAGATAAATTGTTTCAAAGGGTTCCTTTACTGCCATGAAGTACATTTTTCCGTCTTTATCCTCGTACATATGAACCCCTGCGATGGAAAGCTCCGGCTTATCAAGAATGAATTCCATCAGATTCTCCGTGAACTGGGAATGCTCATTTCTTGGCTTTATTTCAGAAGTCAGCCTCTTGAAATGAAGAAGGAAATTGATTGTTCGGCGGAAGGCCTCACTCCACTCATGTGAATCAAAGGTCCTCAGATCCTCATATTCGTAAAATACACTTGCGACATCAAACAATGATTCAAGCAGGACATCTTCTTCGACATATCCGTTCAGAACAGACTTTGCAAAATCGGACAGTAGGTAAATACCTTTTTCAATCCCAAAGTCCGTTTTCAGATATTTCTCAGTCGCCTCTTCATCGGTAATTATGAGTGCTCCGGGCTTGTTCAGTATCTCTTTTACAGCCTCTTCATCAGAGTCCGGCACCGTAAATTCAAGCATCAGCCTGCTCCAAAGGAACTCCCCTTCCGGATCGTTTTTGCATAAACGGATTATCAGCTTTTCCGCATCAGTCTTTTCGTCCGTTTCCTCTCTTTTCTCTTGCATTACAATTGCAACGCTTTCTGCTCCCTTAAATATGTTGTCTGTTTTCAGTATCGATTCCATATCAATACGTCCTTTCTGTTATTATTCGCTGCATACACTCCAACCGTCTATTCAGCAATAATAATATGAAAGTTATAAACATAGAATAACCGAAAAAAACAAAAAAGTAAGCTTATTGCAAACCCAAAATGCAACAACCGCCATAACCCACCAAATGACCGTCTGCCATTCATTGAAAAACAGATTGCATCAAGAGTAAAAGAACTTTTAGACTAATATTTAAAACAACAACTGCAACAAGACACCTATGTAAAGATGTTTTGTTGTAGTTTTTATTTATGCAGAAAAAAAATATGAGAGCAGACCGAAATCTGCCCTCACTTCGTTAGTCCCACATATTAGTATGCTAAAAAATTACGAATACTGAGCGATAATGTCTTTGATAATGTTTCTTTTTTCTTCAGCAACATTATCTTGATTAATTTTTTCGTTTAAAAACTGCTTAAAAGATTCAGTAGTTAACTCAATATACGGATTGCCACCACGAATTATCTTAACAACTTTTCCTTTTACAAGCAAACTAAACATAGAATTAATATGATCAAATACACAGTAATCAACACATCTTTTGTTAATGATTATTCTGTCATTTGTCAATCATAGTTAAAGTATAATAAATGCTTCCAAGTTAATCAATACCTATTTCGACAAAAGATGCATTATGAGTTGTCCGAGTACAATTAATGGTACAACTAAAAATATACTCCTCTAAAAAGTATAGATATTTCTATTTCCCTGAACCTTGCAAAATCCCTCGGATGTGAGATTGAGGTATAATAGAATAAAAATAAACCGACTGACTCTGAATTTGCAGAAATCAGTCGGTTGCCTTATGTGCTATATAATTTACAGACAAAATGTCATATATGACGGGATGCAGATTATTCCATCCTTGATCATCAGGTTTTTCGGATGAATGATATATGCGTTGCCTATGCGGTTGCTGTATTTTTCAATAAACCGCTTGAGTGACTCGGTTGTGTACCTTTTGCCGGATTTCACTTCAATTGGGAATATTTTAGGTTTAATTTTGCTGCCGTTGGATATAAGAAAGTCTATTTCAATATCATTCCTATGCTTTTCTTCGTTGTAATGTGTATAGAAGAATAAAGGGTATCCGTTTGCTACAAGGCACTGTGCAATGGCGTTTTCAAAAAACATTCCTTCATTGATTGACATGTTGTCGTGAAGAATCTGCTTGTAAAGCTCTTCTTCCGCGAGCTCGTTTTCGCTGAAGGTATGGCTAACAAGAAGCCCTGTATCTCCCATATAGCACTTGATATATGTCCTGTCTTCATTTAATGACAAGCCCACATTGGGATCCTTACAACTGAAGCATTCATTTGCAATCATTGAATTACCGAGCCAGAAGAAGGTATCCTGATACATCGGGAACGTTGAATTGGGCTCCAGATTTGACAGTCTGACTCGTTTTTCGTGTTGAGAAAGAAATGACGGTATCTGCTCAAAAATAGAGCTGACCCTTGAACGGTACTTTACATCAGCCTTGCTTATATCGTTCTGATACAATGTGAGAATATCCCTTTTTTCAGCATCTGCAGCAGCGAAGCTCCGATTGTTTGAAATATACTTTGAAACACTCATCGGCATTCCGCCTACAAGCATATACTGCTTGAATAACAGCATAGCTTTATGGTGGAAATCATCCTCCAATGGCTTTTTCTCGTTGAAGCATTTTCTGATGTATTCTATCATCTTCTCTTCATTGAGAGCTATGCAGAATTCCTCAAAATCCATAGGATACATCATTATCCTGCGTTCTTCTGAGGGGATTGTGATATCCTTTACATTTTCCTTTATGGAGATAAGGGAACCTGTTTCGATATAAGAAAAACGGCCGTCCTTCACAAGCTTTTTAATTGACTGCCTTGCTTTCGGATATTGCTGAATTTCATCAAAGATTATAAGGGATTCATGAGGATAAAGCTCTGTGCCGTATTCGGTGCTGAGCAGCATAAAAAAGGTATCAAGGTCATTAAGGTATTTTTCAAAAGCATCCTTAACAAGCTGACTTGCATCATTAAAGTCAATGATAATATAGCTTCTGTATTCATTTTTTCCGAATTCTTCAGCAATTGTTGACTTGCCTATTCGTCTTGCCCCTTCAATAAGCAAGGCTTTTTCACTCGAATAGTTTTCTTTCCAATCTAAAAGCTTATCATATATCTTTCTTTTGAAAATCATAGAAAACACCTCTTTCAATGGTAATATAACACATATTCTAATAAAACGCAATATAAAAAAACAAGAAATCCATATAATACGCAGTTTTATAATTATTATATTTCCATATAATACGCAGATTTCAACAAATTATTCATCAAGAAACATATATCAATAAAACCGGATATAACACAAATCTCCTGCCCGTGATGAGCAGGAGATTTGTGTTTTTGTCCTGAAAAAAACTTTCTATGAATTAATCAAATAGTCTGACAATGAATCAAATATTTTTGTTATATTTCCATTTGGGTAAGACTGGAATATTTCTCCTTTTTCATTTTGCCATACAACAATAGAATCAATATGTGTTTGTTCTATAACATAAAGATTTGATGGAACAAATGAATTAAAACTCCGTTCTTCTTCTGTAACCTTAACAACATCCAATCTTTTACCGGAACAAATACCTGTTATTTCGTGAGCATCAATTATTGTATAACTAAATTTTTGTAAATAACTTTTATATTCTTCAGCAAAAACAAGATTGAGCCTTTTTTCTGCTTTCAGAATTTCTTCATCTGTAGCTCCGCAAGAAACTATTACATTTTCAAAACCGCTTATAAGTTTAATAATATCCATTAGTTATATCAAACCTTTCTCTGCAAGCTCAGCATAGGCTTTCCAAAACTCTTTTTTGATCGTTGCCCAATTTGGTTGTTTTGACGGATTTTCAAAGCCCTCAGTTAAAGTATGCCATATAGAATCGTTACCATTTTGTCTATGTTCGCTTCTTGTAAGTATTGCTAAAGGTGAATCAATTTTTTGTCCTATATGATGTAATTCATAAGGATATCCATCTATGTCAATAGGAGCATTACCGGATTTCATTAATTGCAAGTTTGTTTTTCCTGATAAATCATCAACATATTTTAAATCTATTCTTCTGATCAATGCATTCTTACCATTAATCATTTTTGAATATAATCCAGAATCCTTTATAATTTCATATTGTTGAGTTGTATCCAGTTTACTAATAATATCAAGAGGTAATTTTGATTCTTGCTGAATCAACGCAACTTCGCTCATAGTAAGTTTTCCATGAGTAGCAGCCTTTAATAAGTAAGCCTCTTTTCCGCCGCCGATTACAGCACCGGAAATAGCACCCCACTTAAATCCTTCAGAACCTGATAAAATAGCAGCATCAAGTGCTTTACTAAAATCTCCTGTCTGATATCCCTCAACGATTGCCGCCGAAAGAGCTCCAAACATACCTGACGACAGAGCAAATACTGAGGCAGATTTTGCTGATGCCGCAAAAATCGCAGTAAAGGCTGCAGGAGCTCCTACAATTGGAGATACAACGGAAACTGTCACGCATAACAGAATAACTCCAGAGCCAATAGCAATATTTTTGATTATATCATTTGTATCACTATCAACAATCTCTTGCATTTCTTGCACAACCGTGCTTCCGTTTTCCCCTAAAGTAAAAACATATCTGCTTCCTTGAAAATATTCGTCCAATTCACTTAGAGTATATCCAAAATAAATATTTTCTTGAGAATTATAAGTCAGTTCTTCAACATACTCTTTTGATAAATACTGACCTCTTACTTCCTCAACAACAAACTCTGTGCTGTCGAGATTTTTAATTGTTTCATTATAAACGAGATCTTCTATAAAATACTTTAAGTCCGCATCATCAAGCCCAGAAAAATCAATGTTAACATCTTCAACTAAAGTAACAGTTTCATCAACAAGATTCTCCGTATTTGTTTCTTTCGAAGTTTCATCTGAATTTACTTCGTTTTCTGATACTTCAACTACTAATTCATTACTTGTTGATTCTTCTATAATCTCAGATTCTCCACAAGCCGACAGAAGCATCATAAAGCATAACAGCAATGCTATAATCCTTTTCATAAGATACTCCTTTCAGTTAAGTTCTTTCTTTTCTCTTGTTGAGTTTTATTATTACCAATAAAGTAACAATACAAAATCCAGCAAACAATCCAAGAAATACTACAGGGACAACTGTACTATCCATATTTATGCTATCTGAATCAACAATATCAGCAACACTTGACGATTCGTCAGTCGTTTCTTCGTTAGCAAAATTATCAGGATAAATAAGTTCACCTGTTTCCGAAATGCTTACACCCTTTGCTACAAGACTATTTAATTCCGAAATGGTTTTCCCTGTTGTTACATAGGCTCTTAATACTAAATCATCACCTACGTAAATCTTTTTTTCTGTTTCCTGTTCAGTGTAAATATTTTTCACTTTTATTGTATAAATGCCATCCTCAAGGAATTTTTCGCCGTCTTTAGCAGGTCTGTTATATCGGGTATCTTCAACCAACCCATCTGCACTTTCTGTTAGCATTTCTCTTTTTACAAATAGCTGTAAATATAATGATCTGGTTAAATCAATATAAAAACCATTCGGAGCATAAGAACTATTGAGTAATTCAGATTTTGTTTCTGCATCCATTGGAAACACCATACAATTTCCGTTTCTTACTGAAAATTCAAAATAAATTTTGTAGTGTGTCTTTTTAGAGAGAAACTTTTTATTAGTTATTTCATAATCAAGTGCAACCCTATAATCCCCTTCTTCACAAATTTGAACAATTGTATCCGCACCGACTTTTGTATTTGCTTCTAAATAGTTTGTATAAACTCTACATTCAGCAGGATCAGCCTTATTCCTGTATTCAATTATCAATGTTCCTTTACCAAAAGCCTGTTTTACAATCTCAAAATCTTGATCAAAATTTTCGTCGTCAAATGAAATATATAAATCAGGATTGTTATTCAATGAATTGATATTTTGATTTAATACAAATGACAATGTAACCTTGTCACCAACATTTTTCAGAAAAATCAATTTTCCATCATACATTTTATCTGCTGTGTAGCCACTGACAAAAAAATGTCCAATCTCCCATCCATAATGAGGATCATTCTCTTTCATCTCCTCAATTTCGGAATATCCTTCATTTTCAACCTTTTCTTTCTTACCTAATTGATATTTATTTGAACTGTTATCCTCATTTCCTGTCATTGCAGAAATAGCATAGAACTCATATACTTCAGCAATTTTGCTATATTCATATTTATCTACATCAAAAAAAAGTATTTTATCCGTCTCAACAGCTTTTCCTAAATTATATGCAACAACTAATCTGTAATAACAACCATTCAACAGTTCTACAGATTTAGCTTCATATATTGATTCTGAATTATTCGGTTTTTCATTAAAAACATCCGTTTTGCAAAAAACATCAGTCCAATTTGTTCTATCTTTTGATATCTGAAGAATGATAGCTCCTTTCATAATTTTACTATTAAGCTTTTTGTTATCAACAACTTTGCTTTTATCTTCAACAAGATGCCAAGATGATTCAGCTGCATTTAATAATTCGTCGTCATATGAATAATAAATTTCGAGTTTTTCATCATTAATCCGATATGTCGGAATACAATCTTTAGATGAAATATCACTGAATTGTCCTTTTAAGAAAAACTCGCCATATGTATTTGTTTTATCTGAATCAGAATAATTTTTGATATTTGAAAACTCATACGCGGAATCTTCTTCAAAAGAGAATACCTTCCCTTTTACACCTACGGTTTCACTTGCAGAAACAGAAAAAGCAAAAGATATAAACATTATTATAAAAAGACTAAGACCAAATGTTTTTATGCATAATTGTTTGCTTAACAACATATTCTTTCCACATCCTCAAAAACAATTGTTTGATATAATTATAGTAAATGGTTTTATGTTAATCAACACCAATTTCGTCAAAATACACATTAAAAGCTATCATAGTACAATTAATGGTACATCAAAAGATAAAAGTCCCCACTCGGAAGAATGAGGATTCGGATAATTCGTATTGGCAAGGCGAACGCAAAAATGTGCCGAGTTTTCTTTAGCTTATATTAAGTTGACTTTAAGTGCAATTTGCGGTATAATTGTTGACAGTGAGCGGATGTTTTCTTACGTTCTTAATCTGTGACAGAGCGTACTAAAAACGTACTACTATTTTGTTCTCCGACAAATCAACCACCATATAAAGCGGTATATTTTGTCATAAAACAAACGTCAAAAAACCAAAAATGACCACAAAAAAATCCACTCCGATTGAGTGGGAATAAGAACAATTTTGCACAGATTATCTATAGTAGCAGACAATGGTTTTCGTTGCCTGCTACCATTTTTTAGTATCACAATTATTTCGTGTACAATAATTTACTAGCAGAGTCAAAGAAATCGTAAATCACGATATAATTTACAATTGACCGAGAACGGCGGCAGGGAGCACCTCTCTGCCGTCTTTTCTATTTGTCTCAGTACTATTGACAAAGTCAGACTATTGTGATAGTATAGACTACAGGAATAGTCCAAGGAGGATTCATTATGAAAGAAAAGCTTTTTGACAGTGAAGCCAAAGTGATGGAAATTATATGGAAAAAGAGCCCTGTTTCTGCAAAGGATATTAGCTTAATCGCTGCCGATACAATTGGATGGAATAAAAACACCACTTATACTGTAATAAAAAAATTGGAAGCAAAGGGATTTATTCAACGTGAAGACCCCGGATTTATTTGTACTCCGCTTGTGTCGCAAAATGAAATGCAAAAGGTGGAAGCAGCTTCTCTTATAAAAAAGGTGTTTGGCGGATCTCGCAAGGCTTTGTTTTCGGCATTGCTTGAAGATGAGCCGTTATCTGAAGAAGAAATCAATGAGTTGCGCAAACTCATTGATAATAGGTGACGCTTATGTTGCAAGAAGTGTTTTATTGGATATTCAATATGAGCGTAACGGCCACCTTAACCGGCGTGATCGTTATGCTTGTCAGACTGATAAAAAAGATACCAAGGAGGGTAACGGTGTTTCTTTGGATAATTCCTTTTCTTAGAATGGCGTTTCCTTTTGGGCTCAACAGTAAGTATGGTCTGATGGCATTATTATCCAAACTAACAACAAAAACCATCGTTGTGTATCAACCTACTGATGCTATTGCTTTTTCGATGACAAATAGCATTATGGCTGCGGATACTTATTTCCCGATAACATATAAAGTAAATATACTCGGAGATATTTTTCGTGTAGCTTCGGTTGTATGGATTATTGTTTCGTTGGCCATTCTTCTGATGTTAGCAGTTACATATTTTACGACGATTTATGAAATTAAGGACTCTACTCACCTAAAAGATAAAATCTACCTATCGGAGAAAATCGTATCTCCTGCTGTGTATGGTATCGTAAAACCTAAAATCATTTTGCCTGCCTCTTATAAAGACAGAGATATTGAACTAATTGTATTGCACGAAAAAACACATATACGCAGTTTTGATAATCTGTGGAGAATCATTGCATTTGTAATTGTTGCAGTACATTGGTTCAATCCGCTTAGTTGGTTGTTCTTAAAAGCGTTTCTTGCAGATATCGAACTTTCCTGCGATGAGCGTGTTCTTTCTAAGATTGGATATGACCGTGCAAAAGATTATGCAGCTTCCTTGTTAGAAAGCAAACAAGGCGCAACTGTATTCGCATCTGCTTTTGGCGGTGCAAAAATACGAACACGAATCGAGAATATATTATCCTTCAAGAAGTTGACTTGGCTTTCACTCACGGTATTTATTGCGTTGATTGGAGCAATTTTCTACGCCCTATTAACGAATGCAGGATGAAAGGAGAATGAATATGAAAAGCAAACAGTTTAAGCGATACTATCTGTTTTCTTGTCTTGGTGTTTTGATAGCATCGTACTATCCGTTATCGATGGGCGTTCGTGTGATTACTGATATGCTTGTTAACGGAACTGTAATGAAGGAGAACTATCCTAAATACATTATTCCGTATACACCGATCAGCGTTGCTATCATTATTGGCGTCCTCTTAATGCCGCTGTTTATCAGATTCTTTAAGAAATTCGCATTTGCCGGCGGAGTTCTTTCTGCGATCGGAGTTTTCTTTGGCTTGGAATTGTTGTTTGAACAGAAAGTCGTAGTATCTACTGCTGAAACTGTCACAAAGCTCGAGGACTGGCAGATGTTTATGTGTTATGTCCCTCCGGAGGGGTGGGGTGAAACCCGTAACCACATACAAAACACAAACAGCAGTCGATATCTTGATGGGTGACTATAACCCTGCGTTTAAGCTCCACTTTTACATTATTTCCGTTTTGCTTATCATTACTATTTTGAACTGTTTGTATGGCTTTTGTCAAATGATAAAGAACGGCGATAAAAAGCGTTGCAAGTCTTTGGTTTTACAGTCGATTTGTTCTGTTGTATTCCTCGGCCTCTGCATCCTTGCTTGCTTTACGGCTTTCTGGAGAGATGGCAGCATTCAGGTATCCCCTTTGTCTGCAGCATTAATGACGGTGTTCTTTGTCCTGTTTGGTGTAACCGCTGGCGTGTTCGTTGGCTCGTTCCTTTTGGGAAAGAGAAAACTCATATCGGTTTGGCTTCCTGCGATTTCGGCATCTGTAATGACTTTGCTGATGTATATTGGCGAAATGATTCTTCTCAACGGGCATTTATATATCCTGGGTTCAGGATTCTTGTTTGAAAGCCTTCTCGGAATCGTTTTTGCTCCTATAGATTTATTGGTTATCTTATTGTCTGGCTGTATAACTGTATTGATTTTTACTTTGTTCAACAAACAGCAGAATTGTTCTAAGCCGACGCAGAAAATCTTAATTATCGTGCTTGCCATTGTCTGTGTTGTTGTGACTCTTATTATAACGTTCGCTTTGTGTATTGGCGGTACAGATGCCGAAGATGCATCGATATCTTCAATGGGCGGTGTTGATAATCCCGAAAGAACTTATCGCACAGTACAGCTCTTGGAGAAAACGACAGACAATGCAGAGTCAACTTATGAGGTCGGCACGTACTTGAATGGTACTGATTTTTCTTCAATCGGGCAGGAACTTGAAAATAGGCTTGAGCAGGAATGGAAAACCTATTCCGCTATGACCGAAGAACAACGTCTTGCATCCGGTCATCTCTGGGGACTTGTAAGTTTTCAAAATGATAATTGGAATGAATGTGAAATGGCAATCGGATTTGATATAGAGAATCCTCTTGAGTCGATAGATTGGCTCAATAAGACCGGGTATTTTGGGATGGAGAGCACCGATTCCACTATGCCGGTAAAGCACATTCAAGTAACCGCCAACGCTACACACTCTCATGCGAATGCGGATGGAAAGCCACAAGAAATTTCCGTTTCCGCCGGGTATAACGTTAACGATATCAGGATAACACTAACCGCTACCCTTTGTGCCGAAGATGGTCTCTATAAGACGGGCAGTGTTTGTACCGGGTATGCTACCTATGAAGAAGAATCTACAGAAACCGGCTCCGAAATTCCGGTGTTTATCGTAATCACAAATAAATCAAATAATAATGACTACTATAACGGTGACTATTACGATCCGACTGCCTATTGGGTAAAGGACAATGTTTTCTATACGCTCCGTGTACTCGGGAACGAAACAAACAAGGAAGAAATTCGAACTACCCTTTATCGAATCCTTGGGGAAATTTAAGTAAAACTATTGTATTTCCCTCTTCGCTCCGCTATAATATCCTTGTCGGTATGACAACATACTGACAACAAAAATCTTGACAGTCCGTATTTTACGGATAAACTGAACACTCCCGATAATGTGAGAAAAAATACCCATACAAAATTGTTTAAGTTACAGTTTTCGGGGGGGGTGAGCAGGAATAATACCTAATGGCTTTCAGGTGCCCGAAAACCCTTGAAAATACAGGGCTTTCGGGCATTTACACTTTCGAGAAAAAACACTTTTACATCACCAAACGCAGAAAGCGTGAAAAGGATTAGTTGCCAAAAGCTATGCCGTAAAGAAAGGAGCGTGGTAAGGTGCTGAATTTTTTTAAAAAGAAAACGGAAATCAATACAACTCAAATTGTTGATGAAATCGAAGCAGCGGTATATGAATGCGTTAAACAGTACGGTTTCAGAAAATTCGGCAGAACGCTTCACCGTTTCGTTTCCGGAGATATTTCGCAGGTAATTCATTTTCAAAGCGGTATGCCTTCGCATGGAATGAGCGGACTCCTTTGTGTGAATTTGGGAATTCGTATTCCGGAATGTTCCGAAAGAACGTTTCAACCCCAAGCAGAAAAGAAAAAATACTACCACGAGTATGAGTGTACAATCCGTTCACGATTGGGAATAGTTAGCGGTAAACAAGAAACGTGGTACGACCTTCACAAGAAAACAGACAAGACCATAAAGAGCATTATTGAAGAAATTGATCAATATGTTTTGCCTGCTTATGAAATCTTGAATAGCCGAGATGCTATCCTTGCACATAGAAAGGATTATCCGTTGTTAGATAATATGGACCATCTTATTTCTTTGGAAGAATGTATGATTTACGGTTATCTTGGCAATATCGAAAAAGCAAAGCAACTGTTTGAGGAGTATTATCAATCGGCTGTAGATGAATACAATGACATAAAAACCAATGGACGGAAGATATATCTGAAAAAGGGCGAGCGGATCATTTCCGGGAAAGAGCATATAATTGCAGATAAGGACGGTTACTACACCTTATATACAGCAAATCACAGTCATATTGAGTATCTTGACGAATTGGCAGTAAAGCTTGGATTACGTTAAATTTAACATTTCAAAATTTCCGCGCAGATCCGTTCTGTGCGTATTTTTGTTGCATAAAATTTTCGGAGATGTTATAATTTCCGTAAACACAAGACGGGGTGATTCTATGGAAAAATATGCAGAAATACGTGCAAAAGAGCTTCTTTCCGAGCTTACGCTTGAAGAAAAAATATATCAGATTTGCAGTCAGATGGTGTACCCCATAAGAGAAGATTTTGCAGAAAAAAGAAACTATAAGGTAGGCAACTGCCGTAATATCGGGCACTTTATTCACGAAAGCAAAGGCTGTGCCGTATCTCCTTACGGGATTACCGAAGCAATTAACAATGAAATCAGGCTCGCCACACAAAGCAACTCCAAAGCAATTCCTCCTCTTGAGCATGGAGAAGCTCTTCACGGAGCTCAATGGGGTATGGCAACCTGCTTCCCTCAGCCTATAGGTATGGCTTCCTCTTTTGATACAGACTTAGTTGAACGTATTGCAGATGTTATCGGCAAAGAATGTGCCGTTGCAGGTGTCCGTCAGGCTCTTACTCCCGTAGTAAATGTAGTGCGTGACTGCCGTTGGGGAAGAACAGTAGAGACCTTCGGAGAGGACGTACTTCTGGGTGGCGATATGGGAGCGGCTATCTGTAAGGGCTTGCAGAAAAACGGTGTAATTGCAACTCCTAAGCATTATGCAGATAATTATTCATACGGCGGAAGAGATTCAAATGTCTCTGATACAAGTGAACGCACTATGCGTGAGGTCTTCTTAGAGCCCTTCAGAAGGTGTATAAAGGACGGCGGTGCAATGTCACTTATGGCTGCTTATAACAGCTGGGACGGTGTCCCCTGCACCTGCAACAAATATCTCCTTACTGATATTCTTCGTGATGAATGGGGCTTTGACGGCTTCGTTGTTTCTGATTACAGCGGAGTTGAGAACATAAAAGAAGCTCACAGGCTGTACGATACATCCGCAAAGGCCCTTGCAGAAAGCCTTAAGGCAGGGCTTGATATCAGTCTGCCGCGGAGTTCTTACGATGACTTTATAACTGCATTAAATGAAGGATTCATTGATGAAGCCGACATTGACCGAGCAGTTCTCAGAGTTCTTACAGCAAAATTCAGCATCGGTCTGTTTAACAAGCCTTACGGCAATCCCGAAAAGGCTCAGGAGCTTGTAAGATGCGATGAACATAAGAAGCTGGCTCTTGAGGCCGCAAGAAAAACCATTGTTCTTCTGAAAAATGATAATACACTTCCGCTGAGCATAGAGAACATAAAACAACTTGCGGTCTTCGGTCTGGGTGCAACCGTAATTCCCGTAGGTGACAACTATTCCGGCCCCTATAAAGTTAAATGGACGGCAGAAGATGCAAAAACTCCCTTACAATATCTTAGCGAATATCTTGACGGCAATACCCGTGTAATTTTCGCTGATGATAGTGAAATTGAAAATGTAGCTCCCCTTTGCGATGCTGCTGTTTACTTTACCTCGCTGATTGAAGGGGAAGGAATGGACCGCTCAGATATTCGTCTGCCCGGTGTAACAAATGCACGGCAGAGGGATGAAAATACCGTAATTGTGGGAAAAAATGAATTCTCGCTCAAAACAGATCAGGAGGAAAGCATCAGAAGAATGTGTACCTCCAACAAAAACTCGGCTGTGGTTCTGCTCAACGGCTCCCCTGTTGATATGTCCTCATGGATTGACTTCTGTCCTGCCGTCATTGAAGCCTGGTATCCCGGTGAACAGGGTGCTCAGGCGGTTACAGAAATTCTGTTCGGTGAAATATCCCCCTCAGGCAAGCTTCCCGTCACATTTCCGAGAAGTGTCGGACAGCTTCCGCTTTTCTATTCGATGAAGCCCTCTGGCAGAGGCTACGGATATGTAGAAAATGACGGCTCCCCTCTTTATCCCTTCGGATTCGGACTCTCATATACAACATTCAGAATTGATAATTTCACATATAATATAGTTAATGCCGGTCTGCGAATCGGTTTTTCTGCAGAAAACACCGGTAAATATGCCGGAACAGAGATTGTTCAGATATATTTTTCCGGTCATAACTGCGATGTTGTGATGCCCTTAAAGGAGCTGAAAGCTTATAAGTGCATTGAACTGCACTCCGGAGCAAAAGCACACTTTGAAATTACCGTTCCCCGTGATTCCTTCTGCTATTATGACAGAAGGATGAATTACGGCTTACATAACGGCGATTTCACCGTATCCGCCGGCACCTCAAGTGCAGATATTCTTTCTTCATTTGAAGTAAAAGTGCGTGAAGGCAAAATAAGCCTGAAATAAACCAATGAGGATGTAAAACACAGCGTTTACATCCTCTTAATTTTATTCTGTTATATTACCGAGATTTCGGCTTAATATCTCAAAGGGAGCATCAAAGTAATTGTCCTTTATTTCCGCTTCTCTCAGATATTCAAGACAAAATGTGTGCTTACCGTAAGGAGCCGAAATAAATCTGTTACCCGTTATATTCAGTTTTTCGTGAACGAAGCCCTTGAAGCGTTCATCCATAATTTTCGGTGTAACCTGAATTACGGGAGCTCCCTCCCACGTCTTTCCGATATTACAGGAAATAACCTCATTATTGCAGAATGTTATACTTTTTGTAAGTCCCGATTCAAACCAGAAATTGCAGTCATCCTCAATTAAAAGAGCAGGTCCCCAGAGCTTTCTGAAGCGGTTATTTTCAATTATAACCTCGCCCCTTGTAGTACAGAGAATTCCTCTGCCGCTTGTCGGACCGAAATCACAGCTCCGGACGGTTAAATCGGGTGTGTATGTAACATTTTCAATTACATCCTTTCCGATAATTATATCATCGGGAATAAAATCACAGAAAACCTTTATATCGGTATCATTGACTTTTTCATAGGACGTGACCATAGCCGAATTATAGGACTGTAATGTATCCCAACGTATAAATTCAATTCCGTCACCCACACCTAATGCCTGAAAGCCCCAGCTTTCGGGATGCATAAAGCGGACAAGCATTGATTTTTCGTCTTTATTCACATCAATGATTCTTAAGTGTGTGCCGTGAACATTTACATAGTCATCCTGTGCTCCCCGTGCCTTACAGTTTTCAATAAGAATTTTGCCCTTACAGCCCGAAAACTGAAAGAAATCGGCAGTACTTGCTATAGTCCTTCCCTCTTTCGGTGTAAAATCGCAGTTTCTGAAGGTTATGTTTTCGGAAAACTGATTAACCATACCGAGTCCATGCATAAATTTCACACGAAGATTTTCGAAGGTAAGATTCTTGCATCTTTCAAACATACTGCCTGTCTGGTCGCGGATAATGTTTCTCGTCTCAAATATTTCACCGACATTGACAGTAACGCTTCTGTCGGAAAGGGTACATCTGAGGGTATTATTACCGAGCTCCTCAATACGGGTAAAGGTAAGGTCCTCTCTTCTGAAATCCCTTATATGCTCTGTAACAGGC
>JAGAKX010000018.1 GCA_017625435.1 Clostridia bacterium
ATATGAAATACGCTTCGCGTATGAAATATTTTCTTCGCAAATGTTAAGGAACGAATTTTATTTCACATTCGGCGTAAGCCGAATATTTCATAATCCGTCGGGATTATTTCATATCGAGCGAAAGCGAGATATTTCACTAAAAGCGCAAGGGTTCAAATTCATACGCAAACTGCCGAAAATATCTTTTTTGTAGCCCATAGACAAAATGCAAAGGACCGCCCCGTGGCGGTCCTTTTCTTAGTTAAAAACTACTTATCCGATTACCGTGGTAAGGGGTGTGCTTACGTTGCCCCATACGTCCTCGGCAACAACCGTTACGGTGTAGCTGTCAGTACCGAGATAAATTCCGTTAAAGGTAATGCTTTCGGGCACCTCAGCGAAGTAATACTGAGAAAGCTCACGGTCTGAATAAACCTCTCTACCGGAGGAATTCTTTATGCTGATCCGGTATAAATAAACCTCATTATCACCGAAAACCTTTGCCTGAGGCACGGTAACCTCATACTGAGCGGCACTCTTTTTAACTGTCAGCTCTGCGCCGTCACTGAAAACGGGAGCGGTGCTGAGTCTCTTTCTTGCCTCGTGATTATACTTTACCTTCACGGGGGATGCCACGTTGTCAATAAGGTATTCCTTTACATATTTTCCCGCATCAACGTCAAGAACCCTTACAAGCACACGGTTGAGAGCATCAATTTCAATTAAAAGAGCCTGTGTCATAGTCTTGTAATTCTCGGGATGAACTGCGGTTTTGTCGTCAACAGTAAACTCATAATATGCAAGACCACCATCACCTATAGCCGTGAAATTGCCCTGCCAGATTGAACGGGGGTCGTTTGCGGGATAGTGTGAATGACCTGAAATATGCACAGCCTGAGGATACTTATTGAGCACTTCAAGAAACGTATCCAATCCCCAACCGTCGTAGGTGTAGCTTCCGAAAACAGTGTTAAGCACGTGCTCGTGAGTAAACACGAAAACGGGCTGAAGAGGGGCATCCTCGGTAGCCTTTTTAAGCTCGTTGTCAAGCCACTGCACCTGCTCGGGGAGATAGTGCTCACCTGAGTCGGAGCGGGAAACACCGATATAATGAAAACCGTTTATAACTCTGTGAAAATCGGTCTCCTGCCCCGTAAGCGAAGTATAAATATCAAGACTGCCGTTGCTGTAGGTATATCCGTCGTGTGCCTTTGCCACAACCGCAAGCCTTTCGGTATCACCCTTTATTGCCTTATTTGTTGTTGCGGTAAAGGCAGAAAATGCCGTAAAGGTACCGCTGTCGGTAATATCCCCGGAGAAAACAACCGCATCAAGACCGTTGTAGTCTTCATCAGCCTCAGCTATGGCATAGGCAGTATTGAGCATTTTTGCAACTCTTTTACAGCCCTTATCTCCGAGTGTACTGATATGAGTGTCACTTGTTGCAATAAATCTTGCAACGGGCACAAAATCATCCTGAGAATCCGGAACAGAAGCTGTTTCAAAAGGCACAAAAAGTGAAGTAAAGAGCGCTAAAAAGCTTAAAATCAATGAAAAAAGTTTTGTCATACCGATTCCTCCGTACATATATATATCCCGATTATACAGCAGATACAAAAATCCGTCAACTGCTGCCGAGCAGTCTGTATCGGACAGAGCCTTATTTACCGAGCTTTTCCTGCCATTCGGCTTCCTTAAAGCCCACAAGAACAAAGTCATCTCCTATGAGCAGGGGGCGCTTAACGAGCATACCGTCACTCGCAAGAAGCTTCAGCATTTCTTCTTCACTCATCCCGGGAAGCTTCGTTTTAAGCTCAAGGGATTTATAAAGAAGTCCACTTGTATTGAAGAATTTTTTAAGGGGAAGACCGCTTTTTCCGTACCACTCCGAAAGCTCGGAAAGGGTGGGATTTTCCTCCTTAATATTTCTCAGAGCATATTCTGCTCCGTTGTCATCAAGCCATTTTTTTGCCTTCTGACAGGTGGTGCACTTGGGGTAACAAATGAATTTAAGCATAACCTTACTCTCCTTATATTAGGGCTTCGTACCGAAAAATATAACGGTCACCATCGTGAATAAGCCGACGAGAACACACAGCAGAAATGCGTTATAAATAAAGGACACCGCAAGACTTATTCCGCTTCGCTTTTTTACGATACCGTAAGTAATGCCCGCCGCTAAATTCCCGACGATAAAAAGAACTGCGAGAAAAAGAATCACGGGAATAAGCTCAGGGGGAATAAGCTTTCCCGCAGCCAAAGGGAAGGTCATTAATGCCCCCATAAACGGTACTGTACTGACGGCAATATGCCAAAGCAGCTCCTTGACTCCGGAAGGCTTCAGAAGCCGTGCCATATTTTCCTCCGCCCTTTCACGGTATGAGGCATCGTCAAGTCTCTCACCCGACAAAAGCTCATTAATGCTGATTCCGAATTCGGAGCACAGCACCTGCATAATCGAGATTTCGGGCAGTCCCCGTCCCGTTTCCCATTTTGAAACGGTCTTATCGCTGACACCGATTTTATCCGCAAGCTCTCTTTGTGTCATCGACCTCTCTTTTCTGAGGTCCGATATAAATTTTCCTGTTTTTTTCTGATCCATAAGAATCACCTCCGAAAGCTATCGTAGCAGAAGTCACTGCCGCTTTCAATCTGACGCAACGCATACCGCACAAAATAACACTCTACTTTCCGCAGATACGTTATAATATTCTTATTTATCGGCTTAATTATACCACATATTATGTTTAATTTTCAACATAACAAATTCCCCTTTCCGACAAAACCGAAAAGGGGTTAATTTGCTTATACGGCAGAAAGCCTGATATCGTTTTCCTTATAATACTGCGCCTGGGCATTCCAGAGCTCCCGGTATTTGCCGTCGGGAATCAAAAGCAGCTCCTCGTGAGTCCCTTCCTCAACAACGCTTCCCTTATGGAATACCGCAATACGGGTACAGAAACGGCAGGAGGACAGTCTGTGGGAAATAAACACGGCGGTTTTATTTCCGATAATATCATTGAAGCCCGAATATATCTCGCTTTCTGCAATAGGGTCTAGGGCGGCTGTGGGCTCATCAAGGATAACAAAGGGAGCATCCTTGTAAAGAGCACGGGCAATGGCAATTTTCTGTTCCTCCCCGCCCGAAAGGTCAATTCCGTCCTTTTCGTAAAGCTTGTAAATTGCCGTATCAAGCTTTTTGGGGAACTGCTCTACTCTTTCCTTTATTCCTGCCATTTGAAGACATTTCCACACCTTTTCCTCGTCATAGCTTTCAGAACAGGCAATATTTTCCCCCACGGGAAAGGCGAGAAGCTTGAAATCCTGAAAAACTATAGCAAACAGTTTCAGGTATTCCGAATAATTGAATTCTCTTATATCAATGCCGTTAAGGGTAATTTTCCCCTCGGTGGGGTCATAAAGACGGCAAAGAAGCTTAATCATCGTTGATTTTCCGCTGCCGTTCATTCCAACAACCGCAAGACGCTCACCCGAACAGATTTTCATACTGAAATCACGAAGCACAAGGGGCTCGGTTTCAGGATAAGCGAATGACACGTTATGGAATTCAAAGACACAGCTGTCGGGATCAATACCGTCAACAGTTCTGTCACCGCTTACCATATCGGATTTAAGGGAAAGATATTCCAGCTCCTGCTTCAGCTGTCCGTTGTTAGCCCTTAAGTAGCCTGCATTTCCCGCAATATCCGTGCAGGCGGAAATAAGCTTTGTAATTGCACCGTAATATTCGACTACCTTGCCTGCCCCGAAGGCACCTGCAAGGGCCTTAAGACCCACAAAAACATAAACTGCACCGCCGAGAAGATTTGTAATCACGGTACTTATCTGCCCCATACCCGACCAGACCTTAAATACATCGTTTCGCATTTTCTCCGTAGGCTTATAAATTTTTTCACGGATTTCCTCTTCAATAAGCCCCTTTTCGTCAAAGATTCTTACGTCCTTACCGCTCTCGTTTTCGTTGAGATACTTCTGATTATAGTATTCGAGCACAGGATTGAATTTCACCACACGGTTAAAGATATTGAACTGCTTCTTTTCGCTCTGACCGTGATATTTTACGGATACCGCAATTCCGACAAACGTAAGAATAACAAGACAGACTGCAAGCAAGGGGGAGTTCACGAATGCCATAAAGCCCGTAAGAGCGCCGTCCGCACGGCTTACAACCATTCCCGAAATCATCACAATTGCAACTGCAACGGATATAAGACAGGCTATCATTTCCGCAACGCATTCGGCAACCCAGGTAAGACCGTTTCCGTTATTTGCGTTTTCTTCAATTTTTCCTCTTAATTCCTGAACCGAGGAGCTTTCAGCCTTTGCGAAATCAAGCTCCAGAGCCTTTCTTGAAAGAAGTGCGCTGTGCTTTTCCCAACAGCTGTTAAGCATTATAAGAGCCTTGCGGTTGACCGTCCTTATAATAATATCAATTATGAGCCCCGAAAGAGTAGCAATCAGAACATATAGCAGAATTTCCTTAAGCTCTCTCTTTTCGGCAAGGGCAGTTATTATAAGTCCCGTACAGTAAATTGTGATATAGGGAGACACGGCACGTAATATCTTTACAATGAGATTCAGGGAAAAATAATTTTTTCCGAGATAGATTTTAACAAGCTTCAGACCCTCTTTTATTATAAAAAAGTCGTCCTTCAGCTCCCTTAAATGCTTTTTCACACTACCGCCTCCTCTTTGTAGTATTTACTCTGAGTATTGAACATTTCGGCATATCGCCCGTTCAGGGAAAGCAGCTCCCCGTGAGTACCCGTTTCAGCAATTTTTCCGCCGTCAAGAAGAATAATCCTGTCGCAGAATCTGGTGGAGGACAGGCGGTGGGAAATATATATGGCAGTTTTACCTTCCGTCAGCTCACTGTACTTAAGATACATTTCGTTTTCCGCAATGGGGTCAAGGGCGGCGGTGGGCTCGTCAAGGATTATTACAGGAGCATCCTTATAGAGAGCACGGGCAAGAAGAAGCCTCTGCAGTTCTCCGCCCGAAAAGGCAACTGCACCCTCGTGAACCTCACGTACAAGAAGAGTGTTTTCTTTCTCGGGAAGACTTTTGACCTTTTCGTCTATTCCTGCAAGACACATACATTCCCACAGCCTTTCACGGTCAATTTTTTCCTCCTCGGAAAGGGCAATATTCTTTGCAACCGTAGCAGGAAGAAGAGCACAGTCCTGAAAAAGAGTAGAAAACAGCTTATAGTATTCATCTCTGTTAAAAAGACGGCTGTCTGCTCCGTTAATAAGTATCTGCCCGTCCGAAGGAATAAAAAGACCGCAGATAAGCTTTACAAGGGTAGATTTTCCTGCACCGTTTACACCTACAATTGCAATTTTTTCGCCTTTATTTATCTTGAGATTAAGCCTGTCAACGGTGGGCTCTTCTGCTTTGTCGTAAGAAAAGGTAAGGTTTTTAAGTTCAATTTCCGGGGGAAGCTCATCTCCTTCGGGGAGCCTTTCACCCTCTCTCTTATTCATTTTATCGGGAATATCAAGAAAGCTTCTCAGGTCGCTTACATTATGAGAACCGGAAATTATTTCCGCAATATTGTCAACAAGTCTTGTAAGCCACGCACCGAAGCCCGTAATTGCACCGAAATACAAAGAAAAATCGCCCAGAGTCATATCTGAAGTTACCTTAAGATATATAAGATAAACATAGGCTCCGAGCCCCACACCGAATTTAAGAACATCTTCAAGCATACAGTTAATGAAATGCCCGTTGTTTCTCTTTGTGTTATATTCCGTTACGTCCTCAAGGTGCCTGTCCAGCTTTCTCATAAGAAAATCGGACATATCGTAGATTCTTACATCCTTTGCATTTGAAAAATCCTTTGAACGGTAAGTAACATAATGAAGCCTTAAAAACAACGCCGCTACAGAGTCCTTGATTTTATCCTTCCACTTCTGAAAAATAAGCCAGCCTGCGGTGCTTATTCCGTAGCAGACCACAAGTATCGGAATAAACCACGGATTGCACTCCACTATAATTACCGTAAATGCCGAAAAGCCGAAGAAGGATGACGCCGCGAGGCAGTTAAGCTCCACGAATCTTGCAACACTCCCCTCCCAGCCGTGAACCGCATTCCACGCCTTTTCCCGAAGCACTCTTGTTTCGTTGTAGGCATAGTTATTGTAATCCATATCCATAACCTTACGGCAGATAAGCCTGTGAATAAGCACATCACGGGTGAGCATTCTTGAGGTCCACACCTTATTCTGCAAAACTCCCTGTCCCCAGCTGAAAATTATCATAAAAAAGGACATAAGCCCGACCTTAACAAAAAGCTCCGACGGTGACGCTTCTCCCTCTATACAGTCCAGAACCGTCTTCGGAAGAAATGCCGCAATAACCGAGGTAAGTGCCCCGAGAGGGGTCAGCAGTACCTGCAGAATTATGTAGCTTTTATCGTATAACCAATGGTTTTTTACCATAAAACCGAGGTTCCCGAAATAGCTGTATTTTTTCTTTTTATTCTTCAATTTCTTTTTCTCCTTCATTTCTTGCTATTGTAAAAATCAGGTTTACAAGCAGTACTCCGCCGATGATAAGGCATAAGCCCTTGGGGGATTCCCATATACAGCAAAGCTCACACAAGGCGAAAACTCCCGAGGCTGTAAGAAATACAATTCCCGTACCCTTTCCCTTTCCGGGAAGCTTCTTTGCAAAGGCAAGTCCTGCAAAAATTACACACAGAACTGCCGAAATAAAAAATATAATTGAAAATAATTTCATAATAATCTCCTTTTCAGTTTTTTATTAAAAAATAACGGCAAAGCGAAAACTGCTCTGCCGCTTCAATAATATGATAAATAAAACAAAAACATAAGTAAATTCATCCTGCAATAGTGTGAATTTAATGTGCAAAAGTGTTCTGATTTGTTTTTTTACTGCGACATATATTTAATTTATATGACATATACTTCTCCGACCTGCTTTTCAATAAAATTATCATAGATTTTTAAGGCATCCTGCCTTTTTCTTACGCTTACGGGAACTCTTGTGCCGTCCGTCAGCTCAACCTCATCCGTCTTGAAGCTTTTTATGTAATTCATATTTACAATAAAGCCCTGATGCACTCTTACAAAGCCGTGGGGTGACAGAATATCCTGCATTTCGGAAATTTTTCCGACTGCCTCATATACCACGTCAGCGGTGTGTACCGTCAGGTGCCGTCTGTAGCCCTCAACAAAGCTTATTTTATCTATCTGGATTTTGTTTCTTGTGCTTTCCCATTTAAGAATTATACTTGCATTCACGGTGCGGTACTTATTAAGCGCCCTGTCAAAAACCTCTTCAAATTCTCTGTCCCTTACAGGCTTTACCAGAAAATGCAGGGCTTCAATTCTGAATGCATCAAAAATGTAATCCGTAAGAGAAGACACAAAAATTATTATTGTTCTGGGAGAAAGTGCACGGATAATTTCCGCCGCTTCAATGCCGTTAATACCGTTCATTTCAATATCTATAAAAAGAATATCAAAGCTTCCGCCGTTTCTGTAATATTCAATAAGCTCCTGAGCCGAAGAGAAATCCGAAACCTGAAAGCCTTCCTCAGCCGTACTGAAGGGTAAAAGCCTGTTTCTGATTTCTCTTATAAAAAAGCTGTCTTCATCACAAATGCAGATTTTCATAATCAACCTCCTCACACAAACTAAAAAACAAAAAGGACACCCCCTGATTCGGAGATGTCCTGAGTACAATCAGACAATTCTGTCAACATAAAAAAGCAGACAAAACGACACTCCGGGAATTATTCTTACCTGTATCCGGCACCATATCACACACGTCATAAAGCTTTACGGTATTCATTGTATTTGTCATTTTATCCACCTTCCTTTCTGTAATTTTTTTCCATTCTAACAATTAAACTTCCCTTTGTCAACCTTTTTAGGGAAATGTGCAAAAGTGTCGTTTTTAAGTGCAAAAGTGTTGCTTCTGCTCAAAAAAAGCAGGGAGCAAAACGGAAAAAACCGTTCTGCTCCCTAAATACTATTTTAATTTTATGCAAAACCAAACAAGCCTCTGAACCAGTTTACTATGCTGTTGAAGAAGTCAATAATTCTTTCAATAAAGGTCATTTTGTGTTCAAACTCATAACCGCACCAATCGCAATATCCGTCACCGTCATAATCTCTGTGTTCAAATTCACTGGTGCAGAAGTCGCAGATACCGTCATTATCTTCATCAATATGCTTGAGTTCATTACCGCAATAGTCACAATAGGGGTCGTTGTCATCACTGTCATAACAAGGTGTTAAAGGCAGCTCTCGTGTTTCCCTTGTTCCGCAACGAGCACAGTCTTTATACTCCCACCCCTGGAAAATGCACGTTGAAGAAATCATCACAACCCATTCTCCGAAGCTATGTCCTAATTTGTCCTCGGTTTTTCGTGTTTCAATCCTTTCACCACACCAAACACAGCTTCTTGATTCCTCTCCGTCAGCAGTACAGGATACATTGGAAGAGGTATACCATTCACTGGGCTTGTGGTCAACTGTTGGCAAAACAATCGACTCTCCGGAATAAGAACACCCGAATTTATTGCAGTCATAAAGAGCCTCACCCTCTTCTTTGCAGGTGGCTTCTTTAATTACAACATATCTCAAATCGTGAGGTTTTTCATCAATGGCTCTTGTAACCGTCTGTCCGCAATGAATACAGGTTCCTTGCTCTTCACCCTTTTCTTTGCAGGAAGGCACTTTTGTTTCAGTCCACTTAAGAACCTCACAATCTATAGGGCCTGTGGTAATCTCTGTTTCATCATAATCAGAATCACAGACTGCACACCAAGACCGACGGAGTGTTGTGATAATCTCTCCGTCTTCAAGTCTGCACGGTGCTAAAGAATCATACTGATAATTTTTTAAAGTATGCGGTTCAACCGGCAGTTCTTTAAATATTCGCCACGAACAATTTTTGCATCCAAACTCCGCAATGTGATAACCGTCATTACCCGAATCAAGACACAAAAACGGGGTATCAATCGCTATCAACTCAGAATAAATATGCTCTCCGAGAGGCTCATTAAGAGTACGGTAGATAAAACCACAGCTACAGCTATGATCAGTCCACCACCAATTGTTACATATTTCAGCAGCCTCACCACCTAAAACACTTTCTGAAAAACTGTGATTATGTGCAGACATCATATAACTGTTCGCATAAACGGTGTAACTATCATAAATTACTACAGGCATGATCTCTTCAAACTGCTCACTGCTGCCTTCATAATACAAAGCAAGCTCCGGAAAAACATGCGGTGCAGCATTTAACTCAAATTGCTGAAAAGCGTTTTCATCAATAAAAAGAACTGTTTCCGGGATAAACACTGCAGAACAAACACCATTAAAGAAACAAGTGCCTATTTCCGTTATACCCTCTTCAATAACAATATAACAAGGATCAGCAAACCAATAAGGAAGTGCATAGTCATCAACTTTGCCTTCGCCGCTGAAAACAAGAGCATCTGTTTCGGGATAATAAGTGTAAATGGCATTCTCACCGGCTTTACCGGTGATGACTTCATTGTCCGATGCCGAGGCTGTAAGCACAAGCACACCCAAAAGCATAAAAACCGTCAAGACAAGCATAATAAGCTTTGACTTTTTAATTTTCATAAAAATCACCTTTCTTCTCTTCTTAAACAGCACCATTCTGTCTAAAAATAGGAGCCATTCTGCCTGTATTTTAGCACAATACTTCCTATAAGTCAAGCAATTTAGGAATTATAATTCTTACATAATGCAATTCGGAGGAATTATAATGCTTGTTTTTGATTTTTATAAAATCGGAAGTAAACTCTTTTCAATAAGAAAAAAACTGGGGCTTACTCAGGCAGAGGCAGCAGAAGCCGCCGGACTATCCGACAGAGCTTATGCTGATATTGAAAGAGGAACGGCGAATATGCGAACAGAAACCCTGCTTCGTATATGTAATGCTCTTCATATTACTCCCGATGAAATCTTGACTGAAAGCAAAGAAACGAAAAATAAAGAACGAGAGATTTTTGAGCAATTTAACCGGTGCACACTAAATGAAAAAAATACAGCATTGAAGCTGCTTGAAGTATATCTTAACTCGCTAAATAAATGATTAATCCCCCTGTCCCGAAAATCGGAACAGGGGGTAAGATTTTACAAGCATTTATTTCATTGCAACTGAATTATTCAATAAAACTGTGGAGTAAAGGAAAAGCACGTCGTCGGCATTTTCGAAATCAACCACACCTCTTAAAGCGGAGGAGGCTATATATCTTATATCGACAACCGTCACCTTTGAATAGCCCTCAAGAAGAAGGGGAGCTACGGAGCTTCCGAAGGAATCGCGGAAGAGTATAAGCTCTCTATTTTCCTCTGCCTTGGTGTTTTCAATTACGGAAACGGCAACGGTACCCGAAAGGAATACCTCATAAAGGTCGGGAGTATCAACCTTTGTCATATCATATACGGGCTTGCTTACTGCCTTTCCCGTGTCGTAATTGGTAACAACCGCGCTGTCAATAACATCGTTTGTAAGATATATAAGCTTATCTGTGGGCACTTTAAGTCCCGACTGATTGTAATAAACACCGTAGAAGGGCTTGTCAATTACATTTTCCGTGTACTCACCCTTTCCGGTCGTACCCATTTCATTGAGAAGCTTCATAGCAATATCCCTAATGCTTTCCTGCTTCCAATGGGTGTCGGTGGTGTAATAGTCATCGGCAGAAAGCAGAGGCTTTATGTCGATATACTGTGCGAAGGGTGTTTTTTCTTTGATTTTTTCTGCAAATTCATCGTAATTGAAGGAGAGATAGCCGTTATTTTCCGCAATAAAACAGTTCTTATCGGGAACAACGCTTAAATAAATTTCAGCGTCCGTATCTTTGAGATAGTTTTCATAAATGTAGGTAAATTTCTCACCTGCATAGTCTATCATATCATCCTTCATGGGGTATTCGAGCTTTGAAAGATGGCCCTGAGCCTGAAAGATTTTGTTATTATCCATTCTGAAGAACAGATACTCGGAGGCATAAGCCTTTATGCTTCTGAACAGATCGCGAAGGGGGAACTGGTCGGGAGAAGCATCCTCAAACTCAGACATATATTTACCCGAAAGCACGTTTTCAATGCTGAAATCGGGAAGAAGCTTCAGCGCTCTTCTTTCGGAATCGGAATATTCCGTAGGTGCTTTAAGAAGGAACCAGGCAGAGAAGCCGAAAATAATGGCGGCTGACAATACTACCGTGATAATATACTTTAATTTGTCTTTCATATTCTCAGCCTCCTGTTAAAATCTGAAATAAAGGAAGGGATTGAAGGAGCCGTCAACAAGGTAAGCCGTGCAAAGCACAAGAATACCTGCAGCAAAGACGGGTGCCAGAATGTCAACCGCAATTCTTCCTGCCTTCGTTTCGTTCATTTTCTTTACAATAAGCTTCGGCACGGGAGTAGCTCCGATTACGGCTACAACCAGAATCAGCGCAAAGCTTCTTAAGGAATAAAGCCACTCTGCCCCTGCAAGACCCGAAGCACCGATACCAAACATACCGCCGATATACTGCATAGCCTCACCCATACCTGCGGCATTGAAAATAACAAAGCTTATTGCAATAAGAATAAGCACGTACACACGGGAAAGAACCTTGCTCTTCTTGAGATATTTACCGAGGAACATTTTTTCAAGAGTAAGAAGAACTGCGAAATAAAGGCCCCACACAATGAAATTCCAGTCGGCACCGTGCCAGAAGCCCGTTAAGAACCACACCGTAAATATGTTTCTTAAATGCTTGAGGGTTCCCACTCTGTTTCCGCCCATAGGGATATACACATAGTCTCTGAACCATTGCCCGAGAGACATATGCCATCTTCTCCAGAACTCCGTTACACTCTTTGAAATGTAAGGATAGTTGAAGTTTTCCATAAAGGTAAAGCCGAAGATTTTACCGAGACCTATTGCCATATCGCTGTAGCCCGAGAAGTCAAAATAGATATGAAGGGAGAAGGCTATAGAATAAAGCCAGTAGTAAAGCACCGTCTTTTCGTCGGTTGCCTTGAAATTCTCACAAAGCTCGCCGAGGGCATTTGCAATAAGAATCTTCTTGCCGAAGCCTATAGTGAAACGGAGAATGCCTTCATAAATTTTCTGAAGAGTATGCTTTCTCTCTCTGAGCTCTCTTTCAACATCGGAGTAACGCACAATGGGACCTGCTATGAGCTGAGGGAACATTGTGATATAGGCACCGAGAGTTACGGGATTCTTCTGTGCAGGCACGTCCCCTCTGTAAACGTCAACGGTATAGCTTAAAATCTGGAAGGTGTAGAAGCTGATACCTATGGGAAGTGCAATTCTCAGAAGCGGAATACCAAGGCCTGTCGCGGCATTGAAGTTATCAATAAAGAAATCTACATATTTGAAATATACCAAAAGTCCCAGGTCCACACAGACGGACATAATCATAAATACCTTGGATAGCTTCTTTCCGCGGAATTTTTCGATTAAAAGTCCGAACACATAGCCTACAAGTATGGAAATTACCATAATGACTACGTATCTGGGCTCACCCCAGGCGTAGAAAACAAGACCCGAAACCAGAAGAACCGAGTTCTTAAGCACCTTCGGTACCACAGCATAAAGAATCAGCACCGCCGGCAGGAAAAAATATAAAAATGAAATACTTGAAAATAACATTTAAACACTCCCGGACAAATCATAATTTACAAGAAGATGTTATTACCTGCGGACCGCAAAAATAAATCTTCCCTTGTAGGGGTCGGCGTCCTCGACGACCCGCTTTCGGTAAAATAAATTGTCTGTGTTTTGCCCCGTTGTATATAAAAATGTACCTCACAGGGACATTACATCTATAAATTTGTTTACTGTCCGCGGGATGTCGGGGACGCCATCCCCTACAATGTTAAATGCACGTCACTGCCTCTTGGGTAATTACTTCTGACATATAAATTATGATTTACATAACAAAAAAGGAGCTGATTTTCAGCTCCTTCTCTTTTCAAAAGTTTGTTTCAAACAACCTCTTAAGCAGCTGTTGTTTCTTCAACTGTTGTTTCTTCAGCTGTTTCAGCTTCGGGGTCGAATGCTGCGGGGCCGTCAAGCTCGCCTTCCATACCGCCGATGTCGCCGCCTTCAACTTCGCCTTCGCCTTCAGCCTCGGGCTGTTCGAAGGAAAGAGGAGCCATTACGAAGAATACGAAGTTGCCTTCTGTTTCAGCTACCATTTCTTCAGCAGCTGTGCAGATGTTCCAACGAAGGTCTGCATTGTCCTTAAGAGTTGTGATGAAAGCATCCTTGTCAGCATCAGCTTCAAGCTCGAAAACATAGCTTACGAAGGGGATTGTGCCGATCATGGGAACGAATGCTGTACAAGCCTTGAAGCCTGTGATGTCAGCGGAGAAACCTGCAAGGTAGCCTGCTTCCATATCCTGAACCATGGGCATAAATGCAACGAGCTCGTTTGTGGAAAGAGCTGTAGCGATTGTGTTTGTTGTTGCGCCTTCCTTAGCAGCCTCTGCCTTGAAAGCCTCAGCAAAGGTGTTAGCAACTGTTGCAGCGCCTGTTGTTTCTTCAAGAGTTGTTGTTTCGTCGTTGTTGCCGCCAACTGTAGCGCAAGCTACAAGACCGATAACTACTACGAGTGCGAGAACGATAGCGATTACTTTTTTCATTTTGATTTTCTCCTTTTGTTATGTTTGTTTGTCTTTTATTTTGTCAAAGAGACTGTCCAGCTGTCAGTCTGTTTGTCAAAGTACAGATTAATTGTATATGTGCCTTTTTTGTCGGAAAGACAAATCGAATAAGTCATTTCCCTGTCGGCATCAGGCACAAGCCATTTGCACTGAAGCGGCTCGGAAAAGGTCTTTTCCTCCCCTTCTGTCAGTATAACCTCACCGGAATCCGAAAGCAGAATCCCGTTTACTGTGGTGACGACCGTATCCTTCTTTAACCGGAGGGTCATTTCACAGCCGATTTCCCTGCCCGTTCTTGCGAGCATTATGCCGTCATTGTTTTCACTTGTAAGAGTGATTTCTCCTGTCAGTCTTTCGCTTCCGAGGTAAATATCGGGAGCAGCGTTTCTGCCTGTAAGCACGAATGCACTGCAGACGATAACCGCAAGAGCAGCAGCAATTGCCGCATATCTTCTGAAAGGAATAACAACAGCTTTCTTTTCCCCGGGTCGGTCGGTGTTCAATATACGCTCGTAAAGCTCAGCGGGAGCCTTTACGGACTGATATTCAGTCTTTACTTTATCGTTAAACATTGAACTCCTCCTTCTCAAGAATATCTTTCAGCATTTCTCTGCCTCTGGACAGTCTCATTTTCACCGCGGAGGATGAAATTTTAAGTGATTTTGCGGTCATTTCCACACTTAAACCTTCAAGGTAGTGTAAAACAACAACGCTTCTGAGCTTCTCCGGAAGCTGTTCTACCGCCCACAGCACCTCCTTGGTTTCATCAGAAACGCTCTCTGATGCCACAAGGTTTTCCATTTCCGAAATATCCTCGTGATTTCTCACGGAGTTCTTACGGTAAATGTCACGGCAGCGGTTTATTGTCGACCTGATAAACCACGCCTTTTCGTGCTCTTCGGAAGAAAACAGTACGTTTTTCTGCATATATTTCAGAAATACGTCCTGGACAGCATCCATAGCATCCTCATGATTACGAATCTCTAAAAGAGCGATTCTGTAAAGCATATCGGAATACTTTTCATAAGCCTTTCCGATGTCGGAACCGGGCTTCGGAGTTCTTCCCACCTGACTGCCTCCTGTCTGTAATACGTCTGAGAAAAGGAAAAGGTCACATTTTTCCGAAAAAATTTTTTTATTTTCCGAAAATTTTTTCGCATACCTGTATATTATGCCCTATTTTCTTTCATTTGTAAAGGATAAATACATTTTTTGCCAATCATTTTCCCTATATACTTATAAAATTAAAAAACCTTATATATTACCACTTGAAAATCACGGGGAGATTGTTTTATAATTACTTCGTATATTTTGCGGAAAGAGAGAATAAAAAAAATGCTGAAACGGTTTTTAAGCTACTATAAGCCTCACAAAAAAATGCTTATTCTTGATATGGGCGCTTCCCTTCTTATTTCTGTAATAGGTATGGTATATCCCATAGTCACCAATAAGATGTTGAATGAATACATCCCCGAAAAAATGTATTCAACAATTGTTATTGCAGGCATAGTTGTCCTTGCCCTTTATGCCCTTCGTATGGGACTTCGCTATTTCGTTGACTACTACGGACACATAATCGGCGTTAAAATGCAGTCACAGATGAGAAAGGATTTATTCCGCCATCTGCAGAAGCTTCCCTTTAAGTTCTACGACAACAACGAAACGGGTAAAATTATGACCCGTATCACCAGCGACCTTTTCGAGGTCTGCGAGCTTGCCCACCACGGTCCCGAGAATCTTCTCATAAGCTCCGTGATGATTATTCTTTCCTTCTCCTATCTTCTTTCAATTGACTGGATTCTTACCCTTATAATCTTCCTTTGCGTGCCCGTGCTTGTGGTTGTAACCTTTTACTGCAGACGTGCTATGAAGCAGGCATTTGACGACAGAAGAAAAAGCAATGCAATCATAAACGCATCCGTTGAAAGCAGTATTACGGGTATACGTGTTACAAAGGCTTACACAAATTCAGAAAAAGAGGTTGAAAAGTTTACTGTAGGCGATGATTCCTTTGTAAATTCCTCAGGCAGAGCTTATTCCGCAATGGCACGCTTTCATTCCTCAACAACCTTTGTTACGGATGTATTCAATGTTTTCATTCTTATTGCAGGCGGTCTTTTCCTTTATTCGGGAAGAATCTCCTTCGGTGACTACTCCACCTTCATCGTTTCCGTAAATCTTTTCTTAGGTCCCGTAAACACACTTATCGGCTTTATGGAGCAGTTCCAGAACGGCACCAGCGGTTTCAGACGCTTTGTTGAGGTTATGGAAGAGGAGCCCGAAGAGGACAGACAGGGAGCAAAAGAGCTTGAAGATGTCAAGGGCGAAATCGAATTCCGCAATGTAACCTACGCTTACGGCGACAATGCGGACGTCCTTAAAAACGTAAATATGCACCTTCCCAAGGGCAGAAAATTAGCTCTTGTGGGGCCCTCGGGCGGCGGTAAGACCACCATCTGCCACCTGCTTCCCAATTTCTACAAACTGAGGGATGAAGGCGGCGGAGCAATTCTTATTGACGGCACGGATATAAGGGATATCACCCTCGAGTCTCTCAGACGCAACATCGGTATCGTACAGCAAGACGTTTTCCTTTTCGTAGGCTCCATAAAGGACAATATCCTCTACGGCAGACCCGATGCCACAGATGAAGAGGTAATTGAAGCCGCAAAGAAAGCAAATATCCACGACTACGTAATGACTCTTCCCAACGGCTACGACACCGAAATCGGTGAAAGAGGCGTCCGTCTTTCGGGCGGTCAGAAGCAGAGACTGAGTATCGCAAGAGTATTTCTTAAAGACCCTGCAATCCTTATTCTCGACGAAGCCACAAGTGCACTTGATAACACCACGGAGGTGCTTATTCAGGAGGCCCTCGACGAGCTTTGCAAGGGCAGAACAACCCTTGTTGTAGCCCACCGCCTTTCAACTATAAGAAATGCAGACGAAATTGCAGTTGTTATTGACGGTGAAATAAAGGAAAGAGGCACCCACGAGGAGCTGATTGAACTTGGCGGTACATATAAGGACCTCTATGCCCTTCAGTTCAGGGATAATGATTTTATAGAATAAGTAAAGGAAACATAATAATGCAAACTGCCGCAGTTCTGAAAAAACGCAGCATTTACCTTTTTACAGGTGTATTTTCAATGCTTTTTTCGGGTGTTTTATATGCCTGGTCAATACTTAAAGTCCCCTTCAAGGAGGATTTCGGCTGGACGGATTCATCCCTTGCCCTTAATTTCACCGTGACTATGTGCTTTTTCTGTCTCGGTGCATTCTTCGGAAGTCTTCTGTCCGCAAAAGCAGGTGTCAGAATAACCCTTATCACCGCAGGCACACTTGTCGGTACAGGCTTTGTACTTACGGGACTTCTTACCAAGAATATGCTTCCTGCCCTCTATGTAACCTACGGCTTTCTTGCCGCAACGGGAATCGGTATTTCCTATAACGTGACCGTTTCCTCGGTCAATGCCTGGTTCCCCGACAAAAAGGGATTCAGCTCGGGACTTCTTATGATGGGCTTCGGTGTCAGCACACTGCTTCTCGGCAATATCATAAGCTCACTTTTTCAGAATGAAAATATCGGTGTTACGAAAACCTATATTCTCTTAGGACTTGTCACCGCTCTTGTGATTATTTCTTCCGGCTTCATTCTTAAAAAGCCCGATGAAACCACAGAGCTTCCCGAAGCTAAAATCACAAAATCGAATAAAACAGAAAGCTTTGAAGCAGTTGATTTTTCACCCTTACAGATGATAAAAAGCTTTACCTTTATAAGAGCATTTATCTGTATGGCATTCATCACCGCCGTAGGAAACTGTGTCATCAGCTTCGCAAGAGACCTGATGCTTTCCGTTGATGCTTCCCCCTCCCTTGCAACAACCCTTGTAGGTGTACTCTCGGTTTTCAACGGTGTGGGCAGAATCCTGACGGGAATTCTTTTTGATAAAGCCGGCAGAAAAATCACAATGATTTCCGCCAATATCCTGACAATAATTGCAGCAGGAATAACACTTGCAGCGGTAATAACAGCTTCCCTTCCCCTTTGCACCGTCGGTCTTTGCCTTACGGGTATTTCCTACGGCTCCTGCCCCACGGTAACCTCCGCATTTACTATGGCATTCTACGGTAAAAAGAGCTTTGCAACAAATTACAGCATTATGAATTTCAACCTGATTTTCGCATCCTTCTTTGCGACCTTCTCAAGCACCCTTCTTACAAACACGGGAAGCTATATTTCCCCCTTCATAATGCTTCTAGTTCTCTCGGTTCTCGCCCTGGGACTTAACCTCAGCATAAAAAAGCCGTAAATAACGTTACATAACAGAGATAAAAAGGAAAAACCCGGCCTGACGGTCGGGTCTTTCCTTTTGGGGAAGAGAAAATAAATAAAAGGAATAATTAAACTTAATAGCAGTATTTACTGCAGAGTTATAATATCACAAAGTGTTTGCAGAATAAGTGCAAGTTTATGAACAATTAATAAATGTTTCGGGAAAACTGTCATATTTATGTCACAATTCATAAACACAATATTAACATCATCTTTCAAAAAAAAATACCCCTGTCTCAACAAAAGAGACAGGGAACAGTATTTGTATTATCAGGAGAATCAGTTTTCCTTAGGCTGAGACTGCTGCTTTAAGTAAGCATTGATAAAGCCGTCAATTTCACCGTCCATAACGGCATTGATATTACCGTTTTCAAAGCCGGTTCTGTGGTCCTTTGCAAGGGTATAGGGCATAAATACATAAGAACGTATCTGTGAACCCCAGCCGATTTCCTTCTGAACACCCTTGATGTCTTCAATTCTTTCAAGGTGCTCTCTTTCCTTGATTTCAATAAGCTTGGACTTCAGCATTCTCATACAGACTTCTCGGTTCTGATGCTGGCTTCTTTCAACCTGACAGGAAACAACGATACCTGTGGGATTGTGGATAAGACGGACAGCGGATGAAGTCTTGTTAACCTTCTGACCGCCGGCACCCGAAGCACGGTACACTTCCATTGTGATATCCTCTTCACGGATTTCAACTTCAATTGTATCGTCAATTTCGGGCATAACCTCAAGAGAAGCAAAGGAAGTGTGTCTTCTTCCCGAGGAGTCAAAGGGGGAAACACGTACAAGTCTGTGAACGCCCATTTCACTCTTGAGATAGCCGTAAGCATTGTCACCCTCAATAACAACAACAGCAGATTTAAGTCCTGCTTCGTCACCGTCAAGGAAGTCAACTGTTGTGAACTTGAAGCCGTGCTTTGTTGCCCACTGACCGTACATTCTGAAAAGCATCTGGCACCAGTCCTGAGCTTCCGTTCCGCCGGCACCTGCGTGGAAGGTAAGAATAGCATTGTTATTGTCATACTGACCCGAAAGAAGTGTTTCAAGGGTCATATTTTCAATGTTGTTCTTTACTCTTTCAAGACTTTCGGTACACTCGTCGAGCATACTCTCGTCCTCTTCCTCATTACTCATTTCAATGAGAGTAAGAGTATCCTCGTAATCGGCAACCAAGTCCTCATACTTTTTTACCTTATTTTTAAGTCCTGCGAGCTTCTGCAGAACCTTGTTGGAATTTGCCACGTCATTCCAGAAAGCTTCGTTTGCGGTTTCAGCATCAAGAGAAGCAATTTCTTCCTTGAGAGCATCAATACCGAGAGCCTCCTTAAGCTCCTTCAGGGGAGCCTCCTGCTCAAGAAGAGCAAGTCTTAATTCTTCATACTGAAGCATATATTTCACCTCTGAATTTAATACAAATTAATACATACTGATTTATTATACAAAAATATACAGTTGATGTCAAATCTTTTAGTTTTAAAAATTAACAAGAATATTCACTTTTTTATTGAATTTTTAAGTTTAATTGTATAGAATAGTAATATATTTAATAAAAACCTTATTTTTGGAGTTGTGAAATGAGATTTAAAGGATGCAATTGTGTTCATTGTAATAACACGTTTACAGAAACAGACGATACGGTCGTATGCCCCGTATGCGGATCTCCCCACCACAGAGACTGCTGGAACGAAAAGGGCGAATGTGCAAATACCGCCTTACACGAGGAGGGCTTTTCCTGGACAATACCCGAGGAGCTGAAGCCCAAAGCAGAAGAAAAGCCTGCCGCTCCTGAAGCTATAGGCACAAACTATACCTTCAAAAACGGTGAAAGTGCTATTGTGTGCCCCCATTGTAACGCACTCAATTACGGAAACGATGCTTTCTGTATGAAGTGCCGTCAGCCTCTGTTCAGAGATTCTGCTCCCGTGCCTCCCGTAAATAACAGCCAAGGGGAAAACCTTCATCCCATGACGGGGGCTCCCATTGTAGATGAAGATTCCTACGAGTATTTTCAGCAGTTCGGCGGAGTCCGTCCCGATATTATGATTGACTCCATTCCCGTAGTTGAATACTCTGATTTTATAGGCGAAAAGAAATCAGGCAGATATATAAGAAAATTCCTGAGTATGGAACGCTTCGGAAAAAAGATTTCCGTATCCTTCAGCGCTCTCCTTTTCGGTCCTATATGGTATCTCTACAGAAAGATGTTCAAGGAAGGTCTTCTTTTCCTTCTTGTTTTTCTTATTATTACGGGACTTCAGGCATGGTGCTCCGTATCGGAAGCATCAAAGGCTGTTTACAGTCAGATGGGTGAAATGTACGGCGCTGTTATGAATGGTGAAATGACCATTGCAGAAATGGAGCAGTATCTTACAGAGCTTCAGGATGAGATTATGGCAACACCCCCCACGGAAGAGGAAAATGTAAAGTCGGTTATATTGACTGTACTTGACCTTGCATCTATTGCCCTTTCTTTTGTAATGGCATTCTTTGCAGATTATTTCTACAAGAAGAAATGCAGGAAAGAGATTCTGAAAATCAGAGAAGAATGCTCAGATATGATGACCTACAGAAGAACCCTTCACGAAAGAGGCGGTACCTTCACGGGCGGTGCGGTGCTGGGCTGTGTGCTCGTCTTCGGGGTTTCTCTTATAAAGCTTCTCCCTGCATACTACTATATGTTCAGCAATATACTTTAATCTTATTCGGAATTCGGGAAAATCCGGATTCCGATTTTTTCGAGGTAAAAAAATGTCACTTAAAAAAAATGATGTAATTGAGCTTGAAATAACGGGCTTTTCCTCCGAGGGAAGCGGTGTGGGACACTATGACGGTCAGGCGGTATTTGTAAACGGCACCGCCGCAGGTGACACGGCAGAGTGTGTAATTATTAAGGCTAAAAAGAATTATGCCATAGGAAAGCTGCAGAATATTCTGAAGGCATCCCCCGACAGAATTATCCCCGACTGCCCCGTTTTCCCCCGTTGCGGAGGCTGTCAGTACCGTCATATTTCTTATGAAGCGGAAAAAAGAATAAAGACCGATAAGGTGCGCGATGCTTTTAAGAGAATCGGACACCTTGACACAATACCCCTTGATGCCGTTGGCGCCGACAGCACCGAGCGTTACAGAAACAAGGCTCAGTTCCCCGTGGAAACAGCAAACGGCAGACTGCTCGCCGGCTTCTATGCCCCCTTTTCACACAGGGTAATTGACTGCAAGGACTGTCTTTTACAGCCCCCTGAATTTGCGGACATTCTGAGAATCGTCGCCAAATGGTGCGAAAAATATAAAATCCCCACCTATGATGAAGCCACTCACAAGGGACTTCTAAGGCATATTTATATAAGAAAAGCCTTTAATACGGGAGAAATTATGGTCTGCCTTGTAATAAACGGAGACAGAATTTTCAAGTCCGAGGAGCTGATTTCAGCCCTCACGAAGGCAAACTCCAACATAAAAACCGTGCTTCTCAACTTCAACACCGAGGACACAAATGTTATTATGGGCAAAAAGGAAAAGGTCCTTTACGGCAAAGGCTATATTGAGGATATTCTCTGCGGCAAGCGTTTTCGCATTTCCCCTCTTTCCTTCTATCAGGTAAACCACGCTCAGGCAGAAAAGCTTTATAATCAGGCGGCCGAATTTGCAATTACTCCCGACACAAAGGTGCTTCTCGATATGTACTGCGGTGCAGGTACCATAGGTCTTACTATGGCGGACAGAGTCAATTCCCTTATAGGTGTTGAAATTGTCCCCGAAGCCGTAGAGGATGCAAAAATAAACGCAAAGCTTAACAATGCAGAAAATGCACGCTTTATCTGTGCCGATGCGGCAGAGGCTGCAAAAACTCTCGAAAACGAGGGCATACATCCCGATACGGTCATCCTTGACCCCCCGAGAAAGGGCTGTGAAAGGTCACTTCTTGAAACCGTTGTAAAAATGGACCCCCGGCGTATAGTCTACGTCTCCTGCGACCCTGCAACCCTTGCGAGAGACCTGGCGATATTGGAAGAAAACGGCTATAAAACACAGACTGCAATTCCCTTTGATTTGTTTCCTCGCACCGTCCATATTGAGTGTGTTACGTACCTTATAAAAGAATAAACGGAGTGTGACAATATGAGCAAGGAATTACCCCGTACCTATGTGCCCTTCACAAAATGGGAGAAAAAATCGAGGCAGAGGGAATACACCGAGGAAACTCCCCTTCTGAATCCCGACGGCACTCTGAATGCAAAGGGCTGGGCAAGAAAAAACCTGTTTACCTACGACAGAAATCTGGTAAAGCATTCCCTTATTTCCCGTAAGGAATGGGATTTCTATACCATAACCGACGGCAAGGTACAGCTTCTTATAAGCTTTGCAAATATCGGTATCGGCGGTTACGTGGGGGCAAAGCTCACGGACCTTGAAACGGGAAAAATCATCTGCGATGCCGTTTCTTACTTTGCAGGCGGAAACAGATACGTCCCTCTCAGTAAGGGAGATATTCCCGGCAGATTCAAGGACAAAATCGGAAAGGCAGAATTCGATTTTTTCACGAAGAAAACCGAAAGAACCCTTTATTTCAGAAAGCCCCATAAGGGTGAAACCGTGGAATGTAAAATATCAATGGATATCCCCGAGGGAATGGAAAATCTCACCACAGTCCTGCCATTTAAAGAGGATAACACAAAATATTTTATGACCACGAAGCAGGCTTGTATGCCCACAGAGGGCTTTTTCCGATTCGGGGACTTTGTGTATAAATTCAATAAGGATACCGCCTTCTGCGCTATGGACTGGGGCAGAGTTAACACCGTTCACGAAATGGTATGGTTCTGGGGTAACGCTTCAACTTATCTTAGGGATGAAGACGGAAAAAAGCACCTTTTCGGTTTTGAAATCACCTGGGCAATAGGTGATGAATCGGAGGCTACCGAAACCTGCCTTTTTTATGACGGTAAGGTGCATAAATTCGGTGCTGTTGACGTGGAAAAATTCCCCAAGGACCGCTTTCTTGAGGAATGGAAATTCATTTCCGAGGACGGCAGATTCAATATAACAATGACACCCACCCTTGATAATCACTCGGATGTGGATTTCAAGGTCGGCAGAATGAACTGCCATCAGATATACGGCAAATACAGCGGCACCGTCACCCTCGACGACGGTCAGAAGCTCGAAATCAAAGATCTCTTCGGCTTCTGCGAATACGTAGAAAACCGTTGGTAAATCATAATTTACAGAAGCAATTTCCCAAGAGGCTGTGTCGTGCATTAAATATTGTAGGGGATGGCGTCCCCGACATCCCGCAGGTAGAAATGAAAAATACAGAAGTTATGACCCTGTGAAGCACATTGTTATATGCCACGAAAATTAAACACAGACAAT
>JAGAKX010000019.1 GCA_017625435.1 Clostridia bacterium
ACGGTAGGGGCGGGGTTGCCCCGCCCGTTACATAACTTTTGTAACTTTCGTTTGCAAAAAATAACAACCCTCGGAAACGGGAGGGGAGACCCCTCCCCTACGATACATACGGCAAATTATCCGTTAAATTATGATTTATTGAATTGCTTATCTGAAACTGCCATATACTAAAACATAACGATTCGGAGGGATTTTATGTTTATTTTTTCGGGCTTTTCGGCAAAGGCAAATTCGGCGCTGAATGCTGCGGTGAACGTAGCTGAGGATATGGGGCACACTTATGTGGGAAGCGAGCACATTCTTTCGGGGCTTTTACGGGATTCGGGCTCTGTTGCAGGAGTAATTCTTTCGGGGAGAAGGGTTTCCTTTACGGCTGTGTGCGATTTTATAAAGGCATCCGTGGGTGAGGGGAATCCCACGCATCTTACGGAGAACGATTTTACGCCAAGGGCAAGAAAAATTATCCGCTCGGCACTTCAGAGCTCTTCCGCCGAGGGGAATGCACTTACGGGGACGGAACACCTTCTGACGGCAATTCTCAGGGAGCAGACCTGCTTTGCTCACAGGGTTTTAGTGAAGCTGGGGGCAAATCCCTCGGATATTTACGGGGATATTACAAGAAATCTGCCCGAAAGGGATGGGGGAAAAACAGCTAAAATGAGACAGGGAACGGCTGCACACACGGGGCTTGCCTGTCTTAATAAATACGGAGTAAATCTCACCTCTGCCGCCGCCTGCGGTAAGATTGACCCTGTTACGGGCAGAAGCCGTGAGATTGAAAGAGTTATAAAGATTCTCTGCAGAAGGACTAAAAATAATCCCTGTCTTATAGGTGAGCCGGGTGTGGGAAAGACTGCAATTGCAGAGGGACTGGCTCTTTGTATTGCAAGGGGAGAGGTACCCGAAATTCTCAGAAATTCAGAGCTTTATTCTCTGGAGCTTACCTCTATGGTGGCAGGAGCTAAGTACAGAGGAGATTTTGAGGAGCGAATAAGAAACGTAATTTCTGAGGTCGTAAATGCAGGGAATATAATTCTGTTTATTGATGAAATCCATAACCTTATGGGAGCCGGCTCTGCCGAAGGTGCGGTTGATGCGGCAAATATTCTCAAGCCCGTTCTTGCAAGGGGAGAAATAAAGCTTATAGGTGCTACCACAAATGAGGAATACCGTAAGAACATTGAAAAGGATGCCGCCTTGGAAAGACGCTTTCAGACTGTTGCCGTGGAAGAGCCTACTGCAGAGGAGACTCTGGAAATTCTCAGAAATTTAAGACCGAAATACGAGGCCTTTCACGGAGTAAAAATTACAGATGAAGCAATTGATTCGGCTGTCAGACTGTCGGAGCGTTACATTACGGACAGATTTTTCCCCGACAAGGCCATTGACCTTATTGATGAGGCAGCGGCAGGGGTTAGCATAGAGGGAGAAAGTCTTCCTCCGGAAATTGCGGAGCTTATCAAAAAAGCGGAAGCAGCAGGTGCCCGTAAGACCGACGCCGTGAATTCTCAGAATTTTGAAATAGCGGCAGGCTTCCGTGATGAGGAAAAACAGCTTTACAGAGAAATAAAACGTATGAAGGCGGAAGCTTCCGGAGAAAAGCGTGAAAAGCCTCAGGTTCTGCCGGCGCATATTGAGGAGGCTGTCAGCTCCTGGACGAAAATTCCCGTGGAGGGGATAGCGAAGGACGAAAAAGCTAAGCTCAGAGAAATGCCGGAGGTGCTGTCTTCAAAAATAATCGGTCAGGCTTCTGCCGTAAAGGCTGTCTGCGATGCCGTAAGAAGGGGACGTGCCGGGCTTCGCGATCCCAAAAGACCCGTGTGTACCTTCCTTTTCTGCGGACCCACGGGGGTAGGAAAAACCGCTCTTGCAAAGGAGCTTGCTCTGAGCGTTTTCGGGCGGTACGATGCGCTTATACGCTTTGATATGTCCGAATTTTCCGAAAAGCACGCCGCCTCCCGTCTTATTGGCTCACCGCCCGGTTATACGGGCTTTGAGGAGGGCGGTCAGCTTGTGAAAAAGATAAGAACCCACCCCTACAGCCTTATACTTTTTGATGAGATTGAAAAGGCGCATCCCGATGTTTTCAGCTTTCTTCTTCCCGTGCTTGAGGACGGAATTCTCACAGGCTCCGACGGAAAAACCGCAGACTGCAGAAACTGCATTATTGTTATGACTTCCAATGCCGGAGCGACATTTATCGGAAGCGGAAAACGGACGGTGGGATTTTATGAAACGGACGGAGAAAAGGAATACGAAAGTATGAAAAAGAAGGTTAAAGAGGAGCTTAAAAAGATTTTTCCTCCTGAATTTCAAGGAAGAATTGACGAAACGGTTGTTTTTTCGAGACTTACAGCTGAAAACATCTGCATTATTGCGGAAAATATGCTGAAGGAGACTGCGGAAAGACTGAAGTCACAGGGGACGGAAATCGTATTTTCTCCGGATGTGTATTCTTTTCTCGGTGAAAGGACTGACTGCAAAATATACGGTGCAAGGAATCTCAGGACTGTCATTACCAGGGAAATAGAAACACCTTTGTCGGAGCTTCTTATTTTCGAAAATCCGCCTGCGAAAATACGCTGTTCGGTATCGGACGGAAGGGTCGTCTTTGAAAACAGTATATAAACTTTGTACTGATACTAAGCTTTACAAGGACTGTCAGAGGCAATTTAACAACAGTTTAACGCATTTTGTTGAAAACTCCTATAAAGAAAATGCAATATTGTTGCAAAATCACTATGGGCTTTATGGTGAAATGATATTGAAAAATTCCTTAATAAGTATTATAATAATAGCGTATAAGTATGCCCTCTTGAAAACGGAGGGTAAATTTCACCAAAAGGAGTTTTTTTGTATGCATTTTAAGAAAGCACTCAGCGTGTTCCTTGCTGTTCTGATGCTTTTCAGCATGATGTCCTTGGGACTTACTGCTGCAGCAGCGGAAATTGACTATGACACACAGTACGGGTTGCTTGCAGATGCTCTCAAAAACGAGCATGTACGTGAGCTTACAAACTACAAAGTTGTAAATCAGACTCTTCAGAATGAGACCGAGGGCTTTGACCCTGTGGCTAAGGGCTTTGCCTATGACCACACGGTTTTTGCTCAGGATAATCAGACCAGCGATATCCTCAGAGCGTCTAACAGATTCTTCTATATTGCCGAAGCTCTTATGAGCTTCCAGTACGGTGTGGGCTGTTACGATGCAGGTACACTTATTACCTACATTACAGAAAAGCTCAAGCCCCACTTCCTCGCTGAAGACGGCAGCGTTATGTACGAGGACTTCTTCGGTAACCGCTACTATCCCACCGAAGAGGAAATTGCAATATATAACGACGCTGTTCAGAAGATTACCGAAGCCGGTCTTGAGGTTGACAAGATTACCCTTCCCGAATACGGTCTTCAGTTCATTGAAAAGAACTATTGGGAATACTATAATGTTGACACTGTTCTTCGTTATTTTATGGGTAACTCCACAAGCGTTAATGCAGGTAACTACTACCACCGCTTCTCCTTCGTTGTTGAAACATCAATCAATGTTTTCTTCGAGGACTGTAACGGTCTTGACGATATTGAAAGCGAAAAACTTACACTCAGAAAGGGTGCTTATCAGTTCGCATATCAGCGCTTGTATAACGAAAGCACCTCAAAGTCTTACTACGTATTTGCTGAGCCCTCACTCCAGAGAGTATGGGACAGCTACGGTCAGGACTACGGCTTCACCACCACTCCCGAAGACCTTACACAGACAGAAAGCGGTCAGTACGGTGTAACACGCGGTGGCCAGGCTTCCGCTTACCTTATCAATACAACTGTTGACACGGTCACAGTTCCCTTCCTGAGAACCGCTTACAGCGCATTCAGAAGCTTCCTTGTCCAGGAATATTCGAATATCAGCTACATCAAGTGGGACGAAGCCTTCACAAATATGACCGACGCTGAAATTGATAATCCCTATACGGTTGTTCAGAAGATGGGCTTTACCCCCGATGCTGAGAATCAGAGAATTTTCAGAAACCGTATCCAGAACGTAAAGAATTTCGGCAATCAGATTTTCTCGGATACATATTCCAATAAGGCTCTTGTTTCTCTTTTCGGTAATGACCTGGGTAATATGATTACCCTTTACTACCTCTTCAAGAAAACAACTGAAGACCCCACACGAGTTGTAAGAGGAACAGCTACTTATACCGCAACTCCCGAGGCTGTTGACGATATTATCTTTGACCTTGACGCTCTTGTTTCTCCCCGTGACGGTGAAGAGGGTGTAAACGACAAGTTTATTGCAAACCGCGTTGTTACGGTTGTTAATCAGTTCCTTGATGTCGGTGAGCTTCTCGGCGTAAGCGAGCCTCTTGTGTATAACACTCTTGAAGAGCTTGTAGGACAGGTTCTTCAGTCCCTTGTTTTCACAGACAGCATTGTCAATATGCTGGTAGAGCTTCTCTATCCTATGATCGTAAATCTTCTTAAGGATAAGCTCGGTTCTATTGCTGTTATCGGTAATACGGCCGTTAACCTGGTAGAAGATATTATTGATAATAATGACCTTGCTCTTTATCCCAATACACTTTCAGGTCAGATAAACGAGCGTTACGGCAGCAAGTTTGACTATGCAGAACAGCTTCTTGCTATGGCAGGCGATGACTGGACAAAGGTTAACTTTGAGGCTCTTAAGTGGGGCGTTGACGATGCTCCCGCTGCACAGAAGGCTGATTTGTTCCTTGAGGCTCTCTGTGCAGGTCTCTGCGGATTCACAAACCTGCTTGTCTGCTTCCTTTGCGGTGCGGAAGAAAATCGTACAGACGAAAACCACGAAGCCCGTCAGGATATTTCAAATGCTAAGTTCGGTAAGCTCTTTGATATTGAGCTTGTAGGCGGTCTTGCCTGGGTTCATTCACAGGGTCTTTACACAAAGCTCTTTATACCTCTTTACAGAGTTCTCGGTGTTCCCGAAAGTCTCTATCTGTCATCCTTTGACTATGAAAATACCCTTAGCTACAACCCGAATGAATGTCTTAAGAAGGCTGTTGAGCCTCTTATTAAGTGGATTACAGAGGTTGTTGCAAAGAAGCCCTTCCAGACAATAATGGCTCTTCTTCCCAATCTTGTTCATTTCTTATCGAGACAGGGCACCGTAAACCTTGACCACAAGGATATGTGGGAAAAGCCCAACTTTGCAACTGACCAGGAAGGCAGCCATGAAGGCTTCCACCAGCTTCAGACTTATAACCTTTACACCGTTCTTGACAATACTTATCTGTCAATTGTCGGTAGTACACTTCTTTTCGGTGCAAACCTCTATACAATCTCTTTGGCTGATCTTATCGGTGACGGCACTCTCGGAATGCTTACATCTATTAACGCTCTTCTTAATGAGCTTATAGATTTCGGTTACGATACGGATGAAGTTGACCACGAAAATGTTGTTGCATATTCAAGCAATGACGGTGTAATTGTTCTTCCCGATTCTGAGGAATACGGACTCAATCCCGGAAATTATCCCAATGCACACTTTGTTTATTATGCAGACGTTTCCAATACAAAGTTCTCCCTTACACAGGATGACGAGCATCCTTATGAGCACAGAAATATAACCTATATTCAGAAGGATTATTACATTCCTTCAATTCCCGAAGGTAAGCTCACTTCTGTCGGTCCCATACGTGCCGATTGGAATACAATTCAGGTCAATAATCCCGGTAAGGTATTCGTATTCCTTCTGAGATACGTGCTTTCGGCTGTGGGCTACAAGTACACAATTCACGACAGCTCCCTTCCCACTCTTATTGAGTGCTTAGGACTTGACCTTGAAAGTGAGCTCTTCTTAGGACTTACTCTCGGTGATATTGTTTATAACATTATGATTCACCCCGACGCAGCACTTTGTGCTCTTCTTGAGCTCTTCCATTCCGGTGAAATCGGCGACTTCTTCAAGAGAATTCCCTATACCTATCCTCTTGAGCCCATTGACTATCACGAAACCACACTTCTTAATAAGACCATCAATCCCACAATGACCTACGGTTCTCCCGTTAAGTACTCTCAGTACTGGACAAAGGAAAATGCAGACGACTTCATTGCAAACCTTACTCCTCTTGCTGAAGATGTTCTCGGTATGTTAGGTCTTGAGGGCTTCGAGGACGGTCTCGGTGCATTCCTCGAAAACCTTGTAAATGATATGCTGTTTACAAATGAGCTTGTAAACACCGTATTCAACCTTATTTATCAGCTTCTCGGCGGTCTTAATGACAGCATCGGTTTTGACATTGAAGCAATTCTTGAGGCTGTGCTTGACGTAAGATTCAAGCCCGCAGACGTTGCCGCTTCTCTCGTTAAGATGATAGGCCACGAGACTCCTGCTTCCGCTAAGATTGCCTCAATCAAAACCTGGGCAGATCTCTTTACAATCGGTTATGAGGTTGACCCCGTAACAGGCGAACAGACTGCAATTATCGGTGACGTTGATCTTGACTGGGGCATTGATACTGCAGCAGAGCACGGACATAACAGAGGCGAGTCCTTCTTAAAGACTCTCTCGGCACTTCTTGCTCCCGCATCCTTCCTTATCAAGTTCCTGTTTATGGATCAGGACCTCAGCATCCTCGGTCTTATTAACCTTCCCGGTTATGCAGGATATCAGTACGCATTTATCGGTCTTCTTGAAGCACTGTCCTGTCCCAATATCCTTACTTATGACGATTATTACAGAGCTTCTCAGGATCCTGTTTGCGGTGATGCTAACACAATTTACTACCTGTTCGCACCCATTCTTTCACTTCTTAACAAGGCTTATGCAGATCCTCTGAACGTAATTCTCAGTCTTATTCCCAACCTGTTGTTCTTCATTTCAATAGGCGGATTCAATGACCTTGTTAATAACCTCGTTCATTTTGCTTATGTTCTTCTTGATATCTTAAAGCCCATCCTTAACGGCTACGACCTTGTATCGGGTCTTCTTGCTAACCTTGAAATTGCAGGACTTTCCCTTAATCTCTCACTTCCTCTTGACGTTGACTTCAATGCCCTTGTAAGTGACCTTTTAGGCTCACTTCTCGGTGATACCCTTACAATTGAAGGCGTTTCAATCAAGATTCCTTATATTGACCTTTACACCCTTTGCGTAGGTACACTTCAGAAGTTCAATTCCAAGGAAGTAAGAACAACGGTATTCCTTAACGCAACAGGCGGCGGTGACCTTCTTACAGCTATTCTGAGAGTTGTTCTCGAGGTTCTCTATATGGACGAAAACCACGTGGCTCTCAGCCAGATTATCGCAAACCTTGCAGAGGAAGGCAGACTTGATGCTTACGATGAAGAGACCTTGTATCTTGTTCTTCACGGTCTTTTAGGTCTTATTGAAGAATATGAGGTAATTGATATTATCCTGTTTGCGGTGTATAAGCTGATTACGGTGCTTGTGCCCATTGCGGACACCTTGGGAGAAAGACTTGCTGCAAACGATATGACAATTACCGAGCTTATTGACTCTGCAGGCGACCAGGATGCATTTATTAAAAATCTCACTCAGCTCCTTGAGGATCCCAACAAGGTTGATCCTCCCGGACAGGCGGACGACGGCGAAGCAGTATTCTCGCTGCTTGACAGAATCAAGATGTTCTTCGAAAAGATTAAGCTCTTCTTCCAGCAGCTTTTCAATTTCGGATAAATTATAATCACTTAAGGGCAACGGGCGGGGAAACCCGCCCGGTTGTCAAAATATAATGTAATAAAAAAGAAATTAAAGGGGGAAATTAAATTGAAAAAGGTAATATCGGTTGTTTTATCTTTGGTAATGGTATTCGGTTTTGTTCTTCCTGTTTTTGCAGAAGAAGTTACCGATAAATCCTGTGACTGCGGCTTTAATCCCGTAATTTATGTTGCGGCGCTTGGTAGCGGTACTGTTTATGAAAACTACGGTACGGATGAAGAGAAAGCACTTTTCCGTCCCGAAACAGGTCCTCTTGTAGCTGAGGCTGTTTCCGTTATTCTTCCCGCCCTTCCCGCCCTTCTTGCAGGGGATTATGACACCTTCGGCGATGCTCTTATCGGCTTTGTAAACTCCGCTTTCGGCGGTCTTGCTCTTGACGGTGACGGTAATTCAAAGGAAGGCGTATATGCTCCCGAGGAATATCCCGAAACGGGCGACCACGGAATAGAGCATTCCTTCTATTTCGGTTATGACTTCCGCCTTGACCCCTACACACATGCAGACCGACTTCATAAGACTATTCAGCTTATGAAGGAGCTTACGGGTCACGACAAGGTACAGCTCAAGGCTTCAAGTATGGGCGGTGTCGTTACAATGGCTTATCTTGAACGCTACGGCACAGATGATATTGAAACTGTTATTTTCCAGAACTGCCCCATTCAGGGTACTGCCGTTGCAGGTGAGTTATTCTGCCGTAAGTTTGAAATCAACAAGGATGCACTTGTAAACTATGCACTTGATGCAATCCCCGCCCTTGAGCAGGATTTCTTCCAGGGCTTCCTTTACGGACTTGCAACCGCACTTGACGATCTCGGCGTATGGTCAACACTTCTCACACTTGTTGACCCCATTGTTGAAAACCTTCTTGACAGAGTTTACGATGAAGCGCTTATCCCCATTTTCGGCACACTTCCCGGAATCTGGAGCTTTGTGCCGGATGAATACTATGAGGAAGCAAAGACCGTTATGGTAAATGAGGAAACTCAGGCAGGACTTATTGAAAAGCTTGACAATTATCACTATAATGTTCAGGCAAAGGCCCCCGAAATTCTCAGAGAGGCTAACAAAACCGCCAAGATTTATATTGTTGCAGGTTATGACATTCAGCGCACACCCCTTGTATCCGCTTATATGAATACCTCTGACGGTACCGTTGATACAAAGTATGCTTCTGTGGGTGCTGTTACTGCAGATATCAGAAGCACCTTCCCTCAGGGCTATAGCCAGGCTGTGAATGACGGTCACAACCACATTTCCCCCGATTTCTGCATTGATGCTTCAACCTGTGCTCTTCCTGAGCAGACATGGTTTATTAAGGATATGCTTCATTGCACAACCCACGAGGGTCACGATAAGTTCTATGAGAAAATGCTGACGGGCGACGAGCAGTTCTACATTGACACCTATGAGGAATATCCTCAGTTTATGCAGAACAACATTCCCGACCAGACCTTCAATAAGGTTGAAAATCTCTCTGCAACAGAGCTTTTCAAAAAGCAGCCCAATTTCACCAATTTCGTTATGATGCTCCGTTCATTCATTAACGTAATAAAGAGCTTCTTTGCAGGACTTTTTGTGAAATAAGGCAGATAAAATAAAAAACTGCTTTCTCTCTTTTCTGAGGGAAAGCAGCTTTTGTTTTATTATATAGGAAATTGCTCGCGTTGTGAGCAATTTAGCTTATAATTCGCCTGCGGCGTATTGAATGACGCAAGCTTATTGAACAAGAAACATCTACAGTCCCCAAGATTGGGGGTAGGGGGTTGATAAATCGTAAGATTTTTTCTTATAAATCATAATTTAACGAGTTGATGTCACTTCCCGAGAACCGAAAAAATAAATCTTCCCTTGTAGGGGAGGGCGTCCTCGACCTCCCGCCTTCGGTAAAACAGATTGTCTGTGTTTAATTTTCGTGGCATATAACAATGTGCTTCACAGGGTCATAACTTCTGTATTTTTCATTTCTACCTGCGGGATGTCGGGGACGCCATCCCCTACAATATTTAATGCACGACACAGCCTCTTGGGAAA
>JAGAKX010000020.1 GCA_017625435.1 Clostridia bacterium
ATCTTCCCTTGTAGGGGAGGGCGTCCTCGACCTCCCGCCTTCGGTAAAATAGATTGTCTGTGTTTAATTTTCGTGGTATATAACAATGTGCTTCACAGGGTCATAACTTCTGTATTTTTCATTTCTACCTGCGGGATGTCGAGGACGCCATCCCCTACAATATTTAATGAACGACACAGCCTCTTGGAAAATTACTTCTGTAAATTATGATTTATACTTCTGTTCCTCCGAAGGGTCTGATTGCGAGGACATAGCAGGCACCCTCACCGAATACGGCTTCAAGGCTTTCCTTGTATTCATTGAGAAGCTCATTGGGTACGAATGCCTGGATTGTTCCTGCAAAGCCGCCGCCGTGCACACGCCATGCACCCTTACCCTTAAGAATAACCTCACTTATTGCAAGTGCAAGGGATACGGGCTGTGAAAGAGGGGTCGAAGAGGAAAATACGTTCTGATTATACATATAGGAAGAATAGCCCGAAGCTATTGTCATAGCCTTGAAGGTATCAAAGTCACCGTTTCTGAGAGCTTCTGCTTCCTTTTCAACTCTCTTGTTATCCTCGAAGAAGTGAATTGCACGAAGAAGAGGTCTTTCGCCGAGCTTTTCCTTAATTCCTGCAACATTTGCAAGAACGTCTGCTTCAGTAATCTCACGAAGGCAGGACTTTCCGAAATAGCCTGCAACAGCTTCCATTTCACGTCTTATTGCGGCATAGTCGTCTGTTAAATCCGCGTGGTCTGCACGGGTATCAACAATACAAAGAGAATGTCCGCAGGAAGCGAAATCGAATTCAACGGGAGTGATAACGGGATTAGCCGGGTCGCAGAAGTCAATCTGAACAAAGGAGCCCACGGAGCAAGCCATCTGGTCCATAAGACCGCAGGGCTTTCCGAAGAATTTATTCTCTGCAAACTGAGCTATCTGTGCAATTTCAACGGGAGAAATCTTGCCGTCGTTATAGAGATAGTTGAGCATTGTGCCTACAAGCACCTCGAAGGATGCGGAGGAGGACATACCGGAGCCTTTAAGTACGTTGTTTACCGTTACGCAGTCAATACCGCCTATGTTATAGCCCAGCTCCTTGAATCTTGCGGCAACGCCTCTGACTAAGGAAGCACTCTTTTCAACCTCCTTCATCTGAGGCTCGAGAATGTTTATGTCAACAATATCACCGGGATAGTTTTCGGAATAAACACGGATAAAGTGGTCGTCAGTCTTGACTGCACATGCGACCGCATCAAGATTAATTGCAGCTGCAAGAACCTGACCGTGGTTGTGGTCTGTATGGTTTCCGCAGACCTCTGTTCTGCCGGGAGCGGAGAAGAAGCGGATATCCTCCTTTTCTCCGAACTTTTCTTCAAAAAGATGTGTTATATGAAGGAATCTTGCTCTTGCCTTTTCTGTGTCAGCACCGTAAAGACGGGCAAGTCTTTCATCAAAAGCACCTGAGGTAATTTCGTTTCTTACAGTATTGAGATTAGCCATATTTATCATTTCCTTTCGGTTTTCTTATCATTCTTCTTTCTTCTGATTTTCCAGGACACTCCGAGGAAGGAGCGAAGCACAAGAAGACAGATTGCAGTGAACACTAAAAGCACAATCATCGGCACAAAAAAATCTGCCGAGAAGGGGTCATAAACATTTTCGCCAATGAACGAATAGGATATAAGCTTCGGTATATAAGCTCCCACGGACAGAAGCATATACTTGGGGAAGGAATATTCAAGGGAGCCGTAAAAGTGGCTTATTGTATTTATGGGAAGAGACGGTACCATTCTGAGCGCCAGAAGAATAATGGGATTGCCTTTTCCGTCCTCCTCCATAGCTTCAAGTATTGCAGGATATTTTTTCAGGGCATAATTTATTGTGCCCTCACCCATTTCGTAGCCCGTATAATATCTGAAAGCAAAGGTGAACACCATACCGAGTATATTTATGAGGAAGGACTGGTACGGAGGGAACACCATAGCCGTGATGATAAATATGGTGGGATAGGGATACATCATTGAAAGACTTCTCAGCAGAAACAGCAAAAATATAACAATGAGAATAAGGGGACGGCTCTGCAAAGCCGCAACACGCATTTCAAATTCCTGAAGAATATAAAGATACTGGTCATACTTTTCTCTGACGGAATCTATCTGCAGGAGAAAGAGTATAACTGTGAGTGCCACCGCTACCACAAATGAGGTTACGGCAGAAACAAGCAGTATTCTTGATATGGTTTTTTCCTTGCGGACCTTTTTAGTCACATAAATCACCATTTTTCATTATATAACAAAATAAACTGTCGGTCAACATTAAATAATTATATTAAAAAAGTTGCGAAATATTAAAATATGTGGTAAATTATATCTTGTTATGGAATTCCCCTGCAACAAAAAGACACATTTTTCGTTCTCGGGACATTACATCTCCATCAAATATTTTAAGGAGAAAAATTTATGACAAACATCGTTATTCTCGATTCCGTTACTGCAAATCCCGGAGATCTCAGCTGGGATTTTCTTAAAAAATACGGTGAGCTTACGGTTTACGACCGCTCCCCCGTTGATAAAATTTATGAAAGAGCAAAGGATGCGGATATTGTTATTCTGAATAAAACACCTATGAGCAGGGATACTGTATCAAAGCTTCCCCGTCTCAAAATGATTGCCCTGCTTGCCACGGGCTATAACATAATTGACTGCGAGGCCTGTGACGAATACGGCATTGCCGTTGTGAACATCCCCTCTTATTCCGCTTCGGCTGTAGCTCAGCAGACCTTTGCATTTATTCTCGAATACGCAAACAGAATCGCCCTTCACTCTGATTCCGTTCTTTCGGGCGAATGGGCAAATTACCCTGATTTCTGCTATATGCTGGCACCTCTCAGAGAGCTTCTCGACAAAACGATCGGCATTATCGGCTACGGCAAAATCGGCAGACGTGTGGCTGAAATTGCAAAGGGCTTTGAAATGAATGTTCTCGTGCACACGGCGCATCCCGAAAAATACGCAGGGGAAGATATTAATTTCGTTGACAGAGACACTCTTCTCTCTCAGTCCGATTTTGTTTCAATTCACTGTCCCCTTACTCCAGAAACGACAAGGATGGTAAACCGTGAATTCATCGCAAAAATGAAGGACGGAGCCTTCCTTGTAAACACCTCCCGCGGCGGTGAGCTTGATGAAGAGGCAGTAAAAGAGGCACTTGATTCCGGAAAGCTCGGCGGTGCAGGTGTTGACGTTCTTTCCGTTGAGCCTCCCACGCCCGACAACCCCCTTTTCCACACAAAAAACATCTACATCACTCCCCATATAGCCTGGGCTTCCTACGATACAAGAAAAAGACTTATGCAGATTCTTGAGGAAAACGTGAAATCTTTTGTGAACGGCACTCCGATTAACGTGGTAAACAACCCCCGTATGTAGTTAATGTGCAGTAATTATTTTCGGTTTTTTCTCGGTTTTTATGGTACTTAACCAAAGTTTTTCCAAGTGGGTGAAAATTTTAACAAAGTCCTTGCAAAGTCGGGAAAATCGGATATAATATAGAATGGTAAATTAAGGATTCGCCGTAAGTGCGGGTCTTAAAAATGGAGGATATTAATTATGTCAGTTAAAGTTGCAATTAACGGTTTCGGCAGAATCGGACGTCTCGCATTCCGTCAGATGTTCGGTGCAGAAGGCTACGAAGTAGTAGCTATCAATGACCTTACAAAGCCCTCAATGCTTGCTAACCTTCTTAAGTATGATACTGCTCAGGGCGGTTACTGCGGCAGAATCGGCGAAGGCCTTCACACAGTAAGTGCTGACGACGAAGCAGGTACAATCACAGTTGACGGCAAGACTCTTAAAATCTACGCTATGGCTAACGCTGCTGAGCTTCCCTGGGGCGAAATCGGTGTTGACGTAGTTCTTGAATGCACAGGCTTCTACTGCTCAAAGGATAAGAGCATGGCTCACATCAACGCAGGCGCAAAGAAGGTTGTTATCTCCGCTCCCGCAGGCAATGACCTCAAGACTGTTGTTTTCTCAGTTAATGAAGATACTCTTACAGCTGATGACCAGATCATCTCCGCTGCTTCCTGCACAACAAACTGCCTCGCTCCCATGGCTAAGGCTCTTAACGATTACGCTGCTATCCAGAGCGGTATCATGAGCACAATCCACGCTTACACAGGCGACCAGATGATTCTCGACGGTCCTCACAGAAAGGGCGATATGAGAAGAGCAAGAGCAGGTGCTGCTAACATCGTTCCCAACTCCACAGGTGCTGCTAAGGCTATCGGCCTTGTTATCCCCGAGCTCAACGGCAAGCTTATCGGTTCCGCACAGCGTGTTCCCGTAGCTACAGGCTCCACAACAATCCTTACAGCTGTTGTTAAGGGTGCTGACGTTACTAAGGAAGGCATCAACGCTGCTATGAAGGCTGCTGCTTCCGAGTCCTTCGGCTACAACGAGGATCCCATCGTTTCTTCCGACGTTATCGGTATGAGATACGGCTCACTTTTCGATGCAACACAGACAATGGTTGCTAAGATTGCTGATGACCTCTATGAGGTTCAGGTTGTTTCATGGTATGACAATGAAAACAGCTACACAAGCCAGATGGTAAGAACTATCAAGTACTTCGCAGAGCTTTAATCTGTAAAGAACACACAATAGTTTTTCAGGTACCTGTCGCAGACCTTGCGGCAGGTATTTTTTTATCCGAACGAAAAAGCAGGAAAGGAAACGTAAGTATATGTTAGAACTGCGAAAAATGAATTACGAGGACGTACTCGAGCAGTGGGAATACGTTACAACACTGCCCGCAAACGAAAACGGACTGACAAACAACTACGAAGGAGTATCCTTTGATGAATACAAAGAACGTGTACTGCCTGAATTGATGATGCACGAAAATCCCGTTAATATGCCGGATTGGTTTGTTCCTGAAACATTTTATTACTTATGGGATGACGGGATACTCATAGGAGAATTCAGGATAAGACACCGCCTAACCGAAGCTCTGAAAACAGGTGCCGGGCACATAGGCTATAGTATAAAAAAGGAGTACAGAGGGAATGGCTACGGCACAAAGGGGCTTGCTATGACCTTAGAGCTTGCAAAAGCAATTGTCCCCGAGGAAGAAATATATCTTCGTGTGCAAAAAGACAATATTCCGTCGTTTAGGGCAATAATTGCCAACGGTGCCTATATTGCAGGTGAAGATGAAGCTCATTATTTAATGCGAATCAGTAAAGAATGAAAACCATTATTTAGCTTCAGTTTATTTATCTTCTGAAAAATTGTCTGTATTTAATACGGGCGGGACAACCCCGCCCCTACCGCCATTCCGTGCCTCTGCGGCAATTTCCTGCACCGGCGCTCTGCCATAAAATACGGACAATTCTCATTCGCATCTTTAAGGCAGCTGAGGACGGAAAGTTTTTGCATATTTTTAAACAAAATTTAATAATTTGTAACCTTATTTTTATTGACTATAGCATAAATATTGTGGTAAATTATTAACAGGGAAGGATATTTCCCATATATCTTGTACGGGAGGCGGTTTTATGACGGGTTTTACACCTTTTAAGAAGTTAATGCTGAGTATCGGCTGTGCTTTTCTTCTTATTCTGTATGTACCTATCGCCTGCCTTGTGGGCAGCGAAACCTCAGGGGATACAGGCGTTGCTCTTGCCGAAACCGAGTCCTTCGCAGAAGAAACGACTGAAGAAATCATAGAATTTGACTTCTCGGAAGCTAAATAAAATGTATGAAATGACGAAATAAAAGAATTACGGAAAATACCTATTGACAATACGCCCTATTTAATATATAATACCGCCTGTAAAGCTTAAGACTTTACAGGCATTTTTAATGCCGATATTAAGGGAAAGAGGTGCTTAAAACTTTGGCGAAAAATCTTGATATTACCATACTTCTTGATTTTTACGGTGATATGCTCACCCCCAAGCAGCGCGAATTTCTCGATTATTATTATAATGAAGACTTATCCCTTTCGGAGATTGCCGCAAACGTGGGCATTACCCGTCAGGGCGTAAGAGACGCAATAAAGAGAGCTGAGGCACAGCTTATGGAAATGGAAGACCGCCTGGGACTCGTAAAGAGATTCAAGGATATGCAGACAGGTCTTGAGGAAATAATTGAGTGTGCAAACAAAATAAGCTCCGAAAACAGAAACACGGGTCTTTCAAGAGAAATCAATGACCTTTCTGTAAGAATCAAATCAATAGCTTTATCATTGTCCGAATAAAAGGGCAGTAACTGAAAGGAAGTGACCTTATGGCTTTTGAAGGCTTATCAGACAAACTCGATTCCGCGTTTAAAAAACTGAGAAGCAAAGGTTCACTTAACGAAAGCGACGTAAAAGAAGCTATGCGAGAGGTCCGTCTTGCACTTCTTGAAGCAGACGTAAGCTATAAAGTTGCAAAAGACTTTACGGCGAGAGTAACCGAAAAAGCAATCGGTGCAAAGGTAATGGAAAGCCTTACCCCTGCACAGATGGTTATAAAAATAGTAAATGAAGAGCTGACAGCCCTTATGGGCGGAACTCAGGCAAGACTGGCTTCGGCTTCACATCCGCCTACGGTTGTTATGATGTGCGGTCTTCAGGGTTCGGGTAAAACAACCCACAGCGCAAAAATCTGTAAAAAGCTGAAGGCTGACGGTCACAGACCTCTTCTTGCAGCCTGTGACATTTACAGACCCGCTGCTATCAAGCAGCTGCAGATTGTCGGTGAGCAGGCAGGCGTTCCCGTTTTTGAAATGGGCACCGAAAATCCCGTTACAATTGCAAGAGAAGCTGTAAAGCTTGCCAAGGATAAGGGCTATGACTACGTATTCCTTGATACGGCAGGCCGACTTCACATAGACGAGCAGCTGATGCTCGAGCTCAAGAACATCAAGGCAGAGGTCAAGCCTCACGAAATTCTCCTTGTTGTTGACTCAATGACAGGTCAGGACGCAGTAAATGTTGCCTCAACCTTCAACGAGGCTCTGGGCATCGACGGTCTTGTGCTTACAAAGCTTGACGGTGACACCCGAGGCGGTGCGGCACTTTCCGCAAGAGCCGTGACGGGCAAGCCCATCAAGTTCGTAGGTGTAGGCGAAAAGCTTGACGACCTTGATGTGTTCCACCCCGACAGAATGGCTTCACGTATTCTCGGAATGGGCGATGTTCTCTCGCTTATTGAAAAGGCAGAGACCACACTCGACGAGAAAAAGGCAGCAGACCTTGAAAGAAAGCTCAAGGAAAACCGCTTCGACCTTAACGACCTTCTTATGCAGATGGAAGAGATGAAGAAAATGGGCTCCATAAAGGACCTTCTCGGAATGATTCCCGGTGTAGGAAAGAAGATTAAGGATGCGGATATAGATGAGAGAGCGATGGACAAAACAAAGGCAATTATTCTTTCAATGACACCTAAAGAAAGAGAAAAGCCCGAAATCATCAATCCCTCAAGAAAAAGAAGAATTGCGGCAGGCTGCGGTATGCAGGTTGAGGATGTAAACAGACTTCTCTCCCAGTACAAGCAGATGCAGAAAATGCTCAAGCAGTTCGGCGGAAACAAGGGCGGCAGCAAAAAGAAAATGCGCCGTATGATGCCCCCCGGAGGCTTCGGCGGTATGGGCGGCGGAATGCCCGGCGGCTTCCCCGGCTTTTAATCGGAATTGATTCGGTATTAGACACTTGTTGTTTATTATATTACAAAAAACTTATTTATTGGAGGAAATTAAAATGGCAGTTAAAATTCGTCTTCGTCGTATGGGCGCTAAGAAAGCTCCTTTCTATCGTATCGTTGTTGCAGATTCAAGATATCCCCGTGACGGCAGATTCATCGAAGAAATCGGCTACTACAACCCCATGACAGAGCCTAAGACCATCAAGGTTGACGGTGAAAAGGCAAAGCAGTGGATTGCTAACGGCGCACAGCCCACAGACACTGTTAAGGTTCTTCTCAAGAAGAACGGCGTTATCGACTGATAACACATTCCCGGAGGCAAAGCATAAATGAAAGATTTACTTCTCGGAATCGCTAAGGGTCTTGTTGACGAACCCGATAAGGTTGACGTTACCGTTGATGAAGCAAATGAGGACGGCGTAGTAGTATTCCATCTTCACGTTGCTGAAAACGACATCGGCAGAGTTATCGGTAAGCAGGGCAAAATAGCAAAGGCTATCCGCACGGTTATGCGCTCAGCCGCTAACAGACAGGATATGAAAATTCAGGTCGAAATCGACTAAGCAAATTAAGACAATAGGGAGATGCTTCGTACGGAAGCCGTCTCCCTTTTGTTTTTCTTCTGAAAAAGGCCGCACACAAAATCCCCCACAAGAAAAAGTCAATTCCGCTTCCCAAAATCGAAAATATGTTGATTTTGGGAAATGAGCATAATATAATAGCCTTATGAGGTGAATTTTTATGAAAAGAAAACTGTTAGTTATTTTGATTTCTGTTTTTATCCTGACTCTTTCTCCCATAGTCTTTGCGCAAAGCAATCTAAAAGGAGATATTGACAACAACAATCAGGTTGATGCCTCTGATGCTCGTTTAGCATTACGTACTGCTGTTGGATTGGAAAAAATTTCTTTAGATATGCTTGTTTATGCTGATATGGACAAGGATAATAAAATTACAGCTACGGATGCTCGTCTTATTCTCCGCACCTCGGTAGGTCTTGAAAAATTATTTGAAATACATATTCACAACTATAGAACTGAAAAAACTGTTAAATCCAGCACTTGTACAGAAAAAGGAGTAAAAAATATTTACTGTGATTGCGGTGAATATAAAACTGAAACAATTCCTCTCCTTGCACACAAAGAAGTAACAGACAATGCCATTCCTGCAACTTGCGTAAAAACAGGAAAAACAGAAGGCAAGCATTGTTCTGTCTGCAACACTGTACTTATAGAACAGAAAACCATTAATGCCACCGGTCACACAGAAATTATTGACAATGAAATCCCTGCTACTTGTACAAAAACAGGACTTACAGAAGGTAAACACTGTTCTATATGCAAAACTGTTATTATTCCTCAAAACATAATAACAACTAAAGAACATACATACAATTGGTCTATCACAAAAAATAACACTTGCACAGAAACCGGCATAAAAACTGGCATTTGTACTGTTTGCGAAAAGGTAACGAGCGAAACCATTCCGGCGAGCGGACATACTTATGAAACAACAGTAATAAGCAAAACATGTAAAAATGATTCAAAGCTTATTCATAAATGTTCTGTGTGTGAAAACACTTACGAATCAACTATTTCAAAAATAGAATTATCAATTCGTTTAATCGGTACAAGTTCTGCAACAATGAACGGGTATGGCAGTTTTACAAAATCTTATTCCGTAACTGCAAATGGAGGTTATGGCACAAAACAATTAAAATTTGAAGTATTCACAAGTGAAACCTCAATGACTCCTGCGGAGACAATGGATTTTGTTGCAACATCAACATACTCAATCAGCTATAGAGGTTATGAAAACACTATCGACAATTATATTCTTCAAATAACAGCAAAGGACGAGGCAAACAACCAACGAGTTTACAGATTTAAACTTGGTGATTTGTCTTTATTGAGCGAAGAAGAATTACAACCGGAACACATAGAAAGTGAATGGAAATACATTTATGCAGATTGCAAGTATTCCATTGTCAATATTGAATGTATTGTTTGCGGAGAATTATTAATGGAATGGGAATCTGCTGGCATGCTTACTCATACCAGACTAATCGATGCTGCAGTTGAACCCACGTGCACAAAAACAGGATTGACTGCAGGAGAGCATTGTTCTGTTTGTAACGATATTCTTGTTGCCCAAGAAATTATTCCTGCAACGGGGCATGTTGAAAGCGGAATAATCAACGAGTATCAGGACTGCAATTACACGATCTGCTATAACAAATGTACTGTCTGCAATGAAATACTTGAATATCATGATGATTGGCCTGGAACAGGGCATAATTGGGAATTTGCAGACGACATAACAGATTTCAATCGATATGGCTTTGGAACACATAAATGCAAAAACTGTGGTGAAGAAAAAGTACTTGGTCAAGATAAAGAAGAGATTGTTTTTGCTGAGCTTATATTGAACGAAGACAAAACAAAAATCTTAGCCTGTTCAAATCTTCAAGAAGCTAATTGCCTTGTTTTCCCCGATGGTGTAAATTCAGTTTCAGATGAACATATGTTCTTCCTGACCGGCAAAATTAAATATGTAGTTTTACCTGATGAAATAAAGTTTAGCAATCAATATGAATATCTGGTGTTTGATAGCAAAATAGAAAGACTCTACATTCCTGAAAAATGCACCCAAATTAATATTCACAGTTATACCACTTGCAACTATTTGATATTTGAAGAAGGTATGACCAAATTACCGTATTTTTCTGATACAAAAAATATTGTAATCCCATCTAGTATATTATCAATTAACAGTAATTTTGATTCACATGCAGAAATAAATACTGTTTTTTATGGTGGAACCGAAGAAGAATGGAACAATTTAATTGAAACAGGTTCCGACATTGCTCCACTTGTTCTTGCTGAAAAATACTTTTACAGCGAAAACCAACCGATAGAAGAAGGAAATTATTGGCATTATGTTGACGGTTTGCCCGTTGCTTGGTAAAACAGTGTTGTTGTATTCCATCTTCACGTTGCTGAAAACGATATCGGCAGAGTTATCGGCAAGCAGGGCAAAATAGCAAAGGCTATCCGTACTGTTATGCGCTCAGCCGCTAACAGACAGGATATGAAAATTCAGGTCGAAATCGACTGAGCAAATTAAGACGGCAAAAAAGCCGTCTTTTTTGTTTTTATTTGACTTATTGTGACATTCGGCATATAATTACATTATTATGCAGAATAAGGAGATTTTTATGAATTACTACAAGCCGTTGGCAACAATAAGACACAAAATAATTGCAGGAATTCTGGGAGCCTCACGAGTGCTTCACAAGGTAACGGGAGGAAAAAGACCGAAATTCCTGTTTTCGGCGAATACCGACCTTTCCTATGTGGGCTCAAGCCTTAAAATTTTAGGTAAGTCCGAGGATGAGGTTTGTATCGCAAAAACCGACAAAAACGGAAATATCGACAATTCAGATTTTAAGATACTGACTGCAACAGACCTGCATCTGGGCTCCCCCGGGGCAGAGCTTAACAACAAAACAATAGACCGCTTCGTAAGGCAGATAAGGGATGAAAAGCCCGACCTTGTTATTATTACGGGCGACTGTGTCCTTTCCGACTGTCAGCATATTGACTCCGTACAGCTTTCATATATGATGGAAAAGCTCGGTGTTTATTGGTGCTACTGCTTCGGCAACCACGAAACAAGAGAGGAAAAGGGCTTTTACAAATATCAGCTTCTCCGCGGTATGCAGTATTACCCTCATTGCCTCACTCTTTTCGGCAAGAAAGAGCTTTTCGGCTTCGGAAACACCGCTATTCACATTAAAAATGCAGACGGCTCATACTACAAGAGCCTTTATCTCATTGATTCGGGCAGGGATATGATTGAGGAATATAACATCTCCCACAATGTTCCCAAGGAGCTGTGGTCAGATACATACGATTTTGTAAAGCAGAATCAGATTGACTGGTACACGGACAATATGCAGAAAACTCTTAAAGTATCCCCCGAGAACAAATCCATCTGCTATATGCACATTCCCGTAAAGGAATATGAATTAATCTGTGACGAGCACGGTCAGTATGATTACAGAGATTCCGGCAAAACGAAGCTTCTTTACGGCACACAGTATGAAAGCGTCGGCTCCTCTTACTATAACAGCGGCTTCTTTACTGCAGGTAAAGAAAAGGCAGGGCTTCAGGCTATTTTCTCCGGTCACGACCACATAAACGACCTTTGCGCAATTTATGAGGACGTATATCTGGTTTACACCCAATGCACGGGCTACAACACCTATAATATGACGGAAAAGCTCAATTTCCCCGAAAAGGACTGCCATTACGGTGTAACACTTACAACCCTTCACAATGACGGCACAATTACGGTTGAGCCCAAGAAAAACAGCCGTTATCTGTAATATGAGGTGATATGATGAAAAAAATAATAATTTTTACTCTTGTTTTCACTTTTTTAATGCTGACTGCCTGCGGCGGTAATACTATAGAAGAAACCACAACCCTTGAAGTAATAACAGAGCCCGAAATTGAAACGACCACAGAAAGCTGGGAGATTGACAGAACGGGCGAAGAGATTTATCAAAGCCACCCCGACCTTACCCCTGTTGATTATACCTCCCCCGTAATTCTTCCTCTTTCCGAGGATATGGGTCAGGAATATGTGGATAAGCTCACCTTTATATGCGACTCCCCTACCTACTGGATGTGGCCCTGGGGACTGCTCGGAGGCGGTGAGGATACCAATTCAATCTGGACAGGTCCTGAGGGTACAATGACCCTTGCTTATCAGAGCTCCTACTGTATTCTTGACCCCTTCGATAATACCGAAAAGCCCATCCGTCAGGTGGTAGAGGAGCACAAACCCGAATATCTTATATTGGCTGTGGGCATCAACGGAGTTTCCTTTATGGATGAGGAGGAATTCAAGGCAGATTACGAGGACCTTGTTTCCGATATTCTTGAAATAAGCCCCGAAACAAAGCTGATGTGTCAGTCAATTTATCCCATAACACCTGCCTACCGTTGGTGGGGTGACATCACAAACGTAATGATAACCGAGGCTAACAGCTGGATTCTTGATGTGGCAGAGGAATACGGAGTTCCTTATCTTGACACCTTCTCGGTGCTTTTAGCTGAAGACGGACACGCAAAAAGAGAGCTTATGGGCTCGGACGGCCTGCATCCCAATTACGAGGGACTTAAAACCGTTCTGCAGTACATAAGAACACATAAATACAGAGAAGTCACCAAGACATTCGGATAAACAAAATAAATGCACAAAAAAATTCCCCGAAGCTCCTGAGAGCCTCGGGGATAATTGTTATTCTCTTATTTTACGCTGTCAAATACATCGTAGAAGTGAGTGATGAAGGTTGTACCTGCTGTCTTACCGTAGGAGATAAGGCACCATGTATCGCTGTCATATTCGCCTGTTTCTGCGTTGTACTGAAGACCTGCCATTACGAAGTTAGCTTCATTTGCAACATATCCTGCTGCGTCATTCATAAGGTCCATAATGATGATATCTTCGCCTGTGTATTCTCTGATTGTGGGAAGGGGGAAGCCCTTAGCACCGTCGCCGCCGAAGAGAAGCTCGCCGAAGGTTTCACCGGGGGACATATAAACCTTCATTTCATCGCCGATTTCAAGGTAGCCTACCTCTGAAACGGTGTAGAACTTGCCGCTGTCATCCTGAAGAACAAGGTTGTCTGCAACAGATGTTTTACCGAGAAGAGCGATAACATTGTTTTCAATTCTTACGAAGAACTGCTTGTTCTTGACATTGAGAACGGGCTCAACCTCAACTGCTTCAACTGTGGGAAGACCTTCATACCATACGGTGTAGCCTTCATTGTTTTTATTTGCTTCTACACCGAGCTTGTCGCCGGTAGCAGCTGTAAGAGCAATTCTGTCAGCCTCTGTAAGGCTCATACCGAGAAGAATATAGCCGATTTCATAGCCGTAACGAACAGCTGTGGAATGTGCATCTGTATCAAGGCCGTCGTTGGAGTCGCCTCTGCCGGATGTAACGGTAGAAACGTTACCCTGAATGAAAATGAAGTTGTAGCCGGCTGCATTCATAACCTCTTCTGTGTACCAGATAAAGTCAGCAGAGAACTTCTGGTCAAAGGGAAGAAGTCTGTCGGAGCCGTCGTCGGACCAGTCATAGCTTGCGGATTCGGGGTGGCAGCCGAAGGTTGCAACGATTGTGGGAGTCTTGGCTTCGTCCTCGGGAAGGAACTCAAGCTTATACATATTTGTGTCGAGAGAAATAGGAGCGGTACGGTCCCATACGTAATCTTCGATATCTGTGGAAGAATAGTAAAGCTTACCCTCTGTCATATCAGCGAGAGCATCTTCTACTGCCTTCTTGGAGCCTGCAACTACAGATTCAATGAAGGAGCGCTCAACACCGTACTTAACCTCGCCGCCTGTGATATTATTGAAAATAACGCCTACGGGGTCAGTCCATACACCCTGAGAGTCAATACCTGTGTGGATATGTGTGCAGGAAACGTTGATGCTTACAATATTGTTCTGAGCAGCAACATCCTTAAGAGCTTCACGGATAAGTCTTACGTCAGCATTTGCAAAGCCCATTGCGTCGAGAGCAATGAAAACTACCTTGCCTCTGCCTGAGCCGTCGTCCATAACAATAGCTCTTGCCATAAGGTCTTCGTAGTTGCCCTCATTGTCCTTATACATTTCGTTACCGAAAACATAGGGAAGGTAAGCACCCTTTGCATAGGACTTCTCGCCGAAATCTGCGGGAAGCACGGAAGCTTTGCCGTAACCGAGGCTCCATACACCGTTTGCGGCAGGCTCGTCAATGAACTCGTCCATACCTGCATAGAAGCCTTCATATTCATCAAGATTGAATTCTTCGTAATCAAGCACAGCGGAAGAGCCGGGAATTAAGATATTGAGAATTCCGCCTAAAAGGTCATTGATGAAGAAATTGCTGAGTGCATTAAGCACCTTTGTAAACATAATCTTTACGTTAAGCATACTGTCAACGGGAGCTTCCTCGTTAGCTTCTGCTACATATTCAACAACTGAATCGTAATTTACTTCTGCATCTGTATCTGCTGCGAATGCTGTCATAGGAGCTACGAGACAGAAGCAGAGAACAAGTGCAATAGCTTTAGCTAAAAACTTTTTCATTGTTTTTTCCTCCATATATAAGGTAAAAGTTATATTAACATAAAATTAATACTTTTTCAACTGTTTTCAGAATTTTTTCTCGAGAGCCTTTACCACTTCGTTTGCAATAAGCTCGTGACCGGCAGCTGTGGGATGAACACCGTCAGAGAGCCAGTAGGAGGCTTCTGCCTTCTTTTCTGCTTCGTCGAACTTGTCCTGAAGAGGAACAAAGGTAAGACCGAATTTCTCGGCAACAGCCTTTGCACTTTCGGCACGCATTTCAGTTTCTCTTCTGAAAACGCCCCATTTTTTCGCTGTGGCAGATGCTTTGAGCACAAAGGGCTCGAGAATGAAAATTTCCGTCTCGGGAAGCACGGCCTTTATTTCTTCAATGAGATTACAGTAAACACGGAAGTACTTGGCGTTATCAACGCCGTTTCTTTCATTAAGCTCGTGCCATACATCGTTTATTCCGATAAGAATTGTAAGATAATCGGGCTTACGGCTTATGATGTCGCGCTTTATTCTTGCATAAAGGTCAACAATTCTGTCGCCTGAAACACCCTCGTTTATAAAAGCATATTCACCGGGATATTTAAGACCCAGCTCCGCAGCAACAAGAGTGGGATATCCGATACCTCTTTCGTTATCGTTATCTCTGTTTCTGCCGGCATCAGTAATAGAGTCGCCCTGAAAAACTATAGTCTTCATAATTAACCTCCTTATCTGAGAATCTTTTCACCGTCAAATACGATAACACCGTTGCCGCTTCCGCCCTTGTTACCTGCCTTGAGCCACTCGGCATAAGCCTTTCTTAAGGAGGTGTCCGTGGGAAGCTGATCGGCAGGAAGGTCCGAATACTTGTCGAAAATTCTCCATGCATCGTGGAACTCTTCTGCCTCTGACCAGGAAATAATTTCAAAGTCACTCATAAACTTGAGAATATTGGACTTCTCGGGTAAAAACTCCTTATGTCTGGGATAGAGAAGCCAGCTGCCGCAACAGAAATACATAATTCCGTCGGGGAAAAGGTGTTTGTACTGCTCATAAGCCTTCTTATAAGCATCAAGTCTTACTTCGTCGGTAAGGGGCACACCGGAAGAGGGAATGTGGAAGCCTATCATAGTCTGGCCTTTAGTAAGGCGGTAGCCTGCCTTCGTGACAAAATCAAAGTCGTTGCCGTAGTCTGTTTCTTCAAACTGGAATCTGCCGTAAGCAAATCTTTCAAGCTTGAAAAATCCGTTATACCAGCCTGCAACGAAGGTGCCGGGCACCTCCTCGCATTTGATGCACTCAATGAGCTTACAGCGCATATCTGCCATTGTATCCCAATATGTTTCCTCGGGAATACCTTTTTCCTTATATCTTTCGTAAACAATGGGAGTGCAAAGAAGAAGGAAAATGAAATCAAGTGTGCATTCATTTTCGTTGTATTCCTTTGAAAGCTCAATGACACCGTTAAGGTATTCCTGCATATTGTCAGCCCAGGGGTACATATAGCCCTCAACAAGCTTGTCCATCTTATCGCCGAATTCCTTTTCCTCGTCAAGTCTTTTAAGAACTCTTGTAAAGGTCTCTATTGCCTCGGGGGGATAGTCATATCTGTTCATAAAATCTGCAATAAATTCTGTATAGTGCAGCATTAAAAACACCTCTTTTAGTTATTATATATAATATATAATAGCAAAGCCTCTCAAAAAATGCAACATATAACAGAAAATATCTTTACCTTAATAAAAATATGTGGTAAAGTATAGACAAAAGAAAAATCATAATTTAACGGATAATTTGCCGTATGTATCGTAGGGGAGGGGTCTCCCCTCCCGTTTCCGAGGGTTGTTATTTTTTTGCAAACGAAAGTTACAAAAGTTATGTAACGGGCGGGGCAACCCCGCCCCTACCGTGCTCACATCTCCGCTGCTAAATTATGATTTATAAGTGAGGTTAGTATTATGAAAACACGTGATTATTTCATAAGCGAAAAAGGCTTCAGGGAGACAATGCAAAATACCGTTGAGCCTTATCTCAGGGGTATTGCCGAGGACGGATTCTTTGAAGCAGGTGACGGCAAAAAAATACATTTTGTATACTATAAGGCGGAATCGGCTGCAGGAAATGTTGTCATCGCCCACGGCTTTACGGAATCTGCGGAAAAATTCCTTGAAATGTGCTGGTACTTCAACAAAATGAATCTCAATGTGTTCATTGTTGACCACAGGGGGCACGGTCTTTCCCACCGTCACAACACCGACAAAGAGGTAGTTCATATAGAGTATTTCGACCAGTACGTGGACGACCTGCAGACGCTTGTGGAAAAAGTAGTTCTCACACGTGCTCCTTCGCTTCCCCTTTATCTTTATTCACATTCTATGGGCGGTGCCGTATCCGTTCAGCATCTGCAGAAATATCCCGGAGTGTTCAGTAAGGCAATTCTTTCTGCCCCGATGATTCAGGCAAAAACTGCAGGTCTTCCCCCTGCAGTTGCAAAGGCAGTAACGGGTATTTTTATAAAGCTCGGAAAAGAATCGGAAAAGGTTATAGGCTACGGCGGCTTCAATCCCGAGAGGACCTACGAGGACAGCCACGACACAAGCAAGGAAAGATTCGACTATTACCACAGAAAAAAGATAGAAAATGAAGATATCCGTACAGCAGCTCCCTCTTACCGTTGGGTAAACGAGGCTGTGAAGGTAACTGCGAAGAACCTTGACCCCGAGAGAAACAAAAAAATAACAGCAAAAATACTTCTCTGTCAGCCCGAAGAGGATTCCACGGTCTATATGGAGGCTGAGGATGAATTTATAAAGCTTGTGAAGGACGGACGTCTTGTTAAATTCCGTGACTGCAAGCACGAAATCTACAACAGCATTGACTCCACCGTAAAGGAATATCTCGACACCATAGAAAACTTCCTTTTTAAGGAATAAATTACAAATTCTTTAAGAAAACCTTAACATACTTGTGTTAAGGTTTTTTTATGTGGTAGAATAAAGCCACGGAAAGGAGGAGATTTCCTTGATTGAAATTAAAAATCTTATTAAATGCTACGGAAAGTACACAGCACTTGACAGACTGAGCTTCAGCGTCCCTGAAGGAACCGTTTACGGACTTATAGGCTACAACGGTGCCGGAAAAACAACTCTTCTGAAAACTGTTGCAGGTGTTTATAAGGCTGACAGCGGTGAGGTGCTCTTTGACGGCGAGAATATTTACGATAATGCCCGTCAGAAATCACGTCTTTTTTATGTGCCCGACGACATATATTTCAAGGCCTATGCCAGTATGAACAAGATGGCAGCCTTCTACAACGGCTATTACAGCAATTTCAGCTACGATACCTTCAAAAGACTTACGGACGTTTTCGGACTTGACCCGAAAAAGAACCTCAACGGCTTTTCAAAGGGTATGCAAAGACAGGCAGAGCTTGTTCTTGCAATGGCAACAAATCCTGATTTTCTTCTTCTGGACGAATCCTTTGACGGACTTGACCCTCAGAAAAGACAGATTATAAAGAATCTTGTAACAGAATATGCAAAGGACCGCGGTGCACACGTTATTATTTCCTCTCACAATCTTCACGACCTCGGTGATATGTGCGACCGCTTCGGACTTATTAACGGCAAAAGATTAGTGCTTGACCACGATATGTCGGACCTTGGTGACGACTTTACAAAATACCGTATGGCCTTCGCTGAGGGGGACGACAAATCCGAAGAGGATTTCTGTATGGTTCCTTTAAGCAAATTCAGCAAGGACGGAAGACTTATAACAATTACGGTCAAGGGTGAAAGAGAAAAGGCGGAGGCACTCATAAAAGCTATGGGCCCCGTTTATCTCGAGCAGTTCCCTATGACTATGGAAGAAATATTCCTTGAAGAAGTGGAGGGTGTGGATTATGATTTTTCGCAAATCTTTAAGTAAGAAAAAGGGCGCGGCATATTCATTTTTCAGCGGTCTTTCCGCAGGCTTTGTTCCTGCCGTGCTGATTCTCATTGTTCAGACCTTTTTAACGGCAATTCTTCCCCTTCTTACATTTATTGAAAACGATTTCGGCAGTACAGACAGAGGCGAAATAATACTTTCTAAAGAAAAATTCAAGTTCCTGATTTTCGGTCTCAGTGATTCTTATGAGCTTTATATGGTTTTCGGCGTGCTGGGAATTCTCGCAATCCTTGTTGCCGTAAGACTTTTCAGCTTTATATGTGACAAGAAAACTGTAAACGTCTTCTATAGTCTGGGCATTAAAAGAAGCACTCTTTTTATGTCAAAATACGCTGCAGGTGCCGTGCTTTTAATCGGTGCAACAATTATTCCCGTAATTCTTTCCTACATAGTAAACCTTATTTTCCTCGGCGGCTCCTGGCAGCTGTCCCTTGTGCTTTTACACCTGTACTGCGGACTTTCGGTGTTCGTTCTTATCTGCTTTTCGGCTGCAGCCGTTGTATTTTCAAGTGTAGGCACAGTTTCCGAGGCAATCGTTTACTCTGCGGCACTTCTTTTTGCCCCCACAATCATAATTTTCCTGACAGAGCAGATTATCGGTGCCTTCCTTCCCTCCTCTACAATCAATGACAGCGTAATAATTTTCGGTTCATTAAGACGCTATTATTACGAGAACACGGCGGCATCTCTTCTTGAAAGAACCTCCGACTACAATCCCCTGCTGTTCTTCGTAAAGGAGCTTTCCGCATTTTCAAGAGGCTTCCTTGAAAAGGGTGAAATTCAGTTAAGAATAAACGGCGAGCCTGCCGACTGGTATTTCCCCAGAATCTTCATTCATTTCCCCTGGTTTATAATTGCCGTAGGTCTCGGAGTCCTCGGTGCTCTTCTCTTTAAGAGAATCAAGGCTGAAAACTGCGGTTTCCTTAACACAAACAAGATTTTAAGTAACCTTACAATATTTGAATTATGTCTTGTAGGCTCATCTGTTCTTCTGAGCGAAATTGAGTGGCAGGAGACCTGGGTTGTAATAACAACCGGTATAGCCGCAGCATTTGCACTTTACCTTATTGCAGAAATCTTCTTAAAGCGTAATTTCTTAAAAATTCTCAAATCCCTTTATAAATTCGTTGCACACATAGGCGTTATTGCAATAATTTACGGAATATGTGCTACGGGACTTTTCGGCTACGGCAACTACATCCCCGACAGAAGTAATATTCAGTCCGCTTCTGTTTATGCTCCCATCTCCCACTCACAGATAAGCACAATCGCCGCTGACACAAACTGGAATCAGGAATGGTTTATCCGTGTTTACGAGCCTTACCGCTATAACCTGCTTCCCGAAATGACCGATAGTGCCGATATCGACAAGGTCGTTGCAATCAATAAGCTTGCGGTTGACACAGAAAAGGATGACGGCTTTAACAGCAATATCATCATCCGCTACAAGCTTAAAAACGGCAAGACCACAGAAAGAAAGCACACCCTTACAAGCCGTCAGGAAATGATGTCACTTCTGGAGCTTGTTGACACAAAGGCTTACAGCGATGAGCTTTATAAGCTCTTCTACAAGGGCATCACCGAAGAGGACGTAAAAAAAGAGCAGAGCCTCTACGGTTGGGTAGATCCCAATTATCTTATGCAGCTTGCCTTCACCTATAAATATTCCGAGGTATCCGTAAAAACAGACTCTCTTATGGAAGAGAAGCTACTGAAGCTCACCGAGGAGCAGTGGAACACCCTCAGGGATGCTGTTTACAAGGATATAACAACTCAGAGTCTTGAGGATTATTTCTTCGGCAGTAAAAAGCAGCTTGGCGTGCTGAGCTTCGGCATAAACGGTAATGCTCACACACTTACGGGTGAAAATATGAACGTCATTTATGACGAAGAAGCCACGGCGCCTTCTGTCCCCGACGTTACCGTACCGGAGGAGGATATTTCTCTTCCCGACGATATGCCCGATGAGCTGTTCCCCGAAGAGGAATTCTTCCCCGAGGAAGAGTCAAAGTACGAATACACGGCATTTATTCAGTATCAGGAGCTTGGCGGCTTCAGAGGTGACACCACCTATGACGTTGTTATAAGTGAGGATATGGTAAACACCCTTTCAGCTCTTAATTCTATGGGCTTTGCTGATTGCTTCAAGGGTGAGCTTACAATTGAAGCAGTATCCTTCCGTGAATACGATACCTCTGAAATATTCTCATACTACTACAGAGGTGACGAGAGAACCTATATTTACGATTTCTTTGCCTATACCCTTGACAGAATGGAGTTCTGGGGTATGGAAAATGAAAAGAATCCCGAGGAGATAGTATCTGAAAACAAGATAACAGATAAGGCAAAATTACAGGAGCTGGACTCCCTTATGAAGCTTCACGAATATTCCTTTGACGACGGTTATTTCTGCCTTGTGAAATACTCCGACGGCAATTACACCGTAAAATATCTTAGCCGTGAGGATGCACCCGATTACGTAAACAATTTCAATTACACTATGAACGGTGAAGAAATTTATTACTATTAATCCCTCCCACATTGAGGCACACTCCGTAAAGAAGTGTGCCTCAGTTATATTCGCCTTTCGGCGAGTTATATTGCTTCGCAGTTATATTATGCTTCGCATAGTTATATTGTCCTACGGACAGTTTATTTTTTGAAAAAACAGAAATGTCCCCTAAACGGGAGAATTAAATCGTAGGAGAGGGGTCTCCCCTCCCGTTAAAATGGGTTCTTTCTTTTTAATAAAAAAATTACAAAAGATACGAAACGGGCGGGGTAACCCCGCCCCTACCCTGAACAGATATAAAACAGAAACGCCCCCTGAACGGGAGCATCCCTGTTTTCTTTAAACGGATATAAAACAGAAACGCCGACCCAAAGGTCGGCATCTCTGTTTTGTAAAGGATATAAAGAGAAAGATGGGAGGGGTATGTAAAAAAAGAAAGGGGTAAAAGAAATAAACAAAATCAAACTAATTGAATTTATATACCTTTCATGCGGCGGTATCGCGGGAAAGAGTCTTTTTAGCTACGGGCTTTACGGGAGTATATTCTGCTGCAGCGTTGAGCTTTTCACGGCGCATATATTCTCTTTTTGCACGGCTTCTTCTGATTTTTCTGAGAACTGCGAAAATAATCTTATCCTCGAATGCAACAAAGCGTTCCTCGTGCATAATGCCCCAGGCAATAAACAATGTAAATAAAACCTCTAAAACTATAATAACTGAAAGTGTGGTTGACATAATATTCATCCTTTCTATCTATACGAACATTTGTTTTGTTTCTGTGATTGTATTGTACAACATTAATTTTCGTTTGTCAACACAAATGTTCGAAAAATGTCGATTTGCAGTCCCTTTAATGGGACAGCAACAATTGACTTGTGTTTTCACTTGTGAATATACCACAATATATTGTGGTTGTCAACCTGTTTTACAAAAAAAGTCTGTTCGGTATATAATAAAAATTTTTTCGATTTTGTTCGGTTTTTTTCTTAATATAACTTGTAAAAAGCTGTATGCCGAAAAAAATCACCTTTTGCGGAAATTAAGGGGTGACATTCCCGTTTCCCTTCTGAAAACTCTGTAAAAGGTCTTGATATCCGAAAAGCCCGAGAGACTTGCCACTTCGTCAACGGAAAGCTCCGTCTGTCTGAGGAGCAGCTGTGCGTTCTCCGTCCTCTTGTGATTAAGGTAAGCATGAAAGCCCGTGCCTACGGCATTTTTGAAAAGTGTGCAGAAGTTTCCTGGGGAAAGTCCCGTTTCACGGCAGGCATCGTCAATTGTGAGATTATCCGTATAATTGGTTTGTACAAGACGGAGCGCCGGGGCAATTCTTTCAAGGTCGGTGCACTTTTTACGGGGCTCTCCTTTTTTAAGGTCTCTGAGCAGTTCACCGCAGAGGCTGTAAACCTTGCCGATAAGGTCAAGACGGTTGAAGGAATCGGAATTTTCAAGAATTACGGTAATTTCCTTCATTTTTGCAGTAACGGAGGCTGCCTCCGGATACGCCTTATAAAAATCTCCGAGGGACGTGAAGCTTAAAAAGTCCTCTCTTAAAAGCTCGTGTCCGAATTCAACAAGAACTATTCTTGTGTTTTTCCCTGCCTCATAGGAATGAGGGACAAAGGAGCCGACATAAACGGTCTCACCGGGGGCAAGGCTTACCGCTTCCCCGTTTATCTCTGCCGAAAGCCCTCCCTCAAGGCAGTAAATCAGCTCTGCCTCGTAATGGCGGTGCAGGGGAAAGGCATCAATATTTATAATGTGGGCAGCGTAGGGTGTACTGCCCTCAAGGGGCTTCTGATAAAGCATAAAATCACTCTCCTGCCATTATTGTAATTCCGCTTTATGAAATATGCAACGGCTTTTTCTGAATTTCTGAGAATAAGCTATATACAAAAAAGTAAAGGTACAGTACTGCATTGCTGCAATTCTGTACCGTTTTTTTATTCTTCTGTTACCGTCTCTGTTGCGGCGGCTTTTTGAGCTAATTTCTTTTCGCGGTTTTGGGTTGCTTCTCTCAGAAGCACATAAAGGGTGGAGGCAATGGGAACACTCAGAAGCATACCTAAAGGTCCTCCCACGCTGCCGCCCAGGGTTACAGCCGCCAGAATCCACATTGCAGGTAAGTTTACACGCTTGCCCATAACCTTGGGATACACGAGATTCCCCTCAAGCTGCTGAAGCACAATAAGGAAAATCACAAAAACAAGTGCCTTCCACGGGTCCTGGGTAAGAATCATCACAGCGCCAACACCTGCCCCGATAAATCCGCCGATTACGGGAATAAGAGCCGTAACGCCCACAAGGGCACCGACCATTGGTGCGTAAGGGATTCTCAGCACAAGCATACCTATCATACAAAGACCGCCGAGAATAAGTGCCTCAAGAGTCTGTCCCGCAATAAAATTACGGAAATTATCCCTTGCCACAACTGCCGTATGACGAAGAGCTTTTCCCGCTTTTTCGGGGAGCCACGCATTCACAAGCCTTATAATCTGGTGTGACAGCTTATCCTTACTCAGAAGGATATATACGGCAAAGACGAAGCCGATACCGAAATTCACAACGGCAGTCACCACGGAGCCTATTGTTGTAAAAGCGGTGTTCACAAGAGTTCCGCCCTGAGTTTTAAGAAAATTCTGCGCAGAAACAAGAAGATTCTTCCAGTCGGTATTAAGAAGGTATTCTCCTAAAGGAAGCTCGAGTATCTCTTCCTCACTCATCGCAAGAAGACGGTTCACGAAGTCCGTCACAATACCTACTATCACCTTTATTGCTTCCACAAGCTCGGGAATAACAAGCATTATCACTCCGAAAAGGATGCCGAGAATCAGGAAGATTGAAATTCCGAAGGACAGAGGTCTTTTTATTCTGAGAAGAAACGGCTTTTTCGTTTTTGTAAAAAGATGTCTTTCAAAAAACTGAAGGGGAACATCAAGCACAAGGGCAATACCGCAGCCTGTAACAAAGGGAGCAAGGAGCTTTAAACCCCACTTGACCGCACCTGCCACAGCTCCTATGTTCTGGACTCCTAAGAATATAAGAGAACAGACGGCAATTATGCCTATTATCCAAAGGGCAAGCTTTTTTCTGTTTTCCTTTGAAAGCTCCATTTTTTCACTCCTTTATAGGGGCTTAATAATATAACTGAAGCCGAAATGCTTCTCCGTGAAGGCTCTTTCGGGCTCGAGATAGCTGAGTCCCTGATTTTCTGCGTGGTACTTATAGTCAATATTTACAATTGTTTCATCAAGGGAAATGAGTTCATCGTGGTGCTTCACGGTATCCATCTGCACATCTGAAAAATGAATTGCCTTGAAGGAGAAGCCCTCGTCGCTCTTATCCCAGAAGCAAAGCTTCATACCGTCGGAATTACAGACCTCGGCATATTTTGTTTTATAGTGTGCACCGCATTCTCTGGGATTTACGTAATTTTCATATTCGTCGGTAACCGTTGAATTGAAACGTGACAGATGCATAGCCTTGTATCTGTCGGAATAGCTTTCCTTGGGACCGTAGCCGTAATACTGTACATCCTCGAAATCCTTCTTGAGAGAAAGCTTAAGACCGAAACGGGGAAGGGGCTGTGCGTTATGGGTAACGTCACCCTCGAAGCTTACTTCAACTCTGCCGTCAGGGAAGAATTCGTATACTGCCTTACCCTTAAGAGCCGGGGGCATAGCTGCGGCGGCAAAGGAAATATCAGCGGAAATCTTCACGCTGTCACCCTTTTCCACGGAAACACCGTAGGTCTTCTGAATTGCGTGGAAATAACGGGCCCGGTCATTATTTTCCTTGTGGCTGAAGCTCTGTCTCCACAAGGTAAACTCAACGGGAGAATTCAGATAAGAATATCCGCCGTTTTTAATTTCTGTGATTTTTCCCGTAACCTTGCTGAAAGCATAGAAAATCTTACCGTTTGAAACATATACGTTAAACTTATCCTCGTTTACCGTAAGCGGTGACCCTTCGCCTTCTTCGTATTTTACGGCGCTGTCACTTACAATAAGCTGAACAAAGCCTGCAACAAAGCCCTTTTCGGCATAGAAGGTATCACGGTTAAGGGAAAGCACAACCGTCAGCGTTACGTTGTCTCCCGTCAGGTCAAAGGGCAGGCTGAACTCCTTTGCTTCACGGGGTGCAATGTCTCCTGCACCGAGATTTATTTCATCACAGAGAGTGCCGTCCTTGAGAAGATATACAATGATATCCTGCTCTGAAAGGTCCTTAAAGTATCTCTTGTTAAAAACTGTAAGCCTTCCGCCCTCAAATTTTACCTCAACGGGAATATAAGTCTGTTTCATATCGAAGAAGCCGGGATGGGGCTTTCTGTCGGGATAAACGAGACCGTCAACGCAGTAATATCTGTCGTTGGGATAGTCTCCGAAGTCACCGCCGTAACGGTACTTAGGCTCCTCCTTAGTGCCGATATTTACGGCGTGGTCGCAGTATTCCCATACACAGCCGCCCGAATATTGGTCATATTTTTCAAAGTCGTTCCAATGAAGGGGAATATCACCCGTGCACTTGTCGGAAACGTACTCGCAGTAATAGAAGGGCTTGGTCTGCTTTTCGTCATTAAGGAACTCGTGAAGGTAGGTAAGCTCTGCATACATACGGCTTTCAACGTCGGAAATATCCTTGAAATCTCTTCCGCCTACTCTGCCCTCGTATTCAAGTCTTGCATTTTCGTAATGGATAATTGCACTCTTGTCACGGCTTCTTATCCAATTTGCCATTTTCCGGTGACCTTCGCCGCAGCCGGATTCGTTACCGAGACTCCACATAACCACACAGCCGTAGTTTTTATCTCTTTCGAAAAGACGTTCGGCTCTGTCAAGACAAGCCTTCTCCCATTGGGGATTATCTGCAAGATGTGCCCAGTAATCCCAGTACCAGTCGCCGTAGTTATAGCCCATACCGTGGCTTTCAAAGTCAGCCTCGTCAACAAGCATAAAGCCCGTTTCCTCGCAGAGGTCAACAAAGCGGGGGTCGTTGGGATAATGGGAGGTTCTTATCATATTTACATTTGCGCCCTTAAGGATATGAAGGTCCTTTCTCATATCCTCCATTGTGACTGCGTAGCCCGTTTCGGGGTTGGAGTCATGGCGGTTTATTCCGTAGAACTTAACCTTTTTGCCGTTTACAAGGAAGCACTTATCCTTAATTTCAGCCTTACAAAGAGCAAGAGGAAGCTTGATAACTTCTTCGCCGTATTCGATAATAAAGGCATATCTTAAAGGAATTTCGCTGCTCCATAAAACAGGAGACTGAATATTAAAGGAGAATTCACCCTTTTCAGTACCCTCACTTACCTTTTCTCCGTCGGGAGAAAGCAGAGACCACCTGAACTCTGTCTCTGCAGAAAACTCGGGCTTTACAGTTACAAAAGCCTCAGAGAAATCCTCTGTAAAGTCCTTGAAGATATGAATATCCTTAAGATGCTTTTCGTCTCTTTCGAGAATATACACATCACGGAAAATACCTGAAAGACGGAAGAAGTCCTGATCCTCCATATATGATCCGTCGGTGTGCTTGATAACAAGAGCTTCAATGACATTTTCGCCGTCAAGAAGCTTATCCGTAATATTGAATTTGCTTTCAGCGTGGCTTACCTGAGAATAACCCGTAAATTCACCGTTCACCCAGAGATAGAAGCCTGCTGAAACACCCTCAAAGGAGAGATAATAAGCCTTGTTTTCCTTCTTATTATAAGCAAAGCTTCTTCTGTAGAGAGCCGCAGGAATTACATCGGGAAGATGAGGAGGGTCAACGGGGTAAGGATAGTCCTGATTTATATAGTTGGGCACATCGTAGCCCTTACCGAGCACCAGCTGCCAGTTAAAGGGCACCTTCATTTTATCGGGGCAGACCTCCGAAGCAGGATAACCCTCTTTGGTAAAATCAAGCTCTCTGACATTGGGATAGAACTTAAAATCCCACATTCCGTTAAGAAGGGTGAAGCGTTCCGAATTTTCTCTTTCTTCAAAGGGGCACTGACCCTTGGAGAAGGAAATAAAATAAGCAGCAGGCTTTTCACAGCCTATATGAAGATATTCGGGGGAGAGATAATATTTTTCAATCATTTTTTTGCTTCCTTTATGAGTTTTTCAAGATTGACTGCGAGAACAAAAATTGAATAGATTCCCGTAAATGCAAAGGCTGCACCTATAGCAAGAGAGGCACCGTTGCCCTTGAAAATTACATTATTTATAATGAGAATGAATGCTTCATAGAAGGCAAACCATAAGGCGGAAGTAATAACGGCAGAAAGGATTCTCTTTTTAAGTCCTCTGCCGGTTACGGCGCCTGCAACGGCATAAAGCACGACTATAAGCACTAGTGTAAGAGCGTATTCATCAATATCTCGCCAGGCTATGTACGCTCTTCTGTGCCAGCCGAAAATTTCGAAGAAAACCCCGATAAGTACGGGAAGAAGAAGGTAGATATAGCTTCTCGGCTTCTTCTTAAGTGCAAATACCGCACAGAGAACCGAAAGGGCCACACAGATTCCGTAGAAGACGATTGATACGGGGAAGAGAATTTCATCGCCCCATCTTTTAACGGAATCACCGTAGAAATTAAGACCGTCGGCACCCTTGCTGTCACCCTCGTGGGTCATTGTAATACCGAGAGCTTTTATATCCTCAATGAGCTTTTCGTTATCCTGTCTGTCATAGCCGTTATAAGCCTTCCACAGTCTCCAGCAGATTTCACTTCTTATGACATTATTTTTCTGAGTCTCGGTCTCAGCCTCTGCCTTTGCATTTTCCCAGAGAACGTCTGTCGCCTCAACATCCCTCTCAGTAAAGCCGAGGGTCTCGCTCATAGCGGAGTAAATCATAAGATGCTCGCCCTCTTCTACGGGCTTTTCTATAGTCATATCAATAAATTCACGGATATTCTCCCAGCCCTTGCCGTAATAGGCTTCAAGGAATTCGTTCATTGTCTTATCATAATCAAGATAAGGATTCTGCATAAGCTTTGAAAGCAGATATGAACGAAGCTCACCGAATTCGCCGTCGCACTGTGCCATATAGTAGTTGCCCTCTTAATAGAGACCCACAACATTGTTTTCATAGAAAACCTGAATGTTTTTCTGAAGCACTCCGAAATCGGGGAAAATACCGAGGGTGTTTGCGTAGTTTGTAGTGTAATCCCACACGTAAATGCGATCACAGATTTTGCTCCAGTCGGCAAGGTCATTCATAAGAGCAACATTTTCAGTACAGAAAGAATCATCAAGTGCGTGTGCAAAGCAGCACTCAATTGTACAAAGACGGACGATTATGTTGTCCTCGGGCTTGACCTGTGTGGGAGCCTTTCTTGTGTACTGATATGCAAAGGTGTCAATTGCCACGTTATCATAGCCTGCAGCCTTCACATCACGGGCAATGCGGTTTACAAAGGTAATCATAGTGCCCGAATGACCGCCGTTTTCGTCGTCAATCTTTCTGCAGTTTTCACACTGACACATTTTCTGATTGTCGTGCTGAGTAAGGGAGATTATCTGAAGAGATTCGTCGGGATTGTGCTTTTCCCGAAGCAATGCCATAACCTCATCACGGACTATTTCGTAGGTTGTCTCATTTGTAAGGCAGAGCTGGTCAGGCACTCTCATTCCCATGTGAAGAGCAAAATATTCAGGATGCTCCTCAAAATAAGTTGCGGATGCACAGAACTGTGTTGTAAGAGTGTGACAGAAATTGGAAATGTATGTAACATTACCGCCGAGCTCTGAGGGAATTGTTCTGTAGGGACTGCCGTTAAGTCCGTTTGCAAGGGAATATTCAACATCGTGGGGGCTTACCCAGTCCGTGTCGGTATATTCAAAGAAGGGCTCATATTCTGTCTTTTCACCAGCGGGAATCACAAGATTCTCATTTTTCGGGATGCTGTAAAGGGTGGAGGTGTACCAGTCGCAGCCGCAGTACTTTTCGAGGAAAGCGTAAACACCGTGAATCACACCTCTTGTGCCGCTGCCCGTAATTAAAACCTCGTTTTCCCCGGTTTCAATCACATAGCCGTTATCGGGGATTTCGTCCGAATATGAAAGACGGAAAACAGTACCGGCATTCCCCGAGGTTGAAACAGGGAAATTTTTACCCGTAATTTCAAGAAGATAACGGGAAAGTGTATTTCCCGCGGCATCAAGTCTTTCATCGCCGAATTCACTTAAAATAACATATCCGCCAAGCTGTGTTGCTCCCGAAAATACGGGAAGAGCAAAGGTAAACAATAAAACAAACGCAAGGATAAGACTGAATTTTTTCATAAAAACCAACCTTTCTTTGTTAAATCATAATTTACAGAAGTAATTTCCCAAGAGGCTGTGTCGTACATTAAATATTGTAGGGGATGGCGTCCCCGACATCCCGCAGGTAGAAATGAAAAATACAGAAGTTATGACCCTGTGAAGCACATTGTTATATACCACGAAAATTAAACACAGACAATCTATTTTACCGAAGGCGGGAGGTC
>JAGAKX010000021.1 GCA_017625435.1 Clostridia bacterium
ATAATTTACAGAAGTAATTTCCCAAGAGGCTGTGTCGTGCATTAAATATTGTAGGGGATGGCGTCCCCGACATCCCGCAGGTAGAAATGAAAAATACAGAAGTTATGACCCTGTGAAGCACATTGTTATATACCACGAAAAATAAACACAGACAATCTATTTTACCGAAGGCGGGAGGTCGAGGACGCCCTCCCCTACAAGGGAAGATTTATTTTTTCGGTTCTCGGGAAGTGACATTAACCCGTTAAATTATGATTTATCTGTTGACATTATTGTTTTAATGTGTTATTCTACATACATATTGATAGAGGTGCGTTTGGTAAAGAGTAGGTTTTGTGTAAACTTTAACGCGAAAGTGTTGCAATGCTGAAAGGTATCGGCGCCGAGGTGGGACGTTAGCGTGGTCCTTGCCGGCAATACGGAATAATATCTGTCTTGCTGTCGCATTTGCGGAGAGCTATCTGTGCTTTGAGTATTACTCGCAGTTTGGGTAGCCGTATTTTACGGCTTTTTTATTTTTCTGCGGGAGAAATATTGTCAGAGGCTGCCCCGTAAATGCTGTCGGGCGGCTTTATTTTTGCGTATATTATGTAAATTATTTGGAGGAATATATAATGAAAAAGACAATCTTTACAGGTGCTGCAACCGCTATTGTAACACCCCTTAACGAAAACGGTGTAGACTACGAAAGCTTCGGAAGACTCATTGACTGGCAGATAGCAGAGGGCATTGATGCTATTGTTGCCTGCGGTACTTCAGGTGAGGCTTCCACACTTACTGACGAAGAGCACAGAGAGTGCATAAAGTTTGCAGTTGACCGTGTTGCCGGCAGAGTACCCGTTATTGCAGGTACGGGCTCCAATGACACAGACTATGCAATTGACCTTACAAAGTATGCCTGCGAAGTCGGTGCCGATGCAGTTCTTCTTGTAACTCCTTACTATAACAAGGCAACACAGAAGGGTCTTATCAAGTCCTTTGAGGTTGTTGCAGACGTTGCTTCAAAGCCCTGTATTTTATATAATGTTCCCTCCCGTACAGGCTGTAATATTATGCCTGCTACTATGGCTGCTCTCGCTGACCATCCCAACATTGTTGCAGTAAAAGAAGCCTCGGGAAATCTTTCTCAGATTGCCGAAATTGCCGCTCTTACAAGAGGCAAGCTTGATATTTATTCAGGTAATGACGACCAGATTCTTCCCGTTCTTTCTCTGGGCGGTAAGGGTGTTATCTCTGTTCTTTCAAACATCCTGCCCCGTGAAACCTCAATGATTTGTAAGAATTACTTTAACGGCAATACCGCAGAGGCTACAAAGATGCAGCTTGATTACCTCGCCCTCATCAATGCTCTTTTCTGTGAAGTAAATCCCATTCCCGTAAAGGCTGCAACAGCTGCTATGGGCTACGGCAAAAACTTCCTCCGTCTTCCTCTTACCACTATGGAAGAGGCTAACGAAAAGAAGCTTCTTGCCCTTATGAGAGAAGCCGGAATCAACGTATAAGAGGTTAATTTGAGTTATGAAGATTATATTAAGCGGAATGTCGGGCAGAATGGGTGCCGCAGTTATGGCTGTTTCTGCCGACGGCTATATGGACAGCGAAATCGTTGCAGGTGTTGATATAAAGCCCTCAGAGGGTGACGTGCCCTGCTACAGCGATTTTTCCGATATTAAGGAAAATGCGGACTGTATTATAGATTTTTCCAATCACGCATCAATAAAGGCTGTTGCCGATTATGCGGTAACTGCAGGTCTTCCCCTTGTTGTCGCAACAACGGGACATACAGAGGAAGAAAAAGAAATCATAAGAAAAGCATCGGAAACAGTTCCCGTGTTCTTCTCTGCAAATATGTCAATGGGTGTGGCACTCCTGTGCCGTATGGCTACTATGGCGGCAAAGACTCTTCCCGGGGCTGACATTGAAATTGTTGAAACACACCACAACCGCAAGCTTGATGCTCCCAGCGGAACGGCTCTTATGATTGCAAATGCAATAAAGACCGTAAGGGAAAGTGCAAAGTATGTATTCGGCAGAAGCGGTATGGCAAAGAGGGAGACGGAGGAAATCGGTATACACGCAGTAAGAAGAGGCAATATTGTAGGTATACACGAGGTTATTGTTTCCACGGACTATGAAACCGTTACGATAAAGCACGAAGCACATTCGAGAAGCCTTTTTGCAGAGGGCGCGGTTACTGCCGCAGCCTTCCTTGTGGGCAAGGCTCCCGGGCTTTATGATATGAGCTCTCTTATAGGATGATTCATAATTTATCGGACTGATAAATTGCGAAAACACGAAAGGATTGAGAAAATGAAAATCGGAATATACGGATACGGAAATCTGGGCAGGGGTGTTGAATGTGCGATTATGCAGAATCCCGACGCTGAGCTTGTGGCTGTTTTCACAAGACGCGACCCTGAAACCGTAAAAATCCTTACCCCCACGGCTAAGGTTGAAAAAGCAGACAACGTGCTTTTATATAAGGATAAAATAGATGTTCTTATTATCTGCGGCGGCAGCGCAACGGATTTACCCGTTATGACACCTGCCCTTGCGGAAAACTTCAATGTTATAGACTCCTTCGATACACACGCAAAAATTCCCGAGCATTTCAAAAATGTAGACAAGGCTGCAAAAGAAAACGGCAATATTGCCCTTATTTCCGCAGGCTGGGACCCCGGAATGTTCTCCGTCAACCGTCTTATGGCATCAGCCATTCTTCCCGAGGGTAAGGACTATACCTTCTGGGGCAGGGGAGTAAGTCAGGGACACTCCGATGCTATAAGAAGAATTGAAGGCGTGCTTGATGCAAGACAGTACACGGTACCCGTTGAAGCGGCTATGGAAAAGGTAAGAGCCGGTGAGAATCCTGAGCTTTCTACCCGTGAAAAGCACACCCGTGAGTGCTTTGTTGTTGCCGAAGAGGGTGCGGACCTCGAGAGAATCGAAAACGAAATCAAGACAATGCCCAACTATTTTGCCGATTATGACACTACCGTTACATTTATTTCTATGGAAGAGCTGAAAGCAAACCACAACGGTATTCCCCACGGCGGTTCCGTAATAAGAACGGGTGTTACGGGCAAAGATAAGGAAAACAAGGAAATTATCGAGTATAAATTAAAGCTTGATTCGAACCCCGAATTCACGGCAAGTGTAATTCTCTGCTATGCGAGAGCCCTTGTGCGTATGAAGGAAAGAGGGGACACGGGCTGTAAAACTGTTTTTGACGTTGCACCCCGTGATATGTCAGCGCTTCCTTACGAGGAAATGTTAGCACACCTTTTATAAGGAGTTTATTATGATTTGTGAAAATTTAGGTGTAAACAATCTCGGACATCTCACCTTCGCAGGTGTTGATACCGTGGAGCTTTGCGAAAAGTACGGCACACCTCTTTACGTAATGGATGAAAACAGAATAAGACACAATATGCGTGTTTACACCGGGGCTATGGCAAAATATTTCGGTGAAAATGCAGGCTGTCTTTATGCCAGCAAGGCTTGTTCCTTCAAAAGGCTTTACGAAATAGCAAGGGAAGAGGGCTTCGGCACGGATGTTGTATCATCGGGTGAGGTATATACCGCATTAAAGGCGGGCTTTGACCTTAAAAAAGCATTTTTTCATTCAAACAACAAAACCGATGAGGACATAGCCTTTGCAATCGACAGCGGTATAGGTTATTTTGTATGCGATAACATTGAAGAGGTTAATGCTATCAGCGAAATTGCGACGGCAAAGGGAGTAACACAGAATATTCTTCTTCGTCTTACTCCCGGTATTGACCCTCACACTTATGAAGCCGTAAATACGGGCAAGGTTGATTCAAAATTCGGTTCTGCAATTGAAACAAATCAGGCTTATGAAATCACGAAAATGACCCTTTCTCTTCCGGGAATAAAGCTCTGCGGCTTCCATTGTCACGTAGGCTCACAGATTTTTGACTCGGAAATCTATATGAGAAGTGCAGAAATTATGCTTTCTTTTATTGCACGTGTCAGAAATGAGCTTGGCTTTACTGCGGAAATTCTCGACCTCGGCGGCGGCTATGGAGTCAGATACATTGAAGCTAACCCCTATATTGATATTGATAAAAACATAAAGGAATTAGCAGCCTTTATGAAAAATACCGTTTCTCAGCTTGGTATCCCGATGCCCACGGTATATCTCGAGCCCGGCAGAAGCATTGTTGCGGATGCAGGTATCACTCTTTATACCGCAGGTACCGTAAAGAAAATTCCCGGCTACAAAAACTATGTTTCCATTGACGGCGGTATGGCGGATAACCCCCGTTATGCCCTTTACGGCTCATATTATACCGTAGTTGATGCCTCACGTATGAATGCCGAATGCGATATGCTCTGCACACTTGCGGGCCGCTGCTGTGAAAGCGGAGACCTTATTCAGGAAAACATCCGCCTTCCCGGTGACATTAAAAGGGGAGAGAAGATTGCAGTCCTCACCACGGGCGCATATAACTACTCCATGAGCTCAAACTACAACCGCCTCGGCAAGCCCCCCGTTGTTATGATTAAGGACAAAGAGGATTACGTAGCGGTAAAACGCGAAACCCTCGAAGACATAATCAGAAACGATGTATAAAAAAATTACATCTTCGGAGCAATCCGGAGATGTTTTTTTTGTTTTTCTGAAAATGTATTGTAAAATTATAAATATTATATTAAACTTAAATTGAGTAGAAAGAGTCAGGAAAAGACAGAAGACGGTTCTCTTGCCAAAGTAAATAAATCAAAGAGCTGTCCCCTGCTTTTCAGAACAGGAATATTTTTATGAAAATTTTGATTAAATATTTTATTGATGAATGTCTATGCTATCCATTTGAGCAGAGTTGTAGATATTTTTGTATTAATAATCAAAAATTTTATCGTGATGTAAAGATTTCAGAGAAAAACGGAAAGCACCATAAAATAAAATATCTTCTTCCCGTAGTCAGAATTAATATTATCGAATTAATGGAAAACTATTTAAGTTCTCTGAATATTGAAAAGGATGAAGTTATACGTTCGGCAAAAACGCAGGAGCCCAACAATGTCAATTGGAAAGAAAATGAATCAATTGTCTTTGATGTTGCCTTCCGCATTTTTATTGACGGCAGATTTTATGTAAAAGACGGTAAAGAAATTGATATGGTTAGTGATTGGTATAACTACAGAAACTCCGTGTGTTTGCCTCTTATAAAAAAGTGGTGTGCAAAAAACGGCATAAAATGGTATGATGATAGATTTTCTCATTTTTTGCACAGATGGCATAATCCTTTTGTTTACGAAGCAGACAAAAACGATTTTTTCGAGGTAATTGATTATCCCGGTTGCTATAGTTTTGTGGAAATTCCAAAAGAAAAAAAGACAGGGACCGATTCTTTGTCCTAAACAAGCAACCTGTAACACCGTCCTTTAATTTTAAAGATATATAAGCACTGTGCCGTGTTCTTGGGAGCACGGCATTGTGTTTTGTTAAAATATATCAAAAATATTGTTAATAAATGGTTAATCGGTACATTGAGAAAAAATTTCCTTTGTGTTAAAATAACATTTACGAAAAACCGAAAGGGGATTATACAATGAAGAAAATTATAAGTATAGTTCTTACGCTTACAATTCTTATGACTGCGCTTTTAGTACCCGTAGGCGCAGCGGAGAACACTTATGTTGAAGATTATGACAGAGAAACTCCCGTTATCATCATTCACGGTATGAGTCAGAATGACACATATATGCTGGACGAAAACGGTGAGCGAATGACCGATGAAAACGGTGCATACATCACAGGCTGGCCTCTTAAGCTCGACGTTATGGGTCTTGTAAAGGAAGCTCTCGTGCCTCTTCTTCTCTCTGCCTTCTTAAAGAGAGATATGGGGCTTACAGATGCTATGAAGAGAGGTGCCTATGAAGGTCTTCCTTATATTCACAAGGATGCCGAGGGTAATTACGACATTCCCTGCGAGGTACCCTGCTACGAATATCCTATGGGTCAGATGAGTGAAGAGCTTCTCGCTTATCACTATAAGCTTCTTCCCCTTCAGGGACTTGTTGATATTGTAGGCGGAGATAATGTTTACTATTTCGGCTATGACTCCTTCGGAGATATTACGGGTGAAACCGAAAAGCTTCATCACTACATTCACGACGTTGTGCTTCCTCAGACAGGCGCCACTCAGATTAAGGCCTGCTTCATAAGTCTCGGCGGTACTATCGGTGTAAATTATCTTGATAACTATCCCGAGGATTATGACCTTTTCAAGAAGGTTGAGTTTGTTGTTCCCGCCCTTGACGGCTCCGATATTATCGGTGACATCCTTACAGGAAATTTAAGCGTTATGTATGATGATAATGTGCTTTACGAGCAGCTTCTCGTAACACTTCTCGGCGATACATATCTTGCCTATATTATCAATATGGTTCTTCGTATTCTTCCTTCCTGGCTTCTCAAGGATGCTTTGGCAGCCCTTGCAGAGGGTGTTGTTGAAGCAGGTGTTCGCTCCACAACAATTCTCTGGGCACTTTGTCCTACGGATTATTATGAAGAGGCAAGAGCCAAGTGGCTTGAAACAGACGAATATACCCTTGTAAGAAACAAGGTTGATGCATTTATGGCAGCCCGTGCTGATTTTGAGGAAAACATTTTTGCTCTTAAAGAGACAGGCTGTGAAGTGTTTGACATCGTATGCTACGGCAGCGGAATGTTTCCCCTTTGCAAGGACTGGAACAAGACAAACGGTGACGGTATTGTTCACGCAGCTTCTGCTTCAATGAATGCAAAGTTTGCAGACGTGGGCACAACTCTCGGTGACGGCTACAAGGCTGTGGGTACTTACTGCTCCGACCCCACGCACAACCACATTTCTCCCGACAATACGGTTGATGCTACTGCAGGTCTTCTTCCCTGCCATACATGGTATATAAAGAATCAAGCACACGAAAAGCTGCCCAATAATGACGTTGCTCTTAAAATGGCTTTTGACATTATGACTGACAACAATATGAAGGATGTTTATTCTAACCCCGAAAAGTATCCTCAGTTCAACGAAGGCAGACTTACAAATACACTTAATCTCTACCTTGAAGCCTGGGAAAAGGCCGACAAATCCGCTATTCCTGCAGCGAATCTTAGTGCAGTTGAAAAAACAAAGGCAGAAATCGACAAGAAGCTCGGTGAAACCGTTGTTGTAACCGCCGAATGGGACGCTGCAGTTGAAGCCTTCCGTGTTGCTCTCGTAAACGCAGGTGTTATTGAAGATACCACTCCCTCTGTTTTCGAGCAGGGTCTTACAGTAATCACAAAGGCACTCAACAAGTCCGTAAACAACATTTACGGAAAATTAGCTAAATAAAAACAACTCCGCCGTTATCGTAAGATTTCGGCGGAAATTTTTACCGCATATAAAAAATGAACAAAATCTCTCGACAAAGTATAAAAATTATGTTAATATTGTAATATATATTGTTTGGGGGGATTATTTATGGCAGAATGCCCTAAATGCAAAGAGCACTTAAGGCTTGTTGACTGGAAACCGAACTGTCCTCATTGCGGGGCAAATATTGTGGTTTATGACCTGCAGGAAAGACTTATGCAGGAAGCGGATGCTGCCGAGGTGCAGTATTACCATTTTCAAAAAAAGGTTGACCGCCTGAAGGCTTCCTTTATCGGCTCAAAGCTGTCAATTGTAAGAATTTTTACAAGCCTTATTCCCATTGCAGCTCTCTTCTTGCCTATTGTAAAAATAAATCTGTCGGCTCCCTTTGAGCCTTACAGCGGTAATATGGGTGTACTTGATATTTACAATCTTTTCGATAAGCTTGATATCGGTGCATTTCTAACTGCAATTGAAATGAATTCCGCAGCAGGGCTTATGTTTACCCTGTCTGTTGCAGGACTTCTTCTTTCAGTTGTTGTGATGCTTCTGCATTTTCTTTGCAATATGCTTGCCTGCTCACCCAAGGGGAAAATCAGAAACTACACTCTTGATATAATTTTTATCGTGCTTGTAGCTGCCTCAATGGGGCTTTTCGCTTTTATTCCCGAAAACCCCTTTGTGTCAGGCTCTCTCGGAATAGGTGCCTTCCTTTATCTTGCCCTTGTAATTCTGAATTTCATTATTGATATTCTTGTTTTCCGTGAGAATATCGAAATAAAGCACGCACAGTGTTATGTAGGCGGTATTCCTATTGAAGAATACTTTGAAATGTGTGAAAGCGGTATGTCCCCCGAAGACCTCCGTGCAGAAATGTATAAGCGACTGACGGCTATACAGCGTGAGCAGGAAGAAAAGCTTGCGGAAAAGAACAAGGCAAAGGAGGAAGACACTAATGGCTGAAAAAACTAAAGTCAATGCCCCCGAGCAGGATTATATCAATCCCGTAAACGTAAACGATGCCTATATGAACAGAATTTTCTGTTCGACAAAGGAAAGAGTTGCATATATCGTAAAGTCAAGTGTGGCTTCCTTGTCTCTCGGAAAATATGACACGGGCTCCGATATTTTCCTTTATAAAATTTACGGTCTTTCTCCCGATGCCCGAGCCAATGCCGCAATAGGTCTTGGTATCTACGATATGATAAATGACCCCTTGTCGGCTCTTATTATTGATAAAATGCGAACCCGTTGGGGAAAGTTCAAGCCCTTTCAATGGTTAGCCCTTATCCCCAGTCTTTTAGTTGGTATTGCCACCTGTCTTATGCCCATAATTGCTGAGGGTAACGGCTTTGATGCGGCACAAAAGCTCATATTCTATATGGTTATTTCCTACATAAATGAAACAATCGGTGCATTTTTCGGCGGCGGCGGTTATATCGATAATGTGTTTACCCCCAATCCAAATGAAAGAACATCCCTTCTTGTTTCCTCAAAATTTATTTCAGAGCTTTTTGCAAAATTCCCCGAACAGCTGATGGGTATTCTCTTTGACCTTGTAAATAACGGAAAGCTGAAGCTGAATCTTGTAAATATGTTTGCCGGCTTCAAGACCTTCTGGTGGGTAATTGCAACAATCCCCTCCGTATGGTGGGTTATTGTAAGTAAGGAGCGTGTGCCTCAGTCAATTCAGCCGCCTCCTGCAATAAAGGGTGCTTTGTCGGTATTTAAGAATAAGCCTATGCTTATTTATATGCTTTCGGGCTTTATAGGCGGTATTGATATCGGCACAAGTGAATCCCTGTACTATGACAGCGTTCTGAAATTCAATATGATGAACACAATTGCAGGTATTCCCGGTATGCCTATTTCCTATGCTTCTTACCCTTGGGCTACCAAATTCAGAAAGAAATTCTCAACCAAGTCCCTTTGGATTATGCAGTCCCTTTCAATTACCGTATCGGAAAGTATCTTCTTCCTGACGGGTCTTATCGGCGGTAAGAAAAACGGCTTCTATAAGAAAAAGGTACCTATGACCATAGCCGCAGCTATCGGCAACTGCCTTGAAATGGTATTTTACGGTACAAAGAAGATTCTTGACCCCGAAATCAATTTTGAGGTTCTTGACTACTGTGAATGGAAAAACGGCTACCGTGTTGAAGCTACCATTAACCTTGCAAGAAGCTACATCGACAAGGTAAAGGGCATAGTACTTACCAAAATCAACGCCGTGCTTCTTGAAAAATGGGCAGGCTTCCAGGTTGGTGTTGATGCGGTGCAGACAGACGAAACCATGTGGAGAATGTTCATCACAGCCTGCGGTCCCAAGCTTATTTTCGACTACCTGTGCGTAGTACCTATGCTTTTCTATAACATAGACAAGAAAACAAGAGACAGAATGTATATTGAGCTTGAAAAATCCCGAGCTGCTACAGCTGCCCGTGAAAAGCGTCTCAGAGATGCTATGGAAAAGGGCGAAAGTGTTGCAGAATAAGAAAAAATCCTCTCCGAAATTCGGAGAGGATAAATTTTTGTGCTTATTTTAAGAAATTCTCAAAATCGAGAACCTCGATGCCCTCGTAGATTTTGTCGGATTCCTCGAAGTGGCAAAGGAGATAGTCCTTATCGTGACAGTCGGATGTCATAATGAATGTGCCGCCGTGCTCCTTGATGAAATCGGCAATTTCACGTCTGGGGTAGGGGGTTGTCCTCTTTTTTCTTGAAATTGCACCCGTGTTGATTTCAAAGGGAATTCCCATCTTTATAAGGTGAAGTGCGGCATCCTGCCAGGCTTTAACGTAACGGGGATCCTTTTCATCAAAAAGCTCGTAGTTTTCATTGAACTTTGTAACAAGGTCAAAATGTGCAATGAATCCGACCTCGGGAAGGTCTGCAATTTTTTTTGTCATTTCGTAATATGCTTCGGCATAAGAAAGCATATCGCCGCCGAAATACTTATCTGCATCTCTCTTCTGCTCGTCACCGCTGCCGTCAACGGTAAGAAGAGTGCCGTCAACGTCTATGTAGTGGACTGCACCGAGAAAATAGTCAAAGCCGTCTCTGTCCATATCGGAAATAACATCAAGCTCGCTTCCGCAGTAGATGTTGATTTTGTCCTTATATTTCTCTTTAAGGGCATTAATTTCTTTCTGATATTCTGCAATTTTTTCTTTTCTTATGCAGTATGTGAGGTCTCTTGAAGTATAAGAATGTGTGGAAAAGCCCAAAGCGTGCATTCCGTTTTCAATAGCGGCAAGCACCATTTCTTCAGCGGAATTCTTTCCGTCGCAGTAGGTTGTATGAGTATGGAAATTTGAACGAATCATAATGTTTCCCCTTTTTTTGTAAATCATAATTTAATATTGTAGGGGAGGGGTCTCCCCTCCCGAATCAGAGAGTTGTTATTATTTTGAAAAAGTTACAGGTGTCATGTGACGGGCGGGGCAACCCCGCCCCTACCGTGCTGACATTTCTTCTGTAAATTATGATTTAATTATAGTATTTCAATTGTTCATAGTCAACAACTTGTTTTACGGAAGGTATTGTGATATTATAAACTAAAAATGAGGGGAAGGGGATAGAAATGAAGAAAAAGCAGATGCGTGTTCAGTCTATGATTTTTATTGCCCTTTTTGCAACTTTAATGTGTATCGGTGCGTGGATACATTTCCCGGGACCCGTGCCTGCCACAATGCAGACCTTCGTTGTTTTTGCTGCGTTAGGACTGCTCGGCAGTAAAAACACCTTTATAGTGCTTTTAGTTTATATTGCTCTCGGTGCTGTGGGGCTTCCCGTGTTTTCGGGCTTTACCTCAGGTGTCGCAGCGCTTACGGGACCCACCGCAGGCTTTATATGGGGCTTCCTTCTGGGCGTTCCCGTGTTTTACATATTCGAGAAATATTTTTCACGGAAAAAAGTCCTTACTATAATAGGATATATAATATATATATTAATACATTATATACCGGGTGCTTTGTGGTATTGCCGTTTTACGGCAGGAGAGATAAATATGCCGGGACTTATAAGCTCCTCCCTTGTGACCGTAGTGCCTTTTATTATCCCCGATGGGATAAAGCTGCTCGTTGCAATTCTGACAACGGAAAAACTTAAAAAAATAATTAAAACAAAATTGTAATATGTTGAAAATTATCTTGACAAGGGACAAAAACTCTGTTATTATATGCCTATGCTTTACCAAGGTAAAGTGCTAACATATTAAATCAAAAGAGGTAAATTACAATGAAAAAGACTTTATCAGTAATTCTTGCCGTTCTCATGGCTCTCGGCTGCGTGCTTATGCTTGCATCCTGCGGCGGCAACACAGAAGAAACAACAGCTCCTGCTGACGATACAACAGCAGCAGAAGATACTACAGCAGCTGAAAGCGACCTTGCTTACATCAAGGCAAAGGGCAAGCTTGTTGTCGGTGTTACAGAATACAAGCCTATGGACTGGATTGACGAAAACGGTGAATGGACAGGCTTTGATGCAGAATATGCACGTGCAGTTGCTAAGGAAATCGGCGTAGAAGTTGAATTCATCGAAATCGAATGGGACAACAAGGAATTTGAAGTTGAATCCAAGAAGATTGACTGCGTATGGAACGGTATGACCATTACAGATGCTCTCAAGAAGTCAATGGATATCACAGATCCTTATGTAAAGAACGCTCAGGTTGTTGTTATGCCCAAGGACAAGGCTGCTGATTACACAACAGTTGAAAGCCTCAAGGATCTCGCCTTTGCAGTAGAGGTTGAATCTGCAGGTAAGGGTGTTGCAGAAGACAACGGCTTCAATTACACAGAGCTTACATATCAGTCCGACGCTATTCTTGAAGTACACACTGGCAAGGCTGACGCTTGCATCATTGACCTTACAATGGCTGATGCTCTTACAGCAGAAGGCGCAACCTATGAAAACCTTACAAAGGTTATGTCTCTTAATGAAGAAGAATACGGTATCGGCTGCCGCAAGGGCTCAGACCTTTGCACAGAAATCAACACAATTACAGATAAGCTTCTTGCAGACGGCACACTTGATGCTCTTGCAGCAAAGTATGAGCTTACTCTCGTTAAATAATTTGATTTGCTAATCAGGGGCAGAAGACTCCTTCCGGGTCTTCTGCTTTTTGGTTCTTTAGGTGATTTTTATGTTTTGGAATGTAACCGTAAGCCTTCTTGAAGGCTTTATGACTACACTTGAATTATTTTGTCTGACCCTTATTTTTGCCATACCCTTGGGACTTATAATTTCCTTCGGCTCAATGAGTAAGATTTTCCCCATAAAATGGATTTCAAAAACCGTGGTATGGGTAATCAGAGGTACCCCTCTGATGCTTCAGCTTATTGTTGTGTTTTACGGTCCCGAGCTTATTGCCGGCTGGATAGGGGAATTGGGAATTGACAATGCCCTTTTCAATGCCCTTGCCGGTATGAAGGGTCTTGACCGTTTTCCCTCGGTGCTTCTTGCCTTCGTTATCAACTATGCCTGCTATTTCTCGGAAATCTACCGCGGCGGTATAGAAAGCATTCCTAAGGGTCAGTATGAAGCCTGTCAGGTGCTCGGTATGACAAAAAGTCAGACCTTTTTCAGGGTTGTGCTTCTGCAGGTTGTAAAGAGAATAGTGCCCCCTATGGGTAACGAAATAATCACTCTTGTAAAGGATACCTCCCTTGCAAGAACAATTGCCGTATATGAAATTATATGGAACGCACAGAAGTTCATTAAAAACGGTGGTCTTTTGTGGCCCCTTATTTATGCCGGTGCATTCTATCTTATTTTCAACGGACTTCTCACCGTTATTTTCTCAAGAATTGAGAAGAAAATGGACTATTTCAAGGCGTAAGGAGGGGGAAATATGGCTATTTTACAGGTAGATTCACTTAAGAAGAGCTTCGGAAAAAACGAGGTTCTCAAAGGCATTTCTCTTTCCCTTGAGGAAGGTCAGGTTATGTCCATTATCGGCTCTTCCGGAAGCGGTAAGACGACACTTCTCCGCTGTATAAACTTTCTTGAAACTGCCGACAGCGGTCAGATTTTTGTTGACGGCGATGTTATTTTTGACGGTGAAGACAAATCTAAGCACAAGGCGAAGGAAACAAGAGAAAAACAGCTTAAAATCGGTCTTGTTTTTCAGCAGTTCAATCTCTTCCCTCAGTACAATGTTTTTGATAATGTAACCCTTGCAGTCAAGCTCAAGGCAAAGGAAAGAGAGGACTACAAGGGCAATAAAAAGCAGATTCTTAAAGAAATTGACGAAAATGCAAAGAAAATCCTTGCTGAAATGGGGCTTTCCGATAAGATGGAAGCTTACCCTTGGCAGCTTTCGGGCGGTCAGCAGCAGCGTGTCGCAATTGCCAGAGCTCTTGCACTTGAACCCAAGATTCTTTTCTTTGACGAGCCCACATCAGCTCTTGACCCCGAGCTTACAATAGAGGTTCTCAAGGTTATCAAGGAGCTTCGCAATATGGGCAGAACAATGGTTGTTGTTACTCACGAAATGGAATTTGCCAGAAATGTTTCCGATAAAGTTATTTTTATGGCAGACGGTATTATTGAGGAAGAGGGATGTCCAACGGATGTTTTCGATCATCCGAAATCCGAAAAAACCAAGGCTTTTCTTGCAAAATCATTTGAATAAGCTTAATTCACCGAAGGAACTTTTCTCTTTCGGTGAATTTTTTTATGTTTATAAGAATATATATGTACCGTACAGGCTGTCCGTACTATATGCAGTAAATGTAAGGTTAAATATGGGGCCGAAACGGTGCTGAAATTATTACAATTTGTAACCTGTAAAAACAGACTTGTGATTTTTGGTGGTATTGCACAAAAAACACAAAAAGCGATAACTCAGAAAAACGAGAAACAGGGGGCAAAATCCTGCTTTTTTTCAGTATTCTCTTTTTTGCTTGAAATTTGATTGTGCAAAATGCATAAAAATGAAAAAGTTTTTGATTTGACATTTGAAATTTCTTTGAATATAATGTGCAAAGTCCAAAAGCCCAAAGAATAACCGTTGTAAAAGACAATGAATTTGCACGGTAAAAATTGCGGATAGGAGTAGATTTATGGATATTCACAGTAAGAAGCGTGAGTCCGCGGGTGAAAAGAAAAAGTTTTCTTTAAGCTCACTCGGAATAACTTCATACCATGCGGCACCTGCCGTACTTATGACAGTTGCGGGACTTGCACTTTCTGCCATCATCAGCGATGTACCCCCTCAGTTCAATCAGGTTTTTGCATCGCAGGAAGTTGTAATTGAAGAATCTGTAAGCTTTTTTGAAGAGCTTTCCACACAGGTAAGCGGTCTTCTTAATCCCTTCGCAGGCGAGACAGAAAATACCGCACCCGAAAAGGATGAACCCGTTACAGAAGAAGAGACCGTAAAAACGGATGCTCTCGTAAACGATTTAAGCTACACAAAGCTCCTTGCTCCCGGCATTATGACCCTTAACAAGGATAAGCCTCAGGAGACCTACGATTTCTCAGCACATATTTCTGCTATGACTGAAGAGGAAGCAGAGAAGAAGCTGAAGGAAATCGAAAAAGCAGACAGAAACAGAGAGCTCTGGGAGGCAAGCGGCGAGGTTGTTGCAAGCTCCAACAGAAATCTCTATCTTGACCATTATAAATATCAGAGAGGTCCCTCAAATATCCCCAGCACGGGACTTTACACAAGCTGTGTTCCCGGACAGGTTATTTCACAGATGGTACCTCCCGCATCTCTTACCTTTGATGAAAACGGTGTTCCCGAGAATTATCTCTATTGCATCGAAGGCAAGTCAACAGCTTATTACGGCGGTTATATGACCGCCACCGGCTCCTCGGTACGTCCCGGTGTTGTTGCGGTTGACCCCAGAGAGATTCCCTACGGCACAGAAATGTGGATTGTTTCTGCCGACGGAAGATATACCTACGGCTTTGCAAGAGCTGAGGATACCGGCGGATTTATCTACTGGCCCAAGGGAGCAACAGTTGACCTCTATATGAACACCTACGCAGACTGCTGTGTATGGGGCTGGAGAGGTGTAAAGATTTACGTATTGCCCACATCCTACAAATAAAAAAAAACGGTGCTTCGGCACCGTTTTTTTGTTGTAAATCATAATTTAACGGCATAATTTGCCGTGCGCATCGTAGGGGAGGGGTCACTGTCAAGGGGGACATGGTTTACAGATTGTCCGAGCACATGGTTTACAAATACAGATATTCATTAACCGCATAATTACAGGAAATTCATATTGATTTTTGGTG
>JAGAKX010000022.1 GCA_017625435.1 Clostridia bacterium
GCCGTGTGCGAAGTTCAGCATCTTGGCAATACCGTAAACCATTGTATAGCCGAGGGCTATAAGAGCATATATAGCACCGAGACTGAGCCCGTCAAATAAAATACTCATAATTAAAAATTTCTCCTTTTCCGGGGGAGTTTAGTGGCAAACAGATAAAAAATGAAAAAAACTACTGAAAAAATTCAAGTCCCTAAAGGCAGGTATATGCCCGAAGGCAGAATCCTTCAGGCATATACTTAAATTCAAATTAATCAGTTAACTTCAACGATGATGGGTTCCTTTTCGCAAGCACCGGAAGCATCCCATACCATACCGCCTGTAACACCTGCATAGGAGAAATCAGCGGATGTGAATGTAGCTGTAAGTGCCTTACCGAGCTCTGCGGGATCAACCTTTACGTTGTTAACTTCAAGCTTCTTCATAGCCTCGAAGATAGCGTAAACTGCATCGTAACCGTCAGCTGCAAACTGGTCGGGCTTTGCGCCGTACTTTGTTTCATAAGCTGTAACGAAAGCAGAAACCTTTGCTTCTTCGCTGTTTACATCGAAGGGAGTGAGGTAGCTTATTTTGTTTGTAACTGTATCGTCAATCTGAGCAGCAACACCATCAAGACCGTCGCAGCCGAAAAGGAATGCATCGCAGCCCTTAGCTACACAAGCCTTAGCAATAAGACCTGCTTCTGTGTAGTAGATGGGAAGGAAGATAACATCGCAATCCTTGAGAGCTTCAACCTGAGTTGAGAAGTCTCTGTTGTTTTCAGCGTCAAAGGACTGTTCAATGTATGTAACGTTGAGTTCAGCCATCTTTGCCTTGAATGCATCGTAGATACCTGAGGAATAGGGATCGGATGAATCATAGATAGCACCGATGTTCTTGTATTCCTTAGCGAGCTTTTCAGCGGACATAATGCCGTTGTCGGGGTCACCGAAGCAAACTCTGAAGCTGTTGTTGCTTGCGTTGATTACGTTGTCAGCAGATGCTGAGGGTGTAAGGGAGAAAACGCCGTCTTCAGCAGCTCTTGTAGCAAAGGATTCAGCGGAACCGGATGTAACGGAACCGAGAGAAGCCTGCATACCTGCTTCATAAAGAGCATCGTAGCCTGTGGATGCATCAGCAGCTGTTGCCTTGTCATCCTTGATATCAAGCTTGAAGTTTACTCCATTAAGACCGCCTGCTGCATTGATTTCTTCAACAGCAAGCTGTGCGCCCTGCTGTACAGAAATACCGTAGGAAGCTGCGTCACCTGTGAGGGGACCTGTTGCACCGATAAGATATTCGGTGTTGTCTGCTGTGTAGTCGCCTTCCTTTGTAAGGTCATAAGCTACATCAGCAGCTGTTGTTTCTTCACCGCCGGATGCAGTGGTTTCTTCTGTTGTGCCGCCGCAAGCAGCAAAGCAAAGAACCATTGAAAGGCTGAGAAGAAGAGCCATTACTTTTGTGAACTTTTTCATTTTCATTTTCCTCCGTTCGGATTTGTTATGATGCGCCGGAGCACATCGTTGTAACAGTAGAATAATATTACAACAAAGAATAAATGTCAATTCTTTATTATAATTATATCAATGAAGGTTTTTGAATTTTTTAATTAATATAATTAATCAGTATTCTTCCCTTTTTGTTGACAAACAAAGTTGCGGACAGATATAATAGACAGGTAAAATATCTGAGGAGTGAAAATATGTCAGCAAAAATCATTGACGGCAAAAAAATCTCGGAAAGCTTAAGACTTTCAATTTCAGAGGCCGTAAAAAACAGAAAAGAGGGCACACGCGCCCCCGGTCTTGCGGTAATTATTGTAGGAAATAACCCTGCATCAAGAATATATGTTAATAATAAAAAGAAAGCCTGTGAAATGTGCGGCTTCTATTCCGTTGAATATGCATTGGATGAAAACGCAGAAGAAAAAGAGCTTTTAGAGCTCATTGAAAGGCTCAACAAAGACGAAAAAATAGACGGTATTCTCTGTCAGCTTCCCCTGCCGAAGCAAATTGACGAAAACAAGGTAATTGATGCAATAGCACCCGAAAAGGACGTTGACGGCTTCTCCCCTGTCAACACGGGAAATCTTCTTTCGGGAAAGCCCTGCTTTGCCCCCTGTACTCCTGCGGGCGTCGTTGAAATGCTGAAATACGAGGGAATTGAAATTGCGGGAAAGCACTGTGTTATTGTGGGAAGAAGCAATATTGTAGGAAAGCCTGCCGCCCTTTTAATGCTTCGGGAGAATGCAACGGTTACCGTATGCCACTCCAGAACGAAAAATCTCGCTGAAGAGGTACGCCGTGCCGATATAGTTATTGCGGCAATCGGAAAAGCAGGCTTCATCACAGCAGATATGATAAAGGAAGGTGCTGTGGTTGTTGATGTAGGCATCAACCGTCTTGAAAACGGTAAGGTTACGGGAGATGTTGACTTTGATGCTGTCAGAGAAAAGGCTTCATACATCACCCCCGTCCCCGGCGGTGTAGGTCCTATGACTATTACAATGCTGATGAAAAACACTCTCGAAAGCTATAACAGAAAATAAATAAAACAAGCTGAGGGGTTACTGCAAGTATCACACTTACAGTAACCCCTTAAATGATACAAACTAAAAACAGGAGATGTAAAAAACTACCGTTTTTTTACATCTCCATATTTATCAGAACTTGCCTGCAATTTTATCGTAATAGAAATCCATAAAGCCCTTAGGTCCGAATACCATATAGGTAAGGTCATTGAGACCCTTGAGACCTGCATTCAGAAGCTTATCCATTGTGCCGGGCTCTGTGGGAGCATCGTAAACACCGATTTCAACAAGCTTAGCTTCAACCTCTGCGAGAACAGCATCATCCTTTTCGGGATTGTTTACGGTAACAGCTGCCATAGCGTCTGCCTTTGCGAATGCAGCCTTAACGTCAGCTGTGGGAACGTAGCCTGTTTCTTCGCAGTATCTCTGGAGGTCTTCCTTGTACCACTTGAGAGGCTTGAGGTTTCTTGCATTATTGAACTGAGGATAGTAATATTCACCCTCGGGATCTGCACAGCTGTCAACATCTGTTACGTGGCCTGTTGCAAGGTTAAGCGCAAGAGAAAGGGCTGTGTTATTGTATTCAAGCTCGTGCTTCTGTCCGTAGAAATACCAGGTGTTGTCCTTGTAGTAGCAGGTTGAAATATCAATTGAACCGTCGGGAGAAAGCTCTCTGCCTTCGGTATCCTGGAACTTCTCATTGTAAGCAACATAGGATGTTCCGGGAGCTGTTGAGTCAATATTGATGATTTCGTCGGAGTTGGTTATGGGACCCTGCTCCATAAAGCCGAAGAGACTGTAGTCGGAAGTACAGGCACCGAAGGGAAGACCGTAGCCTGCAATAAAGGAGAAGGTTACGCCTTCAGCCTGAAGTCCGGGGATTGTCTCTGTGTAAAGTCTTGCCTTTGCATCCATAAACGCATCAAGCTCAGCCTTAACTGCCTCGGATGAAACAAAGCCTGTTGCCATTACTTCATCATATCTGTCAAGGGGAACCATATTGCTGAGAGAGGGAGTAGCTCCGAAAAGGTCTGTTGAAAGACCGCGAAGAGCCATATCAATGAAGTCACGGAGAACCTGCTTGGGGAAGAGTCTGAGAGCGATGTTTATAACATAGCCCCAGGGCTCGCCTACAAGGTCAGAAATAAGACCGTTATAGAAAAGGTCAGCAGACATAGGCTCACAGTAGCTCTGAGTGAGCATATCGGCAATAATTTCAGAGCCGTCCCATGCACCTACGATACCGATAACTCTCTTTACGTGGCTTTCGGCTCTGGTGGGATATGCATCAAGATAAGCAGTTGTAACGGAAGCACCCATGCTCATGGGAACAAGGATAACCTCTGTTGCGCCTACAGTATTATTTGCAAGAATTGTTTCAATGAACTCGTGAAGACCTTCAACATTCTTGGAGGTATATGAAAATGCGCTGTAGTTGTAAACGTGAAGATACTCTTCATATCTCTCACCGAATTTTTCCTTAGCGATGTCCTCGCAGGGGATAGCGGAGAAGAAGCGTTCTCTTGCTTCGCTTCTGAGCTCGCCGTTTTCACCCTCTGCCCAGGGATACTCGGCAACGGACATTGCGTATCTGGGAGTTACAACTCTGGGATTGGGATTGCCCTCTTCGTCAACAAGGTTGAAGCAGAAGAGATTGCGTACAATTGTCTTTACATCTTCTTCGCTGATAATGCAGTTTCTTGTAAAGGCGGAAACAAGAAGGTCGAGAACAACATTAATGATGGCACCGATTGTCTTTGTGTTGGAAAATGCCTCATCAAAATCATTGAAAAGATTCCATCTTGTCTGATACTCACCCTTTGCAACAAGGGGAGCATATACGTCATAATCCTGAAGCGATGCACCGTACTTGTCAACATAGCTCTGATCAAAGCGATATGAATAGCTCTGTCCGATACCGGTAACGAAAACGATAAGAGCGTCACCGTCAACAAATGCACTTTCAAGATTATTTGCAGTCGTAACTGTAGGCTGTGCACCTGTTTCAGCAGCGGAAACGGGGATAATTGCTACAGTAAGAAGCATTGCAAAAGAAAGCATTAAAGCAATAAATTTCTTCATTTCTTTTTCCCTCCGGATATTTTTTCTAATATATACTAACATTTTTCATTTTTCAATGCAATTGTGTTTTAAATTTTCGGCTTTTTTCACAAAACACCCTGCATTTTTCTCGGCATTATGCTGATTAATAGCAGGAGGTTATATAAATCAGTTGAAATACTGAGGAAACGAGAGTAAAATATTAGCATAAATTAACGGAGGATTTATATTATGGATGTAATTTTAGCAGTATTCAAGCTCATTGCAGCATTCTTCTTTGCACTCCCTCAGATTCTGGCACCCATTCCCGCACACCTTAATGAGGCATCATATTTTGAGGACTGGTCGGCAGAAACCGAATATACAGAGGCTTATGCCGCAGTACTCGAAAAGGCAGAGGACAAGGATTTCGTCATCCTTAACCTTGCAGATATTCAGATTTCCGATGATGAACGCTATTACCCCAAATACGAATACGCCAAGGAAATGATAAATAAGTTAGTTGCAGAGCAGCAGCCCGACCTTATCACCCTTACCGGTGACAACGCCTGGGATACTGTTTCTTACGTAACACTTGTTGAATTCATTGATTCTCTCGGTATTCCCTGGGCACCCGTAATGGGCAACCACGACGGTCAGGGCTGTATCAGCGAATTCTGGTGCGGATACCTTTTCAATGAAGCAGAAAACTGTCTCTGGAAATTCGGTCCCAAGGATATGGGCTACGGTAACTACATTATAAACATCGAAGAAAACGGTGAGGTTATTCACACCCTCTTTATGATGGATACTCATGATGACGGCGAATGGACAGTTGACGGAAAAACAGTTTCGGGCTATGACCACCTCTGGGACAATCAGATCAAGTGGTACGAATGGGCTGTAAAGGGCATTGCCGAGCAGGAAGGCAAGACCGTTGAAAGCTCTGTTTTCATTCACATTCCCACCTACGAAGTAAAAGAAGTATGGAACGAATACTATGAAGGACATTACTGTGCAGCCTGTGATAAGTACTTTACAAAGGCACAGCTTGTTGCTGACTGCTGTCCCGACTGTGCAGGAGCAATTACCTACAAGGATGAAAACAGAAATCATTGGCTCGGCGAATACGCTGACAAGGCAACAGGTATTCTTCACGAAACACCCTGCCCCGGCGCAGTAAACAATCACTTTACCGACAAGATGCTGGAGCTCGACAGTACAAAGAATGTAATTTTCGGACACGACCACGTGTGCAATGCTTCAATCAATTATGAAGGCATTCAGATGACATACTCTCTCAAGCTCGGCCAGGGCAGTTACTATGAAGATGGTCTTATGGGCGGTACAACACTTACAATCGGCTCTGACGGCACAGCCCAGTACGCACATCACTTCTGCGGATAATCCTTACAAAAAAACACAAGGCACGAAACGGCAAATCTGCTGCTTCGTGCCTCATTTTTCACAAAAAACCGTGTTTTTACCTGTAGGGGACGGCGTCCTGTCCCGTTCTGCAGATATCAAAATGTCTGTATAAATTATTGCGGAATATAACAATATTCCCCTTATAAAATATGACTAAGTACGCATATTCATCTTGCGGGAGGTCGAGGACGCCCTCCCCTACAAGCCCGGATTTACAGTACAGCTTTGCAGGACAACAATTTCTGTAGTTTTATTTTATCATATTTATAATACTTTCGAGGGCTTCAGCATCCACCATGCCTGCACGGTTGTAGCGGATATTACCGTCCTTATCAATTGCGATTGTACGGGGTATGCCCGAAATACCGTAGGTTATGGCGGCATTGTATTCAAGGTCATAATATGTGGGGAAGGTATAGCCCTTGTCGGCAATGAACTTTTCACCGTTTCCGATACCGTCGTCGGTATTTATTATCATAAACTGAATATCGTCGCCGTGTTCCTTGAAGGCTGCCTCAAAATCGGGCATTTCCTGAACACAGTAGCCGCACCAGGTTGCCCAGAAATTGAGAATCACGGGCTTGCCCTCAAAATCGGAAAGCTTTACTTCCTTTCCGTCCTTGCCGAAAATCTTAATATCCTTGTATTTCTGATACTGCACCGTGTCAGAGATACTTCCCTGCTCTGCCGTGGTGGTCTCCGTTGCCTTATCTGCGAGCGAAGGGTACACAGCCGCCGCAAGAGCAATGATTGCAACGAGCACGAAAATTGTAACAATAAGAGATTTGTTTTTCATATATACACTCCTTTAGCTGAGTATTGACAGAAGCTTATTCATAAGCCCCGTCATCATAAGCACACCGATAATCACAAGAAATATTCCCGAGACGGTGTTGATGACCTTGTAGTTTTTCTTTATAAAGGTAAATGCACCCTTAAGCTTATCTATAAGCACGGCACTTAAAAGGAAAGGCACTCCGAGTCCGAGGGAGTAAAGGAGAAGCATTATAACACCCTTCATTACATTACCCTCACTTGAAGCAAGAGCAAGTGCTGAGCCTAAAAACGCTCCGACGCAGGGTGTCCAGCCAACGGAAAAGACAACTCCGAAAAGAAATGCGGAGAAAAAGCCCATTTCAGTTTTCACCTTACGGCTTTTTGTGCCCGAGAATATTTTCAGCTTGAATATACCGATGTAATTAAGACCGAAAACGATAACAATGAGCCCCAGGATTATATTGACTATAGTTTCATACTGCTTTAAGAAGCCTCCGAGAGTCCCTGCAAGGGCACCCATTGCGGTAAATACGGCAGTAAAGCCGAGAACGAAGCCCGAGGCTCCCAGTAAGGTCTTTTTGGTGCTTCTCTCCCCTCCCCCTGCAAAATATGAAAGATACACGGGAAGCATAGGAAGAAGACAAGGTGAAATAAAGGTAATAATACCTTCAACAAAGGATACGAGATACTGCATATTGTCTCCCTTCAGAATCACATTAATTTACTTATATCTTAATTTATTTTTCCCGTAAAAGCAACAATAAAACATAATTTAGCAAAAGAGATGTGAGTACGGTAGGGGCGGGGTTGCC
>JAGAKX010000023.1 GCA_017625435.1 Clostridia bacterium
CAAAAATCAATATGAATTTCCTGTAATTATGCGGTTAATGAATATCTGTATTTGTAAACCATGTGCTCGGACAATCTGTAAACCATGTCCCCCTTGACAGAAACCCCGCCCCTACCGTGCTTTTTCTTCCGAATTATCATATTCTCAAAACTCTGACCTCCGACAAAATGGTTACAACCCCTTTTGACGGGCGGGGAAAACCCTCCCCTATGAAGCGGATATTTATGTTTACTTTTTTCTATTGTAATTTACAAAAAGAAGTAATATAATGTATAATAGAGAAAATTCTGAAAGGCGGTATATTTATGAACGATGTAAATAAGCTTTATTCATTGTGGAGAGAGAAGGCTGAGGAAAAAGAGGTTATGGATGAGCTTCTTTCCGTTGAGGGTAACGAAAAGGAGATTCTTGACCGCTTCTGGCAGAATCTTACCTTTGGTACGGGCGGTCTCAGAGGAGTTATCGGCGCCGGTACCAACAGAATGAACGTATATACCGTGTCACAGGCAACTCAGGGGCTTTCTAATTATCTTAACGAGGCTTTCGAGAAGCCTTCCGTTGCAGTAGGCTATGACTCAAGAATCAATTCCGATAAGTTTGCACGTGCTGCGGCATCCGTTCTTGCTGCAAACGGCATAAAGGTATATATTTTCAAGGAGCTTATGCCCACTCCCATTGTAGCTTATGCGGTTAAGGAGCTTTCCTGCTCCTCGGGTATTGTTATTACCGCAAGCCACAACCCCTCAAAGTATAACGGCTATAAATGTTATGACGAAAGAGGCTATCAGATGACTGACGAAGCCGCCGAAAGAACACTTCAGTATATCAATAACTGCGATATTTTCGAGGATGTAAAGACCTGTGATTTCGAGAAGGCAGTTGAAGAGGGAAAAATCCAATATATTGAAGAGGGCTTCCTCGATAAGTATTTTGAGCTTGTTCTCTCAAGAAGCATTAATCCCGAGGTTGCAAAGAATACCGATCTTTCCGTAATCTATACTCCTCTTAACGGTACGGGAAACAAGCCCGTAAGAAGAATTCTTTCTATGATGGGAATTAAGGATGTGACGGTAGTGCCCGTGCAGGAAAATCCCGACGGACGTTTCCCCACCTGCTCCTTCCCCAATCCCGAGATAAGAGAGGCCTTCAATGAGGCATTGAAGCTTGCAGAAACAAAGAAGGCTGACCTTCTTCTTGCAACGGACCCCGACTGCGACAGAGTAGGTATTGCAGTTCTTACAGACGGTGAATATAAGCTTATGACGGGTAACGACGTGGGCTGTATGCTTGTTGACTATATCCTTTCACAGAAGAAGGAAAAGGGCACTCTCAGCAGTAATCCCGTTATTGTGAAGTCAATTGTGTCATCTGACCTTGCAACTATGGTGGCAGAGAGCTACGGTGCCGAAATGAGAAACGTGCTCACGGGATTTAAGTATATCGGAGAGCTTATGACAGAGCTTCAGGAAAAGGGTGAAGAGAACCGCTTTGAGCTTGGCTTTGAAGAGAGCTACGGCTACCTTTCCGGTATGCACACCAAGGATAAGGACGCGGTAAACGCATCAATGCTTATCTGCGAAATGGCAGCATACTACAAGGCACAGGGCAAGACCTTGGTTGAGGTAATGAAGTCCCTTCACGACCGCTTCGGCTTCTGGAACAATGCACTCTTCAACTTCGGCTTTGAGGGTGCCGACGGAATGGCTAAGATGCTTTCGATGATGGATTCACTTCGCACAAATGCTCCCGTAAGCCTCGGCGGTAAGGCTGTGGCTGTGGTTGAGGACTATAAGACGGGCGTTGCAACGGAAGTTAAAACCGGTGAAAAGTCAACGCTTAATTACCCCTCCTCAAACGTAATCATCCTTGTGCTTGAAAACAGAGACAAGGTTATTATACGTCCTTCGGGCACAGAGCCTAAAATCAAGATTTACACAATGGTTCAGGGCAAGGATGAGGAAAGTGCAAAGGCACAGACAGAAAAATATAAGACGGACATTATGAAGGTTCTCGGAATAGGTGAATGATATGAATAAGAATTTTGCAAAAATTGTGGCAATAGCTATGGCAGTATTAATGGCAGGCAGCGTATGTACTGCAGCTCTCGTTGCGTTTCTTTAATAACCGGAAAAAGCCCCGTATTTTACGGGGTTTTGTGTTTTGAAAGGGAAGAATTATGGCTGATTTCAATAAGGACTATTATGTGACACGGCTCAGAAAAATGATAGAGTGTGAAACCGTATCCAAAAAGGATTCCTTTGCACCCGACGAGTTTATGCGTCTGCGTTCGGTAATGAAGGAGCTTTTTCCCCTTGTGCACGAAAAAGCGGAAAAAATGTATTTTTCCGATGACTGCTGGGTATATAAAATAGAAGGCACCGAAAAAAATGATAATATTCTTCTGATGTCCCATCACGATGTGGTTGAGGCAGAGGGAGAGTGGAAGTATCCTCCCTTTTCCTGCGAGGAGCACGACGGGAAGCTGTGGGGCAGAGGTGTTTTTGATACGAAGACTTCTCTTTTTGCATTCTTTCAGGCTGCGGAGGAGCTTCTGTCAACGGGCTTTGAGCCTTCATATAATCTGTGGCTTGCATCATCTCATAATGAGGAGCGATGCGGCGACGGAATACCTAAGGCAGTGGAATATTTTAAGGAAAATAATATTAATTTCACCCTTGTGCTTGATGAGGGCGGTGCCATAACGGAGCCACCCGTGGACGGGGTAAAATGCGGAAAATGTGCTATGGTGGGCATTCACGAAAAGGGAAGAGTCACCATTGAATGTGAGGCATCGGATACGGCGGGCTACGGGGATATGACAAAGCCCCGTAAAAAGAATCCCGTAGAGCGTATGACTGCATTTATAAATGATGTGCAGACGGAAAATATTTTTACTGTGAGAATAAATGAGCCCGTGAGGGATATGTTTACATATATTGCACCTCATTTAGGCTTTCCTTTGAACTTCATTTTCTCAAATCTCAGGCTTTTCGGTCCCCTGATAGTGAAGATTATGCCAAAGCTCAATCCTCTTGCAAAGGGGCTTATCAGTACCACCTGCTCCTTTACGAAAATAGAAGGCAGCAGCGCTTCAAAGAAATGCACGGCTACCGCATATTTTCAGCCTGTGGATGCAGAGGACTTCCAAAAGGACAAGGAGGCCTTCAGAGAGAAGGCACGTGAGCACGGAATAATTCTGAGAGAAGGAGAGCTCGATGAGTATCACGACAGCGCAGATATCACCGGCAAGGGCTTTTCCTATCTTAAAAAATGTATTGAAGAGGTCTTTCCCGACTGTCCCGTGGTGCCCTATCCGCTTCCTTCTGGCGGTACGGATGCAAGGCATCTGAGAGCGGTGTGTCCCGCACCCTTCCGATTTGCACCTCTTAAAATTACAAACAAGCAGTTGGGCCTTGTGCATCAGCCCGATGAAAATCTTGATTCCTCCTGCCTTACGGAGGCTGTGGGCTTTTATAAGCATTTTATAAAAAACTATAAATAACATTTTTCGGAATAATGTACCTCCGACGGGCAAAAATACCCTCGGAGGTGTTTTTTTATGAATTACTTATGGGCGTTTCTTGTGGGCGGACTTATATGCGTGCTGGGGCAGATTCTTATAGATAAAACGAAGCTTACTCCTGCAAGAATTCTTGTGGGATTCGTGTGTGCCGGTGTGGTGCTGGGAGCTCTCGGCATTTATGAAAAGCTTATTGATTTTGCGGGTGCCGGGGCTACTCTTCCCATTTCGGGCTTCGGTGCTCTTCTTGCCAAGGGAACAAGAGAGGCTGTTGACAGGGACGGGCTTCTGGGAGCCTTCACGGGACCCTTAACGGCAGGAAGTGCAGGTATTATGGCGGCGGTGCTGTCAGGGCTTGTTCTTTCCTTTTTGACAAGGCCGAAGCCTAAATAAATTTTGCGAAATTGTGATAGAACTATAAAATTTTTCAAAAAACTTGTAATTTAAAATATTTTGTGTTACTATAAAGGTGCAATATTGCATACTTTATTTTTGCGAGGTGAAAATAATGAGCGTACAGGGTGTACTTGATATTATCAAATCATTCTTCGATGCTATCATTAGAGTGTTCAATGCACTTTTTGGCAAGAAGGACGAAGGTACAAACGAAGAAGGCACATCAAAGCCTCAGGCATAATTGAATATTGCCGAAAACCGACGGGAAACCGTCGGATTTTTCTTTTATTGAAATTATTGACTTTTTTTATATACCGTGGTAATATGTAATCGGTAAGTTATAAATTATTTCTGTGAGGTGAAAAAAATGTTTGTACAGGATATCGTCAGAGTTATTGAAGCATTCTTCAATTTTATCCTCAGAATTTTCGAATCATTAGGAATTGTTGAGCCCGAAACGACAACAGAGGCCACAGAATGAGCACTGAATTGATTCAGCGAAAAACCGACGGTTAAGCCGTCGGTTTTTTCTATGCAATTTATATATAAACTGTTGCGGAAATACATGTTTTTTGTTGACAATGTGTGTGCAGATTTGCTATTATTATCTTAGGCTGACGGGAGCCGAACACATTACGGTTTCGCTCGTCGCCTTGTTCCGCATAGCTTCACACTCATTTTTGAAAGGCGTCAGCCTTCCTGCAAATTCGTGCATTGCTACACGAAAAATCCGACGGCAGAAACTCTTCGACCTGCCAAACAGAGA
>JAGAKX010000024.1 GCA_017625435.1 Clostridia bacterium
AAGAGTTATCGGTTATCAGATGTTCAAATTTGATATCAGGGGCTTCTTGCATTGGGGATATAACTTCTATTTTACAAGGCTTTCAAAAGCTCCCATAAATCCTTACGAGGTTACGGATGCAGGCAAAAAGTTTCCGTCCGGCGACAGCTTTGTTGTGTATCCTGCAGAAGACGGCACAGCTTATCATTCGCTCAGACTCAAGGTTTTCTTTGATGCCCTGCAGGATATGGCTGCACTCAACACGCTGGAAAAGCTTACGGATAAAGGAACTTGTCTTTCCGTAATTGAGGAACAGGGAAAGCATAACATAACCTTCAGAGAATACCCTCATAGCGATGAGTGGCTTCTTACAACAAGAGAAAATGTAAATGCCGCAATCAAAGAAAATATTTGCAAATAAACAAAAAGCAACCACCGGGTCATATACCATTGAACCGGTGGTTGTGTAATTTTTTCTGCAGGTTGAAATAATAAGACTCCGAAATTACTGCAAATCAACCTTATAAGTGTTTTTATCCAAATCAATAATGACAGCTGTTCCGTCCGAATATGTGGCCTTTTGTTTACGGTAGCTTCCCATAAACTCGTGCTTTATCATTTCCTTGTTATATAGCCTTGCCTGAAGCTCACAAAGAGGTCTGATGCGGTCAAGCTCCTTCTTTAATTCTTCATCGCTCATCATATCTATATCAGCTGTACGGCTGTCTGTTCCGATTTTACGCAGAGAATTTCCGTAAGGATGAATATAAGGCATACCTGCATTTAATGCACCGTATAAGTCGCCGTCTTCACCCTTGGGAATACCCCAGTTGTTAAACCAGTTCCACGGAACCATAATACAATCGTGATAAACAAGATTTCCGAGGGGAACAGGAATTCCGACCGCTTCGCCGTTTTCCTGCGGACGCAGAGCATGAGGACCGTGATGCACAAGAGCAAGGTGGTTGAGAAGCTGCATTCCCGGCTCTTCGGAGGACATAATAAGCCCTTTTTCGTTAAGATAATCAAAGCACTCCCCACGGAATTTCATACTTTCCTCTCTTGTGAGTCTGTGCTCCTTATGGAAGCATTCATCTCCCTGCATAATTGAAAAAACATCGAGATATGCGCCCTGCACATCGACACCGTGCTCTTCAAGCTCGGAATAAGTTCTTTTTACGGCATCAAGTGCGAATTCGGAGCAAAGGTAGCTGTGCTCACCGCCATCCCATATTGAGCAATACGGATTTGTGCCATCAATATTCGTCACGGCCTTTTCTTTGTCAAAGACGGGACTGTCATAATAGTAATCTCTGTATTGGTCATGCAGCGCGAATACGAAGCCCAGCTCACGGCAGGCTTCAGAAAATTTTCTGAAGCCGTCCCATCCCCCTGCTTCTTCACAAGGCGGAAGAATATAGGGATGCTTGTTGTCGTATCCGTCTTTTCCCCAACCGTCGGTATGGATATACAGCTTATCAAGACCGATAGCTTTAAGCTTTTTCATTTGTTCCGCACGCTCACCGAATGTGGCACAAAGAATTTCATTAGAGCCGTTTTTGTCGTAAAACTGCGATTTTTCATTGATTTTTGAGAATATTTTGTGATGAAGCACAGGAGCGCCGATAATCTTCTTTATGTTGGGATTCTTTGCAATTTTCTCGTCAATGGTAACAAGCTGATTCTTCTCAATCAGATAATTGCGGTAATCCTTTGCCACGGTATTGTAATCACCGTTTTCGTGAAAAATAAATCGGATTTTTCTTTCATAGGACAGCTTTCCCAGAGATGACTGCCAATAAACCGAATTGACAAATGCACTGTGCCTTCCGAAGGATGAATACACAGAAGCATCATAAGGAGTATCAACAATAGCCGTAAATGTATGTCCGTCGCAGACTCTGCCCCAGACAGGCATATAACAATCCCCTGTGTTTATGGGACGCTTTACGCGTGTATATCCGAGAATTGTCACAAAATTCTTTTTATACCCGTCAGGAAGGATAAAGCCCTGCCGCATAGGGTCAATATGATAGGAGCTTTTGCCTTTTATTTTTGAATTAAACGGTGCAGGGAAATAAACAGCCTGAATGTCATATCCTGCCTCATTTTCTGCTTTCAAAGTGAATTCAACGGTATTCTCCCCTGTTACCTCGGCAGTACAAACAAGGGTAAAGGGCAGCTTCTTGCCGAAAGCCGTAAAATCAGAATAACGGGTAACAATTTTTCTCTCGGAAAAATCCGTCTCCTTTTTTAATGCAGACCACAAAGGACGCGATATTGCAATATACTTATCCCCGACCTTTTTGCGGATTGTTATGTAAGGCTTTCTGCCGTCGCTTATCCACGAAAAGCCGTTGTGAATAATTTCATAATTTCCGCTGAATTTACTGAAATTCAGTTTGATATTGCTTTCAGTCATTATAAACCTCCGAATTTACAAAGTGCTGTTATCCGCACTCTTTTGTTCCGTCTGCTGTTTTGCCCGTAATATCGTCGGCAAAAAAAGAATTAACCTGTTTCGGTTATTATAGCTTTTCTGTATTAATCTGTCAACTGACTCACTTCACAGCTCAGCCTTGTTTTTCCTATAAAAATATTCAACAATTACTCTAAAAATATTGACAGGACAACAGAATATACGTATAATGAAAAAGTATTTTTTTTGTCGCCGATACATATAGGATATCATATTCCACGAACAAAAAACTGAATTACAAAAAACATTTATAAAGGAGACTTCAACCATGGAAAAAAAGCTTGTTTACACAGGAAAAACCAAAAATGTCTATGCCCTTGACAACGGCAACTGCCTTCTCAAGTTCAAGGATGACTGTACCGGTAAAGACGGTGTGTTTGATCCCGGCGAGAACTCTGTAGGGCTTACCATTGAAGGCGTCGGCGATGTCAATCTCCGTATGTCAATCTATTTCTTTGAAAAGATTAATGCTGCAGGCATCCGTACTCATTATGTAAGCGCAAACCTTGACGATACAACAATGGAGGTGCTCTCTGCGAAGGTATTCGGCAAAGGACTTGAGGTTATCTGCCGTTACAAAGCAGTCGGCTCCTTCTACCGCCGTTATTCAGATTATTGCACCGAAGGACAGGACCTCCCTGCCTATGTTGAAACAACATTCAAGAATGATGCAAAGGGCGATCCTTTGGTTACAAAAGACGGACTTGTTGACCTTGGCGTTATGACTGCAGAGCAGTATGACTCTCTCAAGGCTCAGACTCAGGCTATTACAAAGATTGTTGCCGATGATCTCAAAGCAAAGGGACTTGAGCTTTACGATATTAAATTTGAATTCGGTTATGATGCCGAAGGCAATGTAATGCTCATTGACGAAATCGCTTCCGGCAACATGCGTGTATATAAAGACGGAGAATATATTGATCCTATGACACTCAATAAGCTTTTCTTCGCTTAATGTACGGATTATTCCGGCTTTCTTCCATAGGCTGACGGGAGTCGAACACATTACGGTTTCGCTCGTCGCCTTGTTCCGCATAGCTTCACACTCATTTTTGAAAGGCGTCAGCCTTCCTGCAAATTCGTGCATTGCTACACGAAAAATCCGACGGCAGAAACTCTTCGACCTGCCAAACAGAGA
>JAGAKX010000025.1 GCA_017625435.1 Clostridia bacterium
CAGCCTGACCCTTGAGGGAGAGATACTTTGTGATAGCAGCTGTAAGAGTTGTCTTACCGTGGTCAACGTGACCGATAGTACCAATGTTTACATGGGGCTTGGTTCTTTCAAATTTAGCTTTTGCCATGAGAATTAACCTCCTGATATAATTTGATAAAAATCAATTGCTTTAATATTGTAGCAGACTTCTTGCCAAAAAGCAAGAGTCTACTGCAATTTATTATAAATTTACTTATTTCTTGCTGATAGCTTCTGCAATGTTCTTGGGAACCTGAGCATAATGGCTGGGTTCCATTACATACTGACCGCGGCCCTGAGTCTTGGAACGGAGGTCTGTAGCATAACCGAACATTGAAGAAAGGGGTACATCAGCATTAACCTGAGTTGCACCGTTACGAACTTCCTGATCACGGATCATACCGCGGCGGGCATTGATATCACCGATAACAGTTCCGAGGTAATCATCGGGTACTGTAACAGCAATCTTCATGATGGGCTCCATAAGAACGGGAGCAGCCTTCTGCATAGCATCCTTGAAAGCCATTGAGCCTGCAAGCTTGAAAGCCATTTCAGAAGAGTCAACCTCGTGATAGGATCCGTCATAAAGTGTAACCTTAACGTCAACTACAGCGTAGCCTGCGAGAACACCGTTGGAAAGTGCGCCCTTGATACCTGCTTCAACTGCGGGGATGTATTCCTTGGGAACAGCACCGCCGACAACTTCGTTAACGAATTCGAAGCCTTTTTCGGGGTTGGGTTCAATTCTGATCTTAACGTGACCGTACTGACCGTGACCGCCGGACTGACGAGCGAACTTTGTATCGGATTCTGCATTCTTTGTGATTGTTTCTCTGTAAGCAACCTGAGGAGCACCGACGTTTGCTTCAACCTTGAATTCGCGGAGCATTCTGTCTACGATGATTTCAAGATGTAATTCACCCATACCTGCAATAATGGTCTGGCCTGTTTCTTCATCGGTGTAGAACTTGAATGTGGGGTCTTCTTCAGCGAGCTTCATAAGAGCAATACCCATCTTCTCCTGACCTGCTTTGGTCTTGGGCTCAACGGCAACTCTGATAACGGGCTCGGGGAATTCCATCTGTTCAAGAATAATAGGATTCTTTTCGTCGCAAAGGGTGTCACCTGTGGTAGTATTCTTAACACCTACGATAGCACAGATATCACCGCAGTAGCACTGATCAAGGTCAGCTCTGTGGTTAGCGTGCATCTGAAGAATACGGCCGAGTCTTTCGTTCTTACCCTTTGTTGAGTTATATGCGGAAGTACCGGAAACTGCGATACCTGAGTAAACTCTTGTGAAGCAGAGCTTACCGACGAAGGGGTCGGTAGCAATCTTGAAAGCAAGAGCTGCAAGAGGTGCGTCATCGGATACTTCACGTTCAATTTCATCACCTGTATCGGGGTCGATACCCTTTACGGAACCGACATCGAGGGGTGAGGGCATATAGTCAACAACTGCGTCAAGAAGCTTCTGAACACCTCTGTTACGATATGATGTACCGCATACAACGGGAACCATTTCGTTTGCAAGTGTTGCCTTTCTGATTGCAGTCTTGATTTCCTGAACGTCGAGGTCGCCTGTTTCGAAATACTTCTCCATAAGTGCTTCGTCCTGTTCAGCTACATGCTCGAGGAGCTCTAAACGGTACTGTTCAGCAAGCTCCATCATATCTTCGGGAATGTCAACAATTTCGGTCTTGAGACCTTCTTTGTCGTCATATATGGTTGCGTTCATTTCTACGAGGTCAATAATGCCCTTGAAATCGGCTTCAGCACCGATGGGGAGCTGAATCGGAACAGCATTACACTTAAGTCTGTCCTTCATCATAGCCACAACATTGTAGAAGTTTGCACCCATAATGTCCATCTTGTTGACATATACCATTCTGGGAACACGGTACTTGTCAGCCTGTCTCCAAACGGTTTCAGACTGAGGCTCAACGCCGCCCTTTGCACAGAGAACTGTAACGGAACCGTCAAGAACTCTGAGTGAACGCTCAACTTCAACGGTGAAGTCAACGTGACCGGGAGTGTCGATAATATTAACGCGGTGACCCTTCCAGAAGCATGTTGTAGCAGCAGAAGTAATTGTAATACCTCTTTCCTGCTCCTGTGCCATCCAGTCCATTGTTGCTGCACCGTCGTGTGTTTCACCGAGCTTATGGTTAACACCGGTGTAGAAAAGGATTCTTTCTGTGGTAGTGGTCTTACCTGCGTCGATATGAGCCATAATACCGATATTTCTTGTTAATTCAAGTGATACCTGTCTGGGCATAATGTCCTCCATAAAAATTCTACAAGATATAGGATAATCGGGGTCCTATTACCAACGGAAATGGGAGAAAGCCTTGTTAGCTTCTGCCATCTTGTGAGTGTCTTCACGCTTCTTGAATGCTGAACCTGTTTCGTTTACAGCATCCATAATTTCGTTGGCAAGTCTTTCCTTCATGGTTCTCTCTCCACGGTTTCTTGCATAGAGAGTGATCCATCTGAGACCGAGAGTCTGTCTTCTCTCGGGACGAACCTCCATGGGTACCTGGTAGGTTGAACCACCTACACGGCGAGCCTTTACTTCGAGTAAGGGCATTACATTTTCCATAGCTGCCTCGAAAACTTCGAGGGGTTCTTTTCCTGTTTTTTCTCTGATGATGTCAAAAGCGTCGTATACAATTTTCTGTGCAACACCCTTTTTTCCATCATACATAACACTGTTAATGAGACGTGTTACGAGTTTTGAGTTGTAAAGCGGATCGGGCAAAACATCACGTTTTGCTATATTGCCTCTTCTTGGCACTTCGCTTCCCTCCTTCATAGTAATGATATCATAGGTACTCGAGTGACAAATTCCCGCGGCGCCAATGAAAGGTTTAATCACAGCCTTACGCTATATATATTAAAGCTTACATTGGTGAAAAATTTTCAACCTGCAAGAAGATTTTGTCCTGATCGATTTTACAAGGGCTTATTTCTTAGCCTTTGCTTTCTTTGTGCCGTACTTGGAACGGCTCTGCATTCTGCCGTTAACGCCCTGAGCATCAAGTGTTCCGCGGACGATGTGGTAACGTACACCGGGAAGGTCTTTAACTCTTCCGCCTCTTATAAGAACAACGGAGTGTTCCTGAAGATTGTGGCCGACACCGGGAATGTAAGCGGATACTTCAATACCGTTTGTAAGACGAACTCTGGCAAGCTTTCTGAGAGCTGAGTTAGGCTTCTTGGGTGTATCGGTCTTAACAACTGTACATACACCGCGCTTCTGGGGAGAGTTGTGGTCAATCATAACATTCTTATGAGAGTTGAGACCCTTACCGAGAGCGGGAGCCTTTGACTTCTTCTCAAGAGACTTTCTGCTGTTGCGAACAAGCTGATTAAAGGTTGGCAATCTTTTTTCCTCCTTTATAGATTTTTATATCAAAAGGGAAAAATCATGCGATTTTTCCCTTGATAACAAAAATATCATCGCACAGTTTGCAATTTTAACATTAAATACACCTATTTGTCAACACCTTTTACAAAGATTTTGGCAAAAATTCGTTAAAAGTTACAAACTATACACTTGTAGCGACACTCAAAAGAAGAATATAAGAATTATTCTTCAATATCGTAGTCATTTTTCTCGATTGTAACACCGGAATAACGCTTCATACCTGTACCTGAGGGAAGAAGCTTACCGATAATTACGTTCTCCTTAAGACCTACGAGGGGATCTACCTTGCCCTTGATAGCCGCATCCGTAAGAACTCTTGTTGTCTCCTGGAAGGATGCTGCAGCAAGGAAGGATTCTGTTGCAAGAGAAGCCTTTGTGATACCGAGAAGCACGGGGGTATAGGTTGCGGGAACGTATTCCGTACCTGCCTGGGCGCAAGCTGCCTTTGCAGCCTTTACAGCCTTCTTGAACTCGCTCTTTTCGATTGTAGCACCGGAAAGAAGGTTTGTTGAACCGACCTCGTCAACCTTAACCTTACGCATCATCTGACGGATAATAACCTCAATGTGCTTGTCGTTAAGCTCAACGCCCTGTGCACGGTAAGGAGCCTGTGCTTCTTTTATAAGGTAATTATAAAGCTCGTTTACGCCGAGGATATCAAGAACATCGTGGGGATTTGCAGAGCCTTCCGTAAGAAGCGCACCCTTTTCGATGTGCTGACCCTCCTGAACAAGCTTTGTGCAGCCGAAGGGTATCTTTTCTTCAACAGCGATATTGTCCTCTGTTGTGATAACAATGCTTTCGGTTACCTTCTTGCCCTTGGTTGTTGTCTTAAAGGAAACAGTACCTGTAGCTCTTGCGATAAATGCAACAGTCTTGGGCTTTCTTGCTTCAAAAAGCTCTTCAACTCGGGGAAGACCTCGTGTAATATCGGCTGTGGTAGCAACACCACCGGTGTGGAAGGTTCTCATGGTAAGCTGTGTACCGGGTTCACCGATTGACTGAGCGGCAACAACACCGACAGCTTCGCCTGTTGAAACGGGACGGCCCGTTGCAAGGTTCTTACCGTAGCACTTCTTACATACACCGTGAGTAGCTTCACAGGTAAGAAGAGAACGGATCTTTACGTGTGTATAACCTGCAGCAACAATCTTCTTTGCATCAGCACCGGAAAGGATATGCTCGTTATCCATAAGAAGGCTGCCGTCTTCATTATAAAGATTTTCAAAGAGGTATCTGCCTTCAAGTCTTTCTGTAAGGCTTTCAAGAAGGCTGTCCTTTTCACCGTAGATGTCAAATACCTCGAAGCCCTCTGTGCATCCGCAATCATCCTCAAGAACGATAATTTCCTGAGAAATATCAACAAGACGTCTGGTAAGGTAACCTGAGTCAGCGGTACGAAGCGCCGTATCGGCAAGACCCTTACGGGCACCACGTGATGAAATGAAGTATTCAAGCACGTTAAGACCTTCACGGTAGTTAGCCTTGATGGGGATTTCGATGGTCTGACCTGATGTATTTGAAATGGGTCCTCGCATACCTGCAAGCTGGTTAAGCTGTGAAGCATTACCACGGGCACCGGAACCGAGCATCATATGGATGGGGTTTCTGCTGTCGAGGTTTGTGCTGATTTCTTCGGAAATCTTGTTTGTGCACTTTTCCCAGATATTGATAACAGACTTATAACGTCTTTCTTCTGTGATGTAACCGCGGTTGAAGTACTGCATAATCTCTTCAACCTGACGCTCTGCCTCTGCAAGGTACTGAGCCTTCTTCTCGGGGATTACGGCGTCAAATACGGATACTGTGATACCTGACTGAGTTGAGTATTTATAACCCTGATTCTTGATTCTGTCAAGAACATCGGCAGATACATTTGTGCCGTGAACCTCAATACACTTGTCAATAATCTTACCAAGCTGCTTCTTGTCAACAACAAATTCAGCTTCCATCTGAACCATACTGTCGGCATCAGAAGGATCTCTCTTTACAAAGCCGAGGTCCTGAGGAACGGGTCTGTTGAAAATAACACGGCCGAGAGTTGTTTTTGCAAAGCCTGTATATTCTACACCGTTTATTTCCTTGGTAATGCGAAGCTTAATGGGAGCGTGAAGTCCGAGAACACCTGCCTCATAAGCCATAATTGCTTCATTTTCATCTCTGTAAACATTGTTTGCTCCGGGCTCGTCTTCTCTTACAAGGGTCAGATAGTAGGAACCGAGAACCATGTCCTGAGAGGGAACGGTTACGGGCTTACCGTCTGAGGGCTTGAGAAGGTTGTTTGAAGCAAGCATAAGGAAGCGTGCTTCAGCCTGAGCTTCAACTGAAAGAGGTACGTGAACAGCCATCTGGTCACCGTCGAAGTCAGCGTTGAAGGCCGTACATACAAGGGGATGAAGCTTAATAGCTCTGCCTTCTACAAGTACGGGCTCGAATGCCTGAATACCGAGGCGGTGAAGCGTAGGAGCACGGTTAAGCATAACGGGATGGTCCTTGATAACCGTTTCCAGAGCATCCCATACAACGTGGTCAACTCTTTCAATGAGCTTCTTTGCTGCCTTGATGTTCTTTGCAACACCGATGTCGCAGAGTCTCTTCATTACGAAGGGCTTGAAAAGCTCAAGAGCCATTTCCTTGGGAAGACCGCACTGATAAATCTTAAGTGTGGGACCTACAACGATAACGGAACGGCCTGAGAAGTCAACACGCTTACCGAGAAGGTTCTGACGGAAACGTCCCTGCTTACCCTTGAGCATATCGGAAAGAGACTTGAGAGGTCTGTTGTTGGGACCTGTAACGGGTCTGCCTCTTCTGCCGTTGTCGATAAGTGCGTCAACAGCCTCCTGAAGCATTCTCTTTTCGTTCTTTACGATGGATTCGGGAGAACCGAGCTTAAGAAGAGTCTTAAGTCTTTCGTTTCTGTTGATAACACGTCTGTAAAGGTCGTTAAGGTCGCTTGTTGCAAATCTGCCGCCGTCAAGCTGAACCATAGGACGGAGATCCGGAGGAATTACGGGGATAACGTCAAGAATCATCCACTCGGGACGGTTGCCTGACTGACGGAAGGCTTCAACAACCTCAAGACGCTTAAGAACACGGAGCTTCTGCTGACCGTCAAGGTCCTTGATTTCCTCCTTGAGCTCTTCGGCAAGCTTCTCAACATCGATTTCGGAGAGAAGAATCTTGATAGCCTCTGCGCCCATCATTGCCTCGAATTCACCTGTAACGTCACGGGTAAGACATTCCTGATATGTGTTTTCATCAATGATGTCACCCTTGCTGAGATTACAGTCACCGGGACGTAAAACTATATAATTGTCGAAATAGATAACTCTTTCAAGCTGACGGGGTGCAATGCCGAGCATAAGACCGATTCTTGAAGGGATACCCTTGAAGTACCAGATGTGGGATACGGGGCAGGCAAGCTCAATACGGCCCATTCTTTCACGGCGGACCTTTGACTTTGTAACCTTAACACCGCAACGGTCGCAGACAGTACCCTTATAGTGCTGTCTCTTATACTTACCGCAATGGCACTCCCAGTCCTTTACGGGTCCGAAAATAACCTCGCAGAAAAGACCGTCCTTTTCGGGCTTGAGAGTTCTGTAGTTAATCGTTTCAGCCTTCTTTACCTCACCGAAAGACCACGAACGGATCTTATCGGGTGAAGCAAGGCCGATCTGAATTGATTCAAAATTTAATTTATTGTAATTGTCTTCTGTATATTTCTTAACAGTTACTGCACTTTCGCTCATCTGACAACTGCTCCTTTATATATTAATCGGGAATCCTGCTGCTGCGGCATCAGTCAATGTCATTATCTGCACCGCTTACGATATTGAAGCCGTTTCTTTCGTACTCGTCTTCAGCATCTTCCGAGCTGAAGCCCATAAGCTCTGCAGCATCGAAAATGTCGTCATCATCGAGTTCTTCGTCATCAGCGAAATCATCGCCGCCGAAGTCGTCTGCAACTACTTCATCGGGTACGGGAGGAAGGTCTGCGGCAGGAGCTTCATCATCGCAGTAATCCTGCTGAAGGTCGATTTCAACACCGTCTTCATCGAATACGGTGATATCGAGAGCAAGAGACTGTAATTCTCTTACAAGAACCTTGAAGCTTTCGGGGATACCGGGACGGGGTACTGCCTCGCCCTTGACGATTGCCTCATAAGCCTTTACACGGCCTACGATATCGTCGGACTTGATTGTAAGGATTTCCTGAAGAGTATATGCTGCGCCGTATGCTTCAAGTGCCCAAACTTCCATTTCACCGAAACGCTGTCCGCCGAACTGAGCCTTACCGCCCAGAGGCTGCTGTGTAACGAGAGCATAGGGACCTGTTGAACGTGCGTGAATCTTATCATCAACGAGATGATGGAGCTTGAGGTAGTACATGACACCTACCGTTACGGGGTTGTCAAACTTCTGACCGGTTCTTCCGTCGTAAAGCACGGACTTACCGTCTTCTCTGAGACCTGCAAGCTTGAGGCATTCCTGAATATCGCTTTCATGAGCGCCGTCGAATACGGGAGTCATAATCTTCCATCCGAGCTCGCGGCATGCACGGCCGAGGTGAACCTCGAGTACCTGACCGATGTTCATTCGGGAAGGAACGCCCAGGGGATTAAGAACGATATCAAGAGGAGTACCGTCCTCAAGGAAGGGCATATCCTCCTGAGGAAGAATTCTTGAAACAACACCCTTGTTACCGTGACGGCCTGCCATCTTGTCGCCGACGGAGAGCTTTCTCTTCTGTGCAACATAGCAGCGTACAATCTTGTTAACACCGGGGTTGAGCTCGCTTGAGTTAGCTCTTGTGTAAACTTCAACATTTACAACGATACCGTAAGCACCGTGGGGAAGCTTCAGGGATGTATCCTTGCATTCGCCTGACTTTTCACCGAAGATAGCACGGAGAAGTCTGTGCTCTGCATTGAGCTCTGTTTCGCCCTTGGGAGTGATTTTACCGACAAGAATATCACCTGCGCGGACCTCAGCACCGACACGGATAATACCCTGCTCGTCAAGATCCTTGAGAGCATCCTCGGAAACGTTGGGGATATCTCTTGTAATCTGTTCCGGTCCGAGCTTGGTTTCACGGGCTTCTATTTCATACTTTTCAATGTGGATAGATGTATATACGTCGTCGCGTACAATCTTTTCGTTAATGAGAACGGCGTCTTCGTAGTTGTAGCCTTCCCAGGTCATAAAGCCTACAAGGGCATTTTTACCGAGGGAGATTTCACCGTCGCTTGTTGCGGGACCGTCAGCAATGACGTTGCCCTTTTCAATTCTTTCACCCACACTTACAATGGGTCTCTGGTTGATACATGTGCCCTGGTTGGAGCGCATAAATTTGATGAGAGAGTAAACATCAACATCGCCTTCGTCTGTTGTGATTTCAACAGAGTCTGCGCTTACCTTTGTAACGGTACCGGTGCGTTCTGCAAGCACACATACACCTGAGTCGCAGGCGGACTTGTATTCCATACCTGTTCCGATGATGGGAGATTCTGTCTTGAGAAGCGGAACTGCCTGACGCTGCATGTTAGCACCCATAAGTGCACGGTTTGCGTCGTCGTTTTCAAGGAAGGGAATCATAGCGGTAGCAACGGAAACAACCATCTTGGGGGAGATATCCATATAGTCAACCTCGGATGCGTCAACCTCAAGGAATTCATCCCTGTAACGAACGATAACCTTCTTGTTTGCAAAGAAGCCGTCTTCTGTAAGAGGCTCATTAGCCTGTGCAACCTTGAAGCTGTCTTCAACGTCAGCTGTCATATAAAGAACTTCGTCAAGCACCTTGCCGGTTTCCTTGTCAACACGGCGGAAGGGAGCCTCGATGAAGCCGTACTTGTTGATTCTTGCGAATGTATCAAGTGAGGAGATAAGACCGATGTTGGGACCTTCGGGAGATTCGATGGGACACATACGGCCGTAGTGTGTATAGTGAACGTCTCGAACCTCGAAGCCTGCACGGTCTCTTGAAAGACCGCCGGGACCCAGAGCCGAAAGACGGCGCTTGTGAGTAAGCTCTGCAAGGGGGTTAACCTGGTCCATGAACTGTGAAAGAGGAGATGAACCGAAGAATTCCTTGATAACGGAGGTTACGGACTTGATGTTGATAAGAGATGCAATTGTTGCAGGCTCTTTTCTGAGGGACATCTTTTCGCGGACAACTCTTTCAAGTCTTGAGAAGCCGATTCTGAACTGATTCTGGAGAAGCTCGCCGACTGAACGGATACGGCGGTTACCGAGATGGTCGATGTCATCTGTATAACCTACACCGTTTGCAAGACAGTTGAGGTAGTTGATTGAGGAGAAGATATCGTCAACGGTGATGTGCTTGGGAATAAGCTCGTCACAACGGTCGGAAAGCTCTTTTGCAAGCTCTTCCTTGTCTTCGATTTCCTTGTCGAGGATGTCCTTAAGTACGCTGAAGCAGACCTTTTCGTTGATTCCGAGAGCATCAAGCTCTTCAACCGTGAACTGAGGGAAGAACTCGTAGGGCTCGCACATACCGTTTGTGATAACCTTTACGGGCTCGCCGCCGTCAGCATAGACTTCAACAATGCTTACGCCTGCCTGCTCCATCTGCTGAGCAATTTCCTTGGTTACTACTGTGTCAGCCTCGAAAACCTCGCCGAAAGCACCGGTTACGGTGTTTACAAGCACACGGTCAACGATTCTGTCCGTAAGAGCAAGCTTCTTGTTGTACTTGTATCTGCCGACTCTTGAAAGATCGTAACGTCTGTCGTCAAAGAAGAGTCCCTCAAGGTGTGATTTTGCGGAGTCAATCGTGGGAGGCTCACCGGGACGGAGCTTCTTGTAAACTTCAATAAGAGCTTCAGCGGAATTCTTGGTAGTATCCTTTGCAAGAGTTGCCATAATTCTTGCATCCTCACCGAAGAATTCAATAATGTCGGAATTGGAGTCAAGACCGAGAGCTCTGATAAAGGTTGTTATGGGGAGCTTTCTGTTCTTGTCGATTCTTACGCTGAAAATATCGTTTGCATCCGTTTCGTATTCAAGCCATGCACCGCGGTTGGGGATAATGGTTGAAGTAATATCGAATGTATTTTTGCTTGCCTTGTCAAAATATATACCGGGGGAACGGACAAGCTGAGAAATGATAACACGCTCTGCACCGTTGATAACAAAGGTGCCGCTGTCAGTCATCTTGGGAAGGTCGCCCATATAAATCTCGTCTTCGATAAATTCCTCTTCCTCACCGTTAGCGGCTTTCTTGGAAAGACGGACCTTAACCTTAAGGCTGTCCGCATACGTTGCGTCTCTTTCCTTGCAGTCCTTTACGGTATAGTTGCGTTCGGGGTTATGGGGGTCCTTGGGTTCAAGATGGGCATCAATGAATTCAAGCACAAGGTCGCTCGAAAACTCTGTTATACCTCCGATATCATTGAACACTTCCTTAAGACCGACATCGAGAAACCACTTGTATGAGTTCTTCTGTACCTCGATCAGATTAGGCATCTCCATTACCTCATTGATCTTAGCGAAGCTCATTCTGGTGTTTTTGCCGAGATTCACAGGTTTCACATTAGGCATTCAATCCAACTCCGTTCTTTGTTACTTATTTTCGGAGAATGTGCATCCCCCGTATTACCCGCATAATATAATATTAAATAGGGCCTACAAAAGGATATTCACATCCATAATAATGCATTTTAGTATATTACATCAAAGCTTACCCGTTGTCAATACTAAATTTAATTTTTTTGTATATTTTATTAATAATTGCTTTTAGTAATATAAAACAGAGCTTTTCAGGGCAGTTTTTCTGCATTTTTCCTCCCTCCCGGTCATATAACTTTAGTGATACAAATTTCAGGGAGGAATTACAGGTGAATACCTTTTCCGAGGAAAGAGCCGTAGAGCTCGGGAAATATATCGTAAAAAACAGGGTCACCGTCCGCGCCGCCGCAGAAATCTTCGGCGTATCAAAATCAACGGTACATACGGACATAACAGATAAGCTTAAGGAGGTTGACCCTCCCCTTTATCTGAGGGTCAGAGAGGTGCTGGATGTAAACAAGGCACAACGCCACATAAGAGGGGGCCTTGCCACAAAAGAAAAATATCTTAGGCTGACGGGAGTTGAACCCATCACGCCTGACAAACGATAATTTTCCGTTTGACTTTGCCTCATCACTTGAAATACGGCAGTATTCCTGCGTTCTTCGTCTTTGCCAAACAAAAAATTCTCTGTTTGGCAGGTCGAAGAGTTTCTGCCGTCGGATTTTTCGTGTAGCAATGCACGAATTTGCAGGAAGGCTGACGCCTTTCAAAAATGAGTGTGAAGCTATGCGGAATAAGGCGACGAGCGAAACCGTAATGTGTTCGGCTCCCGTCAGCCTAGGCTTAATAACTCTGAGCCTTCAATGAAATAATTGACAGAAGACAAGAAACGGAGTATAATAAAAAAATCACACAAACGGAGGAAGCTTATGCTTTTCGGAAAGAAAAAAGACAAGAAAAAGAAAAAAATACCGACTGAGCGTTTTCTGTCATTAAAGGCAAACGGTGTTCAGGTGGATGCAATAAATTTCTCTCTTACAAAAGACAAGGAAGGCAATCCCCGTCTTGAAGTCAGAACAAGAGACGTATGTGAGGCGCTTCACTACAGCCATATTGATTTTGAGCTTAAAACCTCCGTCAAGCTGCTGAAGGTGGGAGCTGCCTTCAAAGAGGCAATAAGCGAGAAAAATTTCAAGATTTACGTCTTTGATGTTGATGATTTCAGTCAGTTTTATATCTGATGCACAATAAAATCAGTTTTTTATGCACCATTTTGTAAAAATTTATTGTGCAACTCTGACAAACTTTTTCAGAAAAATATATAAATAATACCCGAGAGAAGCGATTTCCCTCGGGTATTATTATTTACTTTCAGATATTTACTATATTATAATACTTTATCATTATTCAAGCTCGAATGCACCGGTATAAAGCTTATAATATGTTCCGCCCTGAGCTATCAGGTCATCGTGGTCTCCTCTTTCAATGATTCTGCCGTGGTCAAGAACCATAATTGCATCAGAGTTTCTGACAGTTGAAAGACGGTGTGCAATTACAAAAACGGTTCTGCCCTTCATAAGAGCATCCATACCCCTCTGTACAAGCTGTTCCGTTCTCGTATCAATAGAAGATGTAGCCTCATCAAGAATCATTACGGGCGGGTCTGCAACCGCAGCACGGGCAATTGAGAGAAGCTGACGCTGTCCCTGAGAAAGGTTTGCGCCGTTTCCGGTAAGCTCCGTATTATAGCCGTCGGGAAGTCTTATTATAAAGTCGTGGGCATTTGCAAGCTTTGCTGCCTTTATACATTCCTCATCCGTGGCATCAAGTCTGCCGTAGCGGATATTATCTATAACCGTACCCGTAAACAGATTTGTGTCCTGCAAAACTATACCGAGGCTTCGTCTTAAATCAGCCTTCTTGATCTTGTTTATATTTATGCCGTCATATCTTATTTTACCGTCTGCAATATCATAAAAACGGTTTATAAGATTTGTAATTGTGGTCTTGCCGGCACCCGTAGCACCAACGAAAGCCACCTTCTGACCGGGCTTTGCATAAAGGGAAACATCGTGAAGAACTCTCTTTCCCTCTTCATATTCAAAGTCAACGCTGTCAAGCACAACGTCACCCCGAAGCTCCGTATAGGTGATTGTACCGTCAGCCGAATGGGGATGCTTCCATGCCCATCGTCCCGTATGCTCGGGGCATTCGGTGATTACACCGTTTTCAATTTTTGCATTGACAAGAGTTACATAGCCGTCGTCAACCTCAGTTTCGCTGTCAATGATTGAGAAAATTCTGCCGGCACCGGCTAAAGCCATAGCAACTGAATTTATCTGCTGAGAAGCCTGATTGACACTTCCCGTAAACTGCTTCGTCATACCGAGGTATGAAGCAACAACGGAAATTGCAAGGGGTGCGGCAAGGCTTCCTGCAGTAAAGATATTCTCAATGGAAATATTGGGGATTTTGCCGTTTGAAACAATAAGAACACCGCCCACGAATGCCGTGACAACATAAAGGATGTTTCCTATATTGTTCATTATGGGGCCGAAAACGTTACCGAAGGTATTTGCCTTCTCAACATTCTTAAACAGCTCCTCGTTTACCTTATCAAAATCTTCCTTTGAGGCGTCCTCGTGGCAGAATACCTTGATAACCTTCTGTCCGTTCATCATTTCCTCGGCAAAGCCTTCCATTTTACCCACAGCCTTCTGCTGCATCATAAAGTACTTTGCTGAGTTTCCTCCGACGAATTTTGTTACCTTGAACATAGCGATAACGCCGACGATAACAACGACCATAAGGGATACGCTGAAATAAAGCATAACGCAAACAAGAACCGTAAGGGTAAGAAGTGCGGAAATGATACTGGGAATACCCTGGGAAATAAGCTGGCGGAGAGTATCAATATCGTTTGTGTAATAGCTCATTATGTCGCCGTGAGTGGTGCTGTCAAAGAATTTTACGGGAAGATTCTGCATCTTCTCGAACATTCTCTTTCTCATTTTATCAAGAAAGCCCTGAGTTGCAATTGCAATCATCTGCTGCTGTAAAGCGGAGGAAACAAGACCAACAACAAAAAGAGCTGCCATTACCGAAAGGGATGAAATCACCTCAGGAGCTACTGTGCTCCAAGCTTCGCCGAGGCCCGATGTTTTTGCAATATCAAGTCCCCTTATGATAATATCCGTAATATTTTCAATATAAACGGCAGGCATAACACCGATAATTGCGGAAATAACAATACAAACAACAGCAATGCTTATATGCACGGGGTAATCGTGAATAAAGAGCTTAACTACTCTTACAAGGAGTTTAGGATCAATATTTTTTCCGGGAGGACCGCCGGGACCGCCCTTACCGGGCATTTTTTTATTCTTCTTCACCGTCAGCACCTGCCTTACCCTGAATTTCATAAGCCTCTCTGTAAATCTCATTGCTTACAAGCAGCTCGTCGTGAGTGCCCATACCGTCAATCCTGCCGTTATCCATAACAATTATCTTGTCTGCATCCTGAACGGAGGATATTCTCTGGGCAATAATAATCTTTGTAGTACCGGGAATCTCCTCACGGAATGCTTTTCTGATAAGAGCATCCGTTCTTGTATCAACCGCCGAGGTTGAGTCGTCAAGAATAAGAATCTTCGGCTTTTTAAGAAGAGCACGTGCAATACAAAGACGCTGCTTCTGACCGCCGGAAACATTGGCACCGCCCTGCTCAATAAAGGTATCATACTTATCGGGGAAGGATTCAATGAATTCCTTCGCCTGAGAAAGCTCACATATTCTCTCAATCTCCGCGTCTGTTGCATCGGGGTCGCCCCAACGGAGATTCTCTTTGATGGTTCCCGAGAAAAGCACGTTTTTCTGCAAAACAACGGAAACCTCATCCCTGAGTGCCTTCAAGCTATAATCCCTTACGTCAACACCGCCTACCTTTACAGCACCCTCCGAAGCATCATAAAGACGGGAAATAAGCTGTATAAGTGTGGTTTTTGATGAACCCGTTGAGCCGATAATACCTACGGTTTCACCTGAAGCTATATGGATATTTATGTCCGAAAGTGCATAATTCTCCGCCGAAGCAGAATACTTGAAGCTGACATTCTGAAAATCTATACTGCCGTCCTTAACCTCAGCTACAGCATTTTCCTTTTCCTTTATGTCGGGCTCCTCGGTGAGGACCTCCGTAATTCTTTTAACCGATGCCACAGCCATTGTTATCATAACAAAAATCATTGACAGCATCATAAGGGACATAAGCACCTGCATTGAGTATGTAAGCATACTTGAAAGAGTACCGACATCAAGATATGTACCGCCTGTAGATACAACAAGCTTTGCCGTAAAGAAAGAAATAAGAAGCATTGATGTATACATCGTAAACTGCATCAAAGGACCGTTAAGAACAACAATTCTCTCAACACGGGTAAAGTCGTTTCTGATATCCTCGGAAGCGGCAGCAAACTTTTTCTTTTCATACTCTTCTCTTACAAAGCTTTTTACAACACGCATACCCTTGATGTTTTCCTGTACGGAGTTGTTGAGCTTATCATATTTTTTGAATACTGCACGGAACATAGGAAGAGCCGTAAGACCGATGCAAAGCAGACCCGCTGCCATCACCGGCGCCAGGAACACAAATATAAGACTCAGCTTTTTTCCGACGATAACTGACATTGCAGTAGCAAAAATAAGCATAAGCGGTGCTCTTACTGCCGTTCTTATAATCATCATAAATGCCATCTGCACGTTTGAAATATCCGTTGTGAGTCTTGTTACAAGGGACGATGTGCTGAAGCGGTCGATATTTGAAAATGAAAACTCCTGAATCTTGTAGAAAATATCGTGCCTCAGATTCTTTGCAAAGCCGGCAGAAGCCGTAGCGGCGGTCTTTCCTGCAAGCACGCCGAATGTAAGAGACACAAAAGCCATCAACACAAGCATAAAACCGTATTTTACAATATCAATCATTTCACAGCCTGCATTGATTGAATTAATAAGCTTTGCCGTAATTACGGGAATAATACACTCACACACAACCTCGCCTATCATAAGAACCGGAGTAAGTATTGTATGAAGCTTGTATTCCCTTATACAGCCTATAAATCTTTTAAGCATTTTCTTTCCTCCCGGGACATTATAAAACTGTTCCCCTGCTATTTCTTCAAAACATCATTTTAACACAAAAATAATTTCTGTACAATATGTACAGAAACATTTTTTAATAATTACCGTAGGAAGTGCTGTTCTTATACTCAATAAGAATCCACACATTAAACTTCTGTCCGCATCTGGGACATTTGGTGGTATGCTTTCCCTTTATTCTTTTAAGTCTCAGCTTTGAAGAGCATTTGGGACATTTTTTGTAGATGTAATTTCTGTCCTTTGCACTCTTTATCTTATCATCAAAAAGAGGCATTACTCTTGCCCTTAATCTGAGGTATTTTTCATTTTCAAGGGTTCTTTTGTAAGTATTTTTTGAAAGAATCCTGAAAAACGCAAATACATAGAAAAAGGTATTGAGAAATGAACAGATATAGTACGGAATGAAGGTGGGCAGAAAACGGAGAAACAGGCAGAGTATTCCGAAAACAAGCCCTGCTCCCATAAGAAAGCCGCTCAATTGGTCAAAGCCGTATCTGCCGTACATAAAACGTATTAGTTTTTCTCTGAAGCTGTTCATAATTTATCCTTTCAAAAGCTTTTCGCCAATAATATTAATTCTTCCTTAAAACTGCCTTTAATATTACCATATTTTGTCTGCAGTATGCAATATGCAAAAAAACCTTGCATTTTTTGTAAATTACTGTATAATTAGTGTGTTAAAATAATAACGGAGGTTCAGTATAATGTTAGTATCAGCAAAAGAAATGCTTAACAAAGCAAAAGCAGGCAAATATGCAGTAGGCCAGTTCAACATCAACAACCTTGAATGGACAAAGGCAGTTCTTCTTACAGCACAGGAGTGTAATTCCCCTGTTATCCTCGGTGTGTCCGAAGGTGCAGCAAAGTATATGTGCGGTTTCAATACAATCGTAGGTATGGTTAACGGTATGCTTGAAACCCTGGGTATCACAGTTCCCGTTGCTCTTCACCTTGACCACGGCTCCTATGACGGAGCTTATGCTGCTATGAACGCAGGCTTCTCATCAGTTATGTTCGACGGCTCTCACTATGCAATTGACGAAAACATCGCTAAAACAAAGCAGATTATTGCAGACGCAGAGGCAAAGGGTATTTCCGTTGAAGCTGAAGTAGGCGCTATCGGCGGTGAGGAAGACGGTGTTGTAGGCAGCGGTGAGGTTGCAGATCCCGCAGAATGCAAGATGATTGCAGACCTCGGTGTTACAATGCTCGCAGCAGGTATCGGTAACATCCACGGCAAATATCCCGCAAACTGGGCAGGTCTTAACTTTGAAGTACTTGCAAAGATTCAGGAGCAGACAGGCACAATGCCCCTCGTTCTTCACGGCGGCACAGGTATTCCCGAGGCAATGATCAAGGAAGCTATCTCTCTCGGCGTTTCCAAGATTAATGTTAACACAGAATGTCAGCTCACATTCGCAGCAGCTACAAGAGAATACATAGAAGCAGGCAAGGACCTTCAGGGCAAGGGCTTTGACCCCAGAAAGCTTCTCGCTCCCGGCTTTGAAGCTATCAAGGCTACCGTTAAGGAAAAGATGGAGCTCTTCGGTTCCGTAAACAAGGCATAAAAAATGACTTTTCACGAAAAAGAAGCCGTAAGGCTTTTCAGAGAGGGCTGTAACTGCTCTCAGGCGGTATTCACGGCATTTTCCGACCTTACGGGAATTGAAAAAAATACTGCCCTTCGTATGTCCTCTTCTTTCGGAGGAGGTATGGGAAGACTTCGTGAGGTCTGCGGAGCTTTAAGCGGTGCTTTTCTTGCGGCAGGCTGTCTTTTCGGTTACGATAACCTTGAAGACAAGTCCCTCAAAACAGAGCATTATAAGCTTGTAGCAGGTATGGCACATCAGTTTTCGGACATTTTCGGCTCTTACATCTGCCGTGAGATTCTGGGCATCCCCGAATATAAATATTCACCCGTACCCGATGACAGAACTGCAGAGTATTATCTGAAACGTCCCTGCGAAAGATGTATTGCCGCAGCCGCACGCATCCTCGACGAGGAAATCGAGAAAAGAAAATAATATCCTGAGAAGCTGTTCACGGACAGCTTCTTGTTTTTTTATATTGCGTATGGTAAAATGAAGCTATATTGCTTCAAGGAGAAGATACTATGCTGATACTGTCACCGGATGAAATAAGATATACGGAAAACAAGGCAAACGAAAACGGACTTTCTTATGAAGATATGATGGAAAGTGCAGGACAGGGATGTGCCGAGTACATTCTTATAAATTACCCCGACAAAAAAAATATCGTCATTCTCTGCGGTAAGGGCAAAAACGGCGGTGACGGCTTCGTTATTGCAAGATACCTTAAAGAAGCAGATAAAAAAGTAAGCATCATAAAGGCATTCGGCTGCCCTTCCGACAGTCTTTCCGAAAAGAACAAAGCCCTCATTGACGGCACGGTAAATATCTATGACGGCTCACACCTTACAAAAAAAATAATAAGCCTCATAAATTCTGCAGACATTATAGTTGACGCAGTCTTCGGTATCGGCTTCAAGGGTGAGCTTCCCGAAAACATAAAGGAGCTGTTTACTGTATCTGCCCGCTCCCCTGCCGTAAAAATTGCGGTTGATATACCGAGCGGTCTTTCCGCTGAAAATGAAAGCTCAGACTGCTGTTTTTCAGCTGATGAAACCCTTTCAATGCTCTGCTTCAAAAAAGAGCACATATATAAGCCATTCAGCGGTAAATGCGGAAAAGTGACCGTAATCCCCATAGGCTTCGACGTTTTCGGAAACAGTATTGAGGCATTTTCCCGCAAAGAAATAAAAGCCCTTCTCCCCGAAAGACCCTTTAATGCAAACAAGGGCACCTTCGGAAAGGCTATGATAATTGCAGGCTCCTATAATATGCCCGGTGCGGCAAAAATCGCAGTAAAGGGCGCACTTTCAACCGGTGCAGGGCTTACAACCCTCTGCTTCCCCGACTGCATTTATCCTGCTGTCACATCTTCCCTTTCCGAAAACACATTTTTCCCCGTAAGCTCTGACAATAAAGGCTGCTTTGCAGGAGGCAGTACCGCCGAAATTACAGCAAAGGCTGATCTTTATGATGCTGTTGCCATAGGTCCCGGCATAGGAGTTTTCACTGAAACGGAAAAACTCGTCAATGCTCTTATAAAATGCAACAAAGGCAGAATAATTATTGATGCCGACGGAATAAATATAGTTTCCCGTAATATAAATATACTGAAAGAGTCAGACGCAGAAATTCTCTTAACTCCCCACCCCGGTGAAATGTCACGGCTTACCGGTAAGAGCATTGCGGATATAAATGCCGACCGTGAAAAAGCTGCATCGGATTTTGCAAAAGAATACGGAGTGACCGTACTTCTTAAGGGTGCAAATACGGTTATAGCAGCTCCCGACGGCAGAATTGTCATAAATCCCACAGGCTCCGCGGCACTCTCGAGGGGCGGCAGCGGTGACCTTCTTACGGGCATCACAGCTTCATTTGCAGCACAGGGACTTTCCGTCTTCCAAAGTGCGGTGCTTTCGGCATATATCCACGGTCTTGCAGGTGAAATCGCAGAGAAAAAATACACATCCTTCTCTGCGACAATTGAGAGAATTTACGACTGTATACCTGATGCTCTTTCCGAAATCATATCGGGAAAGTGATATTTTTGAAAAATTTCTTCGCGTTATCATCATTGATTCTCATTATATCCCTGATACTCTCATCCTGCGGTGAAAAGGCTTTTACAAGGGAATTTTCTCCCGAAAAAAGCTTTACTGTTCACATGGCGGCAGAAAAGGACGAAAAGAAATTTGAAGCAGACATCACCTGCACGGGCAGTGAGGACATAAAAATTTCCTTTACCTATCCCGAGGAGCTTTCGGGCTTTTCCGTCAGCACCGATGAAGACGGCTACAAGGTAAACGTATTCGGTCTTACCGAAGAAGTGACAGACAGAGAATTGAATAACGCTTCCCTTCTGAATGTTCTCATTAAAACGCTGAGAACCTCGGTTTTCTCCAATCACGGACTTTTCACCGAGGAGGAGGATGCTTTTACGGCAAATCTGACAATTGACGGAATTCCCGTCTTCGTCTGCTTCGGAAAAGACGGATTTTTGCGAAGTATTTCATCAGAAACCCTTAATTTTTCCGCACAGTTTGAAATTGACGGTTGACAAACGGCAAAAAAAACAATATACTCTCTTTTGTAAATATTGGTTTGCTACGGTACAGTTAAGAAAAACACGGATTTCCGCAGAGAGAAAACGGTCGGTGCAAGTTTTCGTAATCGGTTTTTCACGCCGCTGTACGGCATCAGAGTGATGAATTCTGCGTAATTTCTGCGTTAAAGGATATCGAGAGGTGCTTGGCACAAATCGGGTGGTACCGCGGTTAATCCGTCCCGATATATGTGACAGGTGCTTTTTTGTTTTTTCAGGGCAAAATTAAATTATATATACAAAGGAACGTGAACAAAAATGGAATGGACAGGACTTAACGAGATACGCGAAAAGTATCTTAAATTCTTCGAAACAAAGGATCACTTGAGACTTCCCAGCTTCTCCCTTATTCCTCAGGGAGACAAGAGCCTGCTTCTTATCAATGCAGGTATGGCACCTATGAAAAAATACTTCACGGGCGAGGTTACCCCTCCCTCAAAGAGAGTCACAACCTGCCAGAAGTGTATAAGAACTCCCGATATTGAGAGGGTCGGCAAGACCTCACGTCACGGTACATTCTTCGAAATGCTCGGCAACTTCTCCTTCGGCGATTACTTCAAGCACGAGGCTACAAAATGGGCTTGGGAATTCTGCACAGAGGTTATGGAAATGCCCGTTGACAGACTGTGGGTAAGTATCTTCCACGAGGATGACGAGGCATTCGACATCTGGACAAAGGAAGTAGGCGTTTCTCCCGACAGAATTGTAAGACTCGGCAGAGAAGACAACTTCTGGGAGCACGGTGCAGGCCCCTGCGGTCCCTGTTCCGAAATTTACTTTGACAGAGGCGAGGAAAACGGATGCGGCAGCCCCGACTGTAATGTCGGCTGTGACTGCGACCGTTTCGTAGAATTCTGGAACCTTGTTTTCACTCAGTTTGAAAATGACGGCAACGGCAACTACACACGTCTTAAGAATCCCAACATCGACACAGGTATGGGTCTTGAAAGACTTGCCTGCATCTCTCAGGGTGTTGCAAACCTTTTCGAGGTTGACACAATCCAGAACATTATGAAGCACATAATGGAAATTGCAGGTGTTAAGTATCACGAAAACGAAAAGAGCGACGTTTCCCTTCGTGTTATCACCGACCACATCAGAAGCACAACAATGATGATTTCCGACGGTGTTATGCCCTCAAACGAAGGCAGAGGCTACGTATTAAGAAGACTTCTCAGACGTGCCGCACGTCACGGCAGACTTCTCGGAATTGAAAGACCCTTCCTTTCCGAGGTATGCGAAACAGTTATCAAGGAAAGCGGCTCCGCTTATCCTCAGCTTACGGAAAAGAGAGATTATATTCTCAAGATTATCGCTATAGAAGAAGAAAACTTCAACAAGACTATTGACTCCGGTCTTCGTCTTCTTGAGGATATGATTGCATCCTCCGACGGCAAGACCTTAAGCGGTGACGATGCCTTCAAGCTTTCCGATACCTTCGGCTTCCCCCTTGACCTGACGAGAGAAATCCTTGAAGAAAAGGGTATGAGCGTTGATGAGGACAGATTCAACGCACTTATTAAGATTCAGAAAGAAACTGCAAGAAATGCACGTAAGGATGCAGGTGCAGACGCATGGAAGAACTCCACAGCTTCGCTCAAGGGTATTCCCGAAACAGTATTCACAGGCTACGAGGGAACAGAGGGCAAGGGTAAGATTCTTGCAATTCTTACCTCCGACGGTGAGCTTACCGAAAACATCGGCGAGGGCGAAGAAGCAATTCTTATTCTTGACAGCACCTCCTTCTATGCAGAGGGCGGCGGACAGTGCGGCGACAAGGGTACTGTTTCAAACGGCAATTTCACATTCAAGGTATCTGATACAACAAAGAATAACGGCGGTATCTTCTTCCATAAGGGTACAGTTGAAGCAGGTATAGTAACTGTTGGTGCAGAAGCCGACACACTTGTTTGCAAATCCTTCAGAGAAGCTGTGAAGAGAAACCACACATCGGCTCACCTTCTTCAGGCAGCCCTCAGAAGCACTCTCGGCTCACACGTTGAGCAGGCAGGTCAGCTTGTAAATGAAAGCGTAATGAGATTTGACTTTACTCACTTCTCTGCTCTCACAACAGAAGAAATCGCAAAGATTGAAAAGGAAGTAAACGAGGTTATCCTCTCAGCTCTTCCCGTTGACAGCTCAGAAAAGACCCTCGCTGAGGCTAAAGCTATGGGCGCTATGGCTCTCTTCGGAGAAAAGTACGGCAACACAGTAAGAGTTGTCAATGCAGGCGGCTTCTCTCTCGAGCTCTGCGGCGGTACTCACGCTGAAAACACAGGCAAAATCGGTATGTTCAAAATAATTTCCGAATCTTCCGTAGCATCAGGTGTCAGAAGAATTGAAGCTGTAACGGGTCTTAACGCTCTTAACTTTGTAAATGAGCTCAATTCCTCTCTTCTTAAAACTGCAGCAGTTCTCAAATGCTCTGCTTCAGCGGTAGCAGACAAGGCTTCGGCTCTTTCAAATGACCTGAAGGCAAAGGACAAGACCATTGAAAAGCTCAACTCCGAGCTTGCATCCGCTAAGGCATCCGAGCTCTTCACAACTGCCGCTGAATTTGACGGAATCAAGGTGCTTACTGCAGACCTCGGCGAAGCAGATGCAAATGCACTCAGAACAATGCTCGACTCCTCGAAGGCTGACGACAGCATCATTATTGTTGCAGGCAAGAACACAGAAAAGGGCACCTGCTCCTTCGCTTGTGCATGCGGCAAGGACGCAATTGCAAAGGGTGCACACGCAGGTAACATCGTAAGAGAAACTGCAAAAATCGCAGGCGGTGCCGGCGGCGGCAAGCCCGATTCTGCTATGGCAGGCGGTAAGGATATCACAAAAATCGGTGAAGCTCTCGCTTCTGCCGCATCAATCGTTGAATCTATGATAAAATAAGGAGAATGAATTATGGATTGCATTTTCTGTAAAATAGCAAACGGTGAAATCCCCTCTCAGAAGGTTTATGAGGACGATAAAATTCTTGCCTTCAAGGATCTGGCTCCTCAGGCTCCCGTTCATATTCTTATTATCCCCAAGGAGCATATCAAGTGGGCTTATGACATAACGGAAGAAAACAGCACAGTTATTGCTCACATATTCGCAAAGATTCCCGAAATCGCAAAATCTCAGGGACTCAAAAACGGATTCAGAATCATAAACAACTGCGGTGATGATGCCTGTCAGTCCGTTCATCACATTCACTTCCACCTCCTCGGCGGAGAAAAGATGTCAGAGAGCTTTGCATAAAAAAGAACACCCCATAAAATCAAAGGTATCAACCAATACGGTTGATACCTTTATTTTTTACGATAAATCATAATTTAACGGGTTGATGTTACTTCCCGAGAACCGAAAAAATAAATCTTCCCTTGTAGGGGAGGGCGTCCTCGACCTCCCGCCTACGGTAAAACAGATTGTCTGTGTTTAATTTTCGTGGTATATAACAATGTGCTTCACAGGGTCATAACTTCTGTATTTTGCATTTCTACCTGCGGGTCGTCGGGGACGCCGACCCCTACAAAAATTTTCGTTTCCGAAAATTTTTACTTCTTCACTCTTACTTCTTACCTCACCTACAATGTTAAATGAACGGCACAGCCTCTTTGGGAAATAACTTCTGTAAATTATGATTTATGCACATTTTCCCAATCGTCACGTATTATGTAGTGGAAGGTGCGAAAGGAGGTCAACCGAATGCTTTTTGGTAACGGATGCAACAGCTACTGGATTCTTTTCATCATCCTTATTCTCGTTCTTACAGGCGACAACGGATGCGGATGCAACCAGAACAACTGTGGTTGCGGCTGCAATCAGAACAACTGCGGATGCGGCTGTAACTGAGTAAAGCAGTAACCCCATAAAAAAGTACCGCAGGAGATTTTCTGCGGTACTGTTTATTTTATTTGAGAGTAGCAAGAATAACCGCCTTTATTGTGTGCATACGGTTTTCCGCTTCTCTGAAAACAACGGAAGCTTCGCTTTCAAATACTTCATCGGTAACCTCAAAAGCGTCAAGCCCGAACCTTTCACCCATTTCCTTGCCGATTTTTGTCTTCAGGTCGTGGAATGAAGGCAGGCAGTGCATAAAGATGCACTTATCCCCTGCTATTTTCATTTTCTCTGCATTTACCTGATAGGGAAGCAGCTCTTTTACTCTTTCTTCCCATACCTCTACGGGCTCACCCATGGAAACCCATACGTCGGTATATATTACATCGGCACCCTTGCAGGCAATTTCAGGGTCTGAAATAAAGTTAAGCTTTGCGCCTGTTTCCTTTGCAATTTCCTCACATTTTGCAATTAAAGCCTTGTCGGGGAAATATTTTTCGGGGGCACAGGCAGTAAATTCCATACCCATTTTTGCACAGCCTATCATAAGGGAGTTGCCCATATTATATCTTGCATCGCCCATATAAACGAACTTTATTCCCTTGAGATATCCGAAATGCTCTTTTACTGTAAGAAAATCTGCAAGAATCTGAGTGGGATGGAATTCGTTTGTAAGTCCGTTCCATACGGGCACATCGGAATATTTCGCAAGCTCTTCCACAATTTCCTGACCGAAGCCTCTGTATTCAATTCCGTCAAAAATGCCCGAAAGCACCCTTGCGGTATCGGCAATGCTCTCCTTCTTGCCTATCTGTGAGCTCTGAGGATCAAGGAAAGTCACACCCATACCGAGGTCGTGTGCGGCAACTTCAAAGCTTGTTCTTGTACGTGTGCTGTTTTTTTCGAAAATAAGAGCAATATTCTTTCCTCTTAGTTCATCGTGAAGTATGCCCTTTTTTTTCTTTTCCTTAAGCTCTGCCGAAAGCTCAAGAAGATATGATATTTCTTCGGGAGTAAAATCCAGAAGTGTTAAAAAATCTCTTCCTTTTAATGTCATAGCTTACACCGCCGTTATTATTTATTGCTGAGAAATTCCTTTACCTGAGCAATCTGAGTGTTCACGGATTCAATACCCGTACCGCCTGCGGAAATTCTTAAGTTAACGCAGTTTTCAAGGTCAATTGCCTTATAAAGGTCTTCGCTGAAATTGCCGTCAAATTCCTTATATTTTTCTAAAGGAATATCCTCAAGTATGGTCTTATTCTGCACACAGTAGCCTACAATCTGTCCTACAGTCTTGTATGCACTTCTGAAGGGAAGTCCCTTTCCTACAAGGTAATCAGCAAGGTCTGTTGCGTTTATAAAGCCGTTCTGTGCCGCCTTCTTCATATTCTCGGGAATAGGCTTCATAGTATCTATCATAGGAATGAAAACAGAAAGACACTTTTTCACGGTTTCAATACTGTCGAATACAGCCTCCTTGTCCTCCTGCATATCCTTGTTATATGCGAGGGGAAGACCTTTAAGGGTCGTGAGAAGTGCAAAAAGGTCACCGTAAACTCTGCCTGTTTTTCCGCGGACAAGCTCTGCCATATCGGGATTCTTTTTCTGAGGCATAATGCTTGAACCCGTAGTATAAGCATCATCAAGCTCAATGAACTTGAATTCCCAGCTCGACCAGAGAATAACCTCTTCCGAGAAGCGTGACAGATGCATCATAACAGTAGAAAATGCGCTCATAAGCTCAATACAGTAATCACGGTCGGAAACACCGTCAAGAGAATTGAGCATTATTCCGTCAAAGCCCAGAGCCTTTGCTGTCATCATTCTGTCTGTAGGATAAGTAGTTCCTGCAAGTGCACAGCAGCCGAGGGGAGAATAATTCATACGGCTGAGAGCATCCTTAACCCTGCCGATATCTCTTATGAACATCATTGCATAGGCTAAAAGATGCTGACCGAAGGTTATGGGCTGAGCCCTCTGCAGATGTGTGTAGCCGGGCATAATAACCGCCTTGTTTTCCTCTGCCTTTTTGACTACGGTTTCTATAAGTGAATAAAGAAGCTCAGTCACACCTGCCGCCTCGTCTCTCAGATAAAGACGAAGGTCAACGGCAACCTGGTCATTTCTGCTTCTTGCAGTATGAAGCTTCTTGCCCACATCACCTATACGGGATGTAAGCACCGCTTCAACAAACATATGAATGTCCTCTGCGTTTTCGTCTATGGGAAGTGCACCGCTTTCAATATCGTCAAGAATAGTCTGCAGACCGTCAATAATCTGCAGACTTTCCTTTTCAGTAATGATATCGCAGGCGGCAAGCATAGCTGCGTGCTCCATAGAGCCTTTTATGTCCTGTCTGAACATTTTGCAGTCGAAATGTATTGACGAATTGAAATCGTCAGCCTCTTTGTTGAGAGCCTTTTCGAATCTGCCTGCCCACATTTTTTCCATTGTAGTTTCTCCGAATTCTTATTTAATGTTATTCTTTGCCTTCATCTTTGCATAAACCTTGGTGGGAAGACCGTAGAGGTTAATAAATCCTGCAGAGTCAGCCTGATTGTAAACCTCATCCTCATCAAAGGTTGCAATTTCGGGATCATAGAGTGAATAGGGAGATGTAACTCCTGCATTTATCATATTGCCCTTGTAAAGCTTTAATGTAACGTCACCCGTAACTGTCTTCTGAGTAGTCTTCACGAAGGAAAGGATAGCCTCTGTAAGAGAAGTGAACCACTGTGCATTGTAAACAAGCTCTGCAAGCTTCTGTGCAACAAGTGATTTGTAGTGAGCTGTTTCCTTATCAAGTGTGATTGTCTCAAGAACCTCGTGTGCCTTGTAGATGATAGCTCCGCCGGGAGTTTCATATACACCGCGGCATTTCATACCTACAAGTCTGTTTTCAACGATATCAAGAAGACCGATACCGTTTGCACCGCCAAGCTCATTGAGCTTTGCAACAAGAGAAACCGCATCCATTTCAACACCGTCAATTGCAGTGGGAACACCCTTTTCAAAGTGAATCTTTACGTAAGTGGGCTTGTCGGGAGCCATTTCGGGAGAAACGCCCATTTCAAGGAAGCCGGGCTTGTTGTAAAGAGGCTCGTTTGCAGGATCCTCAAGATCAAGTCCTTCGTGTGAAAGGTGCCAGATATTCTTATCCTTTGAATAGTTTGTCTCACGGTTGATTTTAAGGGGAACATTGTGAGCTTCGGCATATTCAATTTCCTCTTCACGGCTCTTGATGTCCCATTCTCTCCAGGGAGCAATGATGGGCATATCAGGTGCAAATGCCTTTATGGCAAGCTCGAAACGAACCTGGTCGTTACCCTTACCGGTACAGCCGTGGCAGATAGCATCTGCATTTTCCTTAAGAGCAATTTCTGCAATTCTCTTTGCAATGGGGGGACGTGCAAATGCGGTACCTAAGAGATAATCCTCATACTTTGCGCCTGCCTGAACACAGGGGAATACGTAGTCTTCAATAAATTCTTTTGTAAGGTCTTCAACATAAAGCTTTGAAGCACCTGTCTTCAGAGCCTTTTCTTCAAGACCTTCAAGCTCGTCTGCCTGACCTACGTTACCGGAAACAGCAATAACTTCGCAGTTGTTGTAGTTTTCCTTAAGCCAGGGAATGATAATAGAGGTATCAAGACCTCCGGAATATGCAAGTACAACTTTTTTGATTTTTGACTTATCCATTACAATTTCCTCCGGATACGCATTAATATTCATTCGATGTGCATAACTATACATCATTAAAACACTTTTGTCAATACCTCTTGCAAAACATTTTTATTTTAATGCAGTTGCATAATTTATATTTTAATCATTAAATAAATTTATTAATTAAAAATCAAAAAAATATAGCATCTGTCATTCATTTTTATGCATATATACATCATTTTTTTGCATAAATATTCCTGAACAAATTTCCTGTCTCCTATGGAAATTCACAGTTTTTTGTGCTAATATATATGAAGATTATATTAAGGAGAATTAAACTATGTGTGAAAACTGCTGTAACAGCGACCTTACGCTTATGGCTGATGTATTTAGCGATATGCAGAAAAACGGCGATAATCTTATTACCGTTCTGCAGAAGGCACAGGATATTTACGGATATCTTCCCACAGACGTGCTTTACGAAATAGCCGCAAAAACGGGAAATTCCCCTGCAAAGGTAATGGGCGTTGCTACCTTCTATACTCAGTTCCGTCTTAAAAAGGTGGGAAAATATTTAATACTTTTATGTAAGGGAACAGCCTGCCACGTAAACGGAGCGGATTCAATCGAAAAGGCAATCTGCGAGGAGCTTGGCATCTCAGACGGAGATACAACCGACGACGGACTTTTCTCTCTTAAAACCGTTGCGTGTCTCGGCTGCTGCAGTCTCTCACCCGTTATGATGATAAATGAAGAGACCTACGGTTCCCTTACTCCCTCAAAAACAGTTGAAATTTTAAGAGAAATAAAAGGGAGGGAAGCAAAATGAGAATAGTAATCGGCGAAGGCTCCTGCGGTATTGCGGCAGGTGCCGGAAAGGTACATACTGCCCTTACTGAGGCACTTCGGGGTACTGATGCATCCATCGGTATTGCAGGCTGTATCGGTATGTGCTTCCTTGAGCCCGTGGTTGACATTTACGACGGAAAGACTCTTCTTAAAAGACTTGTAAAGGTATCGGCAGATGATGCCGGTGCTATTGCGAAAGCAGTAAAAAACAACGATTTATCCGCTGTCAGCTATCTGGAAATAAGCGAAGAGGACAGCGTTTTTCTTAAGAAACAGACAAGAATCGCCCTTCGGCGCTGCGGTCTTATTGACCCCGAAAGCATTGATTCATACCTTGAGGACGGCGGCTACAATGCCCTTAAAAAGGTTTTGTCCGGAATGTCCCCCGAGGATGTTATAGAGGAAATAAAAACCTCAGGTCTTGCAGGCAGAGGCGGTGCGGGCTTTCCCACCTGGTTCAAGTGGAATGCCGCAAGAAAATCCGAGGGTGAAGAAAAATATCTTATATGCAATGCCGACGAGGGCGACCCCGGTGCATTTATGGACCGTGCCGTTATCGAAAGCGACCCTCACGCACTTATTGAAGGAATGCTGATTGCAGCTTATGCCATCGGTGCTTCCAAGGCATTCGTATATGTGCGTGCAGAGTATCCCCTTGCAATTATAAGACTGCAGAAGGCAATAAACGAAGCCACCGAACGAGGACTTCTCGGTGACAGCATTCTCGGCACGGACTTTACCTGTCGTCTTAAAATAAAGGCAGGTGCAGGCGCATTTGTCTGCGGTGAAGAAACCGCCCTTATAGAATCCCTTGAGGGCAAAAGAGGTATGCCGAGACTCAAGCCACCCTTCCCTGCAGAAAAGGGCTACGAAAACAAACCTTCAAATATCAATAACGTTGAAACCTTTGCAAATGTTTCCTGGATTATTGAAAATGGCGGTGAGGCATTCTCCGCTATGGGAACTGAAAACAGCAAGGGCACAAAGGTGTTTGCCCTTACGGGTAAAATAAAAAGAGGCGGTCTTGTGGAAATCCCCATGGGACTTACTCTTCGTGAGGTAATTTACGATATCGGCGGAGGAATCCGTGACAATAAGGAATTCAAGGCAGTACAGCTGGGCGGTCCTTCCGGCGGATGTATTCCCAAGGAGCTTCTCGATACGGTAATTGACTACAAGGCTCTTTCCGCAACGGGTGCAATTATGGGCTCGGGCGGTATGGTTGTTATGGATGAAGGCACGTGTATGGTCAATATGGCGCGCTTCTTCCTTGATTTTACAACTAAGGAATCCTGCGGTAAATGTGTACATTGCAGAATAGGAACAAAGAGAATGTTTGAAAGTCTCACCCGCATCACAGAAGGAAACGGTAAAGAGGGGGACATAGAGCTTCTTACAGAGCTTTGCGAGGGTATACGCTCGGGAGCGCTGTGCGGTCTCGGTCAGACTGCCCCCAATCCCGTGCTTACAACAATAAAATATTTCAGAAATGAATACGAAGCCCACATAAAAGAAAAGAAATGCCCTGCAGGCGAATGTGCGGCATTAAGACAGTTTGTAATTGACCCCGAAAAGTGCAAGGGCTGTACTCTTTGCTCCAAAAAGTGTCCCGTCGGTGCAATTTCGGGAAGCGTGAAAGAAGCTCACATAATAGACACCTCAAAATGCATCAAGTGCGGTCAGTGTAAGGAAGTCTGCCGCTTCGGTGCAGTAGAAATAAGATAAGGAGGGAAAGAAATGTCTGATACTGTAAAGCTTATTATTGACAAAAAAGAAATAACGGCAGAAAAGGGCGATACCATTCTTCTTGCTGCAAAAAAGAACGGCATTGAAATTCCCAACCTTTGCTACCTTAAGGAAATGTCCCCCTACGGTGCCTGCGGAATGTGTGTGGTTGAAGCAGAGGGCTCACCCAAGCTCCTTCGTGCCTGCTCACAGAAGGTCTCCGAGGGTATGGTTATAAACACAATGGGCGAAAGAGCTCTCAAGGCAAGAAAAATTGCCCTTGAGCTTATAATGGGCGACCACAAGGGTGATTGCATCGGTCCCTGCTCCCTTAACTGCCCTGCCCACACGGACTGCCAGAAATATGTAAAGGAAATTGCAGACGGTGACTATAAGAGTGCCGTAAAAACAATAAAAGAGGTAATTTCTCTTCCTGCCTCCATCGGCAGAGTGTGTCCCCACCCCTGTGAGACCGCCTGCAGAAGACAGCACGTTGAAGAGCCTGTATCAATAGCATACCTCAAGGCTTTTGCCGCAGACGAGGTTCTGAAAAACGGTGAGCATATTCTCCCCGAAGTAAAAGCTCCCTCAGAAAAATCTGTCGGAATCATCGGCGGCGGTCCTGCAGGTCTTTCAGCTGCATTCAGACTCATTCAGCAGGGTCACGCAGTTACCGTTTACGATAAAATGCCGAAAATGGGCGGAATGCTGCGCTACGGTATCCCCGAATACCGTCTTCCCAAGAAGGTGCTTGATACCGAAATTGCAGAAATCGAATCCCTCGGCGTTAAGATGATAAATAACTGCACAATAGGTAAGGATATTACCTTTGAAGAAATAAAGGAAAAGCACGATGCCGTGCTTGTTGCCAACGGTGCGTGGAAAAGCAGCTCCATACGCTGTGAGGGCGAAAGCCTCGAGGGTGTTTTCGGCGGTATAGATTTCTTAAGAGCCGCCGCTCTCGGTGAAAAGCCTGCAATCGGCAGAAAAACAGCCATTGTGGGCGGAGGCAACACCGCAATGGACGCCTGCAGAACAGCCGTCCGTCTCGGAGCAGAGGAAGTCAGCATAATTTACCGCCGTACCCGTGACGAAATGCCTGCCGAGGATATTGAAATTGAAGAGGCCATGGAAGAGGGCGTAATTTTCCGCTTCCTTACAAATCCTGCCGAAATTCTCGGTTGTGACGGAAGGGTTACGGGAGTAAAGCTTCAGGTTATGACACTCGGTGAGCCCGACGAAAGGGGCAGACGCTCCCCTGTTCCCGTAGAGGGTGAATTCATCACGCTTGAGCTTGATTCAATCATCATAGCAGCAGGTCAGAAAAACGACCCTGCAGGCTTTGAAATGCTTGAAACCACCAAAAGAGGCACAATTCTTGCCGATGAAAGAACCTTTGCCACATCAATTCCCGGTGTTTTTGCCGCAGGTGACACAACAAATGACGGAGCATCAATCGCAATAAAGGCAATTGCAGAAGCCAACGAAGCCGCAAAATTCATTGATGCATACCTTGACGGCATTGAAATCCCCCATAAAAAGCCCGTAATTTCCGAAAGAGAAGTTACAGATGATATGTTCACGGAATACGAAAAGCATCCGAGAATAAAGATGCCTCAGCGTGCCCCCGAGGACAGAAGAAACGATTTCACCGAAATCAACCTGGGCTTCACAGAAGAAAACGCAAGAGAAGAAGCAACGCGCTGTCTTTCCTGCGGCTGCCACGATTACGGACATTGTAAGCTCATAAAATATGCGGATGAATACTGCACGGACTGCAAGAAGCTCAAGGGTGAATATCACAAGAGCTTCAAGGAAGAAAAGCTTGAGGTTATTCTCCGCGACCAGGGTAAATGTATTCTCTGCGGACTATGTGTGCGTGCCTGCGAAGACATAGCAAAGCAGGGCATTTTAGGTCTTGTGGGCAGAGGCTTTGATACCGTTATAAAACCCGAGTTCAGAAATATTGATATTAAATCAATCTGCGCCGACTGCAAAAAATGTGCAGATGTATGTCCTACGGGCGCTCTGAAAATATTATAAAATCAACAAGAAGCGAGGGTGAAAACCTTCGCTTTTTGTATAAGCAATTTAATAGCCCAGCCATAAAAAGGTCGGAATTCGGAGAATAAAGTACGGTAGGGGCGGGTTTTCCCCGCCCGTTACATAACTTTTGTAACTTTCGTTTGCAAAAAAATAACAACCCTCGGAAACGGGAGGGGAGACCCCTCCCCTACGATACATACGGCAAATCACTTCTATAAATTATGATTTATTGTTTGCATCTTCATTTTTTTATGCTAAAATAAATTTATCAACTGAAAGGTTTATGTTTATGAAGAATTACATCAACAATGTGCTTTCTCCCTTGCTGCAGGGAGACGGAGGCTATATTGAATACCTCGAAGAATCCGGCGGTTCTGTTACCGTAATTGCCCGGGGCGAATGCTCAAAATGCCACAAGCTTGACCTTTGCCTTAATTGGTGTGAAGATAGGATTCGGAAAGACCTGGGCAAAGAAGTAAAGCTCACCGCAGTAAGAAAAAAGCCCTTTTTCTGGGATAAGTGAGGTAAATTATGGCACATATAAAGGTTGTCAGACGCTCTATGCGTCCCGAAGAATATATAAGCTTGCGCTACGGATGGCTCAGAAACAGTATTTACGGAAAGATGTACGAGCTGTCCGATGTGTACGTCCGTGAAGCACATCAGATTTCGGAAAATGAATACGATTTTTACGATAAAGATTTCCGTCTTCTTCAGAAGGGAGATACATATTTCTCCCCCGACGGCAGCGCTTTTCTCAGATGTAAGGCTGTAATTTCCGAGGAATTAAAGGACAAGGATATTTATTTTTACTTCAAAACCGCAAGTGAAATGATTGTGAAAATAAACGGGAAATTTGCAGGCGGTGTTGACCCCAACCGTGAAAGAATACCTCTCTCCGAGTTTCTCCGGGGTGACACTCTTTTGATTGAGGCTGAGGGCTTCAACCGTTCAAAGCCCGATGACGAAAGAAATCCCGAAACCCTGGCACGCCGCGGCTGCCGACAGGAATTCACGGGGCTTTTCCTTACAACCGTCAACGAAAATATTCAGTCCTTATGCTACGACCTTGAAATTTTTACTGATATAATTTCAAGCGGTCAGTTCCCCGAGGAATACGTAAATATTGTGACTGATAAGCTCGACAAAGCACTTAATCTTATAGATTACGACAATATAACGGAAGAAGACGCAAAAAAGGCAATTGATTTCATTGAAGAAAATATCTATTCAGACAAAACCTTCCGCTCATCCGGCAAGGTTGCCCTTGTAGGTCACTCACACCTCGATATAGCTTACTACTGGCGCAGGATTCACGCTGTTCAGAAGAACCTCAGAACAGTTCTTATTCAGATGCGCCTTATGGATAAATACCCCGATTTCCGCTATGCCCACACTCAGGCCTATACTTACGAAACAATTGAAAAATACTATCCCGAGGTATTCCGAGAACTCAAAGAAAAAATAAAATCGGGCTCCTTTGAAATCGTCGGAGCTATGTATGTTGAGCCTGACTGCAATGTTCCCTCAGCAGAAAGTCTTATAAGACAATGCCTTTACGGTCAGCACTATTTCAGGGAGAAGTTCGGTATAACGGTAGATTCCTGCTTCCTGCCCGACGTTTTCGGAAACTCCTGGATATTACCTCAGATTCTTAAAAAGAGCGGTGTAAACTACTTCATTTCCAACAAAATGAGCACCTGGAATGACACAAACCGCTTCCCCCACAACAATTTTATATGGCGCGGAATTGACGGTAGCGACGTTTACGCCTCGGTTCCTCCCACACACTTTATAACCTGGAACGAGCCCTCTCAGGTAGCAGAAAACTGGGAAGCCTTCCAGGACAAGCACACGGACACAGAAACCCTTTCAATGTTCGGCTACGGTGACGGGGGATCCGGTGCTACAGAAGAAATGATTGAGCTTATGCACCGTTTTTCTAAGCTTTCCGTTATGCCCGAAACACGCCACGTAACGGTAAAGGAATTCCTTCACGATAACTTTAACGAAAACCATAAATTTGATGTGTGGGACGGAGAGCTGTACCTCGAAATGCACCGAGGTACCTTTACAACAAAATCCGACATCAAGAAATTCAACAGATATCTTGAAAACAGATTCCGCCTTGCGGAAATGCTCTCTCTCATAAGAGAAAAAAACGGCAAGCCTTATCCTAAAGAGGAAATTAAGGAGCTTTACAAGAAATTCCTTGTCAATCAGTTCCATGACATTCTCCCCGGCAGTCACATTACTCCCGTTTTCCGAGACTGCATAAAGGACTACGAAGAAATTGATGCCGAATTGGATAAAATTATCGGCACAGGTGACACACTCTTCAATTCACTTAATTCAGAGAGAAATTCTGTTGAATTTATTGAAAATGAAAACGGAATATTTGAAAGAGAAGGCAAAAAGGGTCTTTACTGCAAAACCGCTTTTGCTCCTCTCTCCCACGGCAGATTTGATTTGCCCGGTAATGATACCGCATGGTTCAAATTCCGTGACGGTGCCCTGGATACTCCTTTTTATACCGCAGTATTCTGTCCCGACGGAAGCTTTTCTTCCCTTTGCGACAAAGAGCTTTCAAGGGAATTCGCAGACGGCGATTTCAATAAGCTTAAAATTTACGACGACCGCCCCGGTATGTACGATGCCTGGGACATTCTTCCCGACTATAAGGATAAGGAACTGCCCCTCGGAGTTAAAGTACCCCTTCATTTCGTAAGAGCAGACGGCGAAACTGCAGAATTTTCAGTAACACATTGCACAGAAAAATGCTTATGGGAAAGAAGAATCCGATTCTTCCGTTCAAGCCGTAAAATTGAAGTTGAAAATATTGTAGACTGGAATGAGTTCCACCGTCTTATGAAGGTAGCCTTCAACTGCAATATTCTGACCCGTGAGCTTGTCTGCGACACGGGAGCAGGCTTTATTAAGCGTGAAATGCACCGCAACACCACCTGGCAGAAGGCTCGTTTTGAGTGCTGTCACCATAAGTGGTTTGATATCAGCGAAACAGGAGGCGGTGTAGCAGTTATAAATGACTGCAAATACGGTGTGGGCGTATCCGAAAAGGAAATAACCCTGTCTCTTCTCAGAGCCACAGAGCGTCCCGACCCCTTATCCGATTTAGGTCATCATAATTTCACCTATGTAATTCTTCCCCACGGTGAAATTCCTTACGGTGAAATCAATACTGAAGCGCTTATATTCAATACTCCTCTTGTAAAAACAGAAAAGCTTTCAGTCCCCGAAGAGTGGACTGCTGACGGAAAGCTCGTTCTTCAGAGCGTGAAAAAGGCAGAAGCCTCTGATATGACTGTTCTGCGTTTTGCAGAATGTGCAGGCTCAAGAGGAACACTTCACTTCCCCCGTCCCGTAAAGCTTCTCAATTTCCTTGAAGATATTGAAGCTGAAACCGATACTGTAGCATTCAAGCCCTTTGAAATCATCACAGTCGGTATATAGAAAAAAGCTCCCGAAGAAATTTCTTCAGGAGCTTTAATTATTAATTATTCAATCAGAAAATGTTCTTGATCATTGCAAATACCATTTTGAACCATGCAACAAACTTTGTCATATCATCTGTTGTTCTGGAATAAGCCTGATATCTGTAAAGAGCCTCTTCGTCGTCACCGTAAACGTCAAAGTAGCCGAGTGTATATGTTTCATAATCCTCGGGAGCATTTTCATCAAGCACAAATACTCTCGAGCCGACAGTTTCATCGTTGTAGGAGCTGAAGCCTACACCGGGAGTGTTGATGATGTCAATTCCCTTATAAGGAATAACAAAATCGTTCTTGTGGTCATGACCGCAAACTGTAGCAAGAACATCGCCCTGCTGCAGGAATGCCCGGAACTGACCGTTGTTGTAATTAGGAGGACAGGGATTCTCGTGAAGATGTCCTTCTACACCCTCGGGAAGAGTAAGGAATTTATCTCCCTGCTGAATTGATTCGGGAGTACCCTCTTCACACTCAACAAGAGCATCATAGATTTCGGGAACAATAATGTGCTGGAAGTTAAAGGAGGGAACGGGCTTTCCGCCGTTCTGAGCCTTAAGAGTTTCTGAGGTCTCAACGTACCATGCAATCTGCTCCTTTGTTGTGCAGGCATATCCGCCGAGATCGTTTTCTGTGTTATAAGTACCCGAGTCAGTCATCCAGATATTGAAAGCAATTCTTTCACCGTCAGAAGACATAATGGGAAGATTATAAGTACCGACACCGGGGATAATATCGCCCTCATTGTAACCAACGAAGCAATCATAAGATTCGTAAACGGACATTTGAAAATCCTTGTCAGCAAGTGCACTCTCGTCATCGTGATTTCCGAAAACAGCAGCTGTAGGAACACCGGCTTTTTCAAAAATGCTCATATATTCATTGATAGCTGCACGGGTAATAACCTTCGTTGTTGTACTGCCGCCTGAAATATTGTCACCTGTAAGAACAATAAGGTCAGGCTGTACCTTTGCAATACTGTCCTTCAGGAGCTTCTTTGTAATCATCATCAAGGGATAGCCGTCCTGAATATCGGCAAACTGTAAAATTGTGAACTTGCCGTCTTCACCGAACTGAAGAGTCTTATCTTCTTCCTTTGCCCCTGCAAAAAGTGCAAGGCAGGAAACCATCATAAGAACGCTTAACATAACTGCGAGAATCTTTTTCATTTTCTTCTCTTCTTTCTGTATTAATTTTAATACATTTTACCATATTTATATTACATTTTCAATCAAAACGGGATAGTTTTATAATAAATTTATCTGAAATAAATATAATAATCAGAATACGCAGTGCCATCGTGTCCTATAAGCTTTTCCTGAGACTTAACAAAACCGATATCTGTTAAAGCAGTACTTCTCTCTACAGCTTGTGAAACGGCTTTAGTTGTAACAGAATTGCAACTAAATAATTCAAAACAATTACTAAGAATTAAACTCAATATAGATTTAATAATTCCTGATTTTTCATAATCACTTCTTAAATCAAGTCTTAATAAAACAGTATCAGTGAAATAATCACCAGCAACACGCTTAAACATTTCAACTGTACCGACAACAACGGCAGTATGAACATCAATAATACTGAAACGCACGAATCCATTTCTTGAATACTCCCAAAGCCAGTATTCAATTGCTTCAGTCACACGTTCATAAGTTGTGTAATGAAAATTATCGCCGCCGCAGTTGTCAGAATTAAAGAAAGGAACAGCATTAATATCTGAATATACTTTTAATAAATCATCGGTATGTGACAAGGATACTAATTCAAGGCGGAAGCAATCATTAATAAAAACAGGACAATGCTCATATACTGACATAACATTACCTCACTACAATTTTTCTAAATTATAGAACATTTGTTCGTGTTTGTCAATAAAAAAAGCAAAAAAATAAACCGTGTAAATTATACACGGTTAAAATCATATTTAGAAACACACCCTCAAAACTGAACAACGATGTGAAGAAGAACCAAGTAAAGAGGTCAAGCCCTCGACCTATTAGTACTGCTTAACTGAATACATCACTGTACTTACATACGCAGCCTATCAACCTCGTAGTCTACAAGGGGTCTTACTAGCTTACGCTATGGGAAATCTAATCTTGGAGATGGCTTCACGCTTAGATGCTTTCAGCGTTTATCCAATCCGCACATAGCTACTCGGCCATGCCACTGGCGTGACAACCGATACACCAGAGGTGCGTCC
>JAGAKX010000026.1 GCA_017625435.1 Clostridia bacterium
TAACGTTTTTGTTGACGGCTCTTACACCGTATCTCTCCGAAGCATCCGAATCAACCTTGGTTAAGCCGTCAACCATAACCGCCTGCACGTCGGAATCCAGGTCTTCAAGGTAATCCAGCGCGCCGCCCCAGAGAAGATTGATACCGATTTTATATTCGCTGTTCTGAAGATAAACGTTTTTATCAGGTACTTCACGGTTGAATACGTCAACGCCGACAAGCTCAAACACCGCCGTATCCTTATCAAGAGGCTCGAGCGTTATTTTGCAAAGAGTGTTTGATTTTGTTTTGTCAAGCACGCCGTCAATAAAGCTGTAAAAAGGCTTTGTGCCGTCCGATGGTTCAAGGAAAAATTCCTCGGAATGCTGTTCGCCCTTGTGCATATATGTAATTACGCCTTTCATATACGCATCGGATTTATAGCTGATGCCGTAATAATTGAACCAGCCGTAATCGGCATCGCCGAATTCTAGCTCGGCCTTTTCTGATATAATACCGTTTTCAATTCCGCTTACGGACACAGCCTCAATCGCCTCAATTGCAAAATTCGTATCTGCTTTTGATGGCAGAAAACTGCAAAGATATGAGGGAAACAGGAAAATAAACGAAAGAATAATGGAAAAAAATTTTTTCAAAGCAATCACCCTTTTTAATAGTTTTTTTGTAAGCTCATAATTCGGGAAGCAGCCGTGAACGCTTAACGATTCATAGCTTTATCGGTTATAATGCTTAATTTACACGATATTTTTCTTTATTACACCCGCAATTTCTTATTTGGTAACCGTTTTGTCTCTGTATTTTTTGGGCGACATACAATGGAATTTACGAAAAACACGGTGAAAATAGCTGATGTTTTCATAACCTACAAGCTGCGAAATTTCCGAAATTCCGAGATTAGTGCTTTCAAGAAGAAAACAAGCGTGAGATATTCTCTTTTCCTGAACAAGATCCGTATAGGTTTTACCTGTCATTTTTTTTATCTGCTTTGACAGTGCATTAAAATCGTAAAAAAGCATCTGAGAAAGCTCCGTCAGGCTTCCGCCCGCAAAATGTGCCTCAATATATTTCAGTACATGAAATATAAGGCTGCTGTCATCACCGTTATAATCAAGGTCATCAATATGACTGAGAAGCTGAAGCAAAATAAGACCCATTGTTGTTTCGTTTATATTTCTTTGCTCCTGACAGTCATCAAGCAAATTCCAGATAAGATTTTCAATAAGGTTCTGCACAGGCAGCACATCCAAAACATTGAAATGGAGATAGCTTGATTTGCCGTTGTCCCCTCGCAAGCATTGAATTATAAAACTGTGCAGCAATGATTCCTCGCTGTTCAGCATTTCAAGAGCTTTTTCAAAGAAATGAGGCAAAACAACGAAATTGACCGCTATATCCTGTTCGGTTGAGGGCAGATTTTCCTGCCTGCAATTCTGGGTCATAAAAAGGATATCTCCCTCATTAAGAACAACGGTTTCATTGTTTATAATATTGGTTTTTGTTCCTTTATACATATAAATAATCTCAACATAATCGTGGCTGTGCTCCGGAAAATGATTAGTATTTGTATCGGCTCTTACCGCAATAAGCTTTTCTTTTTTCATTAACTTAGAGCCCTCAATGATGATTTTCTCTTTATCAGTTTTATTTTTAAGCAAAAAAGAAGGATTGTCATATGTGTGCATAATTAGTCTTTCAATAAGGTCATCTCTCATAACAATCACCGCCTGTTACATACAGTATAACTTATTGCGGATGGGATTTCAACTCTTTTTGTTGCAAATAAGGACACTTTTTCATCTAATAATGACCTTTATTTTTTCTATACAAAATGATAAAATTTAAAATACAAAGATAGTGTTCAGAACCATTAATATACTGCTGACAGATGAGAAAGAAGGAGAGACTCCATTTATGAAGCTTAACAAAAATGATGTTGTTCTGTTTTCAGGCGACTCCATAACCGACGGAAACCGAGGCAGGAGTATGGACTGCAACCACATTATGGGTCACGGCTATCAGTACATCGTTGCATCGCAGCTTGCACTTGAAAATGCTGAAAATATGCCCAAATTCATAAACAAGGGCTATTCGGGCGAGAGATCAGAGGATCTTCTCAGAAAATGGCAGACGGATGTCATCGATAACAAGCCGACCGTTTTAAGCATTCTTGTGGGAGCAAATGACGGCGGACACGGTTATTGCACAGAACTCACTCCCGACGAAACGGCACAGCGTTATGAAACGAACCTCCGTGCAATTCTTGAAAAAACAAGAAATGAGCTCGGCGACATAAAAATCATAGTATGTGAGCCGTTTTATTATCCGCTTGATAACTCGGACTGTTCTTATAAATTCACACCGCATCCCGACGGAGTGGAAGGACCTTTCGAAAGACCTGACAGCAAGGATACCGGAGGTTCCTTTATATACCGTGAGGCAGCAAACGCAAGAATCAGGGCGGCAGCAAAAAAAGCTGCAGAGGAATTCGGTTGCATTTTCGTTCCTCTGTATGATAAATTCAAAGAAAACGCCAAAAGATCGAAAATGGAATATTTTATCTGGGACGGTACTCATCCTACCATAGCGGGTCATATGATTATTGCCCGCGAATGGCTGAAAGCCTGTGAGGATATAACACAGGCATAAGGATTCTTTTTAATCAGCGTAATTTCAATAATCATTTTTGAAATTACTTAATTTAAGAAAGTCGGATGAAATTATGTCAACAAAAAGAGAAATTATTGAAATAGCTGACAACTCTGCATCTCTCAATAACAGACGATTTGTCGGCACAAAAGAAACTGTTGCTTTTGTTCTTGAAGATACTGCACAAAGCCTGAACATCGACAGTTTCAAAGAGAGATGTACGCTGAACTCCGTGAAAGAAGAAGTAAGGTCGCAGAAAGAATGAAGGCTGCGACAACTGCCGAAGAGATTGCGGAGATCGCAGACTCACAGTTCATAAAATAACCGATATATACTCCATACAAAACTTCGTATAAAATACTGTTTCCGGAAGATTATTGTAAATCGATAGTGAATAATGATTTTTTGTATTTTTTCTTGCCCTTACCCTCAATAGAATGAACTTCGTTTTTCTCAATGAGCTCATTCAAGAGTGCAGGTGTCAGCGTTTACCTTTGCATTGGCTGACATAGTTTTCATAATAGAATTCTTCAATAATATTAGATATTATGAACACTCGCATCAAAAATCCTGAATGCTTGTGCGTTCAGGATTTTTGCTTATTACCTCTTCACTAAAAATATATTCAGAGATTGTTGGGATGTAATAAGCAACAGTTATTAGTGAAGAAGTGAAGATTACAGAAGTCAGACGGAAGTAATTATGAATGTAAATTAAACTCGCTATTACATTTTTTTGGGCAGACGAATAGTAAGCATTTTTGTATGGTGCTGCGTTTTTTGTTATTATTACAAAGCTGTGTCCTGTCTTTTATATATGTTGAGTATTTATAAGGGATTTTCTTGTGAATACTCAATTTTTTGTGCTTTATGTGTGTTACAGACAAAATCAATGCTTGTTATGTATTCAGGTTGATTTGTTTGGTGGTTATATGGTATAATTTTTTTATCAACTTATCGGAGGTCTAATTAAAATGAAGCATTGCGGAACCGGAATGTTAGAAACAGACAGATTGATTTTAAGAAGATATGTAAGTAGTGATGCTGCCGCGATGTATAAGAATTGGGCATCCGATTCAGATGTCACTAAATATTTAATGTGGCAAACACACTCCAGTGAAGCAGTAAGCCAAAGTATTATAAATGAATGGTTAAAAGAATATTCTAACGATAATTATTATCATTGGGCTATAGTATTAAAAGAAAACGGTAATGAGCCTATTGGCGATATTGCCGTCGTACACATGAACGAAGAAGTTTCTATGATGCATATCGGTTATTGCATTGGTAGAGATTGGTGGCATCAAGGAATTACCTCAGAAGCACTTAAAGCAGTTATGGACTTTTTATTTGATGTAGTAGATGTAAACCGTATAGAATCAAGACACGACCCAAGAAACCCGAACTCAGGAAAAGTAATGCAAAAATGCGGTATGAAGTATGAGGGAACTTTGCGTAGTTCTGATTGGAACAATCAGGGCATCTGCGATGCTTGTTATTATGCTTTGTTAAAGTCAGAGCGATAGTTTTATTCAGGAGTAAATATAAAATGAAATTCAAATTCCACCCTTTTAATAAAGAAAAATGTGATATGTGTAATGTAATTGAGCAAATCAAAAAAGGTGAAAACCCGTGGTTTGTAAAGGAACTCGAAACAGGTTATGTTATTTTAGGTTGGAATCATCATTTTTACGGCTATTCATTATTCATTTGTAAACAGCATGTTGTTGAACTTTTTGATTTAGATATTGATTTCAGAACAAAATATTTACTTGAAATGACTATTGTTGCTGAAGCTGTTAAAAATGCTTTCGGTGCCGAAAAGATAAATTATGAATGCCTTGGCAACGGAGACATTCATTTGCATTGGCACATCTTCCCGAGAAAAACCGGTGATTTGTTGGATTACGGCAACAACGGCAAAGGTCCCGTTTGGTGGTTACCTAAAGAAATAATGTGGGCAGATGATAACAAGCCTTCTCCCGATGAATTGGAAGATATGAAAGCAAAACTACTTGCTGAAATGGAAAAACTCTTATAAAAATATAGTTAAAACAGTTGATTTAAGGTGATTTTTAATGGATAATTGTAATTTGATTAACTTAATTAAAAATAAATACCTCAGCAACAATAAAGAAGATGTTTTGATGCACGTGGAAAATGTTGCGGAATTAGCTGTAGGTTTAGCTAATGCGTATAACCTCGATGTTTCAAAGACAAAGCTTGCTGCATTGCTTCACGATATAAGTGGAGTTATGACACCGCAGGAAATGTATGGTTTTGCCAAAATGCGAAGTTTAGAAATAGACCCTGCCGAAGAAAAATATCACGCTCTTTTACATCAAAGGGTTTCAAAAATCATAGCACAAGAAGAATATGGTATAATTGATTCAGATATTCTGAATGCCATTGAATGTCACACAACTCTAAGGAAAAACGCAAGTGTGTATGATAAGGTAATATTCATTGCAGATAAAATATCTTGGGACCAAAAAGGTGTACCTTTATATGATGATTTAATAAAAAGTGCAACTGTTGAATCATTAAATGAATCCTGTTATCTTTATATAAACTATCAGTTTGATAACAATCTGTTAGTTATGCCTCATCAGTGGATATTGGAGGCTTATGAGGATTTGCAAAAGCATAGGTGAAATTATGATTTATGATATAAGAACACATGAGTCAGCTACGCAGACGCTTGCTGATGCTACAGGCATTCCCCGTAATATCTGGGTATATGAAAGCTATTTGCTTGACGGAGGTGCCGGTACAGATTATTTATGTGACATTATAGAGAAGTATAATGGTCATTTGCCGTCTTTTGATGATTTATATCTGATTATCAGTCATATAACAACCAGCGCGAACGGTTGTGCTGAAATTGCAGAGAACGGAATTGGTGATTTGCAATCTGCATACAGAAACACAAATTCAGAATTAAGGCAGTTTTTAGACAGAAACGGTATCGCTATAGACCTTGATTCCGCTTATTTAACCTATAACGGACAGCGTTACAGTATTGAATATGACGGAGAAAACTGTCCTCGGGATGATGAAAGCATAGAGTACAAAGCCTGGAGTGTCGGCGGAAAATTCTATTTTGATAACGGTCTTTGCGGTTTCTTTGCTATTGATCCTGAAATTTCCTATGGCGGTTCTGTTCATATTCGGCCTGAGATTCTTTACAATATTGACGAGCTGTTAAACACGGATTTAGCAGATGAGTGGAAAAACAGTCATTCTGCTTATGAAATTACATTTAAGATTCATAGCAGGGAATTGGATTTATACTCACAAAACAATGACGACGATGAAGAAAAGGTTATCGGGCTTTTACTCAAGGCGTTTAATGAAATGTGTTCAGGGCCATCAGAAGTTCTTGCTCAATGCAAACCTGATGTCATAATAACACCCGATAAAATAATTGATATTAAGCCTTTTGATAAATGGCAATGATTTATAAGAAATGCGTTGCTGAATTGCTGATAGGGAAGCTTTGGCTTCATCATGAGAACCTCAGATTTTACGCATATTGACCTTTATGCGGTGGTATGGTAAAATTATTTTTGTAAAAATATATTGCTATAGTGTTTTAAGGAGGGGAATTTATGGATGAAAGTAACAGAGATGAACGTACTGAAATGCAAGAAAAGAAAAAGTTATCCAAGATTAAGTATATTTTGTTCCTTCTGAAGCCTTATTGGAAATACGGAAAAGGTTATATACTTACAATTCTTCTTATGTCTGTTGTGCTTCAGCCTGTAGCTTCTTATCTTACGGCACTTCTGCCGCAAAAGGCAATTGATGCGGTTATGAATGAATCTCCCCGTTCTGATGTCATTCTTCTTATTATTTTATTTACGCTGTTTATTGTTCTGGTAGCGGCACTTCAGAAGGTTATTCAGATGGCGTATACTCAGATGACACTTGTGAAGGTCAGCAACAAAATCAAGAATGACGTAAATAAAAAAGCCTTGCAGACAGATTTTAAGTATTACGACCATCCCGATTTCTTCGTAAAATTTATTTTTGCCCAGGACAATTTCCCCATACACGCACAGAATGTTGTGATGATTCTTCCTGATATTCTTAGGGGAATTGCAACTGTTGTTGCGATGATTGCGATAATTGCTACAACCGGTCCCGTTCTTCTCGGTATTACGGCATTTTTTGTTATTCTGAATGCGGTTGTCGGTCTTCCTGCCATAAAGCCGACTGCTGATTATGAAGTAAATCTTATGGATGCGTGGCGTCCTATGGAGTATTCGGGAAGAGTTCTGAAAACTAAGGAAAATGCGGCAGAGCTGCGTGCTTCGGGGGCAGGTGCCAAGCTTCTTAACTCAATCAATGCATCGATGAACAGATTTCAGACAACCTATCGGCAGTTTATCAAAAAGGTTGCACCTTTTCATCTGCTGCAGGGTGCCGTGTCTCCTATTCAGGCGGCATGTATTCTTGCTTATATAATCTTTTTTGTTATTGACGGGGATAAATCACAGATCGGTTTATACGCCTCTCTTACGGTTGCGTCAACTGCTTTGGCTGAAGGGCTTAATGATGCGGCAAGCAGTATTATGCAGATGCTTCAATGTATTGCGAACGGTGAAAAGGTCGCTGAATTTTTTGAAGCGGAATCTGAAATTGAACCGCCGAGGGAAAATGCCGTTCCTGCTCCCGGCGGAACCTTTGAAATAGAGTTCAGAGATGTTTCTTTCGGTTATGATGAGGATTCGGCTTTATTCAGAGATTTTAATTTACATATAAAGCCCGGACAGCGAATCGCTATTGTCGGAGAAAACGGTGCAGGCAAGACAACGCTTACAAAGCTCCTGCTTCGTCTGTATGACGTAAACAGCGGTGAAGTTCTTGTTAACGGGAAAAATATAAAAGAATATGACATACACGGCTTGAGGCTTCGTACAGGTGTGGTATTTCAGGACATCCGTGTGCTTGCAATGAGCTTACGTGACAATCTGAACGTATACAATGAAGTGTCTGACGAAAAGCTTATTGAAATACTTGATAATCTGGGATTGTCAGAGGTTCTTAAAAGGGCAGATTATAATCTTGACACAATGGTTTCACGGGAATTCACGGAGGACGGTATTGCACTTTCCGGCGGTGAAGCACAAAAGCTGATGCTGGCCCGTCTTTTTACATCGGATTTCGGTCTGCTTATCCTTGATGAGCCGTCCTCGGCCCTTGACCCCTTGGCAGAGGTAAGGCTGATGAAGAATATTCTTGATATTTCGAATACTGCCACAACTGTTATGATTGCACACCGCCTTTCAACTGTCCGTGATTTTGACTGCATTTATCATATTGAAAACGGAATGATTTTAGAAAGCGGTACCCATGACGAGCTTATGGAACAAAAAGGAAAATATTATGAAATGTTTGTAAGTCAGGGTGAGAATTATCAGAACTGACATTTGCTTTGTTTTCACAAAACAGAAAAATAGCTATCCCGAGCATTGCTCACGGGATAGCTATTTTGATTGTTATACTAATTCATTGAATAATTCGGGAAGATTCTTAATGTCTGATAAAATCATAATCAGAGCTTTGAAGAACCATAAAATTTTGTTCATAAAATTGTTTTCGGGTGCGGCTACTGCTTCAAGCTCCTGAGTGTTTTCAACGAAATCAGAAGTTTTGATGAATGTGAAATCACATTCTGCTGCGGAATGGTCGGACACCGCTTTTCCATTTGAATTCAATACTTCAACATATCTGAAATCACTGACAACGATGTCAACTCCGCCGCCTGCTTTGTACATAAATCTTTCAACCGAGTCCCAATTACCCCATGCGGGAAGACCTGTGATGTGCCAGTTGTATAAGTTGAAGTAATCACCGTTGTTGTGATATTCGATCCATGCATCCTTTAAGCCGCAATCAAGATAAAGTGCCTTATAAAGAGCACCGTCATCTTCGTGAACATGCATATGGTTATTGAAGTCGCCCGTCACGATTACGGGTCTGTCATTTTCAGCAGAACGTGCCTTAATAAACTCTGCAAGCTGTCTGAATTGGCTTGATCTCGCTTCTATTGAGCCCTCACCGCCGTATGCATCAGCGTGTATGTTATAAAAATCCACGTATATGCCGTTGCCGATATCAATAACGCTGTAGACAAAGCCTTTTGCAGTAAGCTCGTCTGAGCCGTCTGAAAGAATGCCGTGAGCGTCATTCCAGGGGACTCTTGTTTCGTTATAAATGGGCATATCTGTTGTGAAAATGTTGAGTCCGTCTCCTCCGGGAACCGCACCGGTGTGATTTGTCTGATAATTAAAGCCGCTTAAGTTTTTAACAAGATTGATGTGATAATTAAAATCTTCCTGAACGGCTGCGATATCAAAACTGTTCTGTGAAAGATACTCGGCGGAAACTGCCAGATTTGCCTTAACATTTTCACCCTGGAAAACTCCGAAGGGAAGACCTGCAACATTGTAATTTACGGTTTTGAGTGAATATTTTTCAGCCTTGTCGTAATCGTAAAGCTTTATGTCAAAGTAATCGGAATAAGTTTCACCATTGCATACGAATGTAAGCTTCCAGTAAATCTTGTCATAATCCTTAAAGCCGTCTACTGCCTTATTAAGCAGGTAGTCTCTGTATAAAACGCCGTATTCGTCACGTTCAGCGGTAACCTCTGAGCGTCTGAAGGTGAGAGGCTTGCTGTAGTCAATGTTTCCGTTTTCATCTTTTTCCCAATAATTAGGATTTGCTGTATCATTAACGGAAAATCCTCGCCATTCCGTAGTTCCGTTAAGAGAAACCGTGCAGTCAATTTCAGTAGTGCCGGCAGGAAATACAAAGGTATAGGAGAGATCATTGAGTTCACGGGAAATTGCATAATCACCGACAGCGCTTTTTTCCTTTATGTCATAAGACTGATGGCTTGGGAACTCCATCTGATAAAGTGTTGACTTATAAAGGAAGGGTGCAATCTCAACCTGAACACCGTTTTCAGTTTCAATTGCAGAAGCATCAGCTGTTATGGCGGATAAGCCTGTAAGAGCGAAGCCAAAACAACTGAAAGTGATTATGAGCGTGAGAATCAGACAAAGAGATTTTTTCATAGCTATTCTCCTTAAAAATATATTGCCTTTATGGTAACACAATTATGCCTTTTAATTGTTAAAAAAATGTTAACAAATAGGGCTTTTTGAAATGATGATTTAAGAAATTAAAGATTATTTGAGTTTTGTGAACATATCAAGAATTCTTTTTACGCAAAGCTCAAGCTCTGCACGTGTAAGCTCTCCCTTTTCGTAAGCCTCTTTCAGTTCATCGGGATAACCGCAGTGCATCTTCATATCGTTACCTGCTTTTACTTCAATTACGGGTCTGTTTTTTACACCCCAGTCGGTTACAACCATACCCTTAAAGCCCCATTCCTCACGGAGTATGCAGGTCAGAAGCTCATAGCTTTCGCTTGTATGAAGTCCGTTGATGAGATTATAAGAGGACATAAGCGTCCAGGGGTCTGCTTCTTTTACACAGATTTCAAAGGGCTTGAGATAAATCTCACGTAACGCTCTTTCGGAAAGACGCGAGTCACTTGCAAAGCGGTTTGCTTCCTTATTGTTGCAGGCAAAATGCTTTATTGAAACTGCAGCTTTCTGTGACTGAATACCTCTTACAGCGGCTGCTGAGCACTTACCCGCAAGTAAGGGATCCTCAGAATAGTATTCAAAGTTTCTTCCGCACAGGGGATCACGGTGAATATTAAGTGCAGGTGCTAACCACACACCGAGGTTGTTTTCTCTTAATTCGCTGCCGCCGCCGGCACCGACTTCTTCAATAAGATCGGTGTTCCAGGTGCAGGCAAGAAGGGTAGCGCAGGGCCAGGCTGTTGTGGGAATACCTGTTTTGGGTTCAAGTCTCAGACCTGCAGGGCCGTCTGCTGTGGGAACGGCAGGGATGTTGAGACGGGAAAGACCACCGAAGCAGCCCGTGTTGGCAACACCCGTGGGAGGCTGACCGCCTACAAGGAAGCAAAGCTCGTCTATTGTCAGCTGCTTTACAAATTCATTCATTGAGACTTCGGTGCCGACCTTATCGAAAATTACATCGTTTTCGGGAGCTTTTGCATTCGTGTCGGCAACTTCGCCGTAGTAATATTCGGGTTCGCCCATAGGTAATTCTTCAAATGAACCGTCAGCGAGCATTCGCTTTGCCAGCTTCCAAGGCTTGCAGCGGCTTTCAAGCTTATGGGTAACAGTATCTTCAGACATAATGAATTCAAAATCTGCTTTTACGGTATCTCTTACGGATGTACCTACATAGAAAGAATAAGCTCCTTTTTCGAGAACGTATGATGACTTTGAAATCTTTCCGAGGTCGTCGAAGCTTGCCATTTGTGAAACAGGGAAGGAGAGGAAGAGTGCTTCTGTTTCACCGGGGGCGAGAAGCCTTGTCTTTCTGAATGCTGCAAGCACCTTTGCGGGTTTTCCGAGCTTTCCCTGAGGTGCGCTGAAATATACCTGAACAACCTCTTTTCCGGGGACTGAACCGGTATTTTTTACGTTAAGAACGATGTTGATTTTATCGCTGTGTGAAAAGCACATTATTTCGCTGAGCTTGAAGCTTGTATAAGAAAGACCGAAGCCGAAGGGGTATCTTACGTAAGAAGCTGCACCGGGTATTGTTTCAAAGTATCTGTAGCCAACATAAATGTCGTCGGAATAATCCACATGGTCAAAGCATTGCCAGAAATCGTCCTTGGTAGGGTAGCAGTCATAGCTTTTTGCTATGGTATCTGCCAATTTACCTGAAGGAGTTTCGTCACCGCAGATAATGTCGGCAAGTGCACTTCCGCCTTCCATACCACCCTGCCAGGCGAAAAGAACGGCATTAATTTTATCATTCTCTGCAAAATACTCACAGTCAATAACAGCACCGGAATTGATAACAATTATCACGTTTTTGAAAAGCTCTGTGCATCTGTCAATAAGCGAAGTTTCAAGGTCGGAAAGATAATAGTCACCTTTGATGGGTCTTCTGTCAACGCCTTCTGCAGAAAAACGGCTCAGAGTGATTATGGCAGTATCTGCATTTTCGGCTGCACTTACTATCAGTTCATCCGGAACCTCAGCTTCCTTTACGTGCATAGCAGCAAAGGTATCGTAGGTCATATCGTCTCGTTCTGTGCAGAATTCCATATTGTTGACAATGTCCCAGCGTGCATCAATCTGCTCCTGAGTAAGAACATTTACGCTTTCTTTTCTTACGTAGTCCTTATAAAACTCTGCAAGAGGCTTATAAATGCTGATTTTGTTTTCATTTTCTTTTGTAAGGAAGCCTTCATAGATATTTCTGATGTAGGGACAGTGGACGTCACCGCTTCCGCCGCCTCCCTTTATGTATTCAATTGTAGCCTTACCGAAAAGAGCAACGGTATTTTTGCGGGACAATGGGAGTGTTCCGTCATTTTTAAGAAGCACGATGCCTTCTGTTGCGGCTTTTTTTGATAATTCAATATGCTCCTTTGAAGCAGTTACCCGTCTTCCGTCTTTTCCTAAGGGAAGGCAAGGTTGATATCTGAATCTTGCATAATTTTCCATAGTATTACCTCATTGTGTTGATTTTAAGGGGCAGTGCAACTGCCCCTTAAAAAGATATTTATCTGATTTTTTCAAGAATCATTTTTGCACAGTCAATCTGATTGGGAATGTTGCCGTCGGAATCCTTGACTCTCCAGATGTCGGGAGTGATTTCATCTGCAAGATAAATTTTGCCTGTTTCGTCGTAACCGACTTCAATCTTGAAGTCAATAAGTGTAAGATTCATTGAAGCAAGCTCTTTTTTGAGAACTTCTCCGACACTAAGAACAACCTTCTGTGCTTCTTCGTACTGTCCCTCTTTAAGAATACCCTTCATAAGGCAGATTCTTTCGCTGATAAGAGGATCGCCCTGCTCATCATCCTTGAGGGTAACCTCTGCATAGGGAGGATCAAAGGGGATACCTTCTTCAAGAGTGAATCTTCTGCACATACTGCCTGCAGTAAAATAACGCACGATAAATTCAAGTCTGGGAACTGTGAGGTTGCGAACCTTCATAAGTCCCTGCTCTATATCTGCACCGAGATACTGAGTGGGAATGCCGTTTTTTTCCATAAGTTCAAAGAAATACTTTGAAACCTCAAGTCCAACCTTACCTTTTCCTTCAACGCTACCGCCTACTGTATTTGAGCCGGGATCAAATACGCCGTTTTCACCAGTAGCGCTGTCCTTGAAGAAAAGATGTACAATGCCTGTCTCTTCATCGAGCATAACATTTTTTGTTTTTCCTTCATAAAGCTTTTTCATTTTCTGCACTCCGTTCTTATGTCAATCTTTTTACGGAAAGGTTGACTTTTTTTGATTATAGCACAACCATCTCTTTCTGTGCAATATGAAAATAATGTCGGGTAATATAATAATTTGATAACATTTATTACGATTTTTATTTGATTTTTTTCAAATTGTGCCGAGCATCTGTGCAAACAATGAATTTGCCCAGGCAAACCAGGTTCTCGTGAAATCGGAAGCATCATCCTTATTGAATGATTCATGCATAAAATATGTACCTGCATGTGTTTCCGACAACATCTTCAGGCATTCCTTTTTTTCTTCTTCGGATGTGGATGTCAGAATCTGCATTGTAAGAGAAATGTGCCATATCATATTTTCACCCGTATGGGGACTGCCGATACCCTTTGCGGCTTTGCCGACGAAATAAAAGGGATTATCTTCAGACAGAATAAAGCGTCGTGTGTTCTGATAAATTGGATCGTTTACATCACAGAAGCCGATATAGGGTGCTGACAGAAGACTGGGGGAGTTTGCGTCATCCATAAGACGGTAATTACCGAGACCGTCTGTTTCGTAAGCGTAGATTTTTCCGTAAACAGGGTGATTATATGTTCCGTGCTTTTCGATACCGTCCTTTATTTCAGTTGCGAGAATACGGCATTTTTCAGCATATTCTGTGTCATTATAGCCTGTGATAAGTAATTCCTCAGCCTTTTTCATTGCTGCAACAGCCATCATATTTGCAGGGATAAGATAGTTATATAAGCATCTGTCGTCGGAGGGTCTGAAACCTGACCATGTCATTCCCGTGTATGCGGTGGGATTTCCCTTGCCGTCAAGAGGCATTGTATCTGTTTCGGGGCAGTCTGTGCGCCTGAAAAAATATGATGAATTTTCGCTATGATTCTGTTCTTTTATAAAGGTGTCGATAATATTTCTGAACATTCCGTGAAGCTCTTCCGAAAAAACAGACATATCCTTTGTAGCATTAAAATAATCGGAAACAAGATAAACCGATGCACAAAGAGAGTCTACCTCATATTTTCTTTCCCATATATAAGGAGAAGAAAAATCCGTATCATCCGTATGTGCTTCGTCGTGGCTTACTTCATTGAAAGCATTTGAATAAGGATCAAGATTAACGTAAAATGCGTGTCTTCTTATTACACCTCTGAAAATCTCTCTGAGCTCCTCGCTTTCCTTGCAGTGAATTGCATAGGGACGAAGCTGAGCTGAGCTGTCGCGAAGCCATAAGGCGGGAATATCACCGGTGATTACAAAATAATCCCCGTTATCGCATTTTTTTACTGTTGTTTCTATTGTGTTGAGATAGCATCTTTTAGCAAGGGGGGCAAGTTCAGGATAAACGGTTTTTATCTTTTTTTCAAGCTTTTCTGCGTGCTCAATAAGTATTTCCGGTATTTTCATTCTTTTCACCTTTCCTTTTGGTATGCAAGTCTTTCGTCTCCCGAAAGAAGATGTATAATTCCGCAATAAGAGAATCCGTTTTTCTTCAGAGAATTCTGCATAGGGATATTGTCTTTATGTGTATCAATTCTGAGAACAGGGTGTTTTTTCAGACATTCCTCGTAAATAAAGGATGCCACACCCTTTCTGTGCTGACTTACGGCAATTCTGTGAATGACGTAATACGGCTTTTCGTTCGGCCATTGCCCGTCATAGATTTTTTTGTAAGTGATATCGGGACCTTCAATAAAAGCAAAAACGGCAATTATTCCGTCGCTTTCATCGGTTACAACAAAGGATACCTCTTTTTCAATGTCATCAAGCACGGTATCTCTGTGGGGATATCCGTCCTTCCATTGCTCGGTGTTCCCGTGTTCACGCATATATTTTCTTCCGTCTTCATATATTCTGAGAACGGTTTCAAGGTCGTCACGGGTTGTTTTTCTGATTTTCATAAAGCCTCCGCAGAATAAAGATTAATGCTATTATAGTATAGTAAGAGTGCTTGTTCAAGAGTAAATTATTTTATGTAAGAATTTTGATATTGCATAATACCGATTATTATATTATAATTTCTCTATATGCGAAAATTGTGTTTTAAAGGAAGAAACTGATGTATTACGTAATAATGGACCTTGAGTGGAACAATTCATACAATAAAACAAGAAAATGCTTTGTCAATGAAATTCTTGAAATCGGCGCTGTTCTCGTTGACGAAGAACTGGATGTAATTGATACATTTTCGGTTATAATCCGTTCTCAGCTGATAAAGAAATTAAGCGGCAGAGTAAAGAATCTTACGCATATTTCCAATGAGGATATGATTTCAGGTGTTTCGTTCCAGCGGGCAATATCGGATTTTATCAAGTGGATAGGCGGCAGGAACTGTGTGTTTATGTCCTGGGGAAATTCCGATATCAGGGTGCTTGTTGATAATTTTTCGATGTTCTGCGGTATGAACTCAATTCCGTTTCTTACGCAGTATGTTGATTTGCAGAAATACTGTCAGGAGTTCATTGTAGGGGCAGGTAATCAGCAGATAGGTCTTGTCAATGCTGCTGTTCATATGGGTATTGATGTTTCCGAATGCAGCTTCCACAGAGCTCTTGAGGATTCACTTCTTGGGCTCAGATGTCTCAAAAAATGCTTCAGACGGGAGCACCTTCTGAATACTGCGGTTATCTGTGATTCATCTTTCTATCAGAAGCTGCTGTTCAAATCATCTGTGATTACCAACATAAACAGCTCCAAAATTGATAAAAGTAAAATGAAGTGTGACTGTCCTGCCTGTAAAAAGCCGATGAAGAGACTCAGCGACTGGAAGGTAGTCAATCAGTCATTCTCGGCAATGTTTTATTGTAATGACTGCGAAAAGCTTATTAATTTTTCAATAAGATTTAAAGAATATTATGACAGAATAGATGTCAGAACAAATATTGTTGAAATGAAAAAGAGCGAAGATAACGAAACGGCAGAATAATTCTTATCTTCAGGGGAAAGAGGAAAGACATATATGTCAAAAGTAAAAAGGATTGTTTTACCTTTGGTGTTCATCGTTGTTGTGCTTTCTGTTATGCTTTTTGCTTTTTCCGAGCTTAATATTATTCCTACGATTGATTTCGGGGAGGTATTAGGTGTTAACGGTAAGATATCGGAAGTAAAGAGCAATGAGCTTATAATTGGTGAGTTGCAGGCACAGCAATCGGGTGCTGTTAAAAAGAATTTACTGCCCGATGATATGAATGCCTTATGGATAGACATTAATAGGGATATTACGGCTGAGGCAGAGGAAGGTACCGAAGCTGTAAAATACAGTATTTATTCGGATTTCGACTATTACAGGAATTTTATTCCGGATGTATTCTTTGTGAAGCCCGATACTCAGAATGAGTTTTCTGCTCTCAAAGAGGCAGACGGAAGCGATTATGATATTCTTGCATATCTGCTTTATTATGTAAGAAGTCTCGGCTGTGAAGCGGTGCTTGTTGCCGATGATGATGTTCTTCTCGATAAAAACGGAAAGCCTCACACAAAGGAGCTTGAAAAATATCTTTCGTCTTACGATTTCAATTCCGTTCTTATTTCCGTAGACGCGATGTATTCGGACTCTCTTTACATAGAATGCGCACAAACAGTCAGAAGCTTTGTTAATGAAAAGTTTCCGAGGGTCAATGTCGGTATTGAGGTTCATTCCGACTTTAAAAAACAGTTTGCTGACGAATTTGCAGCCTCCGTATTCCATAACGGACTTGCTGATTTCGGTTATGTGGATTGTCTTTGCACCAGCGGGAATGAGGAATTTCCTTTTCAAAGTGTAGCACTTTGGTGGAATTATTTTGCAGAGTATTATAATGTTCCTTTTTACTGTGAAATGCGTCTTGACAAGATTTTTTCCGAGGAAGGCGACTGGAGCTTCAGCAATGAAATAAACAATCAGCTGAAAGCTCTGTATTATTGTTCTTCTTTTGATGGTAGTTGTTTTTTTAATGCTTCGGTTCTCAGAAACAAGAAAGCCCTTTCGCGCGATCTTGCCATTTTTCTTAATGATGTTGCAGGTACAAACAGTGACGCCTATGAACTTGAAAGTATCAGTGTAAACGATTCCGGCGTTAAATTTACGGGAAAGGCTGTTGATAATACGGCTGTATTCTGTAATGACAGAATCGTCCCCGTAAACAGCACCAGATTCGAATTCTCTTCACATCTGAAGCCCGGTCTTAATGAGTTTAAATTTTTCGGCAACGGTGCATATTATACACACAGTATTTACAATAATGTTTCTCTCTTTAAGGAGTATCCTTCCGAGGACAGTATAAAAATTGATTCCGAAATGATGGTTAATGTACGAACAGTATGTCCTGCGGACTCAGCGGTTTATGCTGTTGTTAACGGTGAAAACTATGCTTTGACGGAAGGTGAAACGGAAGACGGTGCAAATTCCGTGTTTTCCTGCAGCATTTCCTTCTACGGAAAAGAGATTTATTCCGATAAGCTGGACATAATTTGTTTTTACGGTGATAAATCCGAGGTCTTTTCCTGCGGCAGCATAAAGCGTCATTTATTGTCCGGTAAAAAAGAGACAGACAATGCTTCATCTGTCCTGTCTCCTTATTCGGATAACGGTCTCGGTTCGGCACTTATGTGTATTACAAAGTATGATAACACCGAAATTATCAGCTCTGTCAGCGATTACGACACATACCACCCCTATAATTCTTCTCTGCCGGAAGGGGTAATTGACTATGTTAAGAACATAAATGCTTCGCCTGAAGGATACATAAGATATGAGCTTGAAAGCGGACTGAATGTATACGGTGTGGACGCAATTCTTGTGAATAACGGCTACAGACTTCCCTCGAATACTGTTTATATAAAAAATTGCGACAGCTCGTCAGGGGACGTCAATATGACATTCGGTGTTGACTGGAAATGTCCCGTAACCGTAACCGTAAAGGATCTGGAATTCAGAAAGGGTTACGAACAGTTTTCTTTTAATATTGACAGCTTCGATGCAGGATATGTCGATATTAATTTCTATCATTCCGCACAGTACAGTCTCGCAAATTCTTTTTCTCTTGAAAACAATCCGCTGTTTTCTTCTTATGAGGTTATCTCAACGGGGGAAAATATTCTGACAGTCAGGCTTTATCTCAGAAACGCAGGTGTTTTCTACGGTTATGATATAGGATATAATGAAAGCAATGAACTGATTATTTCCTTTAATTATTTTCCCAAGGGAGCACTCAGCGGCAAGGTTATTATGCTTGACCCCGGACACGGCGGTATATCTATGGTAGGAACAGCACTTGCCGATAATTCCGTTTCGGAGTCAATTATAACTCTCGGAATAGCCTTATACACAAAGCAGTGTCTTGAAGAAATGGGTGCGAAGGTACTTATGACAAGAACGATGGATTCAAGTCTTTCGCTTTCTGAAAGAACTGCAATGTGTGAAAAGGATAATCCCGATATCTTTGTGAGTATACATTGTGACGGCTCAGATGACGAGGAAGAAAGCGGAACACATACATTCTATTACACTCCGTATTCCTTTGATCTGGCTGCAGCAATACACAGAAGAGTTGTGGCGGCATATCAGAATCATATTTACAGCCCTGCCGATGCTAACTTTGAACGAGTTGACAGGAAGGTTAAGTATTATCCCTTCTATGTTACAAGAGTAGATAACTGTCCTGCAGTTCTGGTGGAAACGGGATTTCTGACAAATTTTGTTGAAGGCAATGTTCTTGCAAATTCCTCTTATCAGCATATTATCGGAAATGCCGTCGCTTACGGAATAATGGATTATTTTTCTTGATTTGATTTTTTACAGGTGATTTCAGATGGCATATAAATCATCCGCCGACAGTAAAGGCGGACTTTCAAAGGACTTACACGAAAAGCACAGACAGAGAATGAAGCAAAGCTTCCGCGATGCGGGGCTTCAGGGCTTTCAGCCTCACAATATTGTTGAAATGATGCTGTTTTATTCTCTGCCCAGATGTAATACTAATGAAACTGCACATCTTCTGCTGAATGAATTCGGCTCAATTGCCGGTGTGCTTGATGCTCCCTTTGAGGCACTTACCAACATTTACGGAGTCGGTACTGAAAGTGCAACCTTTATAAAGTTTCTTCCTGAGCTTTTCCGTGCTTATGAGGAAAGCAAATTTGCAGAAAAGCCGTATATTGAGACCTCTGATGCTGCAAAGAAGTATCTTGCAAGCTACTTCAAAACTGCAACTGCCGAAAAGCTTGTAATTCTGTATCTTGATGCAAGATGCAGAATTATAAAGGATGCGGAGATTTCTCAGGGAAATGAAAATATGGTTTATACCGATTTGTCCTCCATTGTAAAATCAGCTCTTTTGCTGAATGCAAAGGGTGTGATAATTGCCCATAATCATATAAGCGGATTTGCAACACCGTCGGCAGAGGATAAGGAAATGACCGAGAGGCTTGCAAAGATGCTGATGCCCGTGGGAATTCATCTGTGTGACCATCTGCTTTTTGCCGGAAAAGATGTTCTTTGTTTTTCAAAGACCAAGCATATCAAATCAAACCTTCTTGTATTTTAATAAAAAGCAAGCACCCGTAAGCTTTCAGGAGCTGACGGGTGTATTTTTATCTGTATGTGAAGGATTAATCACTCTATAAATGAAACGTAATCGGATATATTCTTTCTTTTTTTGTCGCGTATGGGGTAATTGTCTTCCGGATAGCCGAGAGTGATAATAAGTCTTACCGGGGTATAAATATTGCATATTGAACGGACCTTTTTGTCGTCAAACCATCCGAGAATACAGGTGCCAAGCCCCAGCTCTGCAGCTTTTAGTGTTATAAAAGCACTGAGAATACCGATATCTATTGAGCGGTAATCATTACCCTTGACCTTTGCACCCATTGCCGCAGTTCTTGAATATGAGCCTTCTGCAATTATAAGCATTACGGGAGCATCGGCTGTAAATGAGTTCATTCCCATCCCTGTTGTGGCCTTGGCAACTTCCTTAGCCTTTATTCCTTTTGCGACGGTAACATTATACGGCTGACTGTTACAGGCTGAGGGCGCAAGATTTGCAGCTTCAAGAATTGTTGAAATCTTTTCTTCATCAACTGCTTTTTCGGGGTTGTACTTTCTGCAGGACTGTCTCAATTTTGAAAGCTCTGTGAAATCCATTATTTTCTCTCCTTATATAATTATTTCAATTTCTTCGGGTGCTGAGTAGTTAACAAGAACTCTGTTGCCGTCCTTTGTGCATTCAACGGATATTATTCCGTATGGGGTCGGATATGTTCCTTTTGCAAAGCAGAGATTTCCGAGATTGGGCTTTATTTCTATTTTTTTACATCCCGGCTCCAGTATTTTTATTCCGAGAACCTCTTCTGCGAGGAATGCCGTGGGTGCAGAGGACCATCCGTGGCAAAGACTGTGGCGGAGCCCCTTATAGCAGAAAGCTCCGTTATCAGCGTGAATATCGCTTTTACCTTTTTCCGGAATACTGTCTAAAGGACAGGCATTAACGAGCCACTTGATATCAAAATCCTCCCAGAAGGTTGTGGCTCCCATGCTGAGCATTCCGCCGTAGTACTCTTCAAGTGCAGAAAGCGTTGCCGTCATATCCTTTTTCGATGCCGCCTTGAGAAGGTAATAGCTCATAAAGGTAGAGAATCCCTCTGCTCCGTTTTTAAGAATTTCTTCAGCGGCATCATGCTCGTTCATCCAGCCTGCAAGCGAATACATTGCCGCAACCTGCTTTGCACCGTAAGTTACGGGTTTTGTTGCTGTAAGATAAGCTTTACTTTTGCTGCAAAGATTTGCAAGCTCTTTGTTGCCGAATAATACTGAAAGCTTTTCTGCTGATGTGAGTGTCATTGCAAGAAGAGCACGCGAACCGCTTACCCCTGCTTTTTTGCCGTTGCAGGGCCAGTCAATAAAATATGAGGGAAGCGTATCCTTTCCGTTTTCTTTTACAAGAGAGCAGATAATTTTAATAAGACCCAAGGCGTAATCCTTGTTTTCCCTGAGAAAGTCATCGTTGCCGGTGTAAAGATACCAATCGTAAAGAATATGAAGCCACCATAATGAATATGTGGGCATTCCGTTCATCCAGGAAGGAAGGGGAGTGCTTTCTCTCATAAAACGAAGGCTTTTTTCAATAATGCCGTGTCCGCCGAAAACAGTTCTTACCGTGAGCATTTCAGGGTGCATATCACCGACCCACACCAGTCTGTCCCGCTTTATTCCGTCCCAGATATACTGCTGCATATTGAGGTGGCAGGTATATGCACAAACCTCATAAATTCTGTTTATTGTTTCATTGTTGCAGGAAAAAGTGCCGAGGTAGGGTATATCTCTGTAAATTGCAATTGCGGTGACAGCTTTTATATTAATTGAAGAGTTTTTGCTTAAAAGCTCAATTTTTGCAAAGCGGAAGCCCGATTCGTTAATGGACATATCGCTGTAGGGAGGCACGGGAAATTCAAAGTCTCTTGTTGAGTGGTCGTTTGTTGCACCCTGTTTTCCCACGGTGCTCATAGCTTCGGAAACGGATTCTCCGTACACAATACGAATATTCGCGGGGTCGGAACCTGAAAGCGTATAGGTGAGCAGTCTGATTTTTCCGTGAAGCTCCTTTCCGAAATCAACAATAATGCTTGCCTTTTCGCCTGTATTTCCGTTTTTAAGAGTTGTGAAATACGGTTCATCTGTTGTAATCTGCAGTTCTTTTTTCTGAAGCAGCTTTTCTGCATCGGTTACATCACCCGAACAGGCTATTATTTTTACGGGGAATACGTTTTCGTGAATAAAAATGTCTCCGTTTATATTATGTCGCATAATTATCCTCCAAAAAAGGTTTATATGTAAATTTTATCATATTTTTTTTCGGGTTGCAATATTTTGACAATTATTCTGATTCCTATTGTAAATTTTTCGTAAAAATGTTATATTGATAAAAAACAAGTCAGGAGAATTATTATGAAAATCAGACCTCCTTCTGTACCTCTTATTACCGTTGATCCGTATTTTTCAGTATGGTCACCTGCCGACAGACTGTATGATGAAGTAACGGAGCATTGGACAGGTTCACCTAATACAATTAACGGATATGTTAAAATAGACGGCACAGAGTTCCGTTTTATGGGTGACGGAGATACTGCCGTTATCCCTCAGACAGATTTTGAAATGAATGCTTTTGTTTCCCGTTATACCTTCGGAAATGAAAAGATTACACTTGATGTAAGCTTCTTCACACCGTTATTCCCTGATGACCTTATGAAGATGTCACGTCCCGTGTCTTATGTGAGCTTTAATTTTATAAGTGCGGACGGAAAGCCTCATAATGTTTCAGTAAGAATCAGCGCTTCCGAAGAGCTTGTCCTTAATAAAAAGGGCGAGGGAAGTGTTGTAACTGAAATCTGCAGTATTAACGGTCTTAATACTGCAAAAATGGGCTCAGAAAAGCAGGCTGTTCTTCACGAATCCGGCGATGATATCAGAATCGACTGGGGATATTTTTATCTTACCGTTTCAGAAAAAGATAAGGTTTCTTTTGAAAAATATGGAGATATGATTTTTGCTCAGGCAGAAATCGCACTTGAAGAAAATAAGGATTCCTATGCATTATTTTCCTATGATGATATTTATTCTCTTCAGTATTTCGGAAGCAATGTAAAGGCTTACTGGAAAAAGGACGGCAAGACAATAGAAGAAGCAATTGCCGAGGCTTATTCCGAAGCAGAAGAAATATGTGATATCTGCTATGCAAAGGCAATTGAGCTTGAAATGGATGCTCTTATTGCAGGCGGAGAAAAATATTCCGATCTCGTGTCCCTTGCTTTCAGACAGGTTATTGCCGCACATAAGCTTTGTGTTGATAATGAAGGCAATGCAATATTTGTTTCTAAGGAATGCTTCAGTAACGGCTGTGCTGCAACGGTTGATGTCACATATCCTTCATCGCCCATGTTTATTTACTACAACACAGAGCTTCTTAAGGGTATGCTCAGACCAATATTCAAGTTTGCAGACAGCGACGAATGGGAGTTTGATTTTGCTCCTCACGATGTTGGGCAGTATCCTCTTGTTAACGGTCAGGTTTACGGAACAAACCATATCGAAGACGGCAGATACAAGGATTTCCAGATGCCTGTTGAGGAATGCGGAAATATGATTATTATGCTTGCCAATATTTCTCTGCGCGACGGAAACACAGATTTCTTTGATTTATATAAGAATACGGTTGCACAGTGGGTAAAATATCTGCTTGAGTACGGTATGGACCCCGAAAATCAGCTTTGCACGGATGACTTTGCAGGTCACCTTGCTCATAACTGCAACCTTTCACTTAAAGCAATTATGGGTGTTGCAGGCTATTCAATTATGCTGAAAATGAAGGGTGAAGCCGAAGAAGCGGAAAAGTATATGTGTGAAGCCCGTAAAATGGCTGATAACTGGGTGAAGAATGCCGCAAACCGTGACGGAAGCTTCCGTCTTGCATTTGACCGCGAGGATACCTTCAGTATGAAATATAATATGGTATGGGATAAAATCTGGGGCACGGGTCTTTTTGCACCGAGCGTATATTATTCCGAAATCTGTTCCAATAAAAAGCACTTTAATGCATACGGTATGCCTCTTGATAACAGAAAGACTTATACAAAGTCCGACTGGATTATGTGGACTGCCTGCCTTGCTCCTACGGATGAGGAATTTGAGGAATATATAGAGCCTATGTGGCATTGCTATAATCAGTCACCTTCAAGAGTTCCTATGACAGACTGGTACGATACCGTAACCTCTCTTATTGTCGGCTTCAGACACCGTTCCGTTCAGGGCGGTATGTTTATAAAGATGCTGTCTCTTCTTGATTGCTTCTGTAAGGAGGAATAATAATGCTCCTTGCTGTTGATATCGGAAATACCAATATTTTATTCGGGCTTTTTTCTGAAAATACCCTTATTTTCAAGGGGAGGATTTCTTCTGACAGAAAAATTACCGCTGAACAGTATGCACTTGAAATAAAAGGAATTGTAGGACTTAAGAATATATCGCTTGAGAGTGTAATCGGGGCTGTTATCAGCTCTGTTGTGCCCGAGCTTACATCTCTTATCAAGGAAGCGATAGCTATCCTTACGGGAGTTGATGCCATAGTGCTGGGGCCCGGAGTAAAAAGCGGTCTTCCTATTAAAATTGACAATCCTGCACAGCTCGGTGCTGATCTTGTTGCAGGGGCAGTCGGTGCAATTGATAAATACGGTGCCCCTTGCCTTGTTATAGACCTCGGAACTGCAACCAAAATCAGCGTAATTGATGCATCCGCTTCATATCGAGGCTGTGTAATTTCTGCAGGTGTCGGTATTTCATTGAATGCACTTTCCGGAGCCGCATCGCTTCTTCCCGTGATTGATATAAATTCCGGAAGCTGTCCCGTTTACGGCACAAATACAGTTTCAAGTATGCAGTCGGGAATCGTACAGGGTACTGCAGCTATGCTTGACGGGATGTGCGATAAGATTGAGGAACCCCTCGGTGAAAAGGATATTACTGTTGTTGCTACAGGCGGTTATGCGGATGCAATTCTTCCTTATTGTAACAGAAGAATAATTTATGAGCCCGAGCTTATACTTTGGGGGCTTAAAAAAATTTACGATAAAAACTAAAAAAAGGGGAGAGCAGAAATATCTGCTCTCCTCACTATGTTTTGCATTATTTTTCGTTAATTAACTGCTTGAGCTCAGCCATAAATGACTCTATATCCTTGAAATCTCTGTAAACGGAAGCAAATCTTACATAAGCAATTTCATCAATTGTCTTGAGCTTTTCGAGTGCCATTTCACCGACTGTTACAGAGGGAACCTCTTTTTCAAGAGAATTCTGAAGCTGGCTTTCAATTTCATCAATGGCATTTTCAAGAGTTTCAAGAGAAACAGGTCTCTTTTCACAGGCACGAAGCATACCTGAAAGAAGCTTAGTGCGGTCGAAAACCTGTCTTGACTTATCACGCTTAATGATAATAACGGGCTGACCTTCAATTGCTTCATAGGTTGTGAAACGCTTTGTGCATTTTATGCACTCTCTGCGGCGGCGGATACGCTGACCGTCATCAGCAGGTCTTGAGTCAATAACTTTACTTTCGGGGTATAAACAATAAGGGCATTTCATAAAATTTACCGTCCGTATTATAATTTATATCAGTATGATAACACAAAGAAAATCAATAATCAACGAGAATTTCATTGATTTTTGAAAAAGATTCAAAAACCTGTTTTTCATCGGTATAGGAATAATTATACAGCTCGATTATGAATTTTTTGTCATATCCGATTTTTTGTAATTCGCTGAAAAATTCTCTGAAGTCAAAAAGTCCTTCACAGGGCGGAATACAGGAGGATTTATCGTTATAGTCACTTATGTGAATGTGCTTAATGTGTTTTCCTATCTGATTGATGAAATCATAGGGGGATTCAAGGGAACGTCTTGCCTGTTTAATATCAAGCACAAGTGAAAAATCATCACCGAGGGCCTTTGCCATTCTTTTAAGAAACTCAACACTCTGGGAGTGATGCTGAACAACATTTTCCTGACATACGGTAACACCGAAATCCTTACCGATTTCAATAAGCTTTCCGAATCTGTCAAAATAAACATCTTCTGAAATGCTTCCGGGGATTTTAAGCCCGTGTATTATAAAAATATCAGCATTAAGCTTTCGTGTAATTTCAAAAAACTTTTTATAGAAATCAAGGATATCGTAAAAGCGTCTTTCGTAAGAGCTGAACAGAAAAAATGATTCCGCAAATGACATAAAGGGATGTACCGACGGAATCTCAATTCCGTATTCGTTTTTCATCTTTATTAGTTCGTTTATATAGGAATCCTCAATTTCAGAAGGTGAATTAAAAAACATCTCAATACATCTGATGCCGTTCTCACAAAGCTTCTGAAAGGATTCTTCTGTTGTAAGGGGATAAAAACAAGCTGAGGATATTCCGACTCTGTCCATAGTTTTACTCCGTTACCAAAATGATATTATTGAATGCCGGTGAATTATAAGCTACAATATAACCGGTGATTATATGAAAGAAAAATTAATGCTGAAAAAAGAGACCAGAAGCTTTATTAAAGTATTCTACATAATTGTCGTGACTATGTATTTTATTGCACTTATGACAGTTTCGTGCTGTGCCGGACTGTTTCCCGACGGTGCAACACTTTTTTATTGGTTCAGCGAAATTATGAATTGTGCAAACAGAATACTTTTTATGGGGATAATAGTCTGCTTCTGTGCGGAAAAATTTCTTTGAAAAAAATAAAAAAAGCACTTCGGAAGAAGTGCTTTCTTTATGGTGATCCAGCGGAGATTCGAACTCCGGACACCCTGCTTAAAAGGCAGGTGCTCTGCCGACTGAGCTACTGGATCAACGGGAAACCATAAACGCGAGAAGGAAAGTGCAGAATAAAACAACTACAAAGAAAACAACACCGAGAATCTTTGTAAATCTGCTGAGCTTTGCTTCTAAGGAATTAGACTTGTTCTTACCGAAGAAGGTTTCGGCACCACCTGAGATAGCTCCTGAGAGACCAGCTCTGCGGCTCTGCTGCATAAGAACGAGAATAACAATCGCAATTGAAGTTATTACAAGTAATATGCCGATGAGAATTTCATACCATTCCATAGTGTAAATCTACCTTTCAATATACATTGCGTTTCATTGGCGCTTTGATATATTATCACAACTGTTTGGAAAAATCAAGTCTTTTTTTACAAAAAGCGGAAAAATTTTTGGTTAAAATGATATTTAATCAATTGATGTAAAAATTGAATATTTTTTAACTTTTTTGTTGAATATATTTTGTACGTATAGTATAATGAAGAAAAAAAGAAAGAAGGAATTCCAATGTACAAGTTTACTCTTAATGAAACATCATACCACGGTGCGGGAGCTATCAATGCAATTCCCGAGGAAATCAAAAGCCGTGCTTTTAAAAAGGCATTTGTTGTAACCGACCCTGACCTTCTCAAGTTTGCAGTAACTGATAAGGTGCTTGACGTTCTTAAAAATGCAGGGGTTGAATACGCTGTATTTTCCGATGTAAAGGCTAACCCCACCATAGAAAACGTACAGAACGGTGTAAAGGCATTCAAGGAATGCTCTGCTGACTGTATTGTTGCTGTCGGCGGCGGCTCTGCTATGGATACAGCAAAGGCTATCGGTATCATCATCACAAACCCCGAGTTTGAGGATGTCCGTTCTCTTGAGGGCGTTGCTCCCACAAAGAATAAGTGCGTTCCCATTATCGCTGTTCCCACAACTGCAGGTACTGCAGCCGAGGTTACAATCAACTACGTTATCACCGATGTTGAAAAGAAGCGCAAGTTCGTTTGCGTTGACGTTCACGATATTCCCGTTGTTGCTGTTGTTGACCCTGATATGATGGCTTCAATGCCTGCTGCCCTTACTGCCGCTACTGGTATGGATGCTCTTACACACGCTATTGAAGGCTATATCACAAAGGGCGCTTGGGAGCTTTCCGATATGTTCCATATCAAGGCTATTGAGGTAATTGCAAAGTCTCTTCGCGGTGCTGTCAAGAATGAAAAGGACGGCCGTGACGGAATGGCTCTCGGTCAGTATATTGCAGGTATGGGCTTCTCAAACGTAGGTCTCGGTGTTGACCATTCTATGGCGCACACACTTTCAGCTTACTATGATATGCCTCACGGCAAGGCTTGTGCTGTTCTTCTTCCCACAGTTATGGCTTACAATGCAGAATACACAGGTGAAAAGTACCGTGATATCGCAAAGGCTATGGGCGTTCAGGACGTTGACAATATGACTCAGGAAGAATACAGAAAGGCAGCTGTTGATGCAGTCCGTCAGCTTTCTGAGGATGTCGGTATTGAATCTACTCTCAAGGGAATTGTTAAGGATGAAGATGTTCTTGAACTTGCAGAATCTGCATTCGCAGATGCCTGCCGTCCCGGTAACCCCAGAGAAACAAGCGTAGAGGATATCGTAGCTCTTTATAAGAGCCTTATGTAAAAAACAAAGGCGGTATCCCCGGATACCGTCTCGGTTTCTTTGACATTATAAAAGGGAATTGAGCAGCAATCTGTCGCAGGCGTCTTCTGTGACAAAATCTCTTATAATGTCATTTATATGAACAGCTGAGACATCGGAATTCTCCAGGTTCCTTTTCAGCTGTTCAATTCTGTCTTTGCGTTCTGTCAAACCGGAAAAGCATTTTGTTTTACCGTTTTCACGGATTTTGAGACCGTATGATATACTGTCTTCATTCAGCTTTTCCGTTATGACAATTTCACGTTTCACGACACCACCTCCTTGTGTGATATTATATCACAATGATAAGAGTGAAATCAATGTAGAAATGTGACAAAATTACAGGTGAGAAATTGTTTAATATTGTGATAAAAAATCACCTATTAAAAATCGGAGTAATTTTTATGAAAACAAAAGCAAAAAAAGTATTAAGTGTTCTTATGGCAGTAATTACAGTTTTCAGTGCACTTTCAGTATCATCGCTTGCTTCTGAAGAGCCTATGGGCTTTACGGATGATGATTTTCTTGTTACAAAAGGACAGGATATTGTGAACCGCCGCGGTGAAAAGGTTCTTCTTAAGGGCGTGAATCTCGGTTCCTGGCTTATATGGGAAGACTGGCTTTCTCCTTATGAGGAAGCAACCGACCATTACGATGTTCTTACTAAGCTTACAGAGCGTTTCGGTGTCGAGGGTGCTTATGCACTTATGGATACATATATGGATAACTGGATTACGGAATATGACCTTGATGAAATCAAGGCGATGGGCTTTAACTGCGTAAGAGTGCCTTTCTGGTTCAGAAACTTCTATTATGACGATAACGGAACAAAGATTCTTGACGAAAACGGCGAATGGGATTTTTCCCGTCTTGACTGGGTTGTTGAGGAATGCTCAGAAAGAGAGCTCTATGTAATTCTCGATATGCACGGCGCTGTGGGTTATCAGAGTGACGCACCTCACAGCGGCAAGGGAAAATCCTGCGGACTTTATGAAGACAGCGAGCAGGGCGAGAGATACCGTGAGCTTACGGATGAATTATGGACGGCAATTGCTTCCAGATTCAAGGGAAATCCGGCAGTAGCTATGTATGACCTTCTCAATGAACCTATGTGTGACGTTCAGAGTACGGAAATTGACAGACGAATCAAAAATGAGTCTATTTATACCCGTCTTTACGATACCGTAAGGGCTGTTGATGAAGATCATATCATTACTATGGAATGTATATGGACCGCTATTGCACTTCCGCAGGCTTTTCTTAAGGGCTGGGAAAATGTAGTTTATCAGGTTCATTTCTATAACAATTCCAACTTCATTTTCAATCTTTTTGCATTGTTTACCAAATTGATTTATTTTGATGTTCCTATGTATATGGGTGAATTCTTCCCCCATCAGCAGACAACCTGGGAAAACTGCTTTACATTTATGAATAAAATAAATTATAGCTGGACCCTGTGGACGTACAAAGCAACGGGACATATGATGTGGGAATCCGACTGGTGTCTCAGGGGCAGTAAGGACGGCTTCCACAGAGCAAAGATAATGACCGATTCCTATGAGGAAATCGCAAGAAAGTGGGGCGAATGCCTTCGTACAGAAATCGGCTTCCAGGATACGGGTCATTATGAAAACAATGTAAAAGCACATCTCTGATAATATTAGAACGGATAGCTCTGCCTGACGGCGGAGCTATCCGTTTTTTGTTGATTTTACTTGTTTCTCGTGCTATAATTATAGTGAATAAATCAGAACAATACGACAGAGCAAGACAATGTGTCATAAAAGAGGTTATTGTATGAACTACGAGTGTACAAAAAATATTGCTGAAAAATATAAAGACTTTATAGATTTTGCTCTTTCTGTGAGTGACAGCATAGCATTTCATATTGTTCATTATGACGTGTTATCGCCTGAAATGTTGAAAATGCGGGAAGATTATCAAAAATCTCATCCTGAAGAATCAAGTGATAATATTGTCGTAAATCACGAATACTATGAAAAAATGGCAAAAATAATAAAGCCCATAGAAGAAGCAATTATCAGCAAGGAAAATGCTTTTTCATATCTCGGTTACGGTTATGGTTATCTTTGTGAGACCTATATTATTGATGCACAACACCCTAGTGTCAGAAAACTCCTGCTTACTGCTGACAGTATGTTTGACTGGAAATATCCTGATTTTCCTGAAGATGTTTCATTTTTCAGACAGGGTAAATGTTGGTTAAGAAATGTTGCACATGAAAATATGATGTTCTTTGAAAACATAACAAATTACGAATTTGAACTTTTGTGCAAAATTGGAGTTGAATTATATTCTGATGAATAAATGAATCAGGGGATTGCTCTGAGATTATTGACGAGCATTTAGGACAGAAAGTTGTGATAACAAAATTTGGAGTCCCGGAAGGAAATACATACAATGAGGTTTAATTTAAAAGAAGAAATTACGGACATTTCCGTACACGTCAAAAACTATTTTGTAAGAGACGGCTATGTATTTTCAGCATGGCGTGATAATCCGAAGGTGTTCGATGTGTTGGTTGTAAAACAGACGTGCGATGCTGTCGGCAACACGCGGTATTATCCGGATTCGACTCATTCTTTACAGGAGCATATTCGTTTGATAAATGAAGAAAAGATTGAGCGTGCACTTATTATTGCAGAAGATATTTCTTTTGTTGCTCAATGTCCTTCATTGAAAATGTTTTCTGTTTTTCCCGCTAGCTCGGCAGACTTTGATTTTGATTATTCGCCTTTATATGGCATACCTGAAATTAAAAGTCTGAACTGTCAGACAATTTACGGAGAAAAAGAAGAAAAAGTCTGTTCTGTTGACTATTCAAAAATTTCAGGACTTACAGAGCTCAGTGTATACGGAAAAGGACATTTGAATTATGATGCAGTGGATACACTTGAAAAACTCTGGGCATCAAATATAAAAGAAGGTGAAGACCTTTATCGAATAAGCCGAAGCGGTGAATTAAAAGATCTAACCATTTTACAATGCGGTATTAAGTCATTGAACGGCATTGAACAATACACGAAGCTACAGTCATTGGATTTGTCATATAACCGTGCATTGAGCGATATTGCAATGTTAGAAAAAATAAGCGGTTCATTGCGTTTACTGAACATTTATAGCTGTGCTAAAATTACAGACTTTTCGTGCTTGTCCTCTCTTTCAAATTTAGAGCATCTTTCATTGTACGGCAGTAATAAATTGCCTGATCTGAAATTTCTTAAGGAAATGCCGAGATTAAAGACATTCACGTTTTCAATGGAGGTTGCAGACGGAGACTTGACACCTTGTCTTAAAATACCCTATGTGTCCTGTTCAAAAAACAGAAAGTGGTATACGCTTAAGGACAGAGATTTGCCAAAGAATATACCAACAAAACCATTTGAAATTATTTAAGTGAATAAATTTGGGATGAATTAAAAATGTTGCATTTTAGAAAGGTTTAGAATGAAGAAAAAACATAGACATATTTGGTATTGTAACGATTGGCAGAAATACATAAAAAGCGACGATGTAATGTTGCAAAAAGGTTTACGAATACATATAGACAGTAATGTTGATTCTTCTGTACGTTTGTTTATTTTGGACTTCGCAAAATGGCTGCGTAAAGAATTTGAATTCCCATTAAGAGTTAATGTTTATGTTAAAGGCGATTATCGAATAAAAGCCAAAGACGGGGATATGGTTGTCGGCACTTGTTGGAAACCTGCTGATTTTAGTGCTTATCCTTATATCAGACTTGCTACAGGTGATTATAATGAATTGGTGGACGAAAGAGGGGAGGACGGTGCTATGTGGGCAATCTTAGCTTCTTTTTCGCACGAGTTAACTCATTATTATCAGTATATCAACAATCTTCAATTAACACTTGTTGGCGAAGAAAGACAAGCCCATGCCTATGTAAACCGAATTCTTGAAGCCTACGATTTGAGCAAGAACAGGAAGTGAGGAAACTGTTCTTAAAAGACATAATAAAGGAGGAACATAGAAATAATGAAATTTAAACGATTTGTGTCTGTTATAAGTCTCGTTATATTAAGTATTTTTTCTAACATCTGTATGTCATCTGCTCTTTCTGTAACAGAAATTCCCAAAGTTGAAATTGATGAGTTTCCTGAAAATTTAGATCTATGTATAAGTCAAGAATGTAGCGGTCATACGTATTTTTTGCAAGCAGATGCTAACGAAAACGGAGACTTTGTTGTACTTTCACATAAAGAAAAACACGATAAAGAGAATAATGATGTTTTCAGTAAGAAATATATTGATGTCTATAATTCTGAAGGAGATTTTTGTTATGAAATAATTTTTACTACTGAAATGAATCCTGCTCTTCGTATGAATGGGGATACTATTTATCTCATTTTTTATAATAATCTGCTGACTTTTGACATTGAAACTAAGGACATTAAATATTATGAAATACCCGGAGATAAACTGTGGGAATATACCAACAGTGAAATAATGCAGTCAGAAGAATTTTCTGTGGGTGAATGGAACTACAAATGTAAAAGAAACCTGAAGATTGGTTATATGAAACTGATTCGCAGTAATGACACTCAGAGTGATGTTTTGATTGAAATGGCAGGTCCTCAAATCAGAGATTTTTACGGATTGTTCTATGGAGTTGCTGCAATATTCATTCTTATCATTATTAAAATTGTAAAAAACAAACACAACCCCCCAAGTAAGAAAAAGACAGGGGACGATTTACAACCAGCAAAAAAAGCTTGATTGAATTTTTAATGCACTATCCTATTTTTCTGGAATACGGAGCGATGAATTATGGATATTGATTATGAAAAATTAATGTATCTGTTGAATGATATGGACGATGCAATCTGTGAATTAATTGATAAGGTTTTATCGGATTCCGAGGAAGATCCTCATTATTCGGCGGTTGCGGCAACAAACAGAATTAAATGTTATATTCAGATAATGAATGAATTAGGGAAAACATTACCATACAGCAGTGTTGAAGAGTTCTTTAGCTTTGAAGCTTATACAAAAGAAGAGTACAGATTATTTGAACAACTCAGAAAAAAGGAATCACAGTATTATCGCGGAGTACAATATTAGAACAAATCAGGGACGATTAAAAGACCGCCTTGCTTTTACGCCGACTGTTGATAAGGAAGTATTTGTTTCTCGAACAAAATTCCCCGTATTATTGCCAAAAGCCTCGTAAGGCGTCAAGCCTTACTGCATTTTTGGCTTCAATACAAGAAATTTTCAGTTCTTACGAAACTGCGAAGCACTTTAACAAGCGAAAAAAATGTGCAAGAAAAGGCAAAAGCCGCCGATAATGCTGACGCATATCGGCGGTTTTTAACGCA
>JAGAKX010000027.1 GCA_017625435.1 Clostridia bacterium
TATATCCATTATAAAGATTTAATTGATACTCATATAATACCATATTTCAACAACTACCAACTATCTAAGCTCACATCGTTACACATAGAAGAATTTGCCAATGAAAAACTGACCAACGGAAAAATCAACAAGGACGGCGGGCTTTCTCCGAAAAGCGTCAAGGATATATTGTCGGTATTAAGACAGATATTGCAATACGGCGTCGATAAGAAGCTCGTTTCAGATGAGGTTCTGAAATTCGGATCTCCCCGTGTCAGTGTGAAATCCGTTGAAACCTTTGATGAAGAGGAAATAAAAATACTGAAAAACAAGTGTCTGAAATCAGAAGAACACTATACTTTGGGTATTCTTATCTGTCTTTATACGGGACTTCGCATAGGAGAGGTATGCGCTTTGAGGTACAGTGATATTGATTTCGGAAATGCCGTTCTATCCGTTACAAAAACAATGATGCGTACAAAAGAAGCTGCAAACAGTAAAAAAACTGTCATCAGGATAGACGAACCAAAAACCGTCAACAGCGTAAGAGATATCCCCTTACCTGAAATGCTTATTAATAAACTGCTTGAACAGCGTCTGCAAGCGGTTGGTGAGAATGCATATATTATTACAGGGAATGAACATTTTCTTGAACCCAGAACTTACTATGAGAAATATAAAAAATTTTTAATAGAGTGCGGTATACAGTCGCACTCTTTTCATTGTCTAAGGCATACTTTTGCAACCGTAAGTATTGAAAAGGGCTTTGATTCAAAGACCCTTTCCGAAATACTCGGTCACGCTGATGTTAAAGTTACGCTTAACAGATATGTTCATCCCTCTATACAAAGAAAGCGTGATTGTATGGATCTTTTTCAGGATGATAAAAAATAATTAGCAGTCAAAATTATCAGTCAGCAAAAACTATCCCCTCGGCACACAAAGTTGCCGAGGGGATTTTATCATAAAGATAGAAACTATATGATTGCTTTTCCGATGATAGTCTTTCCACTTGTATTATAACCGACATCGGGAGAATAATCAATAGAATTTTAGATAAAAGAGGGGTGATTTGTAAAATATTTTATGTTTACTGAAGAAATTGTACAACATTACCCGACCTGTAAGGTCACAAATTTTAAGAAAGGAAAAAATACTATGAAAAAATCGATTTCTATTATTTTAGCAGTTTTAATGCTTGTATCTTGTATACCGATGTTTGCAAGTGCTGCAACAATCACCCTTTCCACTTCAAACATTGAAATAATTCCTCCGTCGGTTACTGTTACCGATATAAATTTCGGTGATTCACTTGCAGAAGTATCTGTTACCGGCGGTCAGCTTTGGTATGTTGACGGTGAAGGAAACAAAACAGAGGTTGCAGGTTACTTTGATATCAGAAATAAGACAACCACCAAGCCTACCGTAGTAGGCGAATACGAGCCTCAGCTGATGTTCTATCCCGAAGATACAACGACCTATAATGCATCCGTCCGTCTTAGTTATCTTACAGCAAAAAAGACAATTAAGGAAGGCTATTCATGGCCCGTAATTTATATTCACGGTACTCTTACTACGATAACATCTCCTCCCTCCTTTACATGTGATGCAGGTGATAACCTTGCAATGTATCCGAACTACACAAAAACAGGCGGTAGAGTTGTTGATGCAAACGGCAACAATGTTACCTCAAAGGGACAGTTTTATATTGATGAAGCAAATTCAGGCGGAAAGAATCAGTATCTTTACGAGGATACCTATGTTACCGCAAGATGGGATGATACAAGCAAATCAGGTTTAGAAAGCTCTTATTATGAGAATGTCCTTGTTAAAGTATCAAAGAAAACCGCTACTCTTACAACAGCTCCCACCATTCCCGAAGTATTTATAGGCACAACCTACGGTGATGCTTTGGCACAGCTTACGGCAATGGTTACTCTTAATGGTGCAACAAATACTGCTGATTCAACAGCTACATATTGGGTTCCCGTATATCCCGAGGGAATTACGGCAGAGACTCCCATAAATGAAGATACAACAATTACAGTTAAATACGAAAGTCCTGTAACAAACGATACATTCACCTGCGAGGTTGCAATCAATGTTTACGCAAAGCCCGTTGCAGTTATTTCAGAGGCTCCCACTGCTGATACAACAGGCATCAAGCCCGGTATGAAGGCTTCTGTTCTTACACTCACAGGCGGTAAGGCAGTAAAGGAAGGAACTGATATTGAAGTTACGGGCACATTCACAGTAAAAGATCCTGAAAAGAATCTTTTTGCCGGAACAAATAAAATCGATGTAATTTTTACACCTGCAGATCTCGATAATTATGACGGCTCAGAAGGCATAGCAACTGTTGAGGTAGCAAGTCTTATTGTTACACTTCCGACTATTGATGCAACCAATGTTTATGCCGGCGAAAAAGTCTCAAAGCTTATTCTTTCAGGCGGTGAAGCAACAGAAGAAGGTACATTTGTTTTCGCATATCCTGACAATATACTTAGCCCGGGTTCTACCTCCGTTGCAATTAAATTCATTCCTGCGGCAGAGGGTGCAGAATATTATGAAACAAAGTCAATAATCGTTAAAATTAGTAAAGAATACAGATTCCTTGATAAAGACGGCAAAGAAACAGTTCCCGTATATACAGTTCCTTACGGCACTGTACTCAAGGATTCCGCCATTAACATTGATACTCTTATCGGTCAGACCGGTTGTTATCTTAATGCAAAAAGTAAATATGCGTATGAGGCTCCCGATGGGCAGAATTATATTATTTCCGGTGCTTTATACGGAACAATACTTCCCGTAGGTGAGCATACCTTCTATGTTAAGGTAAGGCCCTCGGGCTATACGATAAATCAAACGCCCCCCTATGAAGCAACAACACTGGCATTTATTATCAAGGTTGAGCCCGTCACAATGAGTGTAACAAATGTCAGCCACAGCGGACTTAATAATGAGCTTACTGTAACTGCTGACAAAGCGGGAGTATCAGGAACTGCTGATATTTATATCGACGGCAAGCTTATAGGCGATGATATTACCTTTGCTGACAACAGTGAAAAAACAAAAGCCGTTGCAAAGACCGAATGGTCACCCGAGGAAAAGGTAAACAAGGAATATACCGTTAAGGTTGTTTACAATCCCATTGAAAACGATCCCGTTTCTATGGAAGACTATGAAGGCACCTTCAGAACAAATCTTCCCTTTACCGTATATAAGGACGGTTTCTTTACAATGTATCAGGGCAAAAATCAGGTCACAGGTGACAGCTATTCTCCCGCTTGGGAAGGCAGTACAAGAATACAGTGCACAGTGCCTTATGAGCATCAGGCTGATTTCATAACCTGGTACATCACCGATGAAGACGGAAATGAATTGGATATTGAAATCTACGGCATTGAAAAAACTCAGGGTACAGGTACACAGGTAGGTACGCTTGTTGAAACAAAGGTTGAAGCTGAGCTTTCTGATACCACAATTTACTTCGATATGCCCAACGGCAATGTAAGAGTATCATATAAAACTCAGTCACAGCTTGACGAAGAAGCAAAGCAGGAGGCTATTGACAACTGTGACTGTCTTTGCCACTATACAAATCCCATCGCAGAATTCATCTGGAAGATAATCTCCTTCTTTATGAACCTTTTCGGAATTGATAAGCCCTGCGCTTGCGGTTATCCTCACATAGTTAAATAATTACATTCCTTCAAAACTCAAAACAAAACCGACCGTTTCCTGCGGTCGGTTTTGTGTTTATCAATTATTAAATTTACTCAGTTGTCGATAACAACCTCTCTGTGAGAAGCGGAGGAATCGTAAATAGCCTGAAGAATCTTTGAGGTACCTACAGCGTACTTGATGTCGTTGCGGTTTCTTTCTCCCTTTCTTACGCACTCAACAAAGTCAATAACCTCGTCGTGGTGCATACCGTTGAGCTTGTAATCGGGCTTTTCTTCAATAAGCATACCGTCTCTAGCTGTATAGTATGTATACTTTCCGCAGTACTGAAGTCTTATACCGCCCTTGTCGCCCATAAAGTCGATATAGGTTTCGTTTACACCGACGTTCTGTGCCCAGGCGCCGTTGAAGCTGAGAGTAGCCCCTTCTGTTCTTACAAGACCCGTTACGGAGTCGTCAACGTCATAAATACCGTCAACATTCTTGGTATCCTCTGCCCACATTGAAATGTAGGTGTAATTCTTCATATCCTTACCGAGCTTTGAGAATGCTTCGCCGCTTGCAGTAAGAAGCTTGGGGTCGCCGAGGCAGTAAAGGATAAGGTCAATGTAATGTACACCCCAGTCAATAAGAGCACCGCCGCCGGAGGAAGCGGAATTTGTAAAATCTCCGCCAAGGCCGGGAATTGAACGGTGTGCACGGAAGGAAGCGTAAACGTGGAAAACCTCACCCAGGTCGCCGCGTGCTATCATTTCCTTGATTTTATTTACGGAATTTGAATATCTGTTACATACACCGATGGAAAGAATTTTTCCGGTTTCATAAGAAACCTTTTCCATTTCGAGAGCCTCGGAAAGGATTCTTGCAGCAGGCTTTTCACAGAGAACATCCTTGCCGTGACGCATAAAGTCAATGGAAATTTTACTGTGGTGGTCATTATGTGTACAAACTGATACGGCATCAAGCTCGGGATCATCAAGAATTTCGTGATAATCGTAAACTGCCTTACCGCAGCCGTACTCCTTAACTGCCTTGTCGGCTCTTTCGGGGATGATATCGCAGAAATATTTGATTTCTGCATTTTTGCTGTCCATATATGCGGGAATGTGAGCGCTGTTTGCAATATTTCCGCATCCGATAACGGCAACCTTGATTTTTTCTTTCATTGTTTTTACTCCTTTATATTACGCTTTTGTGTTAAGCATTTTAACCATTTCTTCAAGACGGGCTGTTCTCAGCTGAGAAATTTCTCCGTCGGAAAGCTTCTCGGAAAATGAAGCTATAATTTTTTTATTCCGTTTTATGTCATCCTCACAATAAATAACAAAGGGCTTTTCGTTTTTAAGAAAAGCGGCACAACCGGAAAGGTGTGAAACAGAAAAAGGTACACCGCAGAAAATGACCTTTTCGGGAGGATAAAAATACGCTGCGGGAATAAAGGCTTTTGTGGCAACAAGGATATTCACATTGCCTTCTGCAAATTTCTTAACATTTTCCCGAAGCTCTTCGTGGGAAAGCGACCCGTCAGCATAAGTACAGCACGTACCTCTGTTTTGAAGAAAGCGTGCAAAGCTTCGTGCTTCCTCTCTGGAATTGAAATATACGGCACTTTTCTTAAAGGCATATTTCTCTGCAAGAAGTGCAGTCTGATAAAACTTAGCTTTCGAAGACGCTGTACAGAACACATCAGCCTCAGGTAAAGTCTTTTCGCCGATACATACCGTATCGGTACTGCCGAAAAGCTTTCCGCATATTCCGAATGAGTCGGAAGCGGGTGAAAAGAATGCGACAATCTGAATAAACTGCGTCATTTCGGCTCTCATTTCACCAATCCAGCCGAAGGCTTCCCTGTAGCCGTATTCGGCTTTATCGGCACATTCGGAGAAAAGTACAACAAAGCGCCTTACGTTATTCCTTATCAGACTTTTTCTGAAATCCTCATCCCCGAGTTTTCTTATGTCATAAAAGAAAGTGCTCTCACCGTTCACAAAACCGCCGGGAATAAACACGGCAGTTCTGATGCTTTCGGAAAAAAGCTCTTCGGGGCAGGGCGGATTCATTCTCAGAAACACGTCAGCTTCGTTTTCATAAGCCGTATCTATGACATTTTTCAGAGTATTATCGAAAATCATACCTGCCACCCGTTGACAAAATCGGTTATTTTTGCTATATTTACCGCTGTCCGGAATATATATTATTATATTTCTTACAATAATGTCAATGGAAACAAAAATTTTTTTGAAAAAGTAAAAAAACACTTGCATTATGAATATCCTTGTGATATAATACACGAGCGTTCTTATGGGTGTGGGAACTCCCCTCACCGCGATTAGTGAACAGCAAAACTAAAGCGGGTGGTCCTCTGGTTGTCCTCTGACGGCGTATGAACATCTGAAAAAAATAATGGAGGTCTTAAAAATGGACGCACTCAAGCTTATGACAAACGGCATGCTTAAAGAGCAGCCCCCCGTAATCGAAATCGGTGACACAGTACGTGTTGACGTTAAGATTCGTGAAGGTGAAAAGGAAAGAATTCAGGCATTCGAAGGTACAGTTATCGCTCGTAAGGGCAGCGGTGTTGCAGAAACATTCACCGTTCGCAGACTTTCCTACGGTGTTGGTGTTGAAAGAGTATTCCCCATTCACTCCCCCAACGTTGCAAACGTTGCTATCGTAAGAAAGGGTAAAGTACGCAGAGCTAAGCTTTATTACCTCAGAGGCAGAGTCGGTAAAGCAGCTAAGGTTAAGGAATTAATCAAGTAATTAATCTATGTGCTTTTGAGGAACACTTTGAAGTGTTCCTCTTTTTTTGGTTTTATGAAAAAGACAGACAGAAACGAAAAATCCTTATACACCCGTGCGGCGGAATATATTTATTCCGTCCTTTCGTATTTGCTGTTATTTATGACGGTGATTTTCGTTGCCTTCACCTTCTTTTTCAGGCTTGTTTCAGTTGACGGAGGTTCAATGTTACCGACGCTGGGAACGGGAGATAAAATAATTATTTCAAATTTCTTGTATACTCCCGATTACGGTGATATAATAGCAGTAAACAAGGAAAGTGCCGAAGAAAGCTCTATGATAAAAAGAGTTATCGGTCTTCCCGGAGACACGGTTTCAATAAACTTTGAAACCCATATTATAACCGTCAACGGCAAGGTTATTTTTGAGGATTACGAGGTAAAGGACCCCATATCCGAAGCCTACGATATGAATTATCCCTCGGACACGGTGACGGTCCCCGAGGACTCGGTTTTTGTATTGGGTGACAACAGAAACAATTCGGTAGATTCAAGGCATAATGAAGTGGGCTTCATTGCCCTTGACGAAATAAACGGAAAAGCACTTTTTAAGATTTATCCTATAGGAAAGCTCAGGTGATATTATGGAAGAGAAAGAAATTCTCACCGAAAAAACAACTGAAAATAACGAAAAATCCTCTTTTGCATCAAGCATTTATGAGGGTCTTTCTGTCGTTATATCTGCAATTTTTATAATAGCTCTTGTTTTCACCTTCGGCTTCAGGCTTGTAGGTGTCAGCGGCAGTTCTATGGTGGATACCCTTCACAACGGCGAATGGCTTATTGTCACTCCCTATTACGATGAGCCCGAATACGGTGATATTGTTATTTCAACACACCGTCTTTCCACAATGGGCCCCATAGTAAAGCGAGTAATTGCAACTGAGGGAGACACGGTTGACCTTGACTCCGACGGCAATGTTTACGTAAACGGCGTTCAGCTTGACGAAAGCTCTTATGCCGTACCCGTACACACAATGAAGGGGGACCTTTCATATCCCGTAACGGTACCCGAGGGCTGTGTAATGCTTTTCGGTGACAACCGCCCCGTATCCTCGGACTCAAGATATTCCCACGTCGGCTTTGCGCCCGTTGATGCACTTCTCGGAAAGGCACAGCTTCGTCTTTCGGGAGAATGGAATATTTACGAAAATTTCACGGAAAACGGTAACTGATATGGACACACAGAAACAGACGGTACAGTGGTTTCCGGGGCACATGGCAAAAACCCGCCGTAAAATAAAAGAGAGCCTTTCTCTTGTTGACGGTGTTGTTGAATTAAGAGATGCAAGAATTCCCTTTTCAAGCGTAAACCCCGAGCTTAATGACCTTATTGAAGGCAAGCCCAAAATAATACTTCTCAATAAATGCGACCTTGCAGACGAAAAAACAACCGCCGAATGGATCGCATTTTATAAAAAACAGAGTATAGCCGCCATTCCCGTTGACTGCAAAAGCGGTAAGGGGCTGAATGTTTTCAAGCAGACCGTTCACGAGGTGCTTTCCGATACCATAAAGAGAAATAACGAAAAAGGTATGGCAGGAAGAGCCTTGCGTCTTATGGTTGTGGGTATTCCCAATACGGGAAAATCCTCATTCATCAACCGTTTCTGCAAGGGCGGTAAAGCTAAGGTTGAAGACAGAGCAGGCGTTACAAGACATAATCAATGGTATGTTATAGGCGACCATATTGAGCTTCTCGATACTCCCGGTGTATTATGGCCGAAATTTGAAGACCCCGATGTTGGTTATAAGCTCGCCTTTACGGGAGGAATCAAGGATGATATTCTTGATATTGAAGAGCTTGCCGTGAAGCTTCTTGAGATTCTTCGTGACGATTACCCCGAGAGACTCACGGAACGCTACAAGGTAACGGACTTCAGCGAATTTACCGGATATGAGCTTTTGGAGGAAATCGGCAGAAAAAGAGGTATGCTGATATCAAAGGGTGAGGTAAATACCCTTCGCGCCGCCACTACCCTTTTTGATGAGCTGAGAGCCGGAAAGCTCGGAAAAATTACATTTGAAAGGCCAACGGTATGACCTACGAATACGAAAATCTTCTTAAAGAAAAGGGATATAAGGCAGTCTGCGGAATTGACGAAGCAGGCAGAGGACCTCTTGCAGGTCCCGTTTTTGCCGCTGCTGTAATTCTTCCCGATGACCTCGGGGATCTGGGAATAAATGACTCAAAAAAGCTTTCCGAAAAAAAGAGAGATGCCCTTTTTGACATAATAAAAGAAAAAGCAATTGCCTGGTCCGTGGCAAGTGCCGGTGAACAGGAAATTGACGAAATAAACATACTTAATGCTACCTTTCTTGCAATGAAAAGAGCTGTTGAGGGGCTCCCGGTAAAGCCCGACATAGCTTTGGTTGACGGCAACAGAAAGCCCGGTACGGGAATTGAGGAAATGACCCTTGTAAAGGGAGATTCAAAATCAATTTCAATTGCCGCCGCTTCCATACTTGCTAAGGTGAGCAGGGACAGATATCTTCTGGAATTAGACGAAAAATATCCCGAATATCAGTTTAAGAAGCACAAGGGCTACCCTACCGCCCTTCACTATGAAATGATTAAGGAGCACGGCATTTCTCCCGTGCACAGACTTTCATTTCTTAAAAATCTCGGAGAAAAGTAATGGCTTTACCCGAACATCTCAAGGTCGGTCTCAGAGGTGAGCAGTTAGCCTGCCGATTCCTGAGAAGAAATAAGTATGAAATAATTGCAACAAACTACGCAACAAAGCTCGGTGAAACGGACATTGTTGCCCGCTCTCCCGACGGAGCAATGTGCTTTGTTGAGGTAAAAACCCGTTCTCCGGGGCAAATGCTTTCCCCTTCGGAGGCTGTTGATTACAGAAAAAGTGAAAATCTTAAAACCAATGCGGCGGCATTTCTCAGAATGACAAAAAGTGAAGGCTCACCTGTCCGGTTTGACATTATCGAGGTAATTCTTTATGACCTTTACACCGCCGACATAAACCACATAAAAAATGCATTTTAATATGCTAAAAAATCAGCCTTATACCCGTAAAAAGGTATAAGGCGAATTTTTTACAGTAAGCTTCTTATAATATCAACAAAGCCCTCTTCACTAAGGTCTGTTCCCTGCTGAATTATTCTGAAATACACACCGTTTTTTTGGAAATACGCGCTGAAAATCATTTCGCCTTCTGCTTCATATCCCTTTAATAACAGCACGGAAATGCCCTCAATTTCAGAAGCATAATCCATATTTTCTTCTTCTGTCTGATGTAAGGTCAGCTTGTGATTTGAAACCTTCAGATTAAGCGTACTGCCGTCAGGCAGGGTAAAGCTGAACGAATTTTCAGCCCACGTATTTTTCCCGTCGGAAAGCACAAGGTGCGTGTCATTAATTATGGACTGATATTCAGGAAAGAATTCACCGATAACCGACGGAATAATAACTGTTCCGTAAAGGCGAAGCAGCTCCTTCCAGGTAACTCTCTTGTGCTCGGGATAATCATCCGGCAAGCCGTCCGTTCCAGCAAAAAGAAGACTTCCGTAAGGCACCTCAACAAAATACGGTTCGTTTGTCCCCGAAGGGATATCCGTTACGGTAGTTTCCTCTGAAGGTTCGGTTGTGCCCGGCTCCGTAGTGCTTTCGGTTACGGGAGGCTCTGTAGTTTCAATATCCGTTGCCGCCTCAGAGGAAGAGGCTTCCTCCGTTAGGGACGGTTCTTCCGTTAGGGACGGCTCTTCAATATGAAGCTCCGAGGTGCCGTCTTCGGTGAAATCCGTGCTTTCGGTTTCGCTGTTTTCCGAAACAGAGTGCTCTTCACCCACAAAGCCCGTAAGCAGTCCTTGGGGTACAATTCTGCTTATAAGCACCGCACAGACAGTAAAAAGAAAAACTGCGGCAAGGGTTATAATATACTTAACAAAACGGGGCTTTTTTGTAACAACGGAAGGAGCCGTACATTCATCAATAATACTGTCATCTATATTCCCGAGCAGTTCGAGAAAATCTTCATTCTTCATACCTCGAATCCCTCCTTCCGGAGATACTCTCTGAGTTTTTTTCTTGTTCTGCTTAGTATTGAACGGACGGAGCTTTCCTTTTCCCCGGAAAGCTCGGCTATCCTTTTCATTGAATCAAAAAACCAGTATCTTCGCATAAAAATAAGCCGTTCAGATGAAGAAAGTCCGGATATAAACGAAAATACGGCAGTTTCTAGCTCCTTTGCGGAAAAGATATCTTCCGTCAGCTCGGAAGAAGAAAAGACCTCACCGATTTCTTCAAGGCTTAAAGTAAAATCACGGCTTCTTTTCTGTGCTTTGTCACGGCGCACTCTTTTAAGAGCCTGATTTCTTGTTATTTTACAAAGATATGCTTTCAGATTTTCAGGCGGTGACGAAGCAGATGAATTCCATAAAACAAGCAGAGTGTCATTCACAATCTCCTTGGCATCCTCTGAAGAGCCGAGAATACCCATGGCAAGACTGAAAAGCAGCTTACCGTATTTTTTCTCCGTTTCCGAAACGGCAGTATCATCCCGATTTTTAAGAAACTTTATTATCTGCCCGTCATCCATAAAAATATCTTTCTGAAAATTTAATCAAGTGTAGCATATCCGGAAAGTCCCACCGAAACACGAATAATCTCTCTTGCATCGGTTGAGGTGATTTTTCCGTCAAAATCCATATCCCCCATAAGGTAGGGGTAATCACTTTTATTTTCAAGCCCCACAGCAATACGAAGTGCAATTCTTGCATCCTCTGCTGTTACGACATTACTGCAATCAATATCACCGATGGTATTTTCCGAGTGCATCACAAACCTCTGTTCAAAGGGCAGAAACAGATTAAATCTTTTATTAAAAGCATAGAAATCATTAAAATTCATAGAAAAAGCCCACTCGGCAATGCCCCGGCTCATAAGCTCCGTACAAGCTTCTGTGGCTTCCCGCAGGGTGCTGAAGCCGATTTCTGCACACATAATATAAAAATGTGTATTACTGTCGGAATTTGTACCGTACGATGCACCGAAAACACTGATATGAGATAACTCGGGCATTCCCAATGCCGAGGGATCAAGAAAATTTTTGTGGTCAGAAAATAACTCTTCATATTCCGTGTTTTCATAAGAATCCTTTGTTTTGAAAAAAATCAGGTATGACTCTGTAGAATAAGAGGCGTATGAGGGTACGGTAAAAGAAAGAATCAAACATAACATCAGTAAAATTATAAGTATTTTTTTCATTTCTTTCAACTCCTTTCATAAACTAAGTACCCAAAAAAGAAAAAATGCTGCAAAAAAATCCCGGAAATTTTCATTTCCGGGAAAAAATATTAATCTTCAAACAGAAATACTGCTTTGTTTTCTTTCATTTCGAGTCTTGCGGAGAAGGGTTTGCCGGTTTTTGAAATAAAGCCATCTATTTTGTCGGTTTTACCGTCTGTCAGCAGCTTTTTTGCATTTGCGGGGGTAATTACTCTTTTACAGAGAATACCCGGAATTGAGAATTTACAGCCCTCTTTATAGCCTCGGCACTGATAGCCGTATTTTCCTCTTACAACGGTTTTGCCGCACAGGGGACAAGCACCGACTTCATCCCCTGCAAAGCCGAAATATTTATCGGATTCGGGGGAATTTTCGGGGGCACCGAAGACACCCTTTATTTCATTTACAGCCTGCGAAACACTTTCATCTATTGTGATATCACCGTGATAAACCCTTTTAAGTGCCTGACCGAGCTCGCTTGTCTTGTACTTATCCATTGAAATGCCCATATTTATCAGCTGTTCAATGAGATATTCTCCGTCGGGAAGTATTTTATAAACGTCCTTTTTAAGCTCAATATATTTACTTTTTACGGCATTATCTATAATTCCCGTACGTGTAGCCTCGGTACCGAGCTCCAGTCCTTCAAAAATAGCACGGTAATCCTCTGCATCGTCCTGCTCGGATGCCTCCGCCTTTTCTTCGCGGAAGGGATTTTTAAGATAATTATTAAGGGTTTCTATGGTGTAGTGCTTGGGAGGACTTGTCTCCTTTTCTTTGGGCTTAAAGTCAATATTTACTCTGTCGCCCTTTTCGAGATTGGGGAGAATTTTATTATTTTTGCCCGAGTCATCATACTTTGTCCAGCCGGGCTCCAGTATCATAAGACCTTTAAGAAAATAGTCCTCACACTCACCTACGGACACGGTGATTTCCGTTTTTGATACAACACATTCCTCACTGCAGAAAACTGCAACAAAGCGTCTGAGAACTGCGGAGTAAACTGTTTTTTCCTCCTCTGAAAGCTTAGCTACATCGGGGAATTTATAAGTAGGAGTAAGAGCGGAGTGGGATTCAATCTTACTGTCATCAAATATGGTTTTCTTGTCCTTGAATTCAACGGGATAGCCCTTGCCCTTTACAATATTTACAATCTTCTTTATCTTGTCCTTTTCAGCCGTTGCAAGATATTCGGAGTTGGTTCTCGGGTATGTAAGAAAGCCTTCCTCGTAGAGCTTTTGCACTATGCGAAGGGAGGTATCCATAGGCATTTTATATTTTTTGCCGAGGAAATTCTGAAGCTTTGAAAGTGAATAAAGCTTTCCGGGATTAAGCTTATCCTTTTTTGTCTTTTTTGCGGTAACAATTGCTTCCTGAGCGTTTAATTTATCGCAGGCACGTTGTGCAAGAGCCGCCTTTTCCTTGGGGAATTTATGCTTTGAAACCAGCTCTACCGTTTCACCGTTGGTTTCACAGGAGCTTACAAGTGCAAAATATTTGTCGGGGACAAAATTCCTTATTGCCATATCCCTGTCGTAAATTGCCTTAACAACAGGCACAATAACTCTGCCCACTCTCAGGAGCACTCCCGTGCGAAGTGTAGCATATCTTGTAAGATTCACACCGTAGAGCCAGTCAATATACGTGCGTGCAAAGCCCTCGTTTGCAAGAAGGTCGTATTCCTCTTCATTTTTCATTTCAGTAAGTGCCTGAGCTACTGTTTCGGGAGTCTGGTCGGGAAGCCACAGACGGAGAAAGGGCTTTTCCTTCTCCAATGCATTCATAACACAGAGCCTTACTATAATTTCACCCTCGCGGTCTGCGTCTCCTGCGTTTACTATTGCTTCAACATCATCACGGTTACAGAGTTTCTTAATAAGCTCAAACTGACGTACAACACCGGCATCGGGCTTTTTATCCTCCCCGTTTTTGAGTTTGAAACGAAAGGCTTCGGGAAAGCAGGGGATGTTCTCCATACTCCATCTGCCGCTTGTTGTCGCACCCGTATAGTCTTCGATATCGCAAAGGGAAAACAAATGACCGAATGCCCAGGTAACAATATACCCGAGCCCCTCGAAATATCCGTTATTCTTTTTCATCTGCCCTATTCCTGCAACGATGTTACGTGCAAGAGAAGGCTTTTCCGCAATTATAAGTTTCATATAACATCTCCCGTGGAGTATATTCTACTACTTTCAGGGTCAAAAGTAAAGCATCAGTTAATAAGATCCTGCCACAGAGAATCGTCCTTGCCTGCATATATTTCGGGAATCTGCCCTATGATTACGGTTTCCGATACGGGTATGCTCGTAAAGACCTGACTTGAAAGGGTGTTGCCCACAGAAAGCACGTAGACGTCCGTTTTTATATCAAGCATAACCTTGTGTACGGTCTGATTGATTCCCGTATACTCAAAAGAATTTCTCACTTCAATGGAGCAGGCGCAGGATATATGCACATTCAGGGTGATTTTAGGGCCTCTTCCCGTAAGAAGAGAGCTTCCCGTAAGCGTGCCGAGAGCAATATTTATTTTGCTTTCTTCAATCTCACCTATTGCCTTTGTAATGTGAACGCTTATAAGTGATTTCAGGCGGTTCATCCCGACGCTGTTGACGGAAAGTGCAGAAATCCTGCCGTTTTCATCATATTCTTCAACGATAAGCCCCGCAAAATCGTTTTTATTATCAGAGAGCATTTCGGCAACGGTATCGTTGATTATTACGGTAGCAAGGTTCTGTGCCCGTGAAAGGGCTAAGGTGTTTACAATAGGGGTCATTCTTGTATCAGCCAGAAAGTACACGGCTATAATAAGCACCGCCATAACAAAAAGCTTTATAAGTGCCGCAGTCTTACTCTTGTTTCTTCGCAAAAAAATCACCTCTTTTCAGTATATGACGAAACTAATTTAAGGTTGATTTTTATTTGCTGTCCGTGTAATATATAAATAAGCTTATAAAGGAGGCTTAATTATGAGTAAGTCCTTAAAAACCGTACTTAAAGAAAAAAATCTCTGTCCCGTGTGCCACATAAAAAAGGCAATGGCTTCGACTAAAATTCACGTGGACGGCGCCGACCGCTTCAATAACGGCACGGCACTCACTCCCCCTATGGGATGGGCAAGCTGGAATGCCTTCCGAAATAACATAAATGAGGATATCATAAAGGAAATGGCTGCAGCTATGAAAGCAGCACACCTTGATGAATTAGGCTATATTTACGTAAACGTTGACGACTGCTGGATGTCATCCGTAAGAGACGAAAACGGCAGACTTCAGGGAGACCTGGGCACCTTCCCCTCAGGCATAAAGGCTCTTGTTGAAGCCGTTAATTCCTACGGACTTAAAATGGGAATTTATACTTCAAACGGCACTTTTACCTGCGAGGACCTGCCTTCAAGCCTTTATCACGAAAGAACGGATGCCGAGACCTTTGCAGAATGGGGTGTGGAATACTTCAAGTATGACTTCTGCCACAATGAGCCCATTCCGACCGGGGCACCCGAAATTGAAAAGGTGCTTATTTCACGTAAGGGCGAAAAGGAATTTATCACGCTTCTTGCAGAGGATGCAGAGCTTCGCGGCGATGCAATGCTTCTGCACGATGAAAAGATTATGCATTCAAAGTACATTGCCGGACTTTCAAACGGTGCCGGCTGTGCAATTTTCTATGACATTGACTCTCCCGAGGACGGCGAATTCATCCTCACTCTCGGCATACGCAAGGCAGTTAAGAAGGATCAGTACTGCGAGATTATCGTAAACGGCAAAGAAACCTATTCCCTGAGAATTCCCGGTGCGAAGGGATTACCCCGTGCCGGCAGAAATCAGACAACGGTTTTCCTTAAAAAAGGAAAAAATACACTTCTTATTCATAATCCCATAGCTTCCCGTATGGATTCAGCCGCAAGACAGTATCAGAATATGGGCAAGGAGCTTATGCGTGCTACAAAGAAGGTCTCGCAGGAAACAGGCAAGCCCGAAAAGCCCATCTGCTTCTCCATCTGTGAATGGGGCTGGAACAGACCCTGGAAGTGGGGACACACAGCAGGCAACTTATGGAGAACAACTCCCGACATTATTCCTAAATGGCATTCGATTATAGGCATATATGAAGCAACTGTGCGCCTTTATGACTATGCAGGTCCCGGCAACTGGAATGACCCCGATATGCTTGAGGTGGGAAACGGTGACCTGACTGACAATGAAAACATCGCTCATTTCTCACTTTGGTGTATGCTTGCCGCTCCCCTTATTCTCGGCAACGACATAAGAAAATTCTTGAAGGAAGACGGCACGGTAGATTTTAATAACAAGGTGCTGAAAATCATATCCAACAAAAAGGCTATTGCAATAAATCAGGATAAACTGGGTATTCAATGCAGACGTGTAAAGACAAACGGTCTTACGGATGTCCTTGTAAAGCCTCTCGAAAACAGGGAAATTGCAGTCTGTCTTCTTAACAAAACAAATTCACCCAAGGATATTTCATTTAATATCAAAGACCTTACAAGGCTTAATTTTGTAAATCTTCCCGAATCAGACCGCTATGCAGTATGCGATATATGGGACAACACAACATTTGTAGCAGGAAATGAAATTTCGCAGCAGGTAGGCGGTCATTCCGTCAAGCTTTATAAAATTCAGTCAATGGAGTAAAACTTATGGACAATCACGTAATAAAACTTTCAACTCCTGCCGATGATTGGGAGCACGCCTCCCCCATCGGCGGCGGCTCCTTCGGTGCAATGCTTTTCGGTAACACCGACACGGAGAAAATTTATCTTTGCGAGGAATCAATCTGGTCAGGCACCGAAAGAGACACAACAATAAAGGATTTCCCCGAAAGAGTAAAGACAATGCGTCAGATGTATCTTGACGGAAATATTACCGAGCTTGACCCCTGGGCAGAGGAAAATTTAGGAGAGGGCATAGAAAGAATTCAGTCCTATGAATACGCCGGTGTGATATCTCTTGACTTTGCCGATAAAACAAAGCCCTCCGAATACCACAGAAACCTTATCCTCGACAAGGGTATTTCGGAGATTACTTACAAAAAGGGCAGTAATGCAGTAATTCAGACAGCCTTCTGCTCATACCCCTATGAGCTTACGGTGATAAATCTTTCCTCTCAGGAAAAAACCGAGTTCGCATTAAGCTATGAAAGAGAATGTATTGAAAGTGTAACATTTCTCAATGACCTGCTTCTCGTAAGAGCAAAAACAGCCTGCGGCAACCACCGCTTTGCAGTAGGTATTAAAATTGAAACAGAAGGCGATATTGAGGAAAAGGACGGAAAAATTACAGTTTCAGGCTCAGACAACACCACAATTTATATTTCAATTGCGACCGAATTCAAATTCGGCAACCGTTTTGAAGAGGTATGCCTCGACCTTCTGTCAGAAGCAGAATATGAAGAAATCAAGGAAGGCCATATCGAGGATTTCTCAGAGCTTTTCTGCAGAAGTGACATTCAGCTGAAGTCAAACAAGGACGTTGAAAGAATGACCACGGACAGACGTCTTGACAGAATAAAGGAAAGCAAAAATGCCGAGGATGACGGTCTTTATGCACTTTATTTTGCTTTCGGCAAATACCTTCTCATTTCCTCCTCCCGTGAAGACACCCTTCCTGCAAATCTACAGGGTGTGTGGGTCGAAAAAATGGAGAATCCGTGGAATTCAGACTATCATACAAACATTAATCTGCAGATGAATTACTGGCTTCCCGAGGTTGCAAATATCTCCGAATGCCACCTGCCTCTTTTCGAGTATATGAACAAATATCTTCTGGAATCGGGCAAAAAGACTGCAAGGGAAAACTATAACTGCCGCGGTACGGTTCTTCATCATTTAAGCGATATTTACGGCTTTACGACACCTGCTGACGGAATCTGGGGCGTATGGCCCATGGGCGGAGCGTGGCTCAGCTTTCATTTGTGGGAGCACTTCCTTTACACAAATGATATTGAATTTTTAAAGGAAACCGCCTACGAATATCTTCACGAATGTGCCCTTTTCTTTATGGATTTCCTTTTTGAGGATGAAAACGGTTATCTTATTTCGGGTCCCTCTATGTCCCCCGAAAACGAGTACTTCCCAATAGAGGGAAACGAGGAAATCACCGCAACAATTGCCTTCTCCCCTACGATGGATATTGAAATTATCGGCGGTACCCTTCGCAATTACATTGATGCAGAGAAAATTCTCGGCATAAACGAAGAAGACAGAAAGCAGGCAGAAGAAACACTTAAAAGACTTCCTCCCTTACAGGTAGGAAAAAACGGCTGTCTTCAGGAATGGCTTCAGGATTACGGCGAGCCTGAGCCCGGTCACAGACACATTTCCCACGCTTTCGCTCTTTATCCCGATAATATGATTACCGAGGCTACTCCCGAATTTTTTGAAGCAATAAAAAATACCCTTCACAGAAGACTTTCCTTCGGCGGAGGACATACGGGTTGGTCAAGAGCGTGGCTTATAAACCTTTTCGCCCGTCTCAAGGACGGCAAAAATACTTACGAGCATTTAAGAAAGCTTCTTACAAAATCCACCCACTCAAATCTATTTGATATCCATCCGCCCTTCCAGATTGACGGAAACTTCGGCGGTGCTGCAGGTATTGCAGAATCTCTTCTTCAGTCCCACGAGGGCTTCATTTCCGTGCTTCCCGCCGTAAAAGAGGGACTTACGGGCTCATTCCGAGGACTTAAAGCAAGAGGAAATGTTACTGTTTCCGCTGATTTTACGGACAGCAAAGTTACTGAAGTCACCCTTTCTGCTCCCGAAAATATGACGGTAGCGGTAAAAATCAACGGCGAGATGTACTCCGTAGATTTACTTAAAAACAAAGAAGCAGTTATTACTCTCTGATAAAAAAACAGGTATAAGACAAGAATTCGAGTCTTATACCTGTGATTTTTTTATTATTCTTCTGTTTCTTCGTCCTCTTCGGGCTCTTCAAGAATTACATCCTGATTGGTGAAGAACTTGATTTTATTAAGAGGCACACCGAGTGTCTTTTCGCAGGCACCGCTCATAAGAGGCATCATTCTTGATTCAACAACAGTATTGATTGCAGCAAAATCAAGAAGAATCTGAAGCTGTGCCTTAAAGAAGTCCTCGTCCTTATCTGCGAAAAATGAATCGTCAACATCTTCTACAGTAACACCTGTAAGGGACATATCCTGATTGTAAAGCTTTCTGTACTTGTCGAAGCACTTCTGCATAAGCTCAAGCATCTGCTCCTTATTGCCTGCTTTGAGAGCATTATTAAGGGATGTTGTCTTCATCTGAAGCTTGAAGGAAAGCTTGCAGGTCTTGACAATTGCAAGAGCTAATTTTGCAAGGTCGGGATTGATTTTTTCGGGGATAAAGATTTCCCCGTCTTTTTTGTAAAAATAAGCCATTTTTATATCTCCTGAAAATTAATATATACTTTTGCCGTTTGCACGGTTTTTACCGAAAATAAGTGTATCCTCAAAGGGTACCGCATAGATTGCATTTTCTTTTGTAAGAGGAACCAAAAAGCTGTTCTCATACTCAATCATAAACTGAGGATAATCGGAATAATCCCATATTGTAATCTGTTCCTCTGAATAGATTATAAGGTCAACAAGGTCTCCCCAGAAGCGGCTTGCTGCGTCGTGCCTGAGATTCTTGGCGAACCAGGTAATATCGGGGTACAGACAGGTAGAAGCGTCAATCTGAAGGTCAGCGGAAACGTGATTTCTGCCGCATTCACATTCCTTAGCCTGAACGTAATCAAATCCCAAAATACCGTCAACCTCTGCACAGGTAGCACCGAAGGATTCGTCTGCAGTACAGACTGAAGAGTCAGTCATAATGTCGTTAACCATGGTAAAGGGAGCTATGGGATAGCCGTACTCTGCGAAAATACCCACGTTCTTCCCCTCTGCCATAAGAGTATCAATAATATTTCCCATATTGGGCTGAACCTCATTATGGAAGTAGCGGTTCTTTTGGAGAAGCCCGGCATACTTTTCCTGAAGCTCGGGAGCAGCAAAAAGGAATTCCTCTGCATCCTTATATCTTTCGGGGCTCATCATAGCAAAAAAGCCGGGAATTCCGCCGAAGGTTTCGAGAAGATAGGGGTCAACAACTGAATCAAATTCTGCTTCAATATAATCATTCACAATACCGGCAAGGCCGTCAAATAAACCTACGGCATAAAGCATTTCAAGCATATAGTAAATACCGAGTGTTGCAAAGCTGTCACCGAGGAGTGATTTTACAAAGCGGAGAAGGGAAAGTCCCTCAAGCTTTATATTGCCCGAAACGGGGTCTGCACAGGCTGTAACACCGTTCATCGCACCGCACATAAACACAACGGCATAAACGTCATCACGTACCTCTGGGTCCGTTTCCGTGTAGTAATATTCATAAAGGTAAGTCATAACAACACAGTTACCCTGCGAAAAGGCAGTAATTGCAACCTGCTCGCTGCCTGTTACCTTCTTTACTCTTTCAATAAAATCACGAAGCTCCCCTGAAAGGGTATGCATATCCTTTCGCCAGTCAAAACGGAAGGTGAAGGAATTCCTGTAGCTGTAAACGGGGGCTTCTGTTTCCTCTCCGGGCACTTCAGGAGCTTCGGGAGCAATGGGTTCAAGATTTTCGTCAAGACCGAGACTGTTATCGTCCTTAATGCCCGTGCCTTCCTTCATTGTGCCGTCGGGATTACAGCCGAGTCCGTCAAAGGCTTCAAGCACGAAGGGACCGAGATTTTCCGACACAAGGCCAAAATTTCTGAACACAAGTCCTGCAAGAAACCCCGGAAGATACTTAAAAAGCGCCGGGACAAGACGATCGGGAGAAGGACCGAAAACCGTTGTATCATCACTTTCGTCCTCTGTATGAAGGTTTCTGTATATGGTAACACCGAAGCCGGGTACCTCAACAACAGGGATACTTCCCATATCAAGCTTTTTAATATCCTCTGCAGATTCTGCAAAAATGATATCGTCTCTGGAAACAGCATCATCAGCAGATACGGAAAATGCCGTCATACCGAAAAGCATTGAAATACAAAGCATTACGGAAATAAGTCTTTTCATAATCTTACCCCTTTTATTTGTATATAGAGTATTTTACCTTCTGAGGTAAGTTTTGTCAACCTCAAATGCTTTTGTTAAACAAGTCTTAAGATTGACTTTAGCTGAACTTTATGATATATTTTCGGGTATATTGTAAAAAACAGGAGAAAGAAAATGAAAAAATCAATTTCAGCAGTTTTACTCACAATTGTACTTATAATTTCCTTAATAACCCCTGTCCTTGCAGCGTTAAAGGGCGATATTGACGGGACTCCCGGTATTTCGGCATCTGATGCCCGGCTGGTTCTCAGAGCAGCTGTAGGTCTTGAGGTTTTAACCGCTTCACAGCTTGTTGCGGCTGACGCAGACGGTGATACCGTAGTTTCAGCATCCGATGCAAGACTCATTCTCCGTGCATCAGTCGGACTTGAAAATTTAGGTGAAATTCCGGAAGCCCACGTTCACGAATACAAATTTAAAGAAATAACCCGTGAGCCTACCTGCTCAAACAGCGGAAGAAAGTTACTTGTGTGCTCCTGCGGCAAGGAAACCTTCGAAACCATAGAGGCTCTGGGGCACGATTTCGGGCTTTCCGGGGAAGAGGCTCCCACCTGTATGAAGAAGGGAAAGAGCGTTTTTACCTGCTCACGCTGTTCTTACTCAAAAACCGAATATACCGATAAGCTTGACCACGATTTTCAGCTTGATGAGGCAAAGCCCGCAGGCTGTGAAACAAAGGGACACAATCTTTATAAATGCTCAATGTGCGGCAGAATCAAGAACGAACCCCTTGAGCCTATCGGCCACAGCTACAGCAAAACAACAGGTCTTTGCGAAAACTGCGGTCTTTCAGATCCCACCTTCTATGAGGAAATACCCCTCGGAGAAAAATGGATTGTAGCCGATAACTGGGAGATTTCAATTGAAAGCGTAATAAATCATCCTCTTCACAGCACGGGAATCAACGAATCAAAGGGCTACACAGATGAGCAATGCGTTCTTATTACCTATAAGGTCAAGAACATTGGCTACAAGCCCCATCTTGCAAATGCAACCGGTCTTATTATCACTCCTCTTGATTTCAAGGTATATGACGAAACCGGCGAGCAGGCAGACAACTACGTATGCAACCACACAAAGTATGCACAGGTTGAAATAAAGGGCTTGACGGCCACCGGTGTTGTTCCCGTTGTGCTCAGAAATGACAGCGACACTATCACATTCGTCATAAGCGAATACGATTCAGACGGTGTAATAAGAAGAGCTTTCTTTACTGCAAACATTACCGAATAACAAAAAAAAACGTATCGGCTGAGACGGCTGATACGGTTTTTTGATTTTGTGTTGATTTAGGAGCTTTTTTGCTTTATTATAATAATGAAAACATATATGGGAGAGAAATAAAAATGGAAAGTGCAATTATTTCAAAAATCTTAGCATTTCTTTTAAGCATTTTCGTGGCAATAGGCAATTATTTCGGTTTCAATGAACAGCCCGAGGAGCCCGGAGAAATAAAGAATGTTATCTATCTTATCGGTGACGGAATGGGCTTTAACCACCTTGAAAAAACCAAGGCTGAAAGCGGTATCTCTCTTACAATGGACAGATTTGAAATCAGGGGAAGCTCGCAAACCGCTTCTTTAACGAATGAGGTTACTGACAGCGCGGCAGGCGGAACGGCACTTGCAACCGGTGTAAGAACCGGCAACGGCAGAATCGCTGTTTATAACGATGATCCCAATTCTGTATACTCTTTTCCTAAAAGCCTTACGGAGCTTTGTATGGAAAGGGGTATGCTTACCGGTGTTATTACAACAGATTCAACTGCAGGTGCGACCCCCGCATCCTTTTCGGCACATACAGCAAGCCGCGAAATGTCCTGGGATATTTCGGCAGACCAGCTCACATCGGGAATTGACCTTATTTGGGGTACCGCAGCGTCGGAAATAACACTCAGCAATACAGAAGCAAACGGCTACCGGTACATTTCTACCTTTGATGAAATGATGGCTCTGCCGGAAGGAAGCAGAAGCTTCGGTCAGTTCACAAGCTCCTTATGGACAATAAAACCTTCATCTGAAAACACACCTAACCTTGAGCAGATGGCTGTCAAGGCAGTTGATATTCTTGACGATACGGATGAAGGCTTCTTCCTTATGATTGAAGGCGCTCATATAGATAAGCATTCTCACAATAATGATTCCGATAAAATGGCGGAAGCTCTTGAGGAATTCGACAGAACCGTAAAGGCAATGCTGAGCTTTGCAAAAGAAGACGGCGAAACTCTTGTTGTTATCACGGCAGACCACGAAACAGGCGGTATCACCTTTGAAAACGGCAGTTACGTATTCACAAGCGGCAGTCACAGCGCAGCAGATGTTCCTCTTCTTGTTTACGGCTCCGACGAGCTTATAAAAAACGCTGAAGTCATTAAAAACTGCGAAATTCCCGTAAGAATCGCCCGTATTCTTGATTTTGACGAAAAGCAATTCCCCGTAAGCGTAAAGAAATAAAATACTGCAAAAAAACTGTATCGGTCAGAGGACTGATACAGTTTTCTTATTTGGAGGATTATGTGAATTTTTTCTTGATTGCTTTGTGGTAGTATTATTCAAGAATTTTTAGCCTCTTTCACAAGTCTGTCAATATCTGCAAAGGCATTTTCAATGGCTTCTGTGTGATAAAGCTCATACAAAGCATAAATTTTTTTTGTAATTTCCAATTTGTCCCATTCCTTCAGGATTTCACCTGAGGTGGTTTCCTTATATTCAGCATATCTTTCAGTAAGATACATAAAAAAAGTCATTTCACGACTCAAGAAATATCACCTCGTAAATAAAGTGAGTTTCTGGGATTTCCTGTAATTCTTTCAGCTTCCCACATATCAAATATGGCAGGAGCCCCGAAGTCCCACATTTCATATCTTTTATCAGAAAGCATAATATGAATTTCAGATAATGCAAATGCCTTGAAAGCCTCAAAAGGACTGAATCCGTATTTTTTACATATAAGCTCTACAACAGCTTTGTTGTAATAATCCATTATTACAGATGGAGTTCTTGTCATAATGTGATCACCTCTTTTAATTTCAATGCAGCCACTGCCCTTTCGGTCTTCATTACATACTGATCTTTAAGCTTCTGAATAAGAAGGCGTCTTATAGCTTCTTCCTCATTATAATCTCCCGCAATATACATATTTATTACAGGCATAGTGTTATCATTCGCAACAGGACCTGCAATTACGTCATAGTCATTTACATCATTTGTATTAGTTCTGTGAGATGCTACGAACTTAAGCCAATCGGCATCAGGAGCACAGAACTTAAGAGTTTTTAATAAAGCAACTTCTTCATCAAAATAAAATACTGTAACGGTGGGAGTTCCTTCGCCACGGCGTAACACCATAAGCTTTGCCCATTTTGCAGCCTGTTCGAAATCTGAGGTAAGATAAAAACCGCATCCGAAATCCAATGCACGGTTACTCTCAATTATTTTAGGTACCTTAACTGCAACATTACTACCGTGATATAAAAGCATTTTTGTCACACCATTTCTTTCAGTTTATTTCAGTATAACATCTTTTATAATAGTTTTCAAGATATGAAAAAAGAAGGCAGATTTCTCCGTCTCAGAATGCTTACTAAGTCCATTCTAAATAGAAATGGGGGGCAGCAGTCTAAAGGACACAGATTTTACTCTGTGTCCTTTCGTAATATTGGAGGATTTATGTGAATTTTTTCTTGATTGCTTTGTGGTAGTGTGCGTAGGTGCAGGAGGGGGCTTTTGAAAGAGTCGCACTTTCGGTTACGTCTGCAATAAAGAGCTGATGTGAGCCGAGGTTCATAGAACCTTTTACCTCACAGCTGAAGAATGCGTTGGTATTTTCGGTAATGTAATAAAGTCCGTTGTGACTTCTCGAGGTAGCTTCGAAGTCCTCAAACTTATTGACATCCCGACCGGAACGCATACCGAAATGCTGTACTGTTTCAAAGGGTAAATCCTCTGTCAGCACACTTAAATTGAACTTTCCTGTCTTTTCAATGATTTCTCTTGTGAGATTTCCGGCTTGACAGGAAATTGCAATTTTTGTGGGGTCGTTTGCAACCTGGAAGGCGGTGTTTATGATACAGCCGTTGTCCCTTCCCTCTTCGTCTTTCGCAGTCAGGATAAAAAGCCCGTAGCTCAGATTAAACAGAGCCGTGGGGTCCTGCTGCGGGTTCCTTCAGCCCTTGAAATAACGGTTAAGAAGTCCTTCAAATGCCTTGCCGTGTCTTGCTTCGTCTCTTGCCATTTCGTGAACTGTGTCGTGGATAGCATCAAGATTCAGCTTCTTTGCGAGGGCTGCAAGCTCAAACTTTCCGTTTGTTGCGCCGTATTCGCAGTCAACACGCCATGCAAGATTTTCCTTGGTTGTAGCCTTCATATTGGGCTCTAATGCTTCACCGAGAAGCTCAGCAAACTTTGCTGCGTGCTCTGCTTCTTCATAAGCTGCCTTTTCCCAGTAAAGACCGATTTCGGGATAGCCTTCACGGTGTGCAATTCTTGCCATACAAAGGTACATACCTACCTCTGAGCATTCGCCGTTGAAGTTAGCCATAAGCTGATCAAAAATATACTTCTTGTCTTCTGCGCTGATATCGGGGTTATTTGCAACCGTCTTTTCATATATACCGTATTCGTGCTCTGCAGCAAGCTTTACATCGCCCTGCTGCTCTTTGAACTTTTCTGCAGGAACCTTACATACGGGGCAATTTTCGGGAGGCGTATCTCCTTCGTGAACATAACCGCATACTGAGCAAACCCATTTCTTTGACATAATAATAACTCCTTTTTATATAGTATTTTGTTATTTCCTCTTGGAACAATTCTAATTATAATAGAATGATTCTAATTTGTCAATAGTTTTTTTCTAAATTTCAAAAAATTTTTATTTTGATGTTTAATTATCCTTCAATACGGAAAAAATACAGTTGAAAAGATAAACCGAATGAAGGAGCGAAATGAAAAATGACAGTAAAACGGGGCGACATATATTATGCGGATTTAAGTCCTGTTGTCGGAAGCGAGCAAGGCGGAATAAGACCTGTACTTATAGTCCAGAATGATGTGGGCAACAAATACTCCCCTACGGTGATTGCGGCTGCAATTACAAGCCAGAAATACAAAACACAGCTGCCTACTCACATAAGTGTAAACGGAGGCGGCTGCGGCTTACAAAAGGACTCAATCGTACTTCTGGAGCAGGTAAGAACAATTGACAAAACACGGCTCAAGGAGCGTATGGGTACACTTGATAATATGGAAATGGACAGAATAAATAAGGCTTTAAGCGTAAGCTTCGGTTTGCTGTAAAAAACAGTTTCCGGTTTAAGTAAAAATCCGACAGATTTCTCTGTCGGATAATTTTTTAAAACTTAGGCTGTGCGGCATAGAGAACCACTATACTGCGGTATATAAGGCTTGCTTCAAAATCAACATAACAGTAAGCCCCTGTCTTTTCATCGAACATATATCTTCTTTCCTGTACTCTTGCAAGACCTGAGGGATCATTGGGATCAATAAGGCTTCCCTCTGTGCAAAGGAATGTACCGTCATTGTAGACCTTGATAATCTGCGCGGTATGGTCAACGGTGGGATAACCGTTTTCATAAGTCTTTGTCTTGTTGCTTATGAAAAGCACATCTCCTATACGGGGAGTATAATTCTGAATATCCGCATCTGAATGCTCGTAAACCTTCTGTTCAATCATATCATCATAAAAATCATAGAGGAAATAAACGTCCGCAGCCTCGGGAGTTTTGATATAATAGTCAGAAAGAAGCGAGGGAACATAAAGAGGAAGCGAATCCACAACAAACTTATCAGACCAATCGAAGCCGAGAACATTTGTAAGGAGCTTCGCAAGAGAATCTCTTGAGAAGGTTCTGGGGGCAAGAAGGTCAACCTGAGCCTTTGTGTAACCCGTCTGTTCAAGTGCAGGACGGAAAACGTTGCTTATTGTGTGAAGACAGCACCATTTCTGCACATTTTTAAGAAGGAAGCTCAAAGGATTTGAGTTATCATAAATTGCCGGATAAGAGCCAAGCAAAGGATGTGCCGTAGCATAAAGGTTCTGATAAAAAAGCTTTTCTTTTTCCGAAGGAACGTGTACGGGTTTTTCGGGAACCTCCGGCTCTTCTTCAACAGAAAGGCCTACCGACAAACGGAGAATAATTCTTGCATCGGAAGCATCAACCGTGCCGTTTTCGTCATAATCGGCAAGTAATTTAAGCTCATCTGTAACCGCATCAAGCCCTACTGCCATACGAAGGGTAATTCGGGCATCGGAAGCCGTTATACCGCCGTCACCGTCCACATCACCTTTCTCAGCAGCAAAAACAGGAACAATAACTGCAAAAAGCATAGTTACTGCAAGAAGTAATGATAACATCTTTTTCATTTTTCTCTTCACCATCTCAATATATAATAATGATATAATATTTTAGCACATTCTTTTTATTTATGCAACAATTAAAGTCTTAATATCCGCAAACAATTTTACGGTATATTATGGCAAAATTATTAATAAAACTCTCCCTCACGGTGTTACGGGTATTATCAAACAAAACTGTGCGGAGCGTACTTACGAACACTCCGCACAGTTTTTTATTCGTTTGTAAGTATTTCTCCTACATTGTTAAATATGTATTTGGGTCTGTAGGGGAATTTGTCGATATCCTGAAGGGATGTTACACCGCTTAATACAAGAACGGTATCAACGTTTGATTCGATACCTGCTATTATGTCGGTATCCATTCTGTCGCCGACAAATGCGATATCACCGCTGTGACAGCCCAGCTTCTGAAGACCGTGGCGAAGCATAAGAGGATTGGGCTTTCCTATGAAATATGTTTTTTTGCCCGTGCAGATTTCTATGGGAGCTACAAGAGAGCCCGTTGCAGGCATAATTCCTCTTTCCGTAGGACCCGTTATGTCGGGATTTGTACCGATAAGCTTTGCGCCCTTTCTTACGAGGTCAATTGCCTTTTCGATTTTTTCAAAGTTGTAGCTTCGGGTTTCACCCACAACAACATAATCGGGGTTAACATCATTCATATATATCTTCTGGTCATAGAGAGCCTTGGAAAGTGCGCCCTCACCTATTACGTAAGCAGTACAGCCGGGCTTCTGAGCAGAAAGGAATGCCGCTGTTGCCATAGCACTTGTATAGAAATGATCGGGTGAAACGTCAAGGCCCATACGTCCCAGCTTCATACTGAGCTCGTGGGGAGTTTTTTCGGGACTGTTTGTGAGAAAAACGAACTTTTTGTCGTTTTCAATAAGCCAGGTAACAAATTCCTTTACACCGTCGAGAATTTTGTTGCCGTGATAAATAACACCGTCCATATCGCATATAAAGCCGTGTTTTTCCATAATCTCTTTCATAATATCTCCTCCGTTTCTGAATAAATATTAAAATAATATAAGCAAAAAGTCAAGCAAAACAACCTCTGCAAAAAATACAGAGGTTGATAATTAATGTTTTTTAGGCGAAGCCTCTCCGACTTCCGATCTCAGAGCTCCGAAATTACTTATGAGCGGATTTCGGCACCGAGTGTCTTTGTAAGCTTCTTGAGAGCAGACTTTGCAGCTGCTTCAATCTCTTCACCTGTAAGAGTCTTGTCACTTGAACCGATTACAAGACGGATGGTAACGGATTTTTTGCCCTGAGGAATCTGCTTGCCCTTGTATTCGTCAACAAAACGGACATCACGGATAAGGCTGTCGTCACTCTTCTTAGCCATTACAGCACCGTAGATTTCTTCCCACTTTGTCATTGAATCAACAAGGAAGGAAAGGTCATATTCATTCATGGGGAATTCGGGAATATGAACAAAGCGGTTTGTTCTTGACTTGAAGGGAACAAGCTCCTCTGTATCAATTTCAACAAGAACGGCGGAAACAACCTTTATACCGCAGTCTGTCTTTGCCTTATGGGAAAGAAGACCGAGGTCACCGATTTTCTTTTCGCCGAGGTAAATGTTGAGCCATACGGTTTCGTCTGCCCAGTAGGGCTTTTCAACCTTCTTAAAGGTGAATTCTTCCATATGAGTGTAACGGGGCATCATACCTATAACACCCTTTGCAGTTCTGAAAAGCTCTGTAACATTGTCGGGAGAGCCTGCAAATGCACAGCCCAAATGTCTTCTTTCGTAAGGAAGAGCTTCCTTTTCATCGTAGATACAGTTGAATTCAGAGCTTCTGAAGATTTTTGCCTCTTCAAAAATTGCAAATTCTGAGAAGTTACGCTCATTCTTCACAATAGCCTTACAGATGTTGGGAAGAAGTGTTGAACGTACATATTTTTCTGAGGGTGAGGGAGGAGTGGAAAGACAGAATACGTTGTCTGTATCGGGAAGAAGTGCGTTTACAAAAGTATCTGTCATCCAGGGATATGTGAAGATTTCCTGCATATTGCAGCGGAATGCAAGGTATTCCTTGATTTTTCTTACAAGATCAACATCAAGCTGATTTATAGCACCGTCGAAGGTGGTTGTAATTGATGTGGGCTGGAAGTTTTCGTAGCCGTACATACGGGCAACCTCTTCCATAATGTCTGCCTTAATGGAAACATCGCCTGTTGAACGCCAGGTGGGAACAACAATATGCATACCTGTTTCCGTGAAGGTTACCTCGTAACCCATACTGCCGAGCTTCTTCGAAACAACATCCTGAGGAATTCTCATACCGAGTCTCTTGTCGAGCCACTCAAATTCAACATCAATTTCCTTTTTTACAAGCTTATTGGGATAGCAGTCAGAGTATGCTGTTACCTTCATTTCGGGGTAAAGCTCCCTGAAGAGCTCCATTGAAAGAGAAACTGCCTGGTCGCATCTTTCGGGGTCAATAGCCTTTTCGTATCTTGCAGATGCTTCCGTTCTGTTATCGTAACGAAGAGCTGTTCTTCTTACACCGTGGGAATTGAAGTTTGCAACCTCAAGAATAACACTTTCGGTATCGGGAAGCACGGAATCCTTTGCTCCGCCCATAACACCGGCAAGAGCAACTGCGCCTTCCTTGTCTGCAATTACAAGGTCGTCGTTGCAAAGCTCTATATCCTTATCATTGAGAAGCTGAAGCTTTTCGGCATCCTTTGCACGTCTTACTTCAATATGGTCAATTATGTGGGTTGAATCGAAAACGTGAGTAGGCTGACCGACTGCAAGCATTACATAGTTTGTAATGTCAACAAGTGCATTGATGGGACGAAGTCCTACTCTCCATAAACGGCTCTGCATATAGAATGGAGAAGCCTTAACGGAGAGATTCTCAATTTTTGCACCGATGTAACGGGGACATCTTTCCTCATCAAGAATTCTTACATCGTAAGCCGTATCCGTTTCGGGAACGTACTTTTCAATAGGCTTTAAGGGAAGGTCGTAAAGAGCGGCAAGCTCTCTTGCGATACCGTAGTGACCCCAGAGGTCGGGACGGTTTGTCATAGACTTGTTGTCTATTTCAAGAATCATATCATCAAGACCGAGAGCATCTGCAAGATTGGTGCCGGGCTTTACATCGAGATATGAAATATCCATAATTGCGTGGTCATCATCTGTGGGGAAAAGGTCAGCGAGTCCTACCTCAACAGCGGCACATATCATACCGAAGGAGGCTACTCCTCTGAGCTTTGTGTTCTTGATTTCAACAGGCTCCCCTTCTCCGTGCCAACGTACCATTGCACCGGGACATGCTACAACAACCTTCATTCCTGCTTCAAGGTTAGAGCCGCCGCATACGATTTCCTTTATCTCCTCAGCGCCGATATCAACCTTGCATACACGAAGCTTGTCTGCATTGGGATGGGGAAGAACTTCTTCAATAACACCTGTAACAATGCCGTCAAACTGCTTTTTAAGGTCGTGAACACCTTCAACCTCAACGGTTGACATTGTAAGGTCAAATGCAAGCTGTGACATTGTAAGGTCACCGGGAAGCTCTACATAGTCTTTTATCCAGTTAAGTGATAACTTCATAATCCTTCTCCTCCTTATTTGAACTGTGTGAGGAATCTTAAATCGGTGCTGTGGAACATACGAACATCATCAACACCGTAACGCATCATAACAAGTCTGTCGAGACCGATATTTACATAGAAGCCTGTGTATTCATCGGGGTCAACACCTGCTGCACGAAGCACATTGGGATGGGGTGTGCCGCCGGGCATAATTTCAATCCAGCCTACGTGCTTGCAAACGCTGCAGCCCTTTCCTCCGCATACAAGACATCCCATATCAATTTCAAAGCCGGGCTCAACAAAGGGGAAGAAGCCTGCTCTCATTCTTACGGGAACGTCCTGTCCGAATACCTTGGAAAGAATGCTCTTTATCATAACCTTACCTGCCGTATAGGTAAAGTCCTTATCAACGATAAGAGCCTCATACTGGAAGAATGCACGCTCGTGACGTGCGTCTGTTGTTTCGTTTCTGTAAACACGTCCGGGATAAACGAAGCGGTAGGGAGGCTTGTGTGTCTGCATATAACGAACCGAGTCACCTGTAAGATGGGGACGAAGACAGAGCTTTTCGTTAGCCTCGCCCGAATCGTGTCCCTGGAGCCAATATGTATCCATACTCTCACGTGCGGGATGATTGGGAGGGAAATTAAGATTATCAAAAGCAAAATATTCGCTTGTGATTTCAGGCCCCGAGAAAACCTCAAAGCCCATTGAGCGGAAAGCATCATTAAGGTCATAGCACATCTGTGTTATGGGATGAAGACCGCCTATCTGAGGATTGATACCGGGTACGGTACAGTCAAAATCGGGAGAAATGGCAAAAGCCTTGTTCTTGATTTCCTCGCGTCTTGCATCAATAAGCTCACCGAGGGCATTTTTCACCTGGTTTACGCTCTTTCCCATTTCGGGACGCAGACTGACATCAAGCTTGGGAATTTCTTTCATAAGAACAGTTACGAGGCCTTCCTTGCCCAGGTACTTGCCCTTGACAACCTGAAGCTCGTTTTCGGAGGCAGCAGCATTGATTTCTGCGGTGCCTTCAAGAAGTAAAGCATCTAATTTTTCTTTCATTTTTTTATTCCTCGTTCCTTATTTAGGATTGAATGCATTAATAAACGAATTATATCATATATTATTTTTTATTGCAACAATAAGTTTATATATTTTAAGCAAAAAAGAGGCATACGCCGTACTGACGTATGCTCTCTCATATCAGTCATATAAGCCCTCGGCTATCATTTCTCCGATAGCGGCAACGACCTGTGGCTTATCCTCTTTATAGGTAACACCGTACCACTTATCTTCAGCAGGAAGCACAGCCACCTTCTTTGTGTCTGATTCAATAAGCTCGGTTACTATAAAGGGAAGATAATACTCCTTTTTAGGCTCGTTTATGTTCTCTTTAAGGAATTCCTTAAAGCCCTCTTCTATGTATGCAAAAACATCGGGACGGAATCCCCAGAGATTCATTGAAACAAGGGTATCGGGGGAAAGCTGTTCCCATGTTGCACCGTCATCCTCAGTAAACTGACAGTCCTTGTTTATCTTTGTTCTTTCGGTAACACTTGTAAGATAACCGTTTTCAGTTACGCACACACCTCTTGCAACGGTGCCGTTTTCGGTAAGTGTGTTCTTAAGACGAAATCCTGCCATACAGTAATTATCTTCAGTTTCAGTAAGATAGTCATAAACAGTCTTAAATGCGCTTTTGCCGTAGAAATCATCTGCATTTACAACTGCAAAGGGCTCGTTGACAACATCCTTACAGCAGAGAATTGCGTGGGCTGTGCCCCAGGGCTTTTCTCTTGTTTCGGGACAGACAAAACCCTCGGGAAGCTTATAAAGCTCCTGATAAACATATTCTACGTCAATTACTTTCTCGATGCGCTTGCCGACGATATTTATAAAATCTTCTGCTATTGCCTCTTTTATAACAAATACAATTTTATTAAACCCTGCTTTTTTTGCATCATAAACTGAAAAATCAAGAAGAACTCTGCCATCTTCGGCTATAGGCTCCATCTGTTTGAGACCGCCGAAACGGCTGCCCATACCTGCCGCCATAACTACAAGTGTTACATTTTTTGACATAATACTACCCTCTTTTATGTTGTTACTTACAGTATATTATATTGAACTCAAATAAGCAAGAACAAAATAAAACAAAGCATTAATAAAATGTTTGATTCAACTGCCGATTTCGGTTTTACAGTACAAGATTTGCGAAAAACGGGACGCGGATTTATGATAATAACAAAAAAACACAGAACCTTCACAAGAGTGCTTGCTCTGCGTCTGCAACAAAATGTAATTTACATCACGGCAAAGCCGTGCATATCATCAATTCCGCAGGAATTGCATATCATCAAAACGGAGTTTTGTATATCATCATTGCGAAAGTTTTTTGATGCACGCAAATGCGTGATGATATCCAGTCCTGACGGACTGATGAAATACAACAACGGCAATGCCGTTGCTGATGATATACCATCGCTTTCGCAATGGATAAAAAATAAGACAGCCAAAAGACCGTCTTATTTTTGGTGCGAGAGACGGGATGCGGATTTGTTTTGCAAATCCGTCATCCTCGGACGACCGCACACTTTGTGTGCAGTACCCGCCTCGGACTTCGTCGCTAAAAACAGTCCGCCGGACTGTTTTCTTAACGCTCCTCACCCTCTTAGGGTTCAAGCCCCGTCCTTATTCTGCAAATAAAAATACCTGAAGTCTGAAGACCTCAGGTATTTTTGGTGCGGGTGTTCATAAGGGATTTACTTAATGGTAGTGTTTATTCCCATTACTAGTATGGGGCGGTTTTGATAAAAAGAAACTGCCCTCAAAAAATGAGAGCAGTAAAAATATTTAATCTAACTGTTTATTATCGTCTATTATCTTTTGCTGCTTTTCTTTCAGCATTTCATTAAGCTTTTTAGTGTTTCGTTTAGTTACGCAATAAATAATTGCCCAAACTGCCAAATAGCCGACAACAAAAATACCGGAGAAAACCAAAATCGGTGTCAAGCCCAATTTGAGCCAGTCGTTGAGCAGATAAGTGCTTAAATAGCTGATATATAAAATAACACCGTGAATCAAAATTGCCGACATCAATGGTAGGCGTTCTATGTGATAAACAGCATTCATACCGCCTGCTGTAAAGGCAAGTACAGTTATTGAAAAAATACCTGTACAGACCTGATTAACAGTTAGTGTATCTATTAGACCCTTATAATGCAGAATCAGATATAAAACAGCAAGAACAATCGGGCCGAAACCGCAAGCAATCAGACCCCTGCGAAAAAACTCCGAAATAAACCTTTTCATATTCCCTCGTACCTCCTTCTTATTTGTGAAAAGCAACGCCTTGAAACATACTCACGATAACCGCATCTGAAAACTGCATCCACACCGCCGTTGAACACAGCGACAAAACGCTCAATGCGGTGTTCGTTGGCAAGAGTAGACTTGTTAATGCGTATAAAATAAGACGGCAGAATATTCTCTAAATCACGAAGCCTGTCCTGAATACGGTAGTGATTTCCCTTAGTATCGACAACTGTTACCTTTTTATCAACAACAGTTATACACTCTATTTCAGAGAATAAGAGCTTTTTCATCTCGTCATCATTGTATCCCATAATGCTTTCAGCACCTGAAAAACTACAGACGAGATTTTCTATTTGCTCGGTCAGAGAAGAGGGAGCGTGAACCTTTGCAATTATCTCTTCATCCGCATCTTTATCTATAATGAGTTTGTATTTCATCGCATCAAATCCTTATTGTTTTTTCATTTGTCTGAGGAAGCTGAGAACAGCTATCGCAGTTATAAATACACTGTACAGA
>JAGAKX010000028.1 GCA_017625435.1 Clostridia bacterium
ATTAAAATCTGCTGTTCGCAAGGGTGATGAAAAGGAAATCGCAGAAATCAAAGATACCATTAGTCTATTTTCCGAAAGGTTGAAAATTCTTCGTAAGGACATCAACACCTGCGAAAGAATTGAAAAATCCGAGCCAGAGATAGAAAACAAAATAGGCACAATTCTTGAAATCGAACAGCAGCAGAAAAATAAAACACAAAACAGAAACCGTGGTTATTCACGGGATGAAAGATAAGGAGGAATGTTATTGAATATTTTTAAAAGATTAAAAGACTTTATTATATCTCTATTGAATGATACTCATGGAGAGGTTGTAAGTGCTGATGATAGTGTTTATGTTATCAACGGTGTCCGTTATATTGTTTCTACTAAACACAGTGAAACAGAATCAATGACTTTCATTGATAAGATTAAACGATATTTAGGTAGCGATTTCGCACATTTGACTACTGCCGAAGATATAAATACAATTAACACAGAATGTGTATGCATGACTGCCGGAAAGGAGGACTAATGCAGTCAAATTACTCAGGTATTACTGCTCTCTATTGCCGTCTCTCCCGTGATGACGGTAAAGATTGCGAGAGCAACTCAATAGAAAATCAGAAGCTTATGCTTGCTCGTTACGCAAAGGAAAAGGGCTTTGACAACACAAGGTTTTATGTTGATGACGGTTATACAGGTACAAACTTCAACCGACCTGATTTCAAAAGAATGATGGAGGATGTTGAAGCAGGATACGTCAAAACAATCATTGTCAAGGATATGTCCCGATTCGGCAGAAACTATGTTGAGGTTGGTCTTTTTACTGAATCATATTTTCCCGAGCACGACATCCGCTTTATCGCTGTTACAGATTTGGTTGACAGCGCTGACGGAGAGAATGAAATAATCCCGTTCAAAAATGTTATGAACGAGATGTATGCAAGAGATATTTCAAACAAGGTACGCTCTGCAAAAAGAATCAGAGGTAATATGGGAGAGCCGTTATCACAGCCGCCATACGGGTATATGAAAGACCCTGTAAATCCTAAAAGATGGATAGTTGAACCCGAAGCCGCAAAGGTAGTAAAAGAGATTTTCAGACTTTACCTTGAAGGTTATGGTCTGGATAAAATCGCAAGGCATCTTCAGGACAAGGGTATTAAAAATTGTACAGCCTATTGGCAGGAAAGAGGAATAGGCAGAGGTGGTAAAAAAGTACAGCCTAATCCATATAAATGGAAAAGCTCTACCATCCGTCAGATTCTACTTCGTCAGGAGTATTGCGGTGATGTTGTAAACTTCAAAACCTATTCCAAGAGCTTCAAGAACAAGAAAAGGCTTATGAATCCCGAAGAAAACTGGAAGATTTTCAAGGATGTTCACGAGCCGATTATTGACCGTCACACCTATGAAGAGGTGCAGAAACTTATAGGATTTTGCAAACGCCGTGAGCCACTAGCGGAAAACGGAAGCAAAAGCATCTTCTGTGATTTTCTCGTTTGTGCCGAATGCGGGCATAAGCTGTGGTATCATGTGAATACCCGAAATAAAAATATTCACTATTTCAGTTGTTCCAATTATGTAAAGGATTATCGTGGCAGCTGCCAACACAGGCATTATGTTAGGGCGGAGGCTATTGAGCAGATAGTCACAATGGAGCTGAAAAAGCTTGCAGGTTATCTGAAGCATAATGAGGACGAACTAGTTGAGGTGCTTACAATGAAAACTGAAGCCATTGTACAAAACGAAAAAAGGCGTATCAACTCCGAGCTTCAGAGATGCACCTCAAGACAAAACACAGTAAACAGTCTTTATGAAAAGCTTTATGAGGATAATGCTCTCGGCAAGGTAACGGACGAATGGTTTTTACACATGTCGCAGAAATATGGTGTTGAAAGAGATGAGCTGAAAGCCAAAATTCAAAAGCTGCACGAGGAGCTTGATGAGCTTAATGATAAGAAAAGTGAAAGAGTTGCATTCGTCGAGGCGATAAGACGCTTTATACGAATGGAAACAATAACAGCTCCGCTTCTTCACGAACTCATTGACCGCATTGAGGTTTATGAAACAGAGGGCACGGGTAAGAACAAAACTCAGAGAATTGTTATCTACTACCGCTTTGTAGGTAATATTGAAATTCCGTCAGATGAAGATAACCTCAAATTGGATATGAGGCAAGGTACGGCTGTTGAATACCTTACAGCATAACAAAAAAAGAGCAGGCTAAAACCTGCTCGATACATAATTAAATACTATGAAGAAACACAAAAAAATCGAGTGTTCACACGAAATCCGTTATGAACACTCGAAATGGTGGGAGAAGGTGGATTCGAACCACCGAAGTCGTTGACAACAGATTTACAGTCTGCCCCCTTTGGCCGCTCGGGAATTCTCCCATATATGAAAATGGAGCTGGTGGACGGACTCGAACCCCCGACCTGCTGATTACAAATCAGCTGCTCTACCAACTGAGCTACACCAGCGTGTTCTCTTGAAGAACGCTTGATAAATATATCATAAGAATAATAAATTGTCAATAGGTTTTCTGAGAATTTTTTTGAAAAATTTTTGCATAGGGAAACAAAAGGCTTTTTGCCGAAATATGTTGTATTGAAAAATCTCTTTCGGCAAAGGAAAACAATAAAAACGGGCACAGACTGTTTTTTGCAGTTTATGCCCGTTAATTTTATACTGTATAAGACAAAATGACGGTGTTTATTATAAGCTTTGTTGTTGCCGTAAGGGAAGAGAGATTGAAATTCTCATAGGTGTCAAGTTTTGTATGTATCTGAGAGGGAGAAGAAAGTCCGTAGTCCGAGCCGTAAGAGCCTGCGGGACGGATTTCTCTCCAGGAAAGTGTTACGGCAGGGATACTTAGCTTTTCAAAGGGGACGATATCGTGAAGACCTGCCGAAACGGGGGAATAATATCCGTTTTCACCCATATTGCACGTGAAATTTTTCGCATTGTCAATTGCACGGCTTAATTCATTGCTCACGGCGCCGCTGACATAGGCGGAGTTTGTGCTGACCGAGAGCATTTTCCCTCCTCCGAGAAGGGAATTTCCTGCCATATCAATGTTGAAAACCGAAAGTCTGCTTTTTTCATCGGCAGAAAGTGTCGAAAGATAATGGTAAGCACCGTAATAGCCCATTTCCTCTGCGGAAAAGAAGGTAATGCGGATTTCACAGTTAAAAGCAATGCCGCTTTCTTTAAGAAGCATTACCGTGTGAAGAAGTGCGGAGACTCCCGAAGCATTGTCTATTGCACCTTCTGCACCGTCCCAGCAGTCGTAATGCGAGGACAGAAGAAGAATTTTTCCGTTCTTTTTGCCTTCATTCAGTACTGCTGTTATATTCTGTGTCTCAATTCCTGCATAGTAAAATGTCTGCATTTCAGGGGTAAGACCTGCCTTTTTCAGCTCCTGTGAAATATAATCGGCTGCTTTTTTATTTGTTTTGGGAAAAATTACGGAGCGTGAGCCCATAGAGCAAAGACCGCGCATCAGGCGGTCCAGCTCCTTTTCCGATACCTTCTCCGAAATATTTTTTGCAAGTGTTTCTTTTGATACGGGTTTATTGCCGGTACCGTCAAGCCCCACCGCAAGTCTTAAAGTAAGTCTTGCATCCTCCGATGAAATTTTTCCGTCTGAGTTCAGGTCAAACAAAGAGCGTATCAGCAGTGAAGGAATATATAAGCCGACTGAGCACCGTAAAACGGTTCTTGCGTCATCAGAGGTTATTTTGCCGTCAAGGTCGGTGTCGCCTTTTTTCATCCCGAGAAGCTCCAGAGCCGAAGCATTTACCGTACTGCAAAAAAGAAGCAGCACGGCAAGAATCAAAGTAATAAGTTTTTTCATTTTCTGTTCCCTCATTAGAATCTGTAAAAATTATATCAAAAGATACCGCATAAAGTCAACAAAGGTAGAAAAGCTTTAAATTTTCTTAATATTTTGCTTTACATCTGTTAGAAGTAGAAAACGCCGAAATCTTTCACCTGAACTGATATTTTTTTACTTTGCACCAATGTGTCTTGATTTTGAAAAACCTATATGTTATACTTCATTATGTATAAATATTTAAAAGAAAAGAGTGTTAAGATGAATACAAAAGCTTTTGAAACCTATGAATCCGATGTCCGTTCATACTGCCGCAGCTTCCCCACGGTTTTCGTGAAGGCAAAGGGCTCTGTTATGACAGATGAGGACGGTAAGGAATATATAGACTTTTTTGCAGGTGCAGGTGCTCTCAACTACGGTCACAACCCCGATTCAATGGTAGATAAGATGGTTGAATATCTCAAAAATGACGGTATTGTTCATTCTATGGATATGTATACCGCTCCCAAGAGGGAATTCATTGAATATTTTCAGGAAAATATCTTAAAGGCAAGAGGCTTTGACTATAAGCTTCAGTTTGCAGGTCCTACAGGCACAAATGCAGTTGAAGCGGCTTTGAAGCTTGCAAGAAAAAATAAGGGCAGAGAGAATATTTTTGCATTTATGGGTGCATTCCACGGTATGACCCTCGGTGCACTTTCCCTTACCACGGACGCTTCCTCCCGTCAGGGTGCAGGTCAGTGTCTCGGTAATGTTACTCACATCCCCGCTCCCTATATGTTCGGCGGATTTGATTCCATAGGCTATATGGAGACAATTCTCACGGACGACCATTCCGGTATTGAAAAGCCTGCGGCTGTTATTCTCGAATGTGTTCAGGCAGACGGCGGTATATATGAATTCGATGCAGATTTCCTTAAGGCTTTAAGAGAACTCTGCACTAAGCACGATATCCTTCTTATTGCCGATGAAATCCAGGTAGGTAATGCAAGAACGGGTACCTTCTTTTCCTTCGAAAAGGCAGGTATTGTTCCCGATATCGTAACTCTTTCAAAGTCAATCGGCGGCTGCGGTATGCCCTTAGCCCTCGTTCTCTTCAAGCGTGAGCTTGATATCTGGACTCCCGGTGAGCATACGGGTACCTTCCGCGGAAACCAGCTTTCCCTTATTGCAGGCAAAGAGGGTCTTCGTAAGGTCTGCGAAGAGAATATTGAAGGCGAGGTTCAGAGAAAGGGCAAGCTCGTTTCAGAGTTCCTTACAAAGGAGGTTCTTCCTCTTGATGAGAGAATTTCCTTCAGAGGCGTGGGACTTATCTGGGGTGTTGATTTTTCAAAATTTCCCACGGATATGACAAAGCCCCTTATTGCCGAGTGCTTCAAAAACGGCCTTATTGTTGAAAGAGTGGGCAGAGACAATAATGTTCTCAAGCTTATGCCTCCCCTTGTAATTGAAGACGAAAAGCTTCTTAAGGGTCTTGAGATTCTTAAAGAGAGCATCAAGGCAATACTTTGATAAAATTAACTGCTGTCGGGGAAAATTCTCCGACGGCAGCTCTTGAATAAAGGACAGATGTTTATATGAAGAAAATCAGATTTTTTATTGCCCTTATGGCGGCAAAGCTTGCAAGATTTCTCTTAAAGCTTCTCGGCAGAAATGCTTCTTACCTTCCCGGTGAGGTTGCCCTTAAAATATCAAAGGACTTTTTAGGCCATCTGAAGCTGCCCGAAACTGTTATCTGTGTAACGGGCACAAACGGTAAGACTACCGTCAGCAACCTTCTGACATCAATTCTTGCAAAAAACGGCTACAGCGTTACAAACAACTCCTTCGGCTCAAATGTGCAGGCAGGTGTTGCCGCAGCCCTTCTTGCAGACAGCAATATTTTCGGCAAATCCAAGAAGGATATTGCAGTTCTTGAGGTGGACGAGCGTTCATCCCTTCTCGTTTATCCCTATATAAATCCCGATTATCTTGTTGTAAATAACATTATGCGTGACTCCATAAAGAGAAACGCACACACGGGCTTCATTGATTACATCATTTCTTCCGCGCTTCCCGAAAAGACAAAGCTTGTGCTTAACGGCGATGATATGATAACCTCAAATCTTGCTCCTCAGTGCAAGAACAGAACCTATTTCGGTCTTGATGCCGAAAAGCCCGAGGTAAGCGAGAAGCCCTTCCTCAGCGACATTGTTTACTGTCCCGAATGCGGAGCACTTCTTGAAAGCGAATATCTCCGCTACAATCATATAGGCAGAATGTACTGTCCCTCCTGCGGAAAGAAATCTCCCGAAAGAGATTATCTCTGTACCGACGTTGACCGTGAAAACTCAACATTCACGGTGTCTCTCAAGGGCAAGGAGCATACCTTTAACCTTATTAACGACAACATTGTAAACATCTTCAATTTTACGGGTGCAATTGCAATTCTTTCGGAAATCGGTCTTAGTGTCTCTCAGATTGAAAAGGGCTTTTCACAGTCTGAAATCGTAAAATCACGTTTTGACACCTTAAAGGCAGGTAAGCTCGATGTGACCTTCATTATGGCTAAGGGACAGAATCCCATTGCCTGTGCAAGATGCTTCAGCTATGCCGCTTCAATTCAGAAGGAAAACAAGCTTCTTCTTATTGATATCGACGACCTTCACGACAATATAAACGAAAGCGAAAGCACCTGCTGGCTTTACGACTGCGACTATTCCTATCTTGCTGATGACAGCATCAGCGAAATTATTTTCACGGGTCCCCGTTGCCGCGACCAGCTGCTGAGAGCTGTTCTTGCAGGCGTGGATAAGAATAAGATTATTCTTGAGCCCGATGTTTCCAAGGCTGTAGACCTTATAGATACGGAAAAATACAAGGACGTTATCGTGCTTTACGAGCTATACCGTCAGCCCGATGCGGACAAAATGAAAATTCAGATTAAAAACTTAGGGGAGGGAACAAAGTAATGAAAATAGAGCTTCTTTTTCCCGAGGTGTGCGGACTTTACGGCGATGCACAGAATTACGAATATCTTAAAAAGAGCCTTCCCGATGCGGAATTTATTGTAACGGACTTTCTTTCAACGCCCTATTTCTTCGAAAAAGACCCCGATATTATCTGTATTGGCTCAATGAGTGAGGAAATGCAGAGAAAGGTTCTCGATAAATTCAGACCCCGTAAGGACAGAATAAACGAGCTTATTGAAAAAGGTACGGTTATTCTTGCAACGGGCAATGCCGCTGAGCTTTTCTGTGAAAAAATAGAATATATCACAGAGAAAAAAGAGACAGAAGGTCTCGGGGTGTTCCCCCTTACAGCAAAAACCGACCTTTTCAAGAGATATAACGGCAAGGTGTTGGGTGAATGCGACGGTATTGAGATTGTGGGCTTCCGTGCTCAGTTCAGCTTCATTTACGGCGACAATTCCGACTGCTTCTTCCTTAAAATGATAAGAGGAGACGGAATTAACAAGGAAAGCGGCTTCGAGGGTATGCGAAAGAACAATCTTATGTGTACTACCTGCCTCGGCCCCATTCTTCCTCTGAATCCTCTGTTTACGGAATATATAATCTCCCTTGCAGGCGGAAGTGAAAAAGCCGCCTTCAGAGAAGAGGCAATGTCCGCTTACGAAAAGCGGCTTGCCGAATTCCATGACCCCAAGGTAAAGTTCTGATAAATCATAATTTAGCAGTAACCCGCTAAAAGTTCGGAATGCGGAGAACGCAAAAACTTAAATCAGGGGGAACAAAATAGGGTTTACATTGTAGGGGATGGCGTCCCCGACATCCCGCGCTGATAAAAATGACAATATTCGTATTAATTTCCGTGGCAGATGAAAATGTGCTTCTCAGGGTCATAACTTCTGTAATTATATTTCCTGCCTGCGGGTCGTCGAGGACGCCGACCCCTACAAGGGAAGATTTATTTTTGCGATTCACGGGTAATAACATCTGCCGTTAAATTCTGACTCAGAAAAGCCTCCGGTTTTCCGGAGGCTTTCTTTTTGCTTTTATTTAAGATCTCTTGCTTTTTTGAGCTTTTCTTCAAGCTCGATAACCGCTTCAAGGTCACCATCGGAGGCTGCAAGGGAAGCTTCCTTTCTTCTTGCAAGAAGCTCTGCGTACATCTGCTCCTTCTTCTTTCCGTGAAGGTCGTAGAAGAGCATGGGGATAATTCCGAGAGTTCCCGTTGCGGCAGGAACTATGGTGAACATTGCGAAAAGATAGAATTTAACGTAGTCAGGCTGTTCCTCGCCCTTTGTATAAGCGTTCTGATCGTAGCCGACCATCTTCTTGAGAGCAGTTGTAACAACACCGCTGACTGAACCTGAAAGCTTTGCGGCAAGACCCTTTGCAACGGATGTCATAGCTTCTGTTCTGTAGCCGTTCTTCCATTCGCAGTAGTCCATTGATTCGTTGTAAAGCTCTGTTCCGATAACAGACATAAGTCCGTAGAATACTGTCCAGATAAGCTCCCAGAGTGCCATTGCGAAGAACATAGGAAGCTTCTTTCTGTAAAGGCCGCCCTTGAAGGTCTTGGGGTTGAAGCCGATACAGCCGAAAAGGAACACGAAAATGTGAAGGAAGTGGCTGATGTTACGGCTGACGATGTAGAGAAGACGGGATGAGAACTTTCTTCTGAACCAGGGCACGAAGGAATATGAAACGGGGGACAGGGGAGCTGCAGGAAGACCTGCAACAAGTGTCATTGAAGCAAAGTGAAGAACGTCTATGTAATAGTCCTGCTTGCTTCCCGAAATGCCGAAGTTTGCAAGGAAATCGGAAAGCGTCAGAAGCAGCATAGGCTTGTTGTTTGCAATTGAGCGGAGAGAATCTCTTATGCTGGGAGTTTTTACCGACTGCATAATTCTTTCCTTGGAGTTCATAAAGAACCAGAAGGACATTGCGGACGAAATAAGGGTCGTTGCGGCACCCATTCCGACGAAAGCGCCCATAAGCTGATTTTCGTGGGACATCCCGTTCTTGAAAACCTTGTTGTCAATAAGGTCAAGAAGTATTGTCATACCGTGCTCGGGAAGCTTTTCTCCGAAAAAGCCCGAGGCGAAGTTCGCTATAGTTATTAGTCTCGTTCTGTCCACGGGATGGGGCGTTATGGTGGCAAGCATACCTGTTCTGGCAATGCTCTGGAAGGTGCCTACGCCCTCGCGGAGAATTTCAAGCATCATATAGAAAATGAATTTTCCTAAATTCATCGCCGGCTTTCCTGCAAACAGAATGGGCATAAACCAGTAAAGAAGCGTTGCGATGCATCCGGGAATGGCAAGACCTAAAAGATAGGGTCTGAACTTACCCCAGCGTGTTCTTGTTTTCTCAACAATGGCAGCCGTGAAAATATCATTAACAATATCCCATATACTGTTTACTGTTTTGACAATTGTCTGATATCCGAGGTCAATTTTTACAATGTTTGTAATAAATCTTGTTGAATAAGTATTGATGTTAAGGCTTTGTGCTGCGTCCCACAGAACGAATCCCATAGTTTCTTTTCCGCCGACGTACCGTCTGTTTTCATAGACGTACCCCAGATTTTCATCGGTATAGGCGGTATTTGTAGTGTTTTCTGCCAAAAGATCATCTCCTCTAAGCCTTTTTATTATATTAACATATCATATATGGTATTTCAATTCAGCTTTTTGAACAAAAAAAATCCCCGATGTTTGACATCGGAGATTTGATATTATTTGTGAAGCTTGCTTTCTTTAAGCTTTTCTTCCATTTCTCTGACTGCATCAAGATTGTCTTCGGAAGCTGCTGTGCAGGCATCCTTTCGGCGCTGAAGCAGTTCGGCATACATTCTTTCCTTCTTCTTGCCGTGAAGGTCATAGAAGAGCATGGGAATAACACCGAAGGAGCCCGTAATTACGGGGATGATTGTGAACATTGCGAAAAGGTAGAACTTAACGTAGTCAGGCTGTTCCTCGCCCTTTGTATAAGCGTTCTGGTTGTAGCCTACAAACTTCTTGAGAGCAGTTGTAACAACACCGCTTACAGCCTGTGAAACCTTAGCTGCGAGACCCTTTGCAACGGATGTCATAGCCTCTGTTCTGTAGCCGTTTTTCCATTCGCAGTAGTCCATTGATTCGTTGTAAAGCTCTGTGCCGATAACGGACTTAAGACCGTAGAAGAGAGTCCAGATAACCTCCCAGGTTGCCATAGCAACAAGCATAGCCCACTTGTTTCTGTAAAGACCGCCCTTCATTGTCTTGGGGTTGAAGCCGATACATCCGAACAGGAAGACGAAAACATAAAGGATGCTTCCGATTTCGTTACTTACGATGTAAAGGAAACGTGAGGAGAAGCGTCTTCTGAACCAGGGAACAAAGGAGAAGGAGATGGGAGACAGGGGAGCTGCGGGGATACCTGCAACCATTGTCATTGATGCAAAGTGAAGAACGTCTATGTAGTAGTCAGACTTACTGCCTGAAATACCGAAGCCTGCAAGGAAGTCGGCAAGTGTCATAAGAAGCACGGGCTTGTTGTTTATGATGGATTTTACCGAATCCTTTATGCTGGGAGTCTGAACGGACTGCATAATTCTTTCCTTTGAATTCATAAAGAACCAGAAGGACATACCGGATGAAACGATTGTTGTGAAGGCACCCATACCTACGAAAGCCATAAGGTACTGTGATTCCTTACCGTTCTTGCCTGCCTTGAAGACATTGTTGTCTATAAGGTCAAGAATAATTGTCATAATCTGCTCGGGGAGCTTTTCGCCGAAGGTACCCGAAGCAAAGTTTGCGATTGTAATAAGTCTCGTTCGGTCAACAGGGTGCGGCGTTATGGTCGCAAGCATACCTGTTCTTGCAATACCCTGGAAGGTACCTACACCTTCACGGAGAATTTCAAGGAGAACATAGAAAATGAATTTTCCAAGAGACATTGAGCTTGTGCCTGAGAAAATAATAGGCATAAACCAATAACAGAGAGTTGCAATACATCCGGGAACGGCAAGACCTAAAAGATAGGGTCTGAACTTACCCCAACGTGTTCTTGTCTTTTCAACGATTGCCGCCATAAAAATATCGTTAACGATATCCCATACACTGTTGATTGCCTTCTGTATAGTCTGGTAACCAAGGTCTATCTTAACGATGTTTGTTATGAATCGTGTGGTGTATGTGTTGATGTTAAGGCTCTGTGCGGCATCCCAGAGCACAAATCCTACAGTTTCCTTTGTGCCGACATAACGTCTGTTTTCATAGACATAGCCGAGCTGTTCATCGGTAAACTGCTGAGCAGCGTTTGAATTTTCTGCCACCGATATCCCTCCAAATCAGAATTGTACCAAATAATAATAACATAATAAAAGTGTTATTTCAAGGTGAAGGAAAACAAAAGCAAATTTTAGTGAGAATTCAACAAAGAAAACACATTTTTTTTGTCGGAAAAAACAATTTTAAAAAGGTGTTGACAAACACATTTTCTTCTGTTATAATACCCGAGTAAATAAAGCAGACCGGTTGTCTCACCCTGCGAATTCCGTTTTTCAGGGTAAATAGTTCAGAGCTTTCAGAGCCTCGGCTCTTATTCTGTAATTATGTGCGGACAATTTCGGTTGTCCGCATTATTTTTGTATTTTATTTTGGAGGTGCTTGTTTATAGCTACTAAGGAACTTCAGATCAATGAGGAAATCAGAGACAAAGAGGTCAGAGTCATTACAGATGACGGTGAACAGCTGGGCGTTATGTCCGCTGCAGATGCTCTCAAGGCAGCTTCCTACAGAAGTCTTGACCTTGTAAAGATTGCTCCTCAGGCAGTACCCCCCGTATGTAAGATTATGGACTACGGTAAGTACAGATTTGATCAGCAGAAACGTGAAAAAGAAGCAAAGAAGAATCAGAAGGTTATCGAAATCAAGGAAATTCAGCTGACTCTTAACATCGATACTCACGACATTGAAACAAAGGTCAACCACGCAATCCGTTTCCTCAAGGCAGGCAACAAGGTAAAGGTTTCTCTCCGTTTCAGAGGAAGAGAAATGGTTCATCCCGAAAGAGGTCTTGAAATTATGGAATCTTTCGCCCAGGCCTGTGCAGAATACGGCAACGTAGAAAAGGCCGCAAAGCTTGAGAATCGTACAATGCTTATGTTCCTTGCTGCAAAAACAGCAAAAAAATAAGGCTTCCATAAAAAATTATCAGGAGGAAAAAACAATGCCTAAAATCAAAACAAACTCCGGCGCAAAGAAGCGTTTTAAGCTTTCAAAGAACGGCAAGCCCATCCGTGCTCATGCCTACAAGTCCCACATCCTTAACAAGAAATCAACGAAGAGAAAGAGAAATCTTCGCAAGACTGCTGTTGCTGACAAGACCAATGTTAAGCAGATCAAGCGTCTTATTCCTTACAAATAAGAAGAAGATTTAACGGAGGTAACTAAGAATGGCACGTATTAAAGGCGCATTAATGACTCGTAAGAGAAGAAATAAGGTTCTCAAGCTCGCTAAGGGCTACTATGGCTCCAAGAGCAAGCTCTTCAAGACTGCTAAGCAGGCTGTTATGAAGAGCGGTAACTATGCTTACATCGGCAGAAAGCAGAAGAAGAGAGACTTCAGAAGACTCTGGATCGCAAGAATTTCTGCAGGCTGCAAGGCTAACGGTATGAACTACTCAACATTTATGAACGGTCTCAAGAAGGCAAACATCAATCTCAACAGAAAGATGCTTTCCGAAATCGCAATTGCAGACCCCGCAGCATTCACAGCTCTTACAGAGCAGGCAAAGGCTGCCCTCAACTAATCGGTTGAACAAAAGGGAGGAACGAAAAGTTCCTCCCTTAATTTTTTTAATCAAGTCCTGCAAAAAATTCATCATAAGAGCAGTTATAAATCTTTTTAAGCTCAACAATCACACTAACCTTTATGTTAAGCTCTCCCGCTTCGTATTTTGCATAGGTTGTTCTTCCGATGTCAGAGCCTCTGCGTTGGAGCTCTGCACATAGTTTCTCCTGTGACAGCCCCGAAGCATTTCGAAGTCTTCTCAGATTATCTCCCATATTAAGGTCCCGCCTGATTTTTTGCTCCATAAAAACACTCCTTTTTGACCAATATTGGTTGCAACCATGAGTATTTTATGGTAAAATCAAAGAAAATATTGACCGCTATACTGGTCAGAAATGGAGAAAAGTTATGGCATCTTGTACTTTTTTTGGTCACAAAGAGTGTGAAATTGATAACCCAATAGATAAATTACTGCCTGTTCTTGCTAATCTTATTACGAATAAGGGCGTCGACACATTTTATGTAGGTAATCAGGGAGATTTTGATAAAACGGTATTAATAGTGTTGAGACGGTTTCAGACATATTTTACTCACATAAAGTTCTCTGTTGTTCTTGCATATCATCCTTTTGTTAAACCTTATTCTGATTTTTTGAAAGCAGAAGAAACCGTATTTCCTGAAGAGCTTGAAAATATTCATCCTAGATTTGCCATTTCAAAGAGGAACGAGTGGATGATTTCAAAATCCGATTATGCTGTAGTTTTTGTAAAGCATCCGATAGGCGGTGCAGCAAAATACAAAGAGCTTGCAGAGAAAAAGGGATTAACTGTAATAAATCTTTATGAAAGCAGGTAGTCATATACTAATAAATATTTATTGTTGACAAATCTAAAAAAATAAATATAATGCTAATATAAAGGCAATGATCGGGAGAAGTAGTCGTTAAGGCGGTTACAGAGAGTGTGCGGCGGTGGAAAGCACATACTGAGCGTAGCGATGAATAACACCCGGGAGCTGCTCGCCCGAAACATACAGACAGACGGAAGCCGGACACATTACGGTTTCGCCCGTCACCTGCAGTAGGGCTGCCGTATTCGTGCGTTAAACGATAAGCTTTTAATATGAAAGCATAAGGGGCCCTTTACGGGCAAGATAGGTGGTACCGCGGGTTACAGTTGCTCGTCCTATATCGGACGGACAACTGTTATTTTTTTACTGAAAGGAAAATTTTTATGAAACACATTGACATCAAGGAAATTTTCACAAACGCAGACCTTATAGGTAAGGAAGCAACCGTCTGCGGTTGGGTAAGAACGGCAAGAGATTCCAAAAACGTAGGCTTTTTAGCTCTCAATGACGGTACTACTCTTAATCATTTACAGATAGTTATTGACAAGACCTCGGGAATTGAGGTCGATGCTGAGGCTACAAAGCTCGGTGCATCCGTAAAGGTAAGCGGTACTGTTGTAAAGAACGAAAACAACGGTACGGTTGAAATCAATGCAGGGGAAATCATTCTTCTCGGTAAGTGTCCCCCCGATTATCCTCTTCAGAAAAAGTTCCAGAAGCTTGAAACCCTGAGAGAGAATCCCCACATCCGTGTGAGAACAAATACATTCAACGCAGTTTTCAGAGTTCGCTCCGTAATGGCAGCCGCTATTCACAGATATTTCCAGGACAGAGGTTACGTTTACGTTCACACTCCCCTTATCACAGGGTCCGACTGTGAGGGTGCAGGTGAAATGTTCAAGGTAACCACAATCGGCTATTCCGAGGACTACAAGAATGCGGAAGAATACTATGCAGACGATTTCTTCGGCAAGAAGGCAGGTCTTAGCGTTTCCGGTCAGCTTGAAGGTGAGGTTGCCGCTATGGCAATGGGTAAAATCTATACCTTCGGTCCCTCCTTCAGAGCTGAAAAGAGCAATACTCTCCGTCACGTTGCGGAATTCTGGCACGTTGAACCCGAAATTGCCTTTGCAGAGCTTCCCGACCTTATTGAAATTGCAGAGGATATGATTAAGTACATTATCCGTGACTATATGGAAAAGTGTCCCGATGAATTGAAGTTCTTTGAGGAAAGATTTGAAAAGGGTCTTACAGAGAAGCTTCTCAACGTTGTAAACAATGATTTTGCTGTTGTTGATTACACGGATGCTATCGAAATTCTCAAGAAGGCAGACGTTAAGTTTGAATTCCCCGTAGAATGGGGCTGTGACTTACAGTCTGAGCACGAAAGATATATCACGGAGCAGGTTTACAACAAGCCCGTATTCCTTATAAACTATCCCAAGGAAATCAAGTCCTTCTATATGAAGCAGAACGCTGACGGCAAGACAGTTGCCGCAACAGACCTTCTTGTTCCCGGTATCGGTGAAATCATCGGCGGCAGCGAAAGAGAGGCTGACCTTGATAAGCTCCTTGCCGCTATGAAGGCAAAGGGTATGGGAACAGAGGAGTATTCCGACTATCTTGACCTTCGTAAGTACGGTACAGTTCCGCACTCAGGCTTTGGTCTCGGCTTTGAAAGAGTAATTATGTACTGCACAGGTATGGCAAATATCCGTGACGTTATTTTCTATCCCAGAACAGTAGGAAACATCAGATAAGGTGAAAAAATGGCTAAAAGATTAGTTTTTCCCGAGGGGTACAAATCCTCTCTTACACAGAAGGAGACCCAGAGGGCAATAAAGACAATAAAAGATACCTTTCAGGTGAAGCTGGCAGAGGCTCTCAACCTTGACAGAGTAACCGCTCCCCTTATCGTTACAAAGGCATCGGGCATCAACGACGACCTTAACGGTATTGAAAGAAAGGTTCACTTCACCATGAAGGAAATTGACGGCACCGCAGAGGTCGTACAGTCCCTTGCAAAGTGGAAAAGAAGGGCTCTTTACCGCTACGGCTACAACGTGGGCGAGGGTATTTATACGGATATGAATGCTGTCCGCCGTGATGATGACTGTGACAACACCCACTCTCTTTTCGTGGACCAATGGGACTGGGAAAAGGTTATCACCCGTGAGCAGAGAACCGTTGAATTCCTGCAGGAAACCGTCCGTGCAATCGTAAAAGCTCTTTTTGAAACAAATGAAATTATCAAAGAAAAGTATCCTGTGCTGAACACAGTTGTAAATAAGGACGTTTTCTTCATTACTTCTCAGGAGCTTGAGGATATGTACCCCGACAAATCCGGCAAGGAGCGAGAGAATCTCATAACAAAGGAGCACGGCACCGTGTTTATTATGGGAATCGGTGCAAGACTTAAAAGCGGACACCGCCACGACGGCAGAGCGCCCGACTATGACGACTGGAGCCTTAACGGAGATATCCTTGTATGGGACAAGGAGCTTGATGCAGCTCTTGAAATATCATCAATGGGTATAAGAGTTGATGCAGACAGCCTGAAGGCACAGCTTGAAATTGCAAATGCCACCGACAGAATGGGCTTCCCCTATCATCAGGGGGTTCTTTCAGGAGAATATCCCCTTACTATCGGCGGAGGCCTCGGTCAGTCAAGAATATGTATGTTCCTTCTCGGAAAGGCTCATATAGGTGAGGTGCAGGTTTCTATCTGGCCCGACGATATGCGCGAAAAGTGTGCAGAGCACAATATTATTCTTCTGTAATTTTTTTCTCCCGGTTTTCCGGGAGATTTTTTTGCATAAGCTTCCCTTTTGTGAATATAAATAATATAAAAGAAGGGAATGGTTTTATGAAGAAAGAAACAAAGAGAACAATTCTGACATTTGTAATTGCAATTATTATTCCTCTTGCAATCGGAGGCTTTTCCGCTTTTCTTACAAGGGACAATATGAACATATATGAAGAAATCAACACTCCGCCCCTGTCACCGCCCGGCTTTCTCTTTCCCGTGGTGTGGACGATTCTTTATGTTCTTATGGGTGTAAGCTCAGCCTTTATATGGCTTAACCGCAACGGGGATAAGGATACTGCCGATAAAGGTCTTCTTTATTATGCAGGCAGTCTCTTTTTTAATTTCGTGTGGAGTCTTATTTTCTTCAATTTCAGGGCATATCTTTTTGCGTTCTTGTGGCTTTTGGTAATGCTTACCTTAATAATTCTTACGGTTATCAATTACAAAAAGATAGTGCCTTTAGCGGCATATCTTCAGATTCCCTATATTCTCTGGACTGCCTTTGCAGGGTATCTTACCTTCGGCGTGTGGATTCTCAACAGATAAAAAATTGACATTTTTCTTTTGTTGTATTATCATTAAATCATAATTTAGCAGTCAAAGACTGCTAAATTATGATAGTTATATTCGCACCGATGGTGCGAGTTATATTGTGCTTCGCACAGTTTTATTCGGCGTTGCCGAGTTATATTTTTGCTTCGCAAAAGTTCAGGAAGCCTGACGGCTTGTTCCGCTTCGCTCTATTAATATAATTCAAGGGCGAAGCCCTTCCGAAACATTTGCCGAAAGGCAAATATATCACTCATTCCGAAGGAATGAATATCACCCGTCGCAGACGGATATCACCGACAACAAAGTTGTCAATATCACTATCATAATTTAACGACAGGGTCGTTAAATTATGATTTAAGGAGATACCTATGACACAGCTTGAAAAAATACATTCGGGTGATATTTATTACCCCTCAGATGATGAAATAATGAAGGAACAGCTTTTATGTCTTGACAAGCTCTATGATTTTAATATGACAAGACCCACAGAGCTTGACAAGAGAGAAGAGATGCTGAAGGAGATGTTTGCCGAAATCGGAGAAAACTGCTATATCGAGCCTCCTTTTCACGCAAACTGGGGCGGAAAGCACGTGCATTTCGGGAAAAACGTATATGCAAACTTCGGGCTTACCTTGGTTGATGATACTCACATTTATGTGGGGGACGGCACGATGTTCGGGCCCAACTGTGTTATTGCTACCGCAGGACACCCGATTCTTCCCGAGCTTCGTGAAAAGCAGTATCAGTTCAATGTCCCCGTGCATATCGGAAGAAACTGCTGGTTGGGTGCAGGTGTACTTGTTATGCCCGGCGTCACAATCGGCGATAACACCGTGATAGGCGCGGGAAGTGTCGTCACAAAGGATATCCCCGGAAATGTTGTTGCCGTAGGTAATCCCTGCAGGGTGCTTCGTGAAATAGGTGAGCACGACAGGGAATTCTATTTTAAGGACAGACGTATAAATTACGAAAATCTCTAAAAATTTGTGTAAAAATAACTAAATAGCTTCAGTTTTTTTGTAAGCTCCCGGAGTTTGGCGGGAGCTTATTTTTTATTGACTAAAAATAAACATTATGTTATTATATATTGTGAATAATTATCCGGAGGACCAGACTATGAATATGTTTATGGAATTCTTCTTGTTTTTCGTATCTATATTGCAGTTTCTGTTCCCGTTTGCTTTCAAGGACGCAGAGGTGCCCGTGCAGACGACAGAGCCTGTAGTAGAAGAGACGGTAATACCCGGTGAGCACGTGCATACGGGCGGCAACGGAAACTGCCTTCAGAGTGCCGTGTGTGAAATCTGCGGTGAAACCTACGGCGGTGAGGGCGACCACGTTTATACCGTGACCGTGAAGCCTGCTACCTGTACTCAGGGCGGTTACACAACCTTCAGATGCCGCTTCTGTCTTCATACGGAAGAGGGTGACTACACCGAGGCAAAGGGACATTCTTACAAGAAAAAAACAACAAGTGCCACCTGTACTGTTGCAGGCTATGACATTTATACCTGCGAGAACTGTTCCGCTTCTTATAACGAGCTCATTGAGCCTGCAAAGGGTCACGACTTCGAAAGCGAAACATTCTCAGCAAACTGCACGGAGGGCTTCCGTACAGTATATAAGTGCAAGACTTGTAAGTACACTTATATTGAACAGTCCGATGATGCTATAGGTCACGACTATGACGAAATCATTACTGCGGCAACCTGTACGCAGGGCGGTTACACAACCTATATCTGTAGTGTCTGCGGTGATTCTTACATCGGTGCACAAACATCTGCTATCGGACATTCATTTACAAATTACATTCCTGACGGCAACGCAACCTGTGTAAGCAACGGAACAATGACCGCATACTGCGACAACGGCTGTAACACTAAGAGCACCGTAACCGATGAAAACACTAAGCTTGCCCATTCCGACGATAATAAGGATACTCTTTGTGACTACTGTCATACAAAGATTTACGTAAATTACTCCTTCCTTCAGTATCCTGAGGTTGCACTTGCAAATATGTCTGTTGCAGACTTTATCCGTAAGGCTGATGCAGATTATGCGGGAAGCGGCAACGGTGACACTTACAGCTCCAACGAGGGTGTAGATTACAACGGCATTATGAAGTCTCCCTACTTTACCGCAAAGGTAACAGGTAAGCTTGACGGAGCACAGAATGTTACAACAACCGCAATCCCTGTTTACGGCGCAAACGTATTTGTCGGTGAAACACAGAAGGGTGTTCTTCATTCATTCTCCGAAGTTTATATCAAGGAGGGTGAGCCCACAAGCTTTGAAATTGAAATCACAGGCAACTCCGGTTATATAACTATCAATAATGCAGTTATTCTTCCTGCTTCTGCAGGCGAAAGTGCAACAGTTACAAACGGAACCGTAAAGGCTGTTGTTTCCGGCTTCGGCACTCATACCTTCCTCTTCAATAACGAAAACCAGGCATTTGCATATACAATTACCGTACGCCCGCTTTATGATGATGATGAGATAATCAGCAATCTCAGGGCAGACGGCTATAACGTAACAGTAGTTGACGGCTACAAGCGTGCAGACTTTGCAAGAGGTATAATTTACGATCCTGCAACAGGTGCTACGGTTGCATCTCTTGACAATAGCCTTATCAGATGGGGTTCAAACAGCAACAAGACAGTTCTTTACCTTAAGAGGGGCACGTATCTTGCAGTTGACCACAGATATGACATAATGGATTCTGCTGCAGAAAGCAACAACTCAGAAAGCCTTACACTTCACGGTTCACTTCAGGCGGCTTCAAATGTTACGGGTATCGGACAGAACAGATACGGTGCTCTTACAGTAAACAATGTTGAGGATGTCAAGATTCTCGGCTACGGTGTTCTCGACCTTAATCAGCTTGACAGAGCCGAAAGACGAGGCGCAATAGTCTCCTGGTCTAAGAACGTTCATCTTCAGGGCATCAAGCTTATCAACTCACCTCAGTGGACATTTGTTATCTATAACTGCGATAACGTTTACATCAAGGATGTTGATGTTTACGGCTACAGACAGAACTCCGACGCATTTGACATCTGCAATTCCAGAGATGTTCTTGTTGAAGGCTGCTTCGCAAGAACCGGTGACGACGGTTTCGTTGTAAAGACCCTCGGCGGTCCCGAAAGCGCAGTTTCCAATAACGTTACCGTAAAGAACAGCTACGCTTGGGTTGGTAAGGCAAGAGCCTTCGGTATCTTCGGTGAAACCTATAACAACATCAGCAACGTTTACTTCGAGAACAACACCGTTCTCTTCCACGATGCAACCTGGAATTATATGAGAATTCCCGCCATCGGTATTGTTATTGAGGGAGATGCACAGAACTCCGGTACTGATGCTTCCCGCAGAAGACTTTCCAATATTGTATTTGACGGTATTGAAATCTGCCGTAACGATGCAGCTGCAATGCACTGTATAATTTATGACGGTGTAAATAATTACACAATCGACGGAATTAAGTTCAAGAACATTTCCTATGAAAAGCTCAATGAAATGGAAGGCGGCAAGGCTCTCAACGTTATCAACAAATTCTCTGCAGGTGCAGAAATTGAAACAAACGCAGTTGTTGAAAATATTGTCTGCGGCGGTACAAGAATTACACAGGATAACTTCTCACAGTACTTCGATTACAATACGCTCCACTACTGCGGCGGTGTTATCAAGTAAAAACCAATAACTGAAAGGGATGTCGGATTTTGCCGATGTCCCTTTTCGGGAATTTAAGAAGGAGAAGAAGATGTGGAAAAGATTATTGCATTTTTTACTGCGTTGTTTATGTTTTTCCCCTTCATACCTTTTAAGCTTTAACCCCACAAGCTATGATTTTTACCTTTCAACAGGCACCGCAAATGAAATCAGAGAAAATTTTTCTGTCCTCGCAAAATAAATAATATAAATAAAGCCAAAAGGACCGCATTTGCGGTCCTTAATTTTTTTCCCAAAAAGTATTGACTTTAAAGTGTATTACACATATAATACGGTTGTAAAGTGTATTATGCGTGTAATACAGTAAAGGAGGTAAAAGCAATGATTTCCTTTGACGGTTTTATCCCTGACGGGATACTTCCAATCTATTTACAGATAATATTATTCATTAAAAGAGGGCTTATTGCAGGAACTGTCACAAACGGGGACGAGCTTCCGTCTCGCCGTGTGCTTTCAGCTCTTCTGGGGGTAAACCCCAACACCGTGCAAAAGGCATTTGCTCTCTTGGAGGAGCAGGGGTTGATAATATCCCGCACAGGTGCAAAAAGTGTGATTTCGGTAACAGAGGAGTTAATCGGAAGGATAAAAGAAGAGCTTTTGCTGACCGATATCAAAAACATAACTGCAGCGCTGAAGCAGATGGGGCTTACCCGTGAAGAGGCTGCCCGTCTTATTGAAGAAAACTGGGACTGAGGTGAGAGCATGAAAAAATATTTATCGGTGTTTACAGTTATTGCAAGAGAGAGTATATGGAGACTCCCCGTTTTGTGGGCTGTATCCGCCCTTTTGCAGACAGCAGTTTTTTACACAAATATGTTCTCCGAAAGAGTGTTGGAAAATAAGATTATTTCTGATGCATTTAACTATTATAGTGATAGAATAGGTCTTTCCAATGTTTTTTCTTTTGCTCTGCTTCTTACGGGAATCCTTCTTATGAAAACGGGAATGGAATTCCGCACTAAGACGGGATATACATTGAGAAGGCTCAGAATCAGCGAAAAGCAGGTCTATGTGATTCAGGCACTTTATAACTGCCTTATGATATTCTTACTTTTCGTTTTTGAGGTTTCTCTGTGCTTTGCACTTGCAAACTGGGGAACAACATTTATTAGGGCAGACTATATTACCAATCAGACAGTATATCTTACCTTTTACTCCACATCCTTTATATATGAAATTTTTGCAGGCAGAAACATCGTGACGGTAATAAGAAATATTTTGATTATACTGTCTCTCGGATTTAATCTTTCCGCATTTTCTTATCTCTGGCGCAGAGGCAGCAAATACATTTTCGGTATACTTGTTCTGTCAGCTGCTGTATTAATTTTCTGGATTTCTCCGGGATTTAACTATACCGAGAATATTCCCGTTGCCCTGACGGCTGTCGGCACACTTCTCATAGCACTCGGAATAGTCCGTTCAAGGAGGGAAGAATATGACTCGTAAATCAAGCAGACTTGTTCCTGCCGGCATAGGAATAAAGCCCGTTGTACTTGTTTCCTTATCGGGGCTTGTTTTATGCGGTTTTACCGCCTTTATGGCATTTCTGGAAAGATTTATGTATTTCTACGGAAAAATAACTTCTTATGATGACGCAGGAAACAGAGTCTTCTCAGGGGATGAAAAAATGCAGCCCCTGATAAGCTTTAATGCTAATTTTGATATTTTTAAGATTTTCTTCTTGTGTATGGCACTTCTCGGTGTGTATTTCTTTCTGCATCACTTTATCGGTTCAAAAAGCATCTACACTATGAGACGGCTTAAAAATCCTCTTGAGCTTTATATAAGATGTCTTGCCGTTCCCGTTATTTTTATAATACTCGGTATTGCTCTTATATATATTCTGAACTTTATCTATATTGAAATCTATCTTGCGCTTGTACCTGAGGAATATCTGTATCCGTGGTGGAATGCCAATATATGGAGGGATTTATTATGATTAAAATAGAAGGACTTACTAAAAAATACGGCACGAAGCCGGCTCTTAATAACGTTTCTCTGGAGCTTCCCCGCGGAGAGATTGTGGGACTTTTCGGTGAAAACGGAGCAGGAAAAACTACGCTTATGAAAAGCATTTTCGGTTTTATCCCTCATAAGGGCACAATTACCCTTGACGGAGAGAAGATAACTCACAAAAATATTGAAAAGCTCTCCTTTGCCACCTGCGAGCACTCATTTTTCCCGGCTTTAACACCCTCTGCTCACCTTGATTTTTACAAGGAGCATTTCCCCTCTTTCAATGAAAAGAGATATACGGGACTTATGGAGTTTTTTGAGCTTCCCAAAAACAGACCTCTTCGCACATTTTCCGCAGGTCAGAAAAATCAGTTTGAGGTAATTCTTGCCCTTTCTCAGGGAGCTGATTACATCTTTATGGATGAGCCCTTTGCAGGAAACGACGTTTTCAACCGTGAGGATTTTTACAAGGTGCTTTCGGGTATACTTAACGATAATGAAACCGTTATTCTTTCAACACATCTTATTGAAGAGGTGTCGGACTTTATAGGCCGTGCAATTCTTATCCGTGAGGGTGAAATTATCGGCGACAAAACTGCAGAGGCTCTTGAGAATGAAGGCAAAACTCTTATGAGCTATATTAAGGAAACATATCATTACCGCCCCGACAGAGTAGGAAAGGCACTTTCTGACATTATGGGTGAGGAGGTGTGACTATGAAGAGAGTTTTATGCTTTCTTTTGGTTCTTGTGCTTCTCGGAGCTTCTCTCATTTCTTTTACGGGTTATTCCCTTATTAAGGAAAGCGATAATGTTACATTTACTCCCGTTGATGAATGGGGCGACAGAAGATATCTTGAAGGTATAACTGCCGAAATGGACTTCAGCTATCACGAGGAGATTTTCTGGGATGTTGAGTTCACTCCCTTCAAGGAAACAAAAACGGAGTATGATTACGTCACATTTTACAGTCTTTCCCGTAAAGTCAATCCCTTTTACGGGATATCCACACCTTCCCTTGGTATTGTTCAGCTTAAAAATGACAACCCCGAGCTTAACCGTTTTGTGGACGAGCTGAAGGCTGAAGTAACAAGGACAGGTGAAAAGGCAGGCACGCAAGTCAGGTTCTGTGATTATTTTGAGTATTATCCCGTAACGGTAAATATAGCTCTTCCGGGTATTCACATCGGCTGGGAGCATGGCTTCGGTGCGGACGAAAAGGGTAAATATTCATTTGAGGGCATATCCCCCTTAAGAGGTCAGGGTGTTATTAATGCACTCAATGAATTTTTAAGAATTCCCGTCAAGGAAAGCGATGTCCGTGAAATAACAGTTTTCCCGAATGAGTACGGCAATTTTTCATATCAGTCAAGCCAAGGAAACAGCTTTGATTTTTGGTTTAATTTTGTACGGACGGAAAACGATATTTATTTCACCTTTGAAAATGAAATAAATGCCGGTCACGAGAATAAAAGGGAGCTTGTTGATACTTCTCATATTCCCGGTGGCTACGGCTTATATTCTCTGCCTTACACGGAAGACGATATAAAATATGAGGAGCTCAGAACAGTTTATTCTATCCCCTCGGATGCTACGGCAGAAAGCCTTTCTGTTGACGAAGCAAGGAAAGAGATTTATCTCGGTCTTCACGAAAATGAAAAGTTCATTCTTCATATTATTGATATGGATACAATGACAGACAAGACGGCAATTGAGCTTTTTGATTTCACCTTCGCGGATTTTATCCGTGTTTCGCAGAATGAGGATTTCTTCATGTTTATTAAAAATGACGGTGATTTCAATGTTGTTGCAATAAATGAAGACGGAATATACGAATCCGCTCTCACAGGCACAATGCCCCCTGAAACAATAGCCGACAGAGATTATTTCTCCTACAGAAGTGAGTTCGGCTTTGACGGAGAAAGACTTGCGGTGTGGGTCATTGAGGAGCCCGGCTCGGAAGAAATAAGGCTTCTTTCCCTTCAGCCCGATGTTATGGTATTCACAAAGGACGGTCTTCAGTATTACTGTAAGTGGCTTTGCTCTCTCGGAGACCCTATAGGCGGGGCTATCAGATGGGATTCCGTAAGTGTTATCGATTGGAGAATTACATTTCAATAAAAATAACGGAGAGCATTTTTGCTGACGCCACATAAGGCAGTAATTTTAAAATACTAACTTATGGGCATTGCAAGGAAAGAAAATCAGAGAGAAGTTTCGGCTTCTCTCTTTTTCTTATATTTGCACATTCGACAAATCCTTCTTTAATTTGTACAATGTAAGTACAAAATTTAAAGGAGGACTCTTTATGACAAACAAAAATTCTATCAGTTATCGCCGTGTTAGAGATTATAACATCCCCAATTTTGTATTACCGCCTGAAGAAGCAAATATTAGACTCGGTAAATGGGGTATGTTGCATAAGGATTACTTGCTTAACCACAAGAAGGTGTTATTTGCTACGCTACTTACCCAAGGTAAACTTTATCAGCATTGTTCAGAAGTAGAAACTCAGGCACAAGATATGTTTGATTCTCTTGTGGAACAGATGAAAGCGACTGAGGGTGTTACCGAGCAACTGAAAGAGGAAAATCAGTTGGAGTGGGTATGCCGTATGCAAAATATTGAAGCAAGAGCAAGGGAAATTATCTGCAATGACTTAATTAACACGTAAAAATTAATCTAAACAACAACTCCGAGTAGATTTTTGGTCTACTCGGAGTTGTTGCTATATATAATTATTGAAAATTAAGATGATGAGAGTATGATTTCCGCAGTGGCACACCTACCGCACTTTCGAATTTTTTATTCTTCTCTAAGGGATTCACCAACCTTAATAATTTCCTCTCTGTCAAGTTGGCCGTAAACCGTAACTGTTATCTTGTTTCCCGTGATAATTAGAGTAGAATAAGGCTTTCCTTCATTTTCACCCGAAATAAGATATGCAGCTCTTCCTGAGATGAGGATTTCTTCAACATTGTTTTTATCTTTATCGGTATGAACTGCAAGTCCGTCGTTGAGGGAAACATAAATATCATAGGTAAGATTTTCTTCTGCGTTTTCATATCTGTATCCGACAGCTTCGTATTCATCATATTTTTCTTTTAAAGTGAAGCCTTGGGGAATATATTCAGCGGTTATACTTTCGTAATTGCTGAAATCAATAGAAGTTTCATCGCTTGAAATAAAATAGAATTTAATGTGTGTTTCGTAAAACTCCATTACCGCATTTCTAAAATCTGCTCTTGCTTCAGGATTTATCATAGCAAGTGAAAAAGCACCTATGCAAAGGGTGAAAATTATAACAGCTGCTTTTGTAAGTGCGTTTCTAAAAAAGGTAACACTTTTTTCTTTTTTATCAAAGGAAACGATGAGATTATCCATCTTCCTTTCAAAGCCGGTGCTGAATTCATGCCTTATTTCACTGCTATCGGGTATAGCAGAAATTTCAAGTTTTTTTACTTTCATTAAAGCCGAAGCTAATATAGCATCACTTATTTCCATTACCTTTTGCTCCTTTCATAAGTTCTTCTTTCAGAATCATTCTGCCACGGCGAACCTGTTGATGGATTGTCCCCGGCTTTCTTCCTAAAAGCTCAGCAATTTCTTTTTCGGACATCTGCTCAACTATAAGAAGGTACAGAACATCTCTGTAAACGGTGGGCATGGCTGCAAGAGTTTTTACTATAAAATCCTCTGTTTCGATTGCTTTGTAAAAAGAACTGCTTTTTTTATCACTGACATCATAAAGCTCGTCAATATTCACTTCATTTAGACCTTTTCTTTTCCTCAATATATCTATTGCGCAGTTTTTTGAGGCAGTAACAACATACGAAAGAGTTTTGGAAGATTCAGCATCTCCGATTCTTTTGATATTTTTTGCTATACCTAAAAAGGCATTATGTACTGCATCCTCTGCAAGATAACTGTCGGACAGAACTGAATTTGCCACATACCACATTTTCTTTTTATATAGGGCATAGATTTTCTCGAACTTTGCTTTGTCATCATCTTCTTCTATGAGAAGAGTGTAAAAAAGTAACATATATTTGCTCCTGATTGTGATTTTTAGACGTTCATAATATTAAACGAAAAATTTTTATAAAAACTTACATTTTTTTGTAAGTTTTTTGTTTCTATGACCGTTAATAGTTATGAGAAGCCTCGGACGTTCAACTTATTATAGCATATATTTGCTTGATTTTTAAGATGCTACTCTTATTTCTTGCGAAAGGATGGACTTGATTTATTATGGATGATATACTTTTAAATAATAATAAAAAGGGGCGATACCTATGATTAAGACAAAAAGAATATTGAGCATAATTTTGGTTATGCTTATGCTTTTTTCATCTTTACCTTTGATTGTATTTGCTGAAGAGACAATTATTGATGAAACTGTTTATATAGATGAATCGGAAGCTTACATAACTAACAACAGTGCTGCGGGTGCAGATGTAGTATACGAAAAAGGAAAAACTTATACTATAAACGGTGTTGACTACTTTATTGAGGAAAACGGTAATGTAACCGTAAAAGGACCTGCATTAAAGGGTGTCCCCGAAAGAATTGAGATTCTCTCAAAGCTTGGTGATTATACGGTAACCTCAATCGGATACGGAGCATTTTATAACTGTAAAACTGTTAAAGAAGCCGTAATTCCGGAAACAGTAACATTAATTGACAGCTTGGCATTTAAAAAATCAGGACTGACCTACATAGAAATCAAAGGCAAGAATGTGGATATAAGCACAAATTTTAGAGATACTCCTTTGTGGAGCGATAATATTGCGAACGATATGAATATGCTTGTTGTATCCGGTTATGCAGTTGATGCGTTCTCTCGTGGTGAGATTGTTCTTGGAGAGGATATTGTAGGTATAAGCAAGGATTGCTTCAGATACGGTAGCGGTGCCGTTACCAAAATAACAATATTAAATCCCGATTGCCATATTTTCGATGCTGACGGGGCTTTACCTCCCAATGCAATAGTTTATGGCTATAAAGATTCAACAGCTCAGCAGTATGCACTTAACCACGGCTACAGATTTTCAACGCTTTGTAATTGCGATGATACAGTTCTTATTCCCGCTTCCTCTTCCTATTGCGACGGCACGGTCGGTTACGCTGAAGGCTATTGGTGTGATAACTGCAGGGTTTATGTTTCAGGCGGTTTGATTGACACAAGCTTTGAGCATAAAGATTCCGACGGGGACAACATCTGTGATTTGTGTGAAAATGGTACAGATACTGAAATTTTAAATGCCGGTAAATGCGGTGATGAAGTTGTATGGACTTTAAGTGATGACGGTATTCTTCGTATAACCGGTACAGGTAGTGTATATTCATATTCCGCAACGAACAGAGAGCCCTGGTACAACCAAAGAAATGAAATCAAGGCTTTTATTTCCGATAAGGGTATAGAACTTTACGGCTTAACATTTAGAGAGTATCAGAATCTTGAAACAGCAGAAATGGCAGAGGCTTTATCTGTACCGAAATCCTTCAGGGATTGTACTGCCCTTAAAAGTGTTAAGTTCCCACTCTATGCTCGTATAATTCATGATGATTGTTTCAGAAACTGCACTTCTCTTGAAAGTGTTTTTATTCCGAAAAATATAATTGAGATAGACAATTATGCTTTTCTAAATTGCACAAATCTTAAGGATATAGATTTTGAAACGGGTTATCTTTCTCTTCAGAGTGATGCTTTTTACGGTACAGCAGCCTACAATAATCCCGATAATATTAAGGATGGTTTTCTTTATATTGATAACTGTCTTATAGCTGAAATTACACCGGGTACAGAAACTCTTACTATCGCTGAAGAAATTACAAGTATAGCATCAGGCTGGGAAGATTATGCTTATTCAAAAGTAACGGAGATAGTGGTTTATAATTATAACTGTGCCTTCCCTGATGATACCGGTGCTCTTCCCGGAGGTGCACACTTTAAGGGTTATGTAGGCTCAACAGCTTGGTTTTACAGTAAAAAGGATTTTGTCGAACTCGAGCCTCATACTCACACAGAAATAATTGATATTCCTGCCGTAGCACCTACTGCTACTGAGCCCGGTTATACTCACGTCAGTCATTGTGCCGTGTGTGGTGAGACTGTGACTAAGCGTGAGCTTGTTTCCCCTATAGAGTATAACATTACTGTTGACGAGGATACTACTACGGCACAGAAACTTGATACAGCAACGGGTGAAAACGATGGTGCGGATATAATTATTACATTTGCGGTTCGTCACGATGTTTGCACAAGTAATATGAAAGAAACCGTTATTTATAAGGTCGGAGAAGTAAAACTTTCAAAAAACGAATTCACCTATAACGGCAAGGTTCAGAAGCCTACTGTTATTGCAAAAGACAGTAAGGGTGTGACTTTAGTTAAAGATAGGGATTATAAGGTTACATATTCTGCTAATTCAAAATATTGCGGAGAATACAGTGTCAGAGTTGATTATATCGGTAATTATGCAGGCGGAAAGACTCTTTATTATGAGATTGTTATTGAAGCGATTTTCCCGACGATATCTTCTTCAACTACAGAAAGCATCACTTTGAGTTGGGAACAAGGACACTCTGACCTTGTTTATCGTGTATACTCTGTAGACCGTAATGGAACTCTGAGCAAAATTGATGATACAAAAAACGGCAGTTACGAAGTGTCTTCACTTGAAGCCGGTGCCGAATACCAGTTCTTTGTCCGTGCTTATGTGAAAGATGGCAATGGGAAAGTTTATTGGGGAAATGAAGGCGATACCATTTCTTGTGCTACAAAGGCCGATAATACAAATAATAATATGATTAGTTTCTTGAAAATTTTTATTGAAAGGTTCAAGTATATTCTTCAAATTCTACTAATGTTAAAATAATACTAAAAAAGGTAATGTAAACATGAATTTTAATATATCAAAAGAAAGAATTCTAAGCGGAATGGAAACAATGAATAGCTTTGAACTTCGTCTTACCGGTTCAAGCGGTCAGCAGAAATTTGTGGATTATCTGAAAGATGAAATTCACAAAATGGGATTTAAGACGTATAGCGACCTTTATTCATTTGACCGTTGGGAGGAAAAGCATTCTTCAATTAAAATCATAAATTCGAACGACGATGAAGAAATTGAAGTCACCTCTGCGTGGCCTTATTCGGGAGAAACTGATGAAAACGGTATTACCGAAGAAATAGTTGAGATTTTCGGTAAGCATATCAACTATCTTCCCGCAAGAGGAAAAATTGCACTTGTAAAGGTTAAAGACCTTGAAAAGGTTCCCACCGGATTTGCTTTTAATCAGCGTAATTCATACCCGAAAGGTTTGTCGCTCCCTAAAAACTATAAAGGTCCCGTTGCTGATTCATTCGTAAAGATACCTCTTATTTCTGTTGCTAAAGCAATGGGTGTTAAGGCTGTTATCTGTATATGGGAAGGCATGAGCGATGAAATGGTAAAGGGACAGTATCTTCCCTTTATTATGGATTATCAGGGCATTCCTGCCCTTTGGGTTGGTGAGGAATCAGGCGAAAAGCTCAAAAAGGCTGCAAAGGCAAAGAAGAAAATTAACCTTGTACTTACCGCTGAAAAAGAGAAAAACGCTAAAACAGAATCTTTTTATACTGTTATTGAAGGTAAAAACAAAAAGGAAGCCATTATCATCAATACCCATACTGACGGTATAAACTGTGTTGAGGAAAATGGCCCTATTGCAATGCTTGAAATGATACGACACTTAAAGGATGCAGAACTTGACAGAACACTTATTTTTGTTTTTGCAACCGGGCATTTCAGGCTTCCTAATTTTAAGGAGCACGATATTCAGGCAACGTCAAAGTGGCTTAAAAATCACCGTGATATGTGGGACGGTAAAAAGGGGCATATCAAAGCTGTTGCGAGTCTTGGTGTTGAGCATCTTGGCTGCACGGAATGGAAAGATAAAGACGGAAAATATCAGTGCACAAATCCCATTGATGTTGAACTTGTATATACCGCAAACAAGGCAATGGACAAGGTTTATTATGATTCCCTTGAAGGCAGAACAATTGTCAGAACAGTAACTGTAAAAGGACACAATTTCCTTCATTTCGGTGAAGGTCAGCCTCCGAGAAATGTGGGTATTCCCGATATTTCACTTGTAACCGCTCCCGATTATCTGACAGCAATAAACGAGACTCATCAGATGGAAAAGTTCAGCCTTGACCTTATGTGTGAGCAGATTGAAACATTCCTTAAAATGACGCTGATACTCGATAAAATGAGTACGGATGAAATTGGTAAGCCTGAGCCTTATTCGCTTATTTTAGGTCAGATTAAGTAAAATGAATCCCTACTGCTGTTGTCATTTTACGGCAGTAGGGTTAAGTTGATTTTGTTGTTATGTTATTGTATAATATTTTTATAGCATAAGGAGGGTTCGGATATGAGAAAAAGCAAAGCATACATATTCAGTCTTATCGCAACAGGTGTTTTCGCTTCTATTCTAATTCTTTATATTTTTATTTGCCTTATATGCAGTTATATTCCGTCCTTGATTCTTATATCAATTCCGGTTACAGCAATTCTTCTTTCTTTACCAATGGTGTTAATAAAAAAGCTTCACGGTGCTATCAGAGTTATTCTATCTTCGTTTCTTCTAATTTTAACTTTAGTATCATTTGCTTTTCTGGGCTTTTGGGGACCGACTGTTGAATTCAGGTCTTTTGATAATGCAAAGGAAATCAACGAATATTACAATAAAAACGATAATATTAATGATGACTTTGATTTTGAAAAATTCGGTGAATACAAAAATATATCAAATTATAAATATCATTCAATGGCAATTTTTTCACAAGAAGCATATACAACCATATTGAAGTATAATGAAAATGAGTTTGAAGCAGAAAAAAGCAAGATAGAAAGCAGTTACAAGTTTTACAGCACGCCTATTGAAAACGAGGAAGCTGAACCTATATTCTCGTATGAAGGTTTTTCTTTTAGAGTTGAGATAAGCGATTGGTATCCAAAAGAAATGAATCTAGTGGGTATAAATGAAGCAACCAACGAAATAGCTTTCATCACTTTTTATGATTACGACCTCGATACAATAGATGATTATGAAGAGTTTTTAGAGTATTATTGTGGTTGGCGATATGTTATAAAAGAGAGAAATTGATTTAACAGGCACAGAGGATACACATATGTATGTAACATTTAAAAACAATAGTACAAGCGAAAAAATGATTGTTACCGTAGAAAAGCAACACCATGTTATACCCCCCGAAACTTCTATGGATGTGTTTTGCGGCAGTAACACAGTTATTTTTGAAGCGCAGACCTCTTCCTTTGACGAGCTTAAGGGTATGATTGGTGAACTTGATGAAGAAATGACAAGTTATAAGTTAAAGGATAAGATTCTTGCATGGTTCACTAAAAAGTTTGCTGAAAAGCTTCCTTCTGCAGCACTTGATACATCTGTAAAATATGAAGCAAGCTTTAACGGACAATCTGCGGTCATAGACCTATATGAGGGTATCTATTCCGTATGTGACGGTAAATTTGCCGATGCTCTTGATATAATTCCTATAGGCTTTTTCTTTTCACGTGCAGAAGTGGAAAACGGTGCAATAAAGGTTGTTGATGCTGATGCTGTAAACCGTAAAAGCTATCTGAAGCTTATGAGAAATATTCTTCTCTTTATGCATTGGGGGCTTATATTTATTGACCTGTTTTTGTTTATTCCAACATATCTTATGGTGAAATTCTTTTCCTCTCACTTTTATATAAGACATCTATTCAGCAGTCTTTACTGCAAACCATATACCGAAAGAGCAAGTGTATTGTACAAAAAGGAGCAATCCTATGAAAAAGAGGATGAGAAAAAAGGATGCCTCAGAGGAGTTATAAAAGGGCTTATTGTACTTATTGTTTTAGGCGGTATCTACTTCTGGGCTATAACAAGTGAACCCGATGTTATAATAAGCGAAGATTTCAATTCTGTAGTCTGCTTTGAAGAAACATTTATAAAAATCAGCAGTGGTTTGCCCTCAAATACAAAAAATGTATTTTTAGAGGACTACGCTGCTTACTATCCTCTTTCTGATGGCGGATACGATATGGATAATTATTACTGCTACATATATGAAACTCCCGACGGCACACGGTATATGTGGCTAAAAGATAACTGTACAAACAAAGAAAACAAAAATAAAGACTATGAAGATTACGAAAATCCGTTAGTCTATAAATCTGTCGGAGAAACCAAAGACTGATTTCTCAGTAGGTGTTTGAATTTGAAGAAAAAAGTTTTGATTTTTATATTCATATTTTGTGTTATATTTTCGGTCGGTTCAATAATTTACGATAAAATAGCAGACAATGAATTAACTTTTGAAGAAAAAGTTTTAGAGATAATGAATTATGACGAGTTTTCCGGTACTCAGAATGTTGATGATATCGTTCTTATAACAGAAGTTGACGGTGGTTATTTTTGTGTAGGAACCGCATCAGTAGAAGAAACTGCTCATTTTGTATTTGTCAAAGAAGAAAACGGAAAATTAGAGTTTGGCGGTAAAAGTTTTTCGAGTTTACCGATGATAGTCAATAACGAAGATCCAACCAGCTTTTTAAGAACAAGCATATTAAACTTTAGTGAAAAAGATTATTATTACGGCTGCTATCAACATAAACATGATGTGCATTTAATTATTAACGGGGCTGATGCTAAAATACAGAGTTTCAATCTAAGGTATAACAATAAAGATTATACTATGGATTTTTGGCTTGTATGCTCTGAAAATGAACCTATTGTTACTTTGGAGGAATGACAAATATGTTTTTTGATTTATTCAGACGAAAGAAAAATAAAGATATAGAAAATGTAGTTTTATCCAAAGCCGATAAAAAATGGAACAGACTGTGGGATTTATGGGCAGAGGGAGAAATTGAATCTCCATACAACGAACTTATGACATATCAGAGCGAAGTCAACAATGGCGGTCATCATCAGTATTTCCTTAACACCGAAAATAATGGTGATGTTCGTAAGGATATTAAAGCTTTATGTGCTATTCTTCCAGATGTTCTCAAAGATAATATTCAAACAGCATTTAAGTCATATGTTGAATTAGAACAGGATAAAAACATTGACACTAACGAAGAAATATTAGAAAAATGCGATGATGTTTTCTGGGAGAATGAGGAAATGATAAACAGCATTTTGGAGAGTTATTGTAAGAAAATTGAAATATGAGAGAAGAAAAAATAATTAACAAACGAATATTAGGCTTCATTATTTGTTTATTTATAATGCTTAGTTTTTCATTGTTTTGGTTTATGTGGGATGAAGTAGTATTAGCAATAGTTTGTGTTATAATTTCGCTTTTACAAATTCCTTTTATTATCATAACACCTCATTGTTATATATTTTCTGAAGAATGCCTGACTATAAAATATTGCTTCGGACTACAGGAAAATATTCCGTGGCAATATGTAAGAGCAATTGTGAAAAGTCACGAAAATGCGTTTAAGTATACTCCACTTGATACATATAAAATTTTTTATTACTGTGAAGAAAAATTGCCATTTTTTATGCAGGGTGTTGTTAGTAAAAACAAAAAGACAACCGCATTTATTAAAAAATATTGTAAGAAAGATTTAATCGATTCTTAACTGTAATAGTGAACTTATACGGTTTACTGCTTTTACTATCTTGAAAAGTTATTTGAAAGTGAATGATAACATGAAACCAAAAATTGATTTGCAAAATCCGATAATAAAGGAAGCAATGAGCATATATCAAACTAATGTGATAAATGCGCTTAATGCCGAGCAAACAGTAGAAAAAGCTGTTGTACCAATATATCATATATCAGATAAAAAATTTAAGCTTGAACAAATTGCATCAGGGGTAATTATAAATATAAAAGATGAATATTTTATTCTCAGTGCTTCACATGTTTTTGACCAAATAGGAAACTATGCTATATGTATAGGTGTAGAGCATGGAAAGGAAGTTATTCAGTTGCCAGGGGAACGCTTTAGCAGTCCTAAAGGTGCATCTGGAACACACAACGATGATGTGATTGATGCCTCTGCATATCATATAACAGGTGATGTACCTGAATCAATTAAAAAATTATCTATAACTATGGATGTTTTTGATACAGAAAAAAGTGAAAATAATATAAATATAGTTTATCTCGCCTCTGGATTTAGAGTGAAGAAATCTAATACAAAAGGCAATGCTATTTATTCAAAAAAAGAAGCTTTTCCCTCATGTGAAATAACTGATAAAAATTATGAAATTCTTAATTTAGATTCAAATATGTATGTTATACTTAATTTTGAAGAGCAAATGCTCGTTGAAGGAAAATGGCAACTATCTCCAACTCCAAAAGGATTTAGTGGTGGGGCGATTATAAAAGTCATTCCTGCTGAAACGGAAACCGGTGTTGTATATAAACAGAAATTAACAGGAATTATTATAGAACATAGAAAGAAAAACAAGCGAAAAAATATTGATGGAGTACTAATCGGTACACGTATAAATGTACATTTAGCAGCTATCGAAAAATTTCTTCCTGAACTATTTGCAGAATAAAATAATTATAATACATTTCCGCCAACACGAACTTCAATTTCCAAAACCATATTGACAATCATACATTCGTTCTGTATAATGATGTCACAAATTAAATATTAACTTTGTAGCGCGTAAGCGGAGCAATTTATATTGACTACCCAAGCACCGTATGAAGATAAGAACAGAGGCAATCTGTACTTATTTCAGCGGTGTTTTTTGTTTGTCTTGCGTGATACCGACGGTAAAAGTCCTTTCCTCTGTTCATCGGAGGTGAGGACTTTTTTTGCTTTTATGCACCTTGAAAATTTAATGACCGTCTGAAAGTGATACGACTTTGCAAAGACCGTGGGGTCCCCGAAAAGCATTTGCTTTTTGGGGAGAGGAGGAGCAACGAAGTGAAAGAGCTTTTCGTGTTTACACGGAAACGATTGATACGGAGTTTGTGACGACGAGAGCGAGGCAACGCTGCGGTGCGATTCCGGAGCAGGAACTATTTCAGGTGAAACGGCAAGAAATTTGCAGAAAATTATTGACAAAAGAACAAATGTTCTATATAATGATAAATTGGTAAATAATGTATTTACTATAAAACTTAATATCAACTGTAACACATATTATTTTACTTATTGGCTTTATGCCAACACATATTATCTGACCGAAAAAGTACAGTCCGATACTCGGTCAGTAACATACGGACAATCAGAGCTTAAATTTTAAGCCGTTACATAGTTTCAGTGCAAACTGTGCGAGAGGATGAAATGTCTTCCCGCTATTTGCGCTGTCTATGTGACGGCTTTTTTGTTGTGCAAAATCAACGAAAATAAAAAAGTTTTAAAATTTGCTTTCGTTTTTGCCTTTCTAAACCCTTACCCCTTGAGGGATGTTTTCTCTCGTGTACCTTGACAACTGAATGACCGTCCGAAAGTGATATGACTTTGCGATGATATGAGCGAGGCAACGCTGCGGTGAGATTCCGGGGCAGGAACTATTTCGGATGAAACGGCAAAAAGAAGCTTTTATTATGGAACATTTTCATAGTGCTTATTCCCATTACTTTAAGGGGCGGTTTTGAGAAAATAAAACTGCCCTCACGCTGAGAGCAGTATAATCACCTAGTTTCAGGAATTAAAATTTAATGTTTGTTTGAACATCCATTCTGTCCACGGTTCATTTTTATAAAAATGCGTACTCATACCATGACCGTATTTATCCCATCGACTGTATTTTACGTCAGCAGAGACATCAATCAACCGTTTGTAACATTCGTCATCAGGGGCAATATTAACCGTTTTATCATCAGAAGAATGTGCAATCCAAATTGGTGTGTTTTTTATTAAAGTAAAATCATAGTTTTCATAATCAACGAAACATCCCATAACAGGAACAGCACAAGCATAATACCCTGGATATTTTGTAATAGAATTCCACACACAAATTCCGCCAAAGGATACACCTGTAATGTAAATTCTGTTAGCATCTGCTGAAAACTCTTTTACAACAAATTCAGATAACTGTTTTATTGTATCTATATAATTATACGGTTTGCTCGACCCTGAAGGGTTCGGAAAAGGTGCTTGAGGAATTAAAATTGAGCAGTCATAATTTTTTATCTTCTTCCAAATACTGTGTGTTTTAAAACTAAAATATGGTTTAATATTATCAAGACCTAAATCTCCGCCGCCGTGAAAGAAAATCATTAAGGGACTGTTTGCTTTCCCTATTTTTAATCTGAAAGAACAGGTCATTCCATTTTCTTTGCTGATAAATTCATATCTTTTAAACTTCCCGAAACTTAATTTTTCGGTTATGTGTGTTTCATTACTTTTTCTTAAATATTTTTTCAACAAATCACTGTGTTTTTTTACTTGCCTAATACTTTTAAACCAGTATAATCTTTGCTCCCAAAGATGAAAAGAAGATTTCTTATCAATTCTTTCTATGCAATCACTGCCTATGCGATAAAAGTAATTATCATCACCAACAACATGCCAAGAATTATAATATCGCTCATATACTTCAGTTTTTATTACTGTTTTATATGCATCCCAAATAGTAAATAAATCAGCATCTGTAAATTCAATGATGATATAATACCCCGATATATTTTTAATAATAAAATTTTCTAAAGGTGCTTTATCCAATAAATGATCGTATAAAATAATATCCCTAAACTTCATTTTATCACCGCTCATAAGATTCTTTATAACATTTCTAGAATAAATATTAAAATAATTATATCACACTCCAACCACACAATTCAATATATGTTCCGACACTTGTTACAACAGTAGCAAGTGTTTTTTATATATCAAAAAATCAAATTCCGATATATGAATACTGTGTTAGATTTTTGTTACTTGATAACTGCCCCCACAAAAGCATCTCGGTATTAAGGATACTACAGCCAGCCTACATAGCGAAGCTCGTCTGCGGTACATACCGCAACTAAAGTTTGTCGCTCCCTTGATAAGCGAGAAACTTTAGTTTATGAGCCTCGCAGAGCCCACTGACATCTTTGTAAGGTGAACCCTTGAAAGTGTCATAGTGGGTTACGTACTTTGAAAAAAGTGCGGAACAAAAAATGAAGAAAGGAGGTAAAACCTATGTCAAAGAAAAATTACAGTGTAGCAAGAGTTGTCACTCATACACAAAGCTCAATCGGTAAATGTGAAAGGCATAACGAGAGAAAGAATGAGTCTTACGCAAATATGAATGTTGATACTGCTCGTTGTGATATGAATGTGCATTTCAAGAACTGCGGTGAACTGACCTACAATGAACAACTGAATAAGCTCATAGCCGAAAAGAAGGTATGTATGCGAGGGCTGAAAGCTGATGCAAAAGTATTTGATGAAATGATATTCGATGTCAACACCGACTACTTTGAAACACACGGCGGTTATGAATATGCAAAAGAGTTCTATGAGGAAGCCTATCGTTTCGCTGTTAATCTCTACGGTGAACAGAATATCATCTCTGCCGTAATGCACGCAGATGAACTGAATGTTGCTCTTACAGAACAGTATGGAAAACCTGTGTATCACTATCATATGCACCTTGTAGCTCTGCCTGTTGTTGAGAAACAAATTCTGTGGACAAAGCGTTGCAAAGATAAGTCACTCGTGGGTACTGTAAAAGAAACAGTCAATCAGATAAGCCATTCAAAGAAGTGGAAGTCACCTCAGGCGATTGATGAAAATGGTAATGTCATATTCAACGAAAAAGGTAAGCCAGTGCTGATTCCCTCTTACAGTATCCTGCAGGATGATTTCTTCAATCATATGAAAAGAGCCGGCTACAATGATTTCATCCGTGGTGAAAAAGGCAGTACGGCTGAACACTTATCTTGTCTTCAATATGAGATTCAGCAGGACAAGAAACGCCTTGAAGAAATCAAAAGTCAGGTTGAAAAGGAAGAGATCCGTTATGACA
>JAGAKX010000029.1 GCA_017625435.1 Clostridia bacterium
GGATATTTATTTTACAGCTATAGGAATGATTTGTATTCCGACAGAGGAAGAAGTTATTGCTATGATGGAAGAGGCAAGGAAGAATCCACAAGAATACCGCATTGTAGCATGATAAACAAGAAAACGGTGCAACCCCAAACGAGGTTACACCGTATCTCTCAAAAAACATCCTTATGGGGCGTGCCCATTTCCGGCGGTCGTTGTTTTTATCGGTAGCATATCTGACTGATATCCGGATAATTAATTTGTTCTCCGGCATAATATAAAAAATCCGCAATCATTGTGACTGCGGACTTTTTTTTGTATTAATTTAATCTTGTGTAGTATGTTTAACCGCCTGCAGCGGGGGAGAGAAGCCAGACCTCGCCATTTTCGGGAAGCTTTTTCCCTTTTCTCATACATCTTTCACCGTCAACATAGACAATGGCATCCTTGAATTTAAGCTCCTTATGCGGCTCAAGTGCGGCATTTCTCTGCTTTTTGTATTCTGAGGTGTCTTCTGCCTGTTTTTTTAGGTCCTCATAGTATCTTTTTTCCATAATATCGGAGATTTCCTCAAAAATGCCGTTTACGGTTTTTGCATTGGTGTTGTGCTCTGAAAGTCCTGTTGTGGAACGAAGCACTCCGAAAATTTTAACCTTTACCATAAGGATAAACCTCCTTTATACACTCAGGGATACGGACACCGATTTTTTTGAGAGTTTTCATTGTAGGTGCGCCGTCTTTCCAGCCGCGCATTGCGTAATAAACATTTTTCATTTTGTGGAGAGGAACCTTTGTGCGCTTGTCACCGGGAACCTGCTCCTCGTCCGTAAGACGCTTGGGGAGAGTATCCGTATCTTCTCCGACGGGAAGTCCGAGTATAATGTTTGCAAGACGTTCGGTATTATAACCTAAATTGCCGAATGCAATGAAGTCGCCTACGGTGAACTTTGTGCCGGCTGCTGCATTCATAACTCTGGGATACTGAACAAGGGGAATGTTTACCTTGAGTATTTTAGGATTCTTTGAAACAAGGTAAATTACGGGAGTTGAATATTTGAATACGGTCTGGACAAATCTTGTCATAAGTGATGTGGGCTTTCCTACAAGGAAGTGGGGGAGAATTGCATAGGAAGTGAACACGCAGAAGCCTGCTGCAGATGCTGCCTCCATAACATTCTGGAAGGTAACTGCAAGACCTGCTTTACCCTTTGGTGTATAAGCATCAATATTAAGTCCTAAGCCCTCAAGAACAACAAGGTAACCTGCATTAAGGTGACATCCGCCGCGGTTTGACGTAGCGTAACCGAGACCGTGTCCTACGGCACCTCTGGGCTCGTAAGCTGCAAGCTCCATACCCTTTGCGTGGATTGCAAATTCCTTACCGCCGAACTTTTCGCTCATACGTCTTGTGCCCTCGGCAAGCTCAGCGCCTATGCCTCTTCTGTATGCAATATCGCGGAAAACTTCGCTTAAATTATCGGTTTCTCCGAAGTGAAGCCCCGAATCCCATAAGCCCTTTTCCTGCAATTCCATTGCGAAAGCAACGGAGCCTGCTGCGGAAATGGTATCAATACCAAGCTCGTCAAGCTCGTAATTCCACTTTATGATTTTTTCGATATCGTCATTAAGAAGGTTAGGACCTAAAAGACCTAAGGTTTCAAGCTCGGGTCCTTTTATGTTTTTGCCTTCGTAACGTACACGTCTTTCGCATTTCATAGGACAGGAGAAGCAGCCGCCGTTTTTGATAAGATGCTTTTCTGCAAGCTCTTCACCCGATACCTTTTCAAAATTTTCGAATCTTCCGTCCCCGAAATTCTTTGTTGCAAGAATTCTGTGAGCTTGCATAGGTGCTACAAGACCTGCCGTACCGAGCTTTGAAAGCTGAGCACCTGTAATGGGATGCTTGAGCAGAGTCTTTCTCCATTGCTCGTTTATCTTTTTTAGCTTTTCAGGGTCGTGTATTTCGGGCTCCTTATTACCCTTTGCGGTAATAATCTTTATGTTCTTATCGCCGAAAACAGCACCGACACCGCCTCTGCCTGCAGTTCTTTCGCCTGAGAAAACGCAGGAGTAAAGAACCTTGTTTTCGCCTGCAGGACCGATAACAAGCTTACCTGTGGAGGAGGGAAGTCCCTTCTGTGCTTCGCCCGTCAGCTGACCTGCGCGCTCGGGAACTTCGTGGAAGGTAACATTTTCATTCTCAATTTCAATCCAGGTGAGAGTTTCTGCTCTGCCCGTGATTATCATAGCATCCCAGCCGGCTTTTTTGAGACGTCTGCCGAAGGAACCGCCGCAGTTTGAGGAGGTGAGTATGCCTGTAAGGGGAGAGATTGTCGAAATGTTGAAGCGTGTTGAGGATGGTGAGTCGCAACGGGTAAGAGGACCTGTCGTAACAACAATCCAGTTGTCTTCATCAAATGCCTTCATACCGGGGCGGATGTGATTAAGAAGAATATCCGCTGCCATAATTTTACCGCCGAGGGTTCTTATTCTGTCCTCGTCCGTCCAGGGGAATTCGCTGACCTCTTTCTTTGTAAGGTCAACGAAAAGCACGTGTCCCATGTAAGCTTTGAGCTTTGTCATCGTTTTACCTCGTTTCTTGAATTTTTATAGTATTTTAAGAGTATCAAAACTATCTTTGTCAAAAACCGTCAGTTTTCCGCCGAGGGTATTATCCCTTGCAAGTAAATATTGCATTCCCACAGCCGCCTGTAGGGAGCCTATTATGCCGGCTGTTGCGGAAATATTGCTTTCTGCTTTCTTTCCGTCCAGCATACCTGCTTTTTCGGGAGTGGGGGAGACGCCCGGAATATATAAATAAGCTTTGCCGTAAAAGCCGTCAATACCGCCCATCATTAACGGGATGCGGTTTTCTTCGCAGAATGAAGCCACAGTCTTTCTTGCCTTTTTGTTATCAACCGCAAGAAAAATCATATCGCAGTTTTTAAGCTCATCCGGAATATTGCTGTCTGTAATTTTTGTTTCGATTGCTGAAATCTTTGTGTCCGGGGAATAGGTGCAAAGTCTCATTTTTGCGGAAATAACCTTGCTTTTCCCGATGTCATCGGGAGTATAAAGAAACTGTCTGTTGAGGTTTCCTGCACTTACCTTGTCATAATCACAGATAACAAGCTTCCCGATTCCGGCACCCGTCAGATGTATTGCAATATTACAGCCAAGCCCCCCGATGCCGATAATCCCGCAGGTGAAATTCCCGAGAGAAAATCCTTGGGTCTGTTCTTTTGTCATTTGTAATTTCCTCCGCAGGACTGTGTGTTTCCGGAAAGTGTTTCTACTGCGTGGGAGAGCACGGGAAGAACAACCGCAAGGGATTCTCTTACGGCCTTCGGTGAGCCCGGAAGGTTTATTATAAGTGTCTTTCCGCGGATTCCCGATACGGCACGGGAAAGCATTGCCTTTGGGGTAATTTTGAGGCTTTCGTACCTGATTGCTTCGGATATGCCGGGAGTTTCTCTTTCAATTACGGCTTTGGTGGCTTCGGGTGTTATATCTCTCGGAGCAAGGCCCGTACCGCCTGTTGTAAAAACTACGTCACTTTTTACTTCATCGCAAAGAAAAATCAGAGCTTCTGAAATTTTATCCTTTTCGTCGGGGACTATTTTATATTCCTTTATTTCTCCCTCTTCAGAAAGAAGCTCGCATAAAAGCGGTCCGCTTTTGTCTTCCGCTTCGCCTTCTGAACAGCGGTCGCTGATAGTCAGAACAGAAAAAAACACAAAATCACATCCTTCGGCGCATAATATCACATATATATAATACACTTTTATTCACTTTATAGCAATACCCGTTTTAAAAACAATTAATTTTGTTGATTTTGGAGAAGAAAAGCTGTATAATAAGAACCGAAGTGAATCATTTCATTTTCCGAGTTCATATTCCTAAACAGCAATGCACGGAGTATGAAACCGTGACCGAAATATTTTTCATCGGTCTAAGGGTATATAAGGGAAACCTTTGTGCCTTCCGTATTTGAAAAGGAGAAATAAAAATGAAAAAGCTTCTTGTAATTTTAATGGCAATTGCCATGGTTTTCTCTCTTGCTGCCTGCGGCGGTACAGCAGAAGAAACCACCGGTGCACCCGAAGAAACAACGGTGAAAGCACCTGAAAATCCCACCATCCGTATGTCTACAACCACATCCGTAAACGATTCAGGACTTCTTCCCGCAATCCTTCCCGTTTTTGAACAGAAAACAGGCTACAAGGTTGAGGTTCAGTCTGCCGGTACAGGTGCGGCTATTCAGAAGGCAAAGGACGGTAACGCAGACCTTATTCTCGTTCATTCAAAGGCTTCCGAGGAAGAATTTGTAAACGAGGGCTACGGTGTTGAAAGAATTCCCTTTATGTTCAACTACTTTGTAATTGTAGGTCCCAAGGACGATCCTGCAGGTATAAAGGACTGTGAAAATGCAGCTGCAGCTTTTGCTAAAATCAAAGGGGCAGGCTCAAAGTTTGTTTCCCGCGGTGATGAATCGGGAACACATAAGGCAGAGCTTAAAATCTGGGGCGAAGATAAGCCCGATGCAGCAGTTGATACCTGGTACATCTCTGCAGGTCAGGGTATGGGTGCATGCCTTTCAATGGCAAATGAGCAGAATGCATACTGCCTTACAGATAAGGCTACCTTCCTTTCAAATAAGGACAGCCTTCAGGGACTTGATATAATTCTCGGTGAAGGCGAGGATATGAAGAATACATATTCAGTTATCGAATGCAATCCCGAAAAGCTTGACGGTGTAAATACCGAAGGCGCAAAGGCTCTTATTGACTGGATTCTTTCAGAAGAAGCCGATGCTCTTATTGCAAAGTACGGTGAAGCCGAATACGGTCAGGCATTATTTACCGTAATTGCCGAATAAGCCGTGGAAAAAATTTTTGAAGCTGTGGAAATGCTCCTTTCTATGGATAAGGAGCTTTTCCATATAATAGGCGTCACTCTCAGAATGTCCTTTTTCAGCACTCTGATTTCCTGTATTATAGGACTTCCGCTTGGTGTTATCATTGAAACGGGACGCTTCAGAGGACGCCGTATTATGAAAAAAACTGCGGGTACTTTGATGGGACTTCCTCCCGTAGTGGCAGGACTTATTGTGTATATGCTTTTTACTAAGTACGGTATTTTCGGCTCATTAGGTCTTCTTTTTACCGTTGAAGCTATGGTAATTGCACAGGTTATGCTCATTACTCCCGTGGTTATATGTCTTACCGCCTCCGTGGTGTCCGTTTCGGGAAAAAATCTCTCGGAAACCGCGAAGGGGCTTTGTTTGTCAAAAAGTAGATCCTTGCTTCTTTTTATCATCACAAACAGGAAAGCACTTCTGGGTACGGTGCTGACGGCCTTCGGCAGAAGTATTGCGGAAGTAGGAGCCGTAAGCCTTGTGGGCGGAAACATCCAATGGAAGACAAGGGTTATGACAACGGCAATTTTACTTGAAACCAATAAGGGAAAGTTTTCCTTTGCATTGGCACTCGGTATGGTGCTTCTTCTTATTTCCCTTGTTGTGAATGTTCTTGCTTCACTTCTTGTGAAAGGAGAGAAGACGGATGATTGAATTAAAAAATGTAAATAAAAGCTACAGTGAACGAACTGTTCTCTGTATTGATTCCCTTGAAATAAAAAAAGGTGAGAGGCTGTCGCTTACAGGTGCCAACGGCTCGGGAAAAAGCACGCTTCTAAAAATTATTGCAGGGGTTATTCCTTATAACGGAAAAGTGAATGTACCGGGACGTGTGCTTTATATGCCCCAGAAAACGGTGCTTTTTGATATGAGTGTGCTTCATAATGTGACATACTCTCTTACGGGAAAGAGAAAAGAAAAAGAAGAAAAGGCTATGGAGGCTCTCAGGAAAACGGGGCTTTCGGAGCTTTACAATAAAAATGCACTTACGCTTTCGGGCGGTGAAGGTGCAAGGCTTGCTCTTGCAAGAATCCTTGTAAATGACTGTGATGTGCTTTTACTTGACGAGCCCACGGGTGCCGTTGATATTGAAGGTACTGAAATCATTGAAAACGCAGTTAAAGAGTATTCGGAAAAAAACGGTTGTACACTTATAACCGCTACACATTCTCCTTTGCAGGCAAAAAGGCTCTCCCGCAGGGTGATTATGCTTGAAAAGGGAGAAATTGCAGAAGATTGCACTCCCGAAGAGCTTCTTCTTAACCCGAAAACAGATTTCGGGAAAAAATTTGTAAGTATGTGGAGATACTGAAATGCTGAATGTTGTTACGGCAGACAAGGCAATTGAAATATTGAATAAGGAGTTTTCTTATTCCACGGGTACGGAAAGTGTGTCTGTATACGATGCTCTCGGCAGAGTGCTTGCTGACGATATTTTATCGGCAGAGAATATTCCTGCATTTGACCGTTCAACGGTTGACGGCTATGCCGTTATTGCAAGAGATACCTTCGGGGCAGGTGAAAATATGCCCTCAATGCTTGATATTAAAGATGAAATCCTTATGGGAAAGTCACCCGAGGGAGCCGTTTCACGCGGGGAATGTATGAAGATTTCAACGGGCGGAATGCTGCCCGAGGGTGCTGACAGCTGTCTTATGGTTGAATACACGGACGAGAGCTTTGACGGAATGTGTCTTTGTCTTAAAGCCGTTTCTCCCTTTGAAAATGTTACAAAAAAGGGTGACGATGTAAAAGAGGGCGATACGGTATTGAAAAAGGGACGTACCGTGAATTCTTCAGCAGTCGGTGTTTTATGTGCTCTCGGTATTACGGAAATAAAATGTGCAAAAAAGCCTGTTGTGGGAATAATATCCACAGGGGATGAGATAGTTGATATCAGAGAAAAGCCTGAAATCGGACAGGTAAGAGATATAAATTCCGTGCTTTTGGCTTCAATTATGAAGGAAAACGGCTGTGAGATTAAAAATTACGGAATTGTAAGGGATAAAAAAGAGGACCTTGAAGCTGTTTTTGCAACGGCGTTGTCGGAGTGCGACACAGTGCTTTTTTCGGGGGGCTCATCAAAGGGCGCAAGAGATATGACAGCCGAAATTATTTCAGAGAAGGGAAGTCTTTTATTCCACGGTCTTGCAATGAAGCCCGGCAAGCCTACGATTCTCGGAAAATGCGGTGAAAAGGCAGTTTTCGGACTTCCGGGACACCCCGCTGCAGCCTTTTTTGTTGCTCTGAGAGTTGTTGTACCCTTTATAAATCAGATTACGGGGAAAACGGAAAAACCTAAAAGTGCAAACTTTGTACTCGGTACCGATATTCCCTCAAACCACGGCAGAGAGGAAATCGTTGCCGTAAAAATTAAAGACGGAAAAATTTATCCCCTTTTCGGCAAGTCGGGTCTTGTTTCACTTTTGTCGGAAAGCGACGGATATATAATTATAGACAGAAACCGTGAAGGTGTGTTTACGGGAGAGGAAACGGAGGTTTATTTTACGAAATGAAGCACAGATATCTTGACAATATGCCCTTAACCGAAGCACGTGAAAAATTCCTTGCACTTTTAAGAAATAACGGATTTACCAATAAAACGGAAATAATACCTTCCGCTGAAGCCTTCGGAAGAATAACCGCAAGGGCACATTATGCAAAAATCTGTTCACCTCACTATAATGCATCTTCAATGGACGGTATTGCCGTAAGAAGTGAGGATACCGAAGGTGCTGACGAAAGAAACCCCGTGATTCTTGAAAGTGATATGTTTACCCCCGTTGATACGGGAGACCCTCTTCCCGAAGACAGGGATGCTGTTATTATGGTTGAGGATGTTATATTCTCTGATGACGGTACTGCAAAAATATATTCCGCTGCCCGTCCCTTTATGAACGTAAGGCAGATAGGCGAGGATATATGTATGGGGGATATGCTTGTTCCCTCGTTTACTGAAATCACGCCCACCCTTGCAGGTGCACTTCTTGCAGGCGGAAATATTGAAGCGCAAGTATTAAAAAAGCCCGTTTTCGGTATTATCCCCACAGGTGACGAAATAGTCTCTCCTAAGGAAAACCCCGAAAAAGGGGAGATTCTTGAATTTAATTCGACGGTATTTTCCGGTATGTTAAAGGAATTCGGTGCAGAAAGCATCGTTTATCCCATAGTGCCGGATAAAAAAGAGCTGCTGAAATGTGCTCTGGGAAAGGCAATATCAGAGTGTGACGGTGTGCTGATTCTTGCGGGCTCCTCCGCCGGCAGGGACGATTATACGAAGGATATTATCGAAGAGGCCGGTCAGGTGTTGGTTCACGGTATTGCCGTCAAGCCCGGAAAGCCTGCGGTGCTGGGTGCTTCAGGTAATGTTCCCGTAATCGGTCTTCCCGGATACCCCGTTTCTGCTATTGTTATAATGAATGAGATAGTAAAGGACGTTGTTGCCTTATACTATGAAAAGAATACTCTTCCCGTAAAAAAAATAAGAGCAAAGCTGGGAAGACGTGTGGTATCCTCTCTTAAATATGAAGAATTTATCCGTGTTACCCTCGGCAAGGTCGGAGATGGCTTTGTTGCCGTTCCCGTAAGCGGAGGAGCAGGTGTAATCACGAGCTTTACGAAGGCTGACGGTATTTTAAGAGTACCTCAGAATCTTGAAGGTATAAATGCAGGAGAAAATGTCGAAATTGAGCTTCTGAGAGACCTCGGTTTAATAGAAAATGCCCTTATTGTAACGGGAAGCCACGACCCCGTAATTGATGAAATAGCAGATATTATGAAAGGAACGGGAACGGGCTTTTCTCTTACTTCAACCCATGTCGGAAGTATGGGAGCGGTAAATGCCCTTAAAGCAGGCACCGCGCATCTCGGAGCTGTACATCTTCTTGACAGCGAAACGGGAGAGTATAATGTTAGCTTTGTTAAAAAGTATTTCCCCGACGGCGGTGTGAAGCTCGTAAAGGGTGTAAAGCGTATTCAGGGACTTATGGTGCAGAAGGGAAATCCTCTGGGAATAAAGGACTTTTCAGATATCGTAAAGGGTACATATATTAACCGTCAGGGCGGCTCGGGCACGAGAATTCTCTGTGATTTCCTTCTTAATAAGCACGGAATAGACAAGGCTTCACTTAAAGGCTATTATAATGAAGAATTTACCCATACCGCTGTTGCCGCTGGTATTAAAAACGGAAACGGCGACGTGGGACTCGGCATATATTCTGCGGCAAAAATGTATGATCTTGATTTTATTCCCGTGTGCGATGAGGAATATGATTTTATTGTAAGCGAATCTGCACTCGGCAATGAAAATGTGAAGCTGTTTTTGGAAATTCTCGGAAGTGATGACTTCAGAAAAAGAGCAGAAGCTCTCGGAGGCTACGGATTATGAGTTTTACGCATCTGAATAAAGACGGCGAAGCCGTAATGGTAGACGTAGGCGGAAAGTCGGTTACCGAAAGGACTGCAGCCGCTTCTGCGACAATTGTTATGAAAGAAGAAACTCTTAAAGGGATACTTGATATTTCCCTTAAAAAGGGCGATGTTCTTGCGGTTTCAAGAGTTGCAGGTATTATGGGCGGAAAAAAGACCTCTGAGCTGATTCCCCTTTGCCACAACATCCCCATTGACAAAATAGAAATTGATTTTACAAATAACGGCAAGGATGAGCTTTATATAACGGCACGGGCAAAATGCACCTATAAAACGGGTATAGAAATGGAAGCCTTAACGGCGGTTTCCGTTGCGGCTCTGACAGTATATGATATGTGCAAGGCCGTTGACAGGTCAATGGTCATAAAGGAAATAAAGCTTATTGAAAAAACAGGCGGAAAGAGCGATTATAAATATGAGGGATAAGTGTGGAAGAGAGATAAGCTATCTTCGTATATCCGTAACAAAACGCTGTAATCTTAACTGCTCCTACTGCGGAAGTAAAAAGGTATCTGCAGAAACTGAGCTTACCATACCTGAAATAACTGCAATTACCAAAGCTCTTGCAGAAAAGGGAATTACAAAGGTAAGGCTTACGGGCGGTGAGCCACTTGTCCGTGAGGATTTATGTGATGTTGCCCGTGAAATAAAGAAAATTCCGGGTATAAAAGAGCTTTACGTCACCACAAACGGAATACTTCTGAAGGAAAAAGCCAAAGCTCTTAAAGAAGCAGGTGTTGACGGGGTGAATATAAGCCTTGACACCCTTGATAAGAATATCTATAAGTCTCTTACGGGAACGGATAAGCTTAGTGAAGTGCTTGACGGAATTGATGAAGCGTTGAACACAGGCTTTGCTTCCGTAAAGATAAACAGTGTTTTAGTTAAAGGTAAAAATGAAAATGAAGCGGAGAAACTTATAGGTCTTGCAAAGGACAAGCCCCTTGATGTACGCTTTATTGAGCTTATGCCCTTTTCGGGACAGGGGGAGAAAGAAAAACTTGTTGTTACAGAAAACGAGCTCCTTGAAAAATTTCCGTTTCTTGTTCCCTGCAATAGCGAAGAAGCATCTGCGGCAAAGTATTTTACAGCAAAGGATTTTTGCGGAAGGGTTGGCTTCATAAGTCCCCGAAGCCATAAATTCTGTAATAAATGCAACAGAATACGTCTTCTGTCGGACGGAAAGCTGAAGCCCTGTCTCGGAAATGATACGGTTTTTGATATCCGTCCCTTTATCGGAAATATAGAGTTGCTGTCAGAAAAAATTGAAGAAATAATTTATAATAAGCCCGTGTCCCATCATTTTGAGGACGGAGATAATTTCAGAGGCTTGAATCTCATAGGAGGATAAATATGGCAAATGTATTATCAATAAATATCAGCGAAAAAAAAGGCACTCCCAAGACAAAAATCAATCCCGGTGTGCTTATTGAGGATTTCGGCTTTGAGGGGGATGCTCACGCAGGCAAGTGGCACCGTCAGGTAAGCTTTCTTGCAAAGGAGAGTATTGAAAAATCAAAGGGACTTCCCACGGACGGTCTGTGCCACGGCGTTTTTGCGGAAAATATCACAACCGAGGGTATAATTTTACATACGCTTCCCGTAGGAACACTTCTTAAAGTTGGTGAGTGCACTCTCGAAATTACTCAGATAGGCAAAGAGTGCCACGACGGCTGTGCCATAAGACAGCTTGTGGGACAGTGCATAATGCCCCGTGAGGGTATCTTTGCCCGTGTCGTAAAGGGCGGTAAGGTCTACGAAGGGGACAGTATTGAGGTTCTCTGATATTTTATTTAGCATAAAACCAAAGCTTTACGGGGGATAGGTATGGCTGAAGCAGAAAAAGTGGTATTAACCAATATGTGTATGGTGTATGACGGGGATAAGGTTCTTGTTCAGGACAGGCTGAATAAGAACTGGAAAGGACTTACTTTCCCCGGCGGTCACGTCGAAAAATATGAATCCTTTACCGATGCCGTCATAAGGGAAGTAAAGGAGGAAACAGGACTTACCGTTTTCAGTCCTCAGCTTTGCGGCATCAAGCAATGGCCCCATACCGAAGACACCAGATACATAGTTTTATTCTATAAAACAGATAAATTCACGGGTGAATTGAGGTCATCCGAAGAGGGTGAAGTTTTCTGGATGAACATCGATGATTTCAGAAAAAGCGATATGGCTTCCGATATGTCGGAAATGCTTGATATCTTTCTTGACGATAATAAAGGTGAGTTTTATTACTATTCCGGTGACAATCCCGGTGAATGGAAATATGAAATTAAATAAGATTATCCGGACAGAGCTTTATGCCCTGCCCGGATTTTTTCAGATGATTATATGCTGATTTTATCTTCGCATTCCTTTGCATATTTTTCCATCATATCCGCTTCAACGTCATAGCCCCTGCTTCGGTATATTTCAGCCATTTTTATATATTCTTCATAGGCTTTTTCGTATTCGCCCAATTCCTGATACAGTCCTGCCTTGCAGTCCATTTCATCGCAGAAATAGGTGCCGATTTCACCGGCTTTATCGTAATAATTAAGGGCTTCATCATATCTTTTCAGATTTTTGCAGATATCTCCGCCATGGATATATATCCGCCAGTCGTCGGGAAATTTTTTTACAGCCTTCTTAAAAAGCCCGTATGCTTCGTCATATTTTTCTGCCCATATAAGCGCAACCAAAAGATAGTCGGCGGCTCTCGGATTTTCAGGCTCTGATTCTGTTTTTGCTTTCAGTTCAGAAATAATTTCCTCCTCTTTTTTCAGAAGGAAAAACATCCATATCCGCTGCATGTTTGCTATATTGTAATTCTGTGGGTCGGCATTGGGGTCGTCATTGACGGCTTTGTCGTACCACATGACAGCTTCATCTCTGCAGAAATTCATCATATACATGTGTATCCAGCCGTATTGCCACTTGTCTGCAGTTGAAAGCTCACCCTGCTTCATAAGCTTCTGAAATTCGTTTCTGCATCGCATAAAATCCTCGGGATCACGGGAGGCCTCATAGACAGTTGCAAGTCTCTGGGCAAAGTTTTCATAGCCTACAGAATTCTTTTTATATAAATCATCAATTGTAACTTCATACAGCTTTGCAATTTCGGGTAAAAGCAGCACGTCAGGGAGGGTTGTTCCGCATTCCCAGCGGGAAACCGTGTGGGATCTGACCCCTAAAATGTCCGCCGCCTGTTCCTGTGTATAGCTTTTCTTCAGTCTGAATTTTTTTAAGTTTTCAGAAAATACACTATTCATATCAAAAGTCCTTTCATTAATTTTTTGAGAAGCTTCTGATTTAATTATACTGAAATTTACAAGAAAATCCACCTCGCAAAATGCGACCACATCCGCAGAATCTGTTCACTGTAACAACATACTTTTAATTTATTATGATTATTTGCGAAATCTTGTGAAATTTTTTCAAATATTTTTTGAGATATGTGTAAGTTTTTTTGCTGAAAATGTAGTATATTGTTGAGAGGTTGAAAGGATGTGATATTTTGGATGACAGCCAAATTGTAGAATTGTTTTTTGAGCGCTCGGAACAAGCATTTACTGAACTGTCAGAAAAATATGAAAAAACTTGTCTGAAAATCGCAATGAATATTCTCGGTAATCCGGATGATGCATTTGATTGTGTGAATGATTCATATTTGGCCTTGTGGAATAACATACCTCCGCAGAGGCCTGATAATCTGAAATATTATTTTTACCGCATTGTCAGAAATAATGCAATTAAACGATTTCATTATAATACTGCTAAGAAACGAAACAGTTATTATGATATCGCTTTTGAAGAATTGGAAGACTGCATACCTGCTGATAATAAAACACCCGAAACCGAACTTTTAGAAAAAGAATTAACAGACCTCTTGAACAGTTTTCTTGAAAAACAGAATACTGTTGACAGAATAGTTTTTGTCAGACGGTATTATTTTGGGGACAGTATAGCCGATATCTCCCAAAAGGTTAAATTGACTGAAAATAATATTTCCGTAAAACTCAACAGAATGAGAAAAAAACTAAAGAGTCATTTACAGAAAGAAGGTTATGAAATTTGAAAAAGGAGGATTTATCCGCTGCCATAAGCGGTATTGATATTAAATTTATATCTGAAGCGGAAAAATGTGATATGAAAACTATAAAAACACATAAAAATAAAGTAAGCCTTTTTGTTATTGCTGCTGTTATTATTTGTCTTGTCTTAAGTATAACTGCGTTTGCAGGTGTAACTCTGACAGGCTGGAAACCGACAATAAGCTTTTTTGATGAAAGCGGAAATAAAACTCAGGTAAATATAAGTGAAGAGGGATTTTTTAAGGAATTACCTGAAAATCTGCCTGTGCCGAAGGAAAATGAACCGAAGATGACAATGACAAAATCACAGATTAAAGAATTGCTGGGCTTCTCAATTCTCAGCAGTATATTATCAGATGAAAATACTTTATATTATTATGATGCAATCCGTAATCACAAAAATAATTCTGTTGCAAGAGTAGATATATGGTGTCCGATGTTTATAAGTGAAAGTATAACAAAACATATCGATATGTCGATTCAGATACTTTCTGAAGATGCTGAACAAGGATTTGTAGAAGCCTTCAAAGAAGGTACTGATGCCGCAGGCGGTAAAAAATATCTTGAGAATTATTGTTCAAAAGAATCAGCCTTTAATGCAGTAATATATACTTATGAAGATGTACCGTCAATGCTCATAGCTACATTTGTATATGAAGATGTTTATTATCATATACAGACTGAAAACTATAGCATTGAAGAATTTAAGGCTGCGCTTGATACATTGGAGATAACTGAATAAAGACATAAGTTTTCAATGTTGATGTTTAATCAGAAAAATTAAAATTTTATAGCAAATAAAATGGGATAGGAAAAAATGATGAAGAACGTACAAACCGAGCAAAAACCAAGACGTAAGGCTTGTTTTTGTTTGCCCGAAGGCGTACAAAGGTACGTCGAGAGGCGAGGTTTGTTCGTAGCATAAAACATA
>JAGAKX010000030.1 GCA_017625435.1 Clostridia bacterium
CAAGCAAGCAAGCAAGCAAGGGATAATTGCGCCCAGAAATCAATTGAATAATTAAATTACCACCTGAGAGGTATCGGATTTTCGATACCTTTCGGGTGGTTTTTTTGTTGTATTTGAAAAGAGGAAAACAATATGAAAGACTGTACTATTTTAGTTAATTCATGTGATTTATACGAAGATACGTGGTATCCGTTTTTTAAACTTCTGCAATTGCAATGGCCTGATTGTCCTTATGATGTAGTTTTAAATACTGAAACAAAACAGTATGACTGTCCGTTTATGAATGTAAAAACAATTAATTCAAGTAAAGACTTATCGTGGACAGCAAGACTTCGATATGTGCTTAATCAGATTGATAGTGAATTCGTTTTGTTTTTTCTTGAAGATTTTTTCTTATTGTCACCGGTAAGAGTTGAAGGCTTTAATAAGGCATTGGAAATAATAAAAAATGATAAATCAATAGGACTAATGCATTTTACTCCTGTTGAACAGCAAATGCCTGAACCTCAGAATGATATTGAGAATTGTTTTTATGAATTGCCTGTAAGAAAACGCACACTTCGGACTCGAGTTGCCGTTTCAATATTCAGAAAAGACTATTTTCTGAAATTACTTTATAAAGATGAAAATCCTTGGCAGTATGAAAGAGAATCGCACATCCGTTCAATGGTTGCGGGCTATAAAATCTATCGTCAGGACTATAGTTTATATCCGCCTGTTTTTCACTATTGCTTAGATCATGAGATAGGAATAGGTGTTACTTCAAGAAAATGGTTAAAAAACAATAAGCCGTTTTTTGAGTCTATGGGAATACTTGATGTTAACTATGACAGATTAGGTATAATGACAGATGAGGTCAAGACCGAAATAAAAAAAGAACAATCCGATATTAAAAAAATTGGATTTAAGGAATGGTTCTATAAAAAATTCAAACAGCCGTTAAAACGTAAACTCAGACACGTATGGTTTGTTCAGGATGTTATGAATATGAAAAAGTATTTGAAATACAAAAAGTATTACAAGAATTATAAAGGCTGATATTGCAGTATCGAATAATATGATGCAAAAAAAGGATACCCGTGGGGGTATCCTTTTTTGTGATTTGATTGCTAAACCGGAGTATTAATATGCCGGCTTATGTTGAAAGCACAGGTATGTAATCAAAAGCTCAGTTCTGGAACATCTTGAGCATGAAGCCGGCGGCGACGGCGGAGCCGATAACGCCTGCAACATTGGGGCCCATTGCGTGCATAAGAAGGAAGTTTGTGGGGTTGTATTTTCTGCCTTCGTTCTGAGCAACACGTGCTGCCATAGGAACGGCGGAAACGCCTGCGGCACCGATAAGGGGATTGATTTTACCGCCTGTAACGAGGTAAAGAATCTTACCGATAAGAACACCGCCGACAGTAGAGAATACAAATGCCGTAAGACCGAGAATAACGATTTTGATTGTTTCCCACTTAAGGAAGTCAATACCGTTTGCGGTAGCGCCTACGCAAACTCCCAGAAGGATTGTGATGGAGTTCATAAGACCGTTCTGAGCTGTGTCTGAAAGTCTGTCCGTAACACCGCATTCCTTGAAGAGGTTGCCGAGCATCAGCATACCTAAAAGGGGAGCTGCGGAGGGGAGAATGAGAGCAACAACAATGAGAACAACTACGGGGAAGATGATTTTTTCCGTTTTTGACACCTTGCGAAGCTGAGTCATCTTGACTTCTCTTTCCTTCTTGGTTGTGAGAACTCTCATAATGGGGGGCTGAATGATGGGAATGAGAGCCATATAGGAGTAAGCTGCAAGGGCAATGGGAGCGAGCAGGTGAGCTGCAAGCTTTGAAGCCGTAAAAATAGCCGTGGGGCCGTCTGCACCGCCGATGATTGCGATTGAAGCAGCTTCCTGAGGCTCAAAGCCTAAAAGAATTGCAACAATGAAAGCAAAATAAATACCAAGCTGTGCTGCCGCACCGAGAATAAGGGAAACGGGGTTGGAAAGAAGAGGACCGAAGTCCGTCATTGCGCCGACACCCATAAAGATAAGGCATGGGAAGATACTTGATTTAACACCCACATAAAGGATACGAAGAACACCTGAATCGAACCAGTGTGCACCTTCAATTGCTGCGGCACCTGAAAGGTCGCCCAGAAGTCCGCCTGTGGTGTCAAGCATCATATTTGCACCGGGGAGATTTGCGAGAATCATACCGAATGCAATGGGAACAAGAAGAAGAGGCTCAAATTTTTTGAATATTGCAAGCACAAGGAAGATACCTGCAACGCCGAGCATAACAAGATTCTGCCACTCGATACCTACAAGGCCTGAAGATTCCCAGATGCCTTGGAAGACCTGAGATATAAGTTCCATGGTGCTACTCCTTAAATAACAGCAAGAACAGCGTCAGTTTCAACAACTGCGCCCTTTGTTGCAAGAACCTGCTTAACGGTGCCCGATACGGGAGCAACGATTTCGTTTTCCATCTTCATAGCTTCAAGGATAAAGAGAACATCGCCTTCCTTAACAGCCTGTCCGGGAGTAACGTTAACAGAGAGGATGTTGCCGGGCATGGGAGCTACAACCTTTGCGCCTTCTGCAGTTGCTGCTGCTACGGGAGCGGGAGCTGCTGCAGGTGCTGCAGCGGGAGCCTGTACGGGAGCTGCTGCTACGGGAGCTGCAGCGGGAGCAACGGAAGTGATAACTGCATCACATTCTGTTACGTCTACTTCATAATTCTTTCCGTTAAGTGTAACTACGTATTTCATTATTTTTTATCCTCCATAAGCTTGATTGTGTTGAATTTGAGACGGTTAAGGGGAATTCCGCTTTTTGAGCTTGTAATAGCCATAATAACTGCGGCTTCTTCCTCTGTTGTATTGATAAGTGTAAGATCGCCGATTGACTGATTTGCGGGAAGGGGACTGCCGGTTGCTGCAGGTGTCGCTGAAGCCTGTGCGGGAGCGGCTTCTGCTTCCTTTGCTTCCTTTTTCTTTCCGATAATATCGAAAACCTTGCCCATGCCGTAAACGAAAATCGCAAGGAAGCCGAGTACCAGGAAAACGATTCCGAAGCCCACAAGGGAGATAAGAAGTGTCTGGCCGAAGTCCATAATTGCGCCTTCGCCGTAAATGTTTTCAAAAACGCCTAATAACTGCATTGATTAGTCCTCCTTTATAGCAGTAATGCTGTATGTGAAGGTGTGCTTTTTGCGTTCTTCTCTCATTTCAAAGAACTTTTCTGCAAGCTGGGGGAATGCGATGTAGGAAAGCACGTCCTCGTCGCAGGTTGCCTTAGAACCAAGCTGAGCCTTTGTCTTTTCAAATGCGGGCTCGAGTGTGTCTGCAAAGCGGCATTCCATAGGCTTTTCGTCACCGAGAACGAGAGCCTTTAATTCCTCGCTGATTTCGCCCGGAGCTCTGCCGTATTCGCCCTTGACATAAGCCTTTATTTCCTTGGAAATGTTCTTGTATCTGCCTACGAGCACATTAGCAGTTGCCTGAACGCCTACCATCTGGCTCATGGGAGTAACAAGGGGAGGATAACCCATATCCTTTCTTACTCTGGGAGTTTCCTCAAGAACCTCCTGAAGCTTGTCGAGCTTGCCCTGAGCTGTAAGCTGTGCTACAAGGTTTGAAAGCATACCGCCGGGAATCTGATAGCCGAGAGCGTCTGTATCTGTTGCCATAACAACGGGATTAAGAAGACCTTCCTTGAGGCAGTCGTTTCTGTAGGGCTTGAAGAAATCGTTGATCTTCTTAAGGCAGGTAAGGTCAAGACCTGTTTCGTAGCCGTACTGACGAAGCACGTATTCCATTGTTTCCGTTGCAGGCTGAGCTGTACCGCCTGAGAAGGAGGAAATAGCTGTATCAATAACGTCACAGCCTGCTTCAACAGCCTTGAGAAGAGTCATAAAGCCGAGACCTGTTGTTGAGTGTGTGTGAAGAACAACGGGCATACCTGTTGCGTCCTTGATAGCCTTAACGGTGTCATAAGCCTCCTTGGGGCTCATAATACCTGCCATATCCTTGATGCAGATGGACTGAACGCCCATAGCCTTGAGGTCTTCAGCTGTCTTTACATAGCTCTTAAGGTCGTGAATGGGGCTTAAGGTGTAGCAGATTGTACCCTGAACCTCTGCACCGTTCTTAAGTGCCTCATCAACTGCAACCTCAATATTGCGAAGGTCGTTGAGAGCGTCGAAAATTCTTATAACATTGATGCCGTTTTCAATGCTCTTCTTAACAAACATTCTTACAACGTCATCGGGATAGTGCTTGTAGCCGAGAAGATTCTGACCTCTTAAAAGCATCTGGAGCTTTGTGTTGGGACAAGCTGCTCTTATCTTTCTGAGTCTCTCCCAGGGGTCTTCATTAAGGTAACGAAGACAGGAATCGAAGGTTGCACCGCCCCAGCATTCAAGTGAATAGTAGCCTGCCTTGTCGAGAGTTTCAAGGATGGGCTTGAACTCTTCAAAGGGCATTCTTGTTGCGATAAGGGACTGGTTTGCGTCTCTGAGAATTGTTTCCGTAAATTTAATTTTCATCATTTTTCTCCTTATCTGAAAATTTCAGAACTCAAATTTATACCAAGATACACTATACCATAAAATAATAAAAAAGCAAGACAATTTTTGGGGTATGTTACAAAAATAACGAAGAAATTTCTGTTGTTTTGACGTGGGAATTTGTGCAAAAAAACAGACACAAAACCGTTTGCTGCGATTTCGTGTCTTAAATTATTATTCAAATATCTTTTTTACCGCTTTTGCCCTTATTTCATCCCTTGCGGCTTCGGGAAGCTTTTGTCCGGCAAATACATTTACCGTGGCAGGCTGCATTGTGACGAAAAGACGGCTTATAAGTGCCGTGTCTGCTTCAAGCACTCCGTAGAGGGCACCCAGTCTCACCCAGGAAAGAAGCTCCATCATTTCGTCCGAGGAGAGAAGCACCGCATTTCTGATAAGCCCCGCACTTCTGTTGATTCTGTCACGGATATTTATGTCGCTTACGAGCTTTTCTGCGGCAGAGCGTTCCTTTGTTGCAATCTGCAGGGCTATGCTTTTGAGATTGCCCAGAGCCTCTTCCTCACCGATGCCCATAGTGATAATATTGCTTATTCTGAAAATATCACCCTTTGCGGATGCGCCGTCACCGTAAGATCCTCTGATTACGAAGCCGAGCTTGTTGGCTGTTGCGGCAAGCTTTTCCATAGCTCCCGTGCGTGAGAGTGCAGGAAGGTGCATAAGCACCGATGCTCTCATACCCGTGCCGATATCCTTGGGATTCTGATTAAGGTAACCGAGCTTGCCGTCAAAGGCAAACTGAAGACGGCTTCCGAGAATATTCTCGTATTTTACGGCTTCCCTATATGCACTTTCGGGGTCAAGACCGTCCGAAAAGCCCTGAATTCTTATATGGTCTCTTTCGCAGAGCATAATGCTTACCTTTTCCTCTTTATCAAGAAGAAGGACTCTGCCTTCGGAGACGGAAGCAAATTCGGGACTGATAAGATGTCTTTCGGCAAGGGAAATTGCTTCATAGGGGTAAAGGGAATTCATTGCTATTATATGAAGGCTGCTGCCGTTTTCCGTAAGTATTCTGCAGATTCCGGAATTGAGCTCCTGCTTCTGCAGGGCGTTGAGCCTTACGGGGAAGGGGAGGGAATCAATATTTCTTGCGATGCGGACTCTTGTGGACAGAGCCGTATCCTGAAGCTTAGCCGAGGTGTCGGTCATATATTATCTTCTCCCTTCTGTAATTCTCTTATTCTGTCACGGAGAAGAGCGGCAGTTTCGTAATCCTCTGTTTCAATTGCCTTCTGAAGCTGTTCTCTCAGAGATGCTATTTCCGAGCCTGCTGCCTTAGGAATGTCGTATTTTTCGGGAAGCTTTCCCTTAAAAACCGCTCTGCCGTGAATTTTTCCTATGGTGGGGCGTAGCTTCACCGTGAAGGTTCTGTAGCAGTCGGGACAGCCGGGAAGGCCTGTCCTTGCAATATCCTCAAAGGAAAAGCCGCAGGTTTCACAGCGAAGGACACGGTTTGCGGAACGGATATTCCCCGTGCCCGTAAGTGAACCGAACATTTCTCCGAAGGGGGAAAAGCCCGATACGGCATCACGGACTCCGAGGGCGGCGGCACAAGCTGAGCACAGATGAATTTCCGCACTCTCTCCGCCCACTATTCTTTTAAGATGCACACCTGCATCGTTACGTTTACAGTTCTGACAAAGCATAATAACTCCACTAATTTGATTTATCAATTAATTATAATATATTTTGTGATTTTAGTCAAACATTAAATCATAATTTAATGGCGGAGATGTAAGCACGGTAGGGGCGGGGTTGCCCCGCCCGTTACATAACTTTTGTAACTTTCGTTTGCAAAAAATAACAACCCTCGGAAACGGGAGGGGAGACCCCTCCCCTACGATACATAC
>JAGAKX010000003.1 GCA_017625435.1 Clostridia bacterium
ATTGTCTGTGTTTAATTTTCGTGGTATATAACAATGTGCTTCACAGGGTCATAACTTCTGTATTTTTCATTTCTACCTGCGGGATGTCGGGGACGCCATCCCCTACAATATTTAATGCACGACACAGCCTCTTGGGAAATTGCTTCTGTAAATTATGATTTATCTTGCTATTTTTCCGTAACTTGTGTAAAATGAAAATATCAATTTATGGAGTGTTGTTATGAGCAGTCATTTTTTTGCATTGTTTTCAAGAATGAAATATATAGACCGTTGGTCTCTTATGAGAAACACCGATACGGAATCCCTGTCTCAGCACAGCTTTGATGTTTCGGCAATTGCCCACGCTCTTGCGGTTATTGGAAACAGAAGGCTCGGAAAAAGCTATGATACGGGGAAAATTGCCCTTACGGGAATGTATCACGATATGCCGGAAATCATAACGGGCGATATGCCGACCCCCGTAAAATACTACAATACGGAAATAAGAGAGGCGTTCGGAAGCATTGAAAAAGCCGCACAGCGCTCTCTTCTGAGCACTCTTCCCGAGGACCTGAGGGAGGATTACAGGGAATACCTTATTCCCGATGAAACAGATGAAAGCTACCGTCTTGTAAAGGCGGCGGACAAAATATCCGCACTTCTCAAATGTATGCTTGAGGAAAAAAGCGGAAATACGGAGTTTATAAAGGCAAAGGAAGCTACGGAAAAATCCCTTCACGATATGAATTGTCCCGAGGCGGAAATCTTTCTCGGTGAATTTCTTCAGAGCTTCTCACTTGTGCTGGATACGGTGCTCAGTAAGGAGGAAGAATGATGGAAACGGTTGAAATTCTCAAAAGGCTTTGTGAAGCCTCTTATGAGGCGGTTCCCGACAGCGAAACACACAAGGCAATCATTGAAATAATGACCCCTTTAAGTGAAAAAATCACAACGGATAACCTTGGAAATATTATCTGTACGGTAAAATCAGAGGGTAAAAAGCACGTGGTTTTAAGTGCCCACGCCGACAAAATCGGTATGGTTGTAACCGCAATAGATAATGCCACGGGTATGCTTAAAGTCGCAAAGTCGGGCGGTGTCGACAACCGCACCCTTGCCGCTTCAAGAGTAAAGGTAACGGGCAAAAAGGAGATAAAGGGCTGTGTCACAAGCACTCCTCCCCACCTTACAAAGGGTGACAGAACTGCCGTGCCTGCAATTGAGGACCTTTATATTGACTGCGGTCTTACCTATGATGAAATATCTGAAATCGTGTCCCCCGGTGACAGAGCGGAATACCATTCACCTGTTTGTGAACTTCTCGGCGGCAGATACACGGGTGCGTATATGGATAACTGTGCAGGATGCACGGCGGTTATCAAAGCCTGCGAAAAGCTTCTGAAGGACGGCACGGACAATAAAATAACCGCAATTTTTACAACCCGTGAGGAAACGGGAAAGGGAGGTGCTGCCGCATCATTTACAGCACTTCAGCCGGATTTCGCCTTTATTACGGATGTATCCTTCGGAAGAGCCCCCGGGGTACCCCCTGAAATGTCTTCTCCCCTCGGAAGCGGCGGAATGATATGTATTTCTCCTATTTTACAGAAGGAAATATCCGATTTTCTTATAGAAACGGCAGAAAAGCACGGAATTCCCTATACCGTTGAGGTGATGGGCTCTCGCACAATGACCGACAGCGACGTTGCCGTAACAGCAGGCAGGGGCATAAAAACGGGACTTGTAAGCGTGCCCCTTACCAATATGCACACACCTGTTGAAACACTTGACATAAAGGATGTTGAGGCGGTTGCCTCTATTCTCTCAGCTGCCGCAAAGGAGGTAATGTGATGTTTACGATTCTTAAAGAGCTGTGTAATATTAACGGTACCTCCGGCAGAGAGCACAAGGTCAGGGAATACATAATTTCAAGGCTCGGGGATATCCCATATACCGTTGATGCCCTCGGCAGTATTATTGTTGAATTAAAAGGCAAGGAAAAAGCAAAAAACAAGGTTATGATTGCCGCCCATATGGATGAGGTAGGCTTCATTGCCACCTATGTTACCGAGGACGGACTTATAAAATTTGATACCGTCGGCGGGATTCTCCCTGCCGTAATGTCCGGAAGAAAGGTGTGCTTCGAAAACGGTACCTTCGGAGTTATCGGCAGTAAGCCCGTGCATTTAAGCAGCGAAAGTGAGAAGAAAACGCTTCTTACTGAAGATAAATTGTTTATAGACATCGGGGCTCGTGACAAAAAAGAGGCTCTTTCCTGCGTTATGCCCGGTGATACCGCAGTTTTTGCCCCCGATTACGAGGAAATCGGAGACAAGATAGTCTCAAAAGCCCTTGATGACAGAACGGGCTGTGCAATTATGCTCAAAATGATTGAAGAGGGAGTGAAATACGACACCGTATTTGCCTTTACCGTCCAGGAGGAGGCAGGTCTCAGAGGTGCCGGTTGTGTTACAAACAGAGTTTGCCCCGATTATTCAATTGTTCTTGAGGCCACGACAGCTTCCGATATTGCAGGCGTAGCTGATTCCTCAAGAGTATGTGTGCAGGGCGAGGGTGCAGTTCTTTCCTTTATGGACAACTCCACCATTTACGATAAGGATGTATTCAGGACTGCCCTCAGTCTCGCAGAGGAAAAGGGCATTAAGGTGCAGGTGAAAACTGCCGTTGCAGGCGGAAACGACTCGGGAATTATCCACAAGAGCGGCTTCGGTGTAAAGGCGGCAGCTATCAGTGCCCCCTGCAGATACATTCATTCTCAGTCGAATATGCTGAAAAAGAGTGATATTACCGCTTGTTACGAGCTTGCAAGAGCTCTGTCCGAAAAACTTTCCGATGCTTAAATTCAGAAAAGCGGTAAAAGAGGATAAAAATAAAATCAGCTCCCTTATAAGTGCCACGGTAGAGGGAGCTGTGGCGTTTTCCGTCCTTTATACGTCCGCAGAGGATATTTCCGATTTCTTTTTCTTGGGAGAAGACGAAAACGCCCATATAAAAAGTATTGTTTTTGATACGGGAGACGAATATTTTCTCGTTTACGGAGAGGAATTTCCCACGCTTTTCACACGGTGCCGGAAAACTGTAATGATATACGGTAAAAGCACGGCAGAACATGGAAGTGCGGAAATGCTTCAGGGACGGAATATTCTGGAGCTTTACAGGCTTTTATCGGGGAAAAATACTCTTTCCTTTGACGATGAAAGACGTTATGTTTTAAGGCTTCGTGCCGTAAATTCGGGGCTTTCTGCAGTTTTCGGCATAAGAGAGGGTGAAAGGCTTGTTTCTTCCGCTTCAATTTCTTCAATGAACGAAAAATATGCCGTAATTTCCGATGTTTTTACGGATGAAAATTACAGAAGCCGCGGTCTTGCCCGTAGGTGTCTTATGTCCGCCGCGGAATATTCCCTTAAAAAAGGCAGAATACCCATTCTTTTGTGTGATGAAAAAATGTGTCCCTACTACGAAAAAGCAGGTTTTGTAATTTATGGAAAAATGTGAGCTTTGCCCGAGAAAATGCGGCATTGACAGACAAAAAAATAAAGGCTTCTGCCGTGTAAGCGACAGAATAACCCTCGGCAGGGCAGGACTTCACTTCTGGGAGGAGCCCTGTATTTCGGGCTACGGCGGCTCGGGAACGGTCTTCTTCTCGGGATGTAATATGGGCTGTGTTTTCTGTCAGAATATGCCTTTATCCCGCGGTGAAGTCGGCAAAGAGGTAACCGAAAAGCGCCTTCGTGAGATTTTTTACGAGCTTGTTGATGAGGGGGCGGACAATATAAATCTTGTAACTCCCACCCATTTCGTGCCCGAAATTGTGAAGGCTCTGTCCGCAGAAAAGCTTCCCGTACCCGTAGTGTATAACACTTCGGCTTATGAAGAGGTCAGCACCCTTAAAATGCTTGAGGGACTTGTTGATATCTATCTTCCCGACCTGAAATATAAGGACAGAGGACTTTCAAAAGCCCTCTCCAATGCCCCCGATTATTACGAAAAAGCCCTTCCTGCCGTAAGGGAAATGATAAGACAGACGGGAGACTGTGTTTTTGATGACGAGGGGATGATGCTTAAGGGTACAATAATAAGGCATCTCGTTTTACCGGGATACCTTGATAATACCTATGATATTATTGACACCTTCGGGGAAAATTTTAACGGCAGGGCAATGTTTTCCCTTATGAGCCAGTACACTCCGCCGAAAGTGAAGCTTAAATTCGAAAGCCTTAACAGAAGACTTACTGAGGAGGAATATGAAAAGGCCGTTGATTATATGTACCTTTCGGGAATCGAGGACGGCTTTCTGCAGGAACTGTCCTCTGCAAAGGAAGAATACACCCCCGCATTTGACCTGACAGGGATATAAATCATAATTTATCCTTGTAGGGGAGGGGTCTCCCCTCCCGTTACATAACTTTTGTAACTTTCGTTTGCAAAAAATAACAACCCTCGGAAACGGGAGGGGAGACCCCTCCCCTACGATACATACGGCAAATTATCCGTTAAATTATGATTTATTTTATCAGAAAAAAATATCCCTGAATCCGAGGATTCAGGGAATTTTTGTTAGTTTTCGTATACGCTGACCTTTTTACGGTCCTTGCCAAGACGTTCAAACTTAACTTTTCCGTCGATGAGAGCGAAAAGTGTATCGTCAGAGCCCTTACCTACATTGTTGCCGGGGTGGATGTGTGTTCCACGCTGACGAACGATGATGGTACCTGCATTAACGAACTGACCGTCGCTTCTCTTTGTGCCGAGTCTCTTGGATTCGGAATCACGGCCGTTACGGGTTGAACCCATACCTTTTTTATGAGCGAAAAGCTGAATGTTTATCTTAAGCATTACTTACACCTCCGTTGTTACTGTAACATAGTCGGGATACTCTTGTGAAAGACCTTCAAGATGAAGCTTCAGACCCATTATGATATCCCGTGCGGGTTTACCGCTTGCTTCAAACTGTAAAAATCCGTCCTCGACCTTTACCTTACCCTTTTCACCGAGTATTTCGGTTACGGTGTTTACTGTCATAATTGTTGCAGAGGAAACTGCCGCACAGACAATGTCGGAACCCTCCTCGGCATAGCCCGAGTGTCCTGTGACTGTAAAGGAAACGGAATTTTCACGGATACAAAATGATGCTTTGACCATTATGCGTTGATAGCTGCGATTTCTACCTTTGTGTAGGGCTGTCTGTGACCGAGCTTTCTCTTCTCGTTCTTCTTTGCCTTGTAGGTCATAACGGTAACCTTCTTTGCCTTGCCGTTCTTAAGAACCTTGGCAGCAACCGTAGCACCTGCAACGTAGGGAGCACCTACCTTGATGCCGTCATCACCTGCAACTGCAATAACCTTGTCGAAAACAACCTCGCTGTCTGCTTCAACGTCAAGCTTTTCGATAAAAACAACGTCGCCTGCTTCTACCTTATACTGCTTACCGCCTGTTTCGATAATTGCGTACATTGATATTTCTCCTTTATAAGTCTCGCTACGCAGGGTGGGACGAACCTCTTATAACCCTGAATATGCGGCTTATGTATAATAACACATTATAAAAAATATGTCAATAGAGTATTTTATTATAAAAACAGCTGACCGCAGGGCTGAAAATTATGTAAAATTGATATAAATAATTACAAATTTTAAAAATCCTTCGCAACCTATTGTGTTTTCTCCCGTAAAAATCTATAATGTATACTGAAAAGGTGTGAAAACAGAATGGATAAGCATAACGTGGTAAGCTTTGCTCCGGGCGGAGAGAAGAAAAAACGCAGCGTGCCCCATCCCGTGATTCTCGGTGTGGTGCTTTGTGTTGCCGCTTTTCTCGTTTCCGTGTTTGTGATACTTGCCGTAAACGATTTTGATATAGGAAAGGCACTCGGTGCCAGAGAAGAAACTCTGCCCTCCGAGGAGACCACCGCCGAAGAAAATGTTGAGGATGTTCTTGCGGATACGGAAGCCTTCAAGGAGTCCCTTACGTTTCTGATACTCTGCTCCGATGATGACGGACTTGTTTTCTGTCAGCTTGCAGGTGTTGATATTGCAGGCAAAAAGGTCAGAATCAAGCCTCTCCCCACGGATTATACACTTGCTCTTCCCTCTGGGGAAGCAACCGTCAGCGAGGTTTTCTCAAAGCAGTCCCTGAGCATTCTTGCGGCATCATTTGCTTCAAGAAACATAAATGTGAAAAAGTATATCCACGTTACCGAGGATAACCTGAGACGGCTTCTGAGCAATCTCGGCTCCGTCAGGGTTGAGGTTTCGGGAAATTATGAATTCAATATAGACGCGGTTAAATATACCTTTACTCCGGGTGTTCAGAATATGGCGCCCGATACGCTCATAAAATATATGAAGTATTCCGAAACGGGTGAAGCCGTGCTGAGGCTGCAGGCAAATGCTGCGGCGGCTGTTTTCAGACAGCATTTCACAAAGGAAAACCTCAACAAGGGTGAGAGCTTCTTTTCAACTCTCATAAACCTTGTTGATACCAATATTACAGCGTTCGACTACAACGGGGCATTGCCCGTGCTGACAGCCCTTCTTTCCGAAGAGGTTGAAATTGCGGTTGTAAGCTGAACGGAAAAGGAGATATTATGGCTGTTCTTGTTACGGGCGGAGCCGGTTACATAGGCTCCCAGACCTGCGTTCATCTTCTTGAAGCAGGTAAGGAAATTGTTGTCATTGACAATTTTTCAAACTCTTCCCCCAAATCCTCACAGGCTGTGAGAGAGATTACGGGAAAGGATTTCCCCCTTATTGAATGCGATATAAGGGACGAGGAAAAGCTTTCTGAGATTTTTTCTCAGTACAAAATTGAGGCTGTTATTCATTTTGCAGGTCTTAAGGCTGTAGGCGAGTCCTGTCAGAAGCCTCTCGAGTACTACGATAATAACATCGGCGGTACCGTAAAGCTTCTTTCCGTTATGAAAAAATTCGGTGTAAAGTGCATCGTTTTCTCTTCCTCCGCTACGGTTTACGGCGAAAAGAACGTAGCTCCCTTCAATGAAGAGATGGAGGCCGGCGGAACTACAAATCCCTACGGCACAACAAAGCTTTATATTGAGCAGATTCTCAAGGACCTCTGCGCTTCCGACAGCGAGTGGAGTGCCTGTCTTCTTCGTTATTTCAATCCCATCGGTGCACACGAAAGCGGAAAAATCGGCGAAGCTCCCAACGGAATTCCCAATAATCTTATGCCCTACATAGCACAGGTTGCAGTCGGCAAGAGAGAAAAACTTTCAATCTACGGAGATGACTATGATACTCCCGACGGAACGGGTGTCAGAGACTATATTCACGTTGCAGACCTTGCAGACGGTCACGTTTGCGCTCTTGAAAGAGCTCTTTCCGTCAAGGGCTGTGAAATCTATAATCTCGGTACAGGTAAGGGCGTCAGCGTTCTTGAGCTTGTAAAGGCCTTCGAGGAGGCTTCCGGCGTTCAGGTGCCTTACGTTATAACAGACCGTCGTCCCGGTGACATTGCAACCTCCTATGCGGATGCTTCAAAGGCAGAAAGAGTTCTCGGCTGGAAGACTAAGAGAAGTGCGTTTGATGCCTGCAGAGACACCTGGAACTGGCAGAAGAAGAATCCCAACGGATTTGATGACTGAGGTGCCGGATGATAAAGCTTCTCTCTAAGATTTTCATTAAAAATGAAGGCTCGGGGGAAGATATCCGCGGAAAATACGGTATGATATGTTCGGCTGCAGGAATTGCGCTGAATATACTGCTGTTCATAATAAAGTTTGCGGCAGGCTCCCTTTCGGGAGCCATTTCCGTGACTGCGGATGCCTTCAATAACCTTTCGGACTCCGGTTCTTCTCTCATTACTATGCTGGGCTTCCGCCTTGCTGCAAAAAAGCCCGACCCCGGCCATCCCTTCGGACACGGAAGAATCGAATATCTTTCGGGTATTGCCGTTTCAATTCTTATTGTTCTTATGGGCTTTGAGCTGTTTACGGATTCTGTTGATAAAATAAAGAATCCCGCCGTTCCCGAAACGGGCGCACTTGTGTTCGTAATACTGGGTATCAGTATTCTCGTTAAATTCTATATGTTCCTTTACAACAGAAAGTACGGTAAGGAATGTAATTCCGCTGCCATGAAGGCTACGGCTACAGACTGCCTTTCCGATATGGTATCAACTGCCGTTGTTTTTGTTTCAATGATTGTGACTCATTTTACAAATGTCAACATAGATGCCTACTGCGGTCTTGCCGTAAGCGTATTCATCCTTTTTGCAGGTCTTAAATCCGCTTATGAGACAATAGGACCTCTTCTCGGTCAGCCTCCCGAAAAGGAATTTGTTGAGGAGGTTGAAAGAATTGTCCTTTCAGGTAAGGATATTCTCGGTGTTCACGATCTTATGGTTCACGACTACGGCCCCGGAAGGTGTATAATCTCTCTTCACGCAGAGGTGCCGGCAAGCGGTGATATTCTTGATATCCACGATGAAATCGACAACCTCGAAAAGGAGCTTGGTGAAAAGCTCGGCTGTATTGCGGTAATTCATATGGACCCCATACAGACTGACAGCGAAAACGTGACCTTATTGAAGGATGTCGCTCTGAAGGCTTGTAACGAGATTTACGAGGGAATGAAGCTTCACGATTTCCGCATTGTTGAGGGAAGCTCCCACACAAATCTTATTTTTGATGTTGTAGTTCCCCACAGCTTCAGAATGTCCGATACTGAAATCAAGGAAAAAATTCAGGAAAAGATAAACGCATACGACAATAAATTATTCACGGTTGTGACCGTTGATAAGGATTTTGCAGGTGCATAATGAAGCAAATAAGCACAAGACTGCCGTAAAAAGCAGTTTTGTGCTTACTTCTTTTATGCTAATTTTTCGCAGAGCTTTTCTCTGAAGCCGAGGAAAACCTCCGCATCCAGCGGATAATTTCTGAAATCTATGTCTCCGAGGGTTTCTTTAATAAAGTCAAGTACGTATTCTCTCGAATACTTTTCTTCAAGGGCTCTCAGCGCCGAAATATCCTGGAAGCCGTCGTAGAATACCTTCTGTCTGAGAGAGGAAAGGGGCATTCCGTCCTTGCCGGGATATACAACGAATGAGTCTCCTGAGGGGAAGGCTCCGCCCGCATCCGTTTCCTTGAAGGGGTCAAGCTCTCTTTTAGAATGTTGTGAGTAGTAGAAATTGAAGCCCCACTGTAAAAATCCCGTGCAGTTATATTTGTAGAGAAGCACACCGAGGATTCTTGTCTTTATTGAGGGCATAGAAAAGAAACGGTTGGGAAGATTATCCCTGTACTGACCGCAGCAGTAGTAGGTCCAGAGCTTTTCTACCTTGCCGCTGAATTCGTCAATACTTCCTTCCTCGGGAACGGGAGTTCCTATAAGCCCCTTCTTAAAGAAATCGTAATCCGACAGAGCATCAATATGCTCATAAGCACCGAAATATTTTCTTATAAGGTCGGATGCTTTTTTGTAATCCTTTATATCATCAAGGCCGGGCTCGTCGGAGCAATGCACGAAGCAGATATCGGTGATTCCCTTTTTGTCCGTGTATTCCTTTAATGCAGAACCGAACTGCTTCAGGAAATTCTTGTAAGCGTCGCTTGTTGCAGAGGTTTCCCATCCGAAAATTCTTTTGTAGCCGGAGGAGGTTTCCGCCATAATCTTCGGGGCGTGCTTAGCTCCCCATTGTGTGAAAAGATGTGACAGCTCGAAATACTCAGCACCTGCTTTAAGACACATATCGACCCAACGGTCAAGAAGAGAAAAATCAAACTCGTAAACGTAATTTCTGCGTCTTCTGACCCCCACAAGCTGAACCGTGGGTCTTTCTCCGCCGACCTCGGTATCAAGAGGCGGAGTGAAGAGAGGGGTGAAAATACAGTTTACACCGTGATTAACCGCATTTTTTATGAAATTTTCTACAATTGTCCAATGGTCCTCGCTGAAGACCTCTTTTTTGTAGTAGGATGCAAGGCAGTCCGTGTGGAACCAGTTTATGTGAATGAGCTTCTGTGCGGGAAGCCCGGTTTTAAGTATTTTTACCTTTGTTTCAAGCTTCCTGCTTTCTTCGTTTTCCGAAAGGGTAACGGTGAAATTATATTCTCCCGGGACAGCGTCCTTTGTGTCAATGTTAATCCATATTGCACGGGTTTTTCCTGCTTCAAGGGTAATTTTGCCGTCAAAGCTGTCAAGCAGGTCAGGGTAGTATCCCGGTTCGCCGCCGCCTACAAGAAGTGTGTCGCCGCAGTTTTCTTTATCAATTGCATAACCCGAATAGATTTCCTTTACCTCATAAAGAGCGGCATAGGGGCAGGAGCAGGAAACCCGGATGTCCGTGTTCTTTCGGCTTTTCAGAACAAGCTGAAAATTGCCTTTTTCTCCCGAAAGAAGCGAAATTCCGCCGAAGCTAAAGTCAATATCGGAATATGTGAAAATTTTTTCAAGTGAAGAACAGAAGCTTGCTTTTACGTTCATCTGAGAAGTCTCCTTTATTGTTGTTAACATAATGATAACATCCCGTAAAAAAATATTCAATATACCGCCCGATAAAACGGAAAAATGCACAAAAAAGCCGATTAAAAATTTATTTGTGCAAATTGTTCCGCGTGTTGACATTTTAATTCTTTTATAATATAATTAATCTGCATATATGGACTTATGTCCGAAAAATCAGGAGGCAAAATACTATGAAAAAGACATTGGCAGTTATTCTCAGCCTTGTAATGCTTCTTTGCTGTGTACCTTTTACAGCAAATGCAGCAGATGATCCCTCATCCTCTCATACTGAGTGGGCAGAAAACCACGTTATCACTTCAACCAACGAGTTACTGTCCAACGTAAACTATACCATAAAAAGCGGCTACACTCTTACAATAGCATCTAACGTTACTGTAATTGTGCCTCTCAGCTGTACCCTTATTGTTGAAGAGGGTGCAACTCTCCGTGTTTACGGTAAGATGGTAATTCAGGGTCAGCTTCGTGTTGACGGTCTTATTGAAAAGGGCGGCGCAAAGAGAATTTCCGTTGACGATACCGGTTCAACAATGGTTGCCGTTCGTTTCCCCTCACTTGCAGATGAAGGTCTTACAGGCAGAATTGAAGTTTCTTACGGCGTATCAACAACAGGCGATCCTTATGCAGACCTTCAGGAGGGCTTCAAGCTCACATCTGTTTCCGATGCAGGCGAAACAGTTTACGTTTCTCTTAACGAGTACGTATACGTAAAGGCTGCTATCAAGGAGCCCGACCCCGCTTACGACAAGTTTGACGATTCTCTTATGACTGTTTACGTCAACAATATGCCTCAGGCTTACGGTCAGGGTGTTTACAGCTTTGAGGTTGTAAGTTCTGCAAATATTTCCTATGCTCCCTGGACATCAGATACTGATTTCCTTTCCACCTTCAATATTTATCTTCCCACAGGCGAAGGCTACACAGTATACGGCCGTGAGGGTGAGCAGAGTGCTCTCGGTGAGACTGTAAAGCTCAAGTACGGTCAGACCTTCTCCTTCAAGGTTGAAATTGAGCCCGAGTACGATATGTCCTCTTACGAAGTGTATATCTACAACGGCTACGGCTGGACAAACCTCGATCCTTCTCAGGACCTTGCTGATATCGAGCCTGCAAAGCCCGACGAATTCGGCTACTATACTATCCCTGAAGTTAAGGGTGAGCACACCGTTTATGTTGTAGGTGTTGTTGCAAACGAAACACTTCTTATGGTTGGTAACATCCTTGATATGGTTAAGAATGTTTTCGAGATGATTTCTGCTTTCTTTGCAGAAATCCTTGCATTCTTCGGTCTCGCAGCATAAATTATAATAATAAAACCGGTTGAAGCAATTCGGCCGGTTTTTTTGTTTTTTTGAGGATAAAAGTATGGATGATTTTTTAAAGGATCAGATTATAAACTGTATAAGGTATCTGCCTCACAATATAATAAAGTCATATTTTATTAAGCCATATTCCGAAGAAACAATAGCTTTCCGCAAAAAGACGGGCTTTATAAGGGGTGTTTCCTCTGCAGATGAAGACTATGACCTGCTTCAGGGGGCGAATATTGAATGGGTAAGGGAATCCCTTCCTGCGCCCTTTAATAAGGACGGGAGCGTCAATGAAAGGTATACGGCCTTCAAGGAGAAATGTCTTCGCTATAAGGAGCACGGCATCAAGGTTATGGGTATAACGCCTCTGCCTAATGAATATCTCGGATGCGGAATTGATATAAGAGAAAAGGGCGGCGAAGAGAAGCTCCGTCAGGTATCCCGTTTTATTATGGAGGACGTAAAGGATATTGTAGGCGGCTTACAGATTGCCAATGAGCTCGGAATGCCCCGTTTTATGATTCCTTACAATATGAAGGAATGCATAAGATTTCTCGGTGTGCAGATGGAGGAAATGTATCCCTTGAAGGGGGACTGTATTATCGGCTATAATTCGGCAGGGCCTCAGGTTGATTTGCATCTGGGAATGAAGCCTTATCTTAAATTCTGCGATTATGTGGGAATGGATATGTATCTCGGCTGTTTCTTCTCGCTTCCGGGATTTTGTTGGCTTTTTGATGTAATGGTAAGATACCTGTGGGCATTTACGGGAAAGCCCGTGCTTATGCAGGAATTCGGATATATCGGAGGCGGAAAGCCGAAAACGAGACGGGAAAAGGACGAAATCCTCAAATCCTACGGTTTTGAGAGTGAAAAAGAGGCAAAAAAGGATATTATGAGGTTTGTTGAGTCTCTTCCGGAGCACTTCTGCAACCACGTAAAATTTGTCTGCGGTGAAAACAGGGAAATGATGACAGACTTTATGTTTTCGGGGGATATGACAAATCACCTGTATAAGGAGCTGCCCCGTGTTACGGTTATACCGGGAATGCCCCATACTCCCGAAGGACAAGCGAAGTTTTTCAGAAATGTTATTCCCCGTCTTTATAAGCTTCCCTTTATGTGCGGTGCAATAATCTACTGCTATTCGGATTTTCATTATTGCGGATACTGCGGTCAGCACGACTGCCCCACGGAAACAATGTGGGGGCTTGTGGACACAAACAAAAAACCGAAGCCCTCTTACTATGCCGTAAAGGAAGTTTTCCGTGAATGTAAATAAAATACATTAAAAGAGCAACAGCACAGAACTACTTTTTTTGTAGCTCTGTGCTGTATTTTTTTGAAAGCTGCTTTGTCCTGCTTCTGTTAGCCGAGAAGTGTATCGGTAATCAGCATCACGGTAAAGCCTATGAGAAGTGCATAGGTAGCTCCTCTCTGACTGCCGTGGCCGTGAGTTTCCGAAAGCATTTCGTCGCTGACGACATAAAGCATTGTACCGCCTGCAAAGGCAAGGGCAACGGGAAGAACAACGGAAGAAATGTTTACTGCAAAATAACCCATAAAGGTGCCCACAACCTCAACAATACCCGTAATAAGGGCAATTACAAAGGCTTTTCCGGGCTTTACGCCGGCAGAAAGCATAGGTCCTATAATAATCATACCCTCGGGAACATTTTGCAGAGCAATTCCTATTGCAATCATCATAGCCCCCGAGGTGTCGCCGGAGCCGAAGCCCACGCCGGCTGCAATACCCTCAGGAAGATTGTGTATGCCGATAGCCAGCACGAAAAGAAGCACCCTGCTGAGATTTGATTTCTGATGTGCCTCCATATCCTCGTGTCCCACAAGGTTGTGAAGATGAGGTACCAGCTTATCTATAAGATTAAGGCAGAAAGCACCTGCGAAAAGTCCCGCGATTGTCTTTATAAGACCGTATTTTCCTCCGAATTCAAGGGAGGGGAGAATAAGCCCCATAACCGAAGCCGCGAGCATAATTCCTGCCGCGAAGGACAGAATGATGTCCTCGAATTTGTGTGATATCTTTTTGAAAACAAAGCCCAGAAGCGAGCCGATGACTGTAGCTCCGCCCACGCCGAGAGCTGTAAGTATAACTAATTTCATTTTTATTCCTCTTAATTATTTAATTCATCAACAAAGTATGCGTTTGTGTCGGCTGTAAAGCCCTTTTCGTCTCTTGCGGTGACTCTTACGAATATTGAATTTTCGGGCACCGCACATTCAGCCTCGGTAAGATAACAATCCGTTTCCGCAACTCTGGTTTCGGCGTGACGGGAACCGAAAACAAAGTCGATTTTCTTTACGGGGGAGGTCTTTATGTGAATTTTTCCGTCCTCGTACCACAATTCCTCAACGGAAGGTCCCTGCGAAGCGTAAAAATGTCCCTTTTCCATTGCAGAAATTATGCTTTCATAGGAAAGAGAGTCTGCCTTGATTACGGTAAAGCCTCCGAAGGAGTCGCAGTATACGCTGTCTTCGGGGTGTCGGTTGTGGTTGTCGTCCGTTGCAATGCAGAAAATTCTCTCTCCGTAACGGAGCATTTCATCATAAACCTGAGGCACGTAATCGGCATATCCTACTATAACACAGCCGAAGTTACATATCTCCATAGCATCCATTCCGTGATAGTTTATGTAATCGGAAAAGTCCTCAAGGGACCAGTTGGGATGGTTATAGGTCACAAAGAAGCCCTTTTCCCTTGCTTCCTTCATAATTCTCGAAATGTTTTCGGGAGTATAGGTGTCTTCATCACCGAAATCGGGCTGTGACATACCCGTTTTTTTTGCAATAAGGCAGAAATGGCAGGTTTTTCTGTAGCCGTTTTTGTTGGTTTCCTGTTCGTTTACGTCAATTTCATAGCCGTCAAGAGCAAGAAAATTTCCGTCTGTCAGATGTGCCTGAGAGTGCATCCGACGGTGGTCCGTAAAGGCTATTATACTGTAGCCGCGGCGCATATATCTCTCTTTCAATTCCTCGGGCGTCCATTTTCCGTCGGAAAAGGTTGAATGGCAATGAAGATTTGCTTTATAAAAATTCCCCGTTTCGGGCAAAAGATATTTTTTCATAAAAAAACCTCCTTTCTACAGATTTTAACACGGATTATTTGAATTGTCATCAGTATATTTTACATAAAAACACATTTTTCTCTGTTTATTTTTTACGAAAATGAATTATTATCAAAAATTGCTTTATTTGATTGAAACAAAATTATATAATATAGAAAAAGAAGGGGTTGATTAAATTGAATATTACTGAAATTATCGGTAAGGTAAAAGAAGCACCCGCCTATGTAAAGGAGCATTGGAACAAGCCTGCTGAGGGTGAATATCTGTCCTTAAAGGAAATGGCGGCATATACCATTTCTCAGGCAGGTACATACATTTATGCGACGGCAGGCGGTCTTATGACCTTTTCCGCCTCCTATTTCTGCGGCTCCATTATGGGTATTGCCGCTATGGATTTTTATCTTATAAATCTTGTATCAACAATCATAAACTATATACTGATGTTTATGAATCCCATAGGAATGCTCATATATGAAAACCACGGAAGACTCTCAAAGGGTATGACAAAATTTGCACACATTTCATATATCGGTGAGATTGTTATCGGCTTCGGCTGTTATTTCATTCCTATGGACGCTTTTGACGTTATAATGCCGGGACTTCCTCAGATTGTGGGTAATATCCTTCTTGTAAGCGGTGTTACCAATTACATCACCTGGGCTATAAGAAGGTTGTTCTGTGCAAAGTACGGCAGAGTAAAGCCCTTTATTGTTATATGTGCGATTCCCTCTGCAGTTATAGTTTCAATAATTCCCTTCCTGCCCGTTGACGGTCTTTCTTATGCTATGAAGCTTATAGTGCTTCACGGGGCATTCTCCTTTATGAACTACTTCTATAACAGCTTCATCGGTGTCAACGGCCTTGTAACCTTTATGACCCCCAACTCTCAGGAAAGACAGAAGCTTCATTCAATTGTTCCCATAATTACAGGACTTTTCCCCTCAATTATCAATATGTTTTTCCCGTTCCTTATTTCCGTAACGGGAGGCTACCTCAATATCACAACGTATAAAGTATTTGTTCCGATTTTTGCGGGAATAGGTGCTGTTGTTTCTCTTGCGGCTCTTTTCTGCAAGGAAAGAGTTATTGAAGAAAGCATTGAAAAGAGAAAAAAGGTAAAGTTTTTTGAGGGTGCAAAAAATGCCCTTAAGAACAAATATCTGTGGATGGTGAACATTTCAAACATTGTGGGTCAGTGGCAATGGCTTATGGCTTCAATTCTTGACCTGTGGTTTATTTACCTTCTCAGAACGGAATCCTTTATGGGTCTTGCAAAAAACCTTGTTGTTATCGGTATGACGGCAGGTAATATCCTTTGTCCCATACTTACCGCGAAATTCCAGAAGAGAGATATTCTTCTTGTATCAAAGGCTGTAGGTGTTGCCGTTCTTTTCGGTGCGCTCTTTGCCGTAAAATCCGAAAACCTTATAATATATCTTATACTTATGTTCCTTAGAAATACCATTCAGCCCGTTGAAACGGGTGTTGCATTGGGACTCGGTGCAGATATTCAGAACTATCACCATTGGAAATACGGTGAGCGCTCAGACTCCGTTTCGGGTGTGTTCAGCTGGTTTTTGAATCCTCTTAATATGGGTCTCGGCTACCTTCTTCCCTGGATTCTTGCCGAATGCGGCTTTACCTCCGACTGGGATGTTTATTATGATTCAACCGTTCTCAACAATGTTTTCTATGTCTATATCTGGGCTGCAATTATTTCAACCGTACTGTTTGCCGTTCCGTTCTTCTTCTATGACCTTACAAAGGAAAAGCACGATATGTGTGTAAGAGAGCTTCAGGAGCGTCTCAAAAAAGCCGAAGCTGCAGAAAAGGAGGAGTCAGCCGTATGAAAAAGATAATATCTGTTACAGTTGTTCTTGTTCTCCTTTGCGCTTGTCTTTGCTCCTGTGACATTTCCGATATTACCGGCGGAAATCTCAGAATAAAATATAAGACAGAAGGCGAAGGTTTAATTGTAACGGGTGTACCCGATAATTCCACGGTGCCGGAAATTGTTATTCCCGATGAATATGAGGGAAAGCCCGTTACGGGAATTGCGGATTTTGCCGCAGTTAACCTTGAAAACGTGACGAAAATCACCATAGGCAGAAATGTAAGTGAAATAGGTCTGTGGGCATTGGCAAACAACAAGAAGCTTACAGCCGTTGAAGTGAATGAGGACAACGAATATTTCTGCGATAAAGACGGTGTTCTCTATACAAAGGATATGAAGACGCTTCTTTTCTATCCTATGGCAAGGGGCGTTACTGAGACTAAGGATGAAGCGGGAAACACGGTAAAGGCTATATCTTATGAAATCCCCGAGGGGGTCGAGTGTGTCAGAACAAAGGCATTCTATAAGTGCTCCGACATACGTTCCCTTACTCTTCCGTCAACACTTAAAATCATTGAGGAAAAGGCATTTTTCCGTTGCAGTATAACTGAAATTATTCTGCCCGACGGTCTCGAAACAATCGGAAAAGATGCATTCTCATATACGGGGCTTAAAGCTATAGATATCCCGGCTGCCGTTTGTGAAATCGGTGAATATGCCTTCTATAACTGTACGTCACTTCTTGAAATTAATGTAGGCTCTCCCGAAAGTGAGCTTAACCTTGGCAAAAAGTGGTATCCCACAAACAACGGACTTAACATCGACGGACTGAAAATTACATTTGCAGAATAATATCAGCGGATAAAAATTCAAGCACAAGGCTGCGTAAAACAGCTTTGTGCTTGTGTGCTTTATTACTTTATATATTCAATTTCGTAATCCACAATTGATATGGAATCAAATTCGGGCTTAAATACAATGTTTATAAAACGGTAACAGCCGTTTTCTGCAGGAGGTGTGTTGTATTCTCCCGTATTGACATTGAAAATAAGAATATATTCCTTATACATATTATTACTGTTTGCTGAGGCTATGTCCTTGAGCTCGTCCGGTATTTAACTCAGCCATCTGTCATCCTGTAAAAGCCTTGAACGGAAGGATTCGGAGCTGAGATTTGTTATTAAAACCTCGGAAGATGTGAGAAGACGGATGCTTGAATTTCCCCGCATTTTATCAGTCCAGCTGTCTTTCCAACGGTTAGTGGCGATCATAGTATATTCAGGCAGGTCTATACCTGTCAGTTCTTCCGTTTCAATATAAAGCCCGGGATCATCAAGCATCATATTGTTGAAAAGGAAAGAAAAATTACCGAACATAAACAGAATAAAGGACATCAGTATGCCTATTACAATGTTCTTTGTTGCTTTGAAGCCCTTTTTGGTGGCGTAAATTCCGAAAATGAGAGAAGAGAGGGGAATGGGGATAAATAAGTAAAATAGCCACATCAGCTCTGTGCCTCTGCCTCCTGTTGCCGGTAACACCGTTGTTGCGGCTAAAAACAGAGAGCAAATAGCTGCGAAAAAAAGGATAAGTGAAACAACATAATATTTCGACTGTGCTTTCAGGTTCTTTGTCAGGGGAGAGGTGTTGATGTAGTAAAGGAAGGGGGATTCGGGAGGAATCTCGTTTTCTTTCAGAAGTATATATTTGTTGTTTACAAGAATTCTTATATAGTTTTCTTTTCTTTCAAATCTTTTGATATCACGGAAATCAAAATTCTCTGTTGTCTCAGGCTCTCCGTCTTTTTTCCGGATAACTTCTATTCGGGTCGGATAAAAATTGTAACGGTAATTGGCTCCGTCAAGTCTTTCGCCTGCCAGCTTTCTGTGCTTTAATATTCTTATTAAGAATACGGATTTTATTATAAGATACAAGGCAAGAATGCCGAGAAAAACGGGTGCAGCAGGATAAGCGGAGGTTACTCCGTTTGTTGTAACGGTTATATCGTCTAAGGATAACAGAATAAGAATAGCTGAAAAAATAGCAGTTCTGATTATGAATCTTCTGAGATGGTCGGAACCGAAGAATTCTCCGTCCTTTTTTGTAAAGGAGAAGTTATACTGCTCCACGGGTTTTATTGCTTCTGCGGGCGGTACGTTATTTTTCTGTGTCTCAATAACGGGGATATTATTTATATTATCTTCCATAATTTTTCCTCCTTGCCGTTTTTTTATTATATAGGAAATTGCTCGCGTTGTGAGCAATTTAGCTTATAATTCGCCTGCGGCGTATTGAATGACGCAAGCTTATTGAACAAGAAACACCTACAGTCCCCCAAGATTGGGGGTAGGGGGTTGATAAATCGCAAGATTTTTTCTTATATTGTAACATAAACTCTTTATTAAGTAAATCGCAAATATTATGCATTTTTCGTCATTTGTCGGAAAAGCAGGAAAAGTATTGCTTGTTTTATACGGTGATAATAAAAAGCATCTCGACAGATTCGGGAAAATATGATAGAATGATAAAAAATAATTTTAGGGAGAAGACCTATGAAAAAATATACTCTTAATTTCGGTCAGTTCAGGCAGTATGACAAGAAATTCATTACAGCCGAGAACGGTATCAATGCAGAAGCCGTAAATTCCGTTGCTTTTCTCGGTGAAACACTTTATTTCACCGCAGAGGGCAGTCTTTTTGAATATAACGAGGGCAAGGTAAAGAAGCTCTCGGGCAAGGCAGACAGACTTTTCGGCAGGGACGGAAAGGTTTTTGTAGCGGCAGGAAAGAGCCTCGGTGAGCTGAAGGGCGGAAAAATAAAGAAAACCGCCGAGTTTGACTGTGCTGTCAGGGATGTTTCCGTTGCTATGGATAATTCCCTCTGGCTTATGACGGAAAAGGCTCTTTATCTCAACGGAAGCGAGGGTTTTACAAGAATCGTCGGTGTGCCCGAGGATGCTGTGTGTCTTTGTGCAAAGGATAATCTTTCAAAATACTGCGAAACCGTATACGTAGGCGGTGTTATTGAAGGTCTTCTTTCAATGAAGGGCAAGCGCCGTCATTTTGCGGAAATGACTCCCGATATGTCGGGCGTCCTTGCAAAGAAGGTAAACTGTCTCGCTCTTGACGGTATGGGACATCTGTGGGTAGGAAGCGACGACGGTCTTAATATCTACGACGGCAGAAGCTACTGGTATAACGGAAATGACTTCTACAGCGTGCCTGCAGGCTCCTTCAATGATATGTGCTTCCTGAAGGACGGCAGAAAATATTTTGCATCAAACACGGGTGTAATTACTCTTATTGAAGGTAAAATAAAGTATTTCTCCTACGGCGCATGGCTTATGCATCCCACGGTTACAAAAATCGCAGTATCCGACAAGGGCACAATTGCCGCAGTTACTCCCAGAGGCATAAGCGTTATAACAGAGCATCTTATGACCCTCGAAGAAAAGGCAAACCATTACGACGAAATGGCAGTAAAATATTTTACCCGTAACGAGGGTTATCAGGTTTCCCGTGAGCTTCGTAAATACGGTGACCTTGACTCCGGCTGGCTTCCCAATTCCGATAATGACGGACTTTTTACAGGTCTTTACTGTGCTTCACAGTGCTTCCGCTATAAGGTAACGGGTGACGAAAAGGCTAAGGAAAACGCAAAGCGTGCAGTTGAAGCTATGATTAAGCTTACGGAGATTACGGGAAAGAAGGGCTTTACCGCAAGAGCTACAAGATATTCTCACGAGGAAAACTTCGGTACTGAAAGCCGTGAGGAGTGGCACTACGTTGAGGGTAATCCCGATATGGAGTGGCTCGGAGAAACCTCCTCCGACGAAATGACGGGACATTATTTTGCATACGGTATTTACTTTGACCTTGTTGCAGACAAGAAGGAAAAGAAGAAAATTGCCGAGGTTGTAAAGAACATCACCGACCACATAATTGATAATAATTTCCACCTCTGTGATGTTGACGGCATTCCCACCACCTGGGCTAACTGGGAGCCTGACCTTCTGAATAACGACGACCGCTGGTACTATGAAAGGGGCACAAACTCCCTTGAAATTCTCTCATTCCTCAAGACCGCTTATCACGTAACGGGGGATGAAAAGTACAATAAAGTTTACGATATGCTGGTAACAAAGCATCACTATGCTATGAACTGTATGCAGTACAAGGTAGAGGATGCCCACCTTGCCCATATTGACGACCAGCTTGACTTTACAAATATCTATCCTCTTATCGTTTACACCGATGACAATGCCCACAAGGAAATCTTCAAAATGGGTCTTACTCATCACTATGATTACGAAAGAGTTGAGCGTTCACCTATGTTCAACGTAATTTACGGTGCGCTTACAAACAATTACTGTGATATTGAAAATGCGGCAAAGAGCCTTTCTGAAATGAATCTTGACCTTATCCGCTGGCCCGTTTACAACAGCCACAGAAAGGATATAGTATGGGATTATTCTCCCGAGGAAATGGGCTGTCCTCCACAGCTTAAATACCCCGTTGAGTACGATGCACGTGTGCTCGTTCACTATGACGGCAATCAGTTTGTATGCGATTCGGGTGCCGAGGAATTTATTGAAATCAATTCCAAGACCGTAAACCGCACTTCAACTCTTCCGGGAACAACCGCTACCGGTATGAGAGCACAACAGCCTTATATCTATCTTCTTCCTTACTGGATGGCACGTTACCACGGCCTTATCGGCGATTAATCTGAAAAGATGCACATAAATCACCGTCTTTGACGCACAATAAAAACAAAGAAACCTGCCACGATTACAGTGACAGGTTTTTTGTTGCTTATGCTTCTCGATGAAAATTCGTTATGTGCTTTGTTTTCGGCTCTTCGCAGTACCTATGTACAGCTTGCCAGAGCCGAAAACAACAAATACGGCAATTTCTGCCCATCTTTTCGTGCTCTGACCGACTTCCATCAGACATAATTAAGGTTAGTTTTACTTCGCACAAAAGGGGGCTGCTTCTGATTTTCAAAACAGTTCCCACTTCACGCAACTGCATCCGCTTTTCTGCGGAAAATCGGCGCATTTACGCAAAATCTGAAAACTTTTTGAAAATCGTTTTTAGTTTTCGTTTAGCGAATCCCTGTAAGTCTGACGGCATTCTTCTATTATTTTCAGAGCTTCTTCTCTGCCCTTGTATTCACCGACTTCAACAGAGATTCCCTGCAAAACCTTATAATTTGCAAAGAAGTTTGCAATTTCCTTCAACACGAAGGGGGAAAGGTCCTCAAGCTCATTTATGTTGTCATAACGTGGGTCACAGTCGAGGACTGTAATAATTTTATAGTCAACCTTTCCGCCGTCAATCATTGTAAGATAGCCGAGGATTCTTGCAGGCACGACACATCCGGGGAAGGTAGGGTCCGAGCATATAACAAGCACATCAAGTGCGTCCCCGTCGGGAGCTAAGGTGTTTTCGAGAATACCGTATTCGGCAGGGTACATCATAGCCGCATACAAAACACGGTCAAGGACAATCCGTCCCGTTTCTTTATCAAGCTCATATTTGTTCTTTGAGCCCATCGGGATTTCGATTACTGTGTATTCTACGCTTTTCATAAAAATTCTCCTTTATATGTTGACTGAAAAATGAATATTTAAGGAATGCTTCTTCACAGAATTTTATTGCCTGTTGTGATAAGCTGAGTGTTTTCACATTACACCGCCTTTTGCTCTTTTATGTAATCTATGATATATCAAAAAAACCGGCAATGTCAACGGGATATAAAGAAAAAAGAGATAAAACAGAAAACTTCCGTTTTATCTCTCTTTATTTTCAGTTTTCGGCTTCAAGGGTAGTTGTTTCAGTTACTGTTGAATCTCTTAGCAGGATGAAATACTTTTTAATATTTTCGTAGGTTTTATTAAGGTCGGAGAAATCTGTCATTTCCAGTATGTCCGCTTTCATTTCTGTTGTAAGCCCCTTGCTTTCAAAAGACCTGTCGGAGCCGATTGCAATATAGTATTCCTCTTCGTCTACGGTCTCGTTTATTGTTATAATGTTTTTTTCAAGCTTTGTTTCGTGTACCTGCCGTACCGACGTCAATGAAATAATGCCGATTACCGTAGACGCAATTGATATTAATATCAGAACACCTAAAACCTTCAGTATTTTTATTGCCATCCCTGCTAATCTTTCGGTGTTACTTACCTTTTCAAAAACGGCATTCTTTATACCGTTTCCGGTAAGCTCGTCAAGGCTTACTCCGAAAATTTCTGAAAGTGTCTGTGCCTGCTTTATATCGGGGGCTGTTTCACCCAGCTCCCATTTTGAGATTGTCTGTCTTGCTACGTCAACCTTTTCCGCCAATTGCTCCTGAGAGAGATTGTGAGATTTTCTCAACTCAAAAATTTTATTTCCGAGGTCCATATTATCCTCTCCTTTCACCACAATAATAGCATTGTTACGGAGAAGATTCTATCAATTTTTCGCGGAAATTCCGCCCGTTTTCTTAACATTCCGAAACTTCGGGACAAAAACGTATTTTTATAAGCTTGTTTTTTCGGTAAACCGATTTATTATGTAATTGCAGTTTATTATTTTTTCTGCAAGCTGTCCTTTTGAAAAATAATAATGATTTGCCGCTTCATAGCCTATAGCGGCATTTTTGTTCATAAGAGAAAGCATTTCCTTTGCTGTTTCAAGCTCAGCTTTAGCATAAGTGACAGCATCGGAAAATCTTTTTTCATCCCGTGCACGGATGAAACGTATCTGGTTAAGACAGGAATAATAAAGGCAGTAACAGGCCTTTGCCATTAAGGCGGTTTCGCTGTCATCCCCGTCGGGTAAGAGACTGAGTCCCTTTTTCCATTCTTTACAGAGCTTTTTAAACTGCGCTTCAAAAATATCAACGGGATAAATGCCTCTCCAGCTGTCAAGGTCATCATAAGCAAAGCATGTCATTGTGGCATTATATCCGCTTTTTTCTTCATAGAGAAGGTTTGACGGACCTGCATTCTGAGGTCCCGGGTAAAGCACGGAAATATGAAAGGGAAACTCCCGAAAAGCCTTACTGAACTGCAGCTGTGCAGGATATTCGGGAGAGCTTTCCGGACTGAAACTGCATTTTTCGTAAAAATATTTTGCTGCAGCGGCAATATTTGCCCCCGGGTAGCCCCCTAAGGTCCAGCTGAGAAGAAGGTGGCGCACACCCTCGTCCTTCAGACCTTTAATGTGTTCCTCAATGAGAGGGGAGACGGGAATTGCAGGGACGGTAGAGGCTTCCCAGGTGGTGTTTATCTGCACCTTAGCTCCCGTCTGAAGTCCTTTTTCACGGGCAATCTGCCATTCACTTTTTGCACGTTTTCCGGGGCCGATGTGCCCCATAGAATAGTCAAGTACGTTGCCCTTTACACCGCCGATTTCGAAGGGAACATCAAGCTCACTCTGGGAAAGGAGAATTACGTTTTTCGGCAAATGTCGGATGATTTCCCCATTGTCGTCATTCCAACCCCAGCTCCAGGCAAAAACCTTAATATCAGGGTTTACCTTGTTTGCCCCCTCGGTAATACAGCCGTGAAGCTCACCTATAACCTCACCTGCCGTTCTGTTTTTACATCTCGGACAGGTGTTTGTTTCTTTGTCCGTATGGGAATAGCAGTTTGTAAGGTTTTCGGAACGGGTAATGGTGAAAAAGCCGCCTATAAGAGGTACTTCTCTGCAGATTGCTTCAATTGAAGCTCTCAGATAATTCTGCACCGCCTCGGTTGAAGTGCAAAGGCAGGCTTTTCCGTCAGTTGAGTGTCCCTTAATGCCCGGATGCTTTTCAAAAAAACTAAGGGGCATATATCTCGGCTCATTTATGTAAAGATAAAGCTTTATTCCGTATCCGTGAAGTCTTTCGGTGAAATCTCTCATACGTTCAAGGCGTTTTTCGTATCCTGCGGAAAGGGAAGGCTCAAAGGGAAATTCCGTCAACTGAGAAAGAATGCCCTGTGTCCATATTCCGTTAATGCCGAGGTCTCTGTATGCGGCAAGCTGGCTGTCGGGGCAGAAGGTACGGCTGTCAACGTCAAATGCGTGCTGATAAAGTCCTGAGAAGGCATAAATAATACGGGATTCAAAATTTTCCGTACCGCTGAATGTAATTTTGGGCGGCTGATATTCAAAATCAAAAGGTGCCCTTCCCGAAAGGCTCACGTCCTTCATAATTTCTTTGATTTCTTCGCACCGTCTTTTTTCATCGGGAGAAAGCTCCTGCCACGTAAGGTCGGGACAGTCGGGCTTGTCGCTTAATTTTATATCTAAAAAATCCTCTTCCTTAAGTATAAAAGCGAGGGCCTGTTCGTCGGTTTCAAGAAGCTTTGTTAACTGTCTGTAAGAAAGAATGTGCCACATTCTGCGGATTATTGTAATATAGCCCTTTTTCAGCCATACGTCATCGGGGGATTTTTTGGGAAGCCCCATCATTTTTGCGGTTTCGTGAATATTTTCTTCGGTTGTGTTCAGAATTTCTGCGATTTTTTCTGCAGGGACATATTCATAAGCACGGAAAATGAATGCCAGCATCCGGTTCGGAAAATGGGGGAGTGCAACGGGAGTGCCGTTCACCTCAGGCAGGCTGAATTTCATAATAACACCTTCTTTTATATGCACTTATAAAAAGTGTAGCACGGACATATTAAAAATGCAATAAAACATTTGTATACTGCTTCTTGCAGGTTTTTCATAATTAAACTAAAACTCAGGATAACAATTCCTGATATTGTGGTTTATTATAGCATATCGTTACTGATTTTTCTACTGTATATTGATTTTCTGCTCAGTTTAATCTTTCCGCAGGAAAATAAAAAAGCAAAAGCACACCTTTGGGTGTGCTTTTGCTTTATCTGATTTTTAGCATCGAAAAAGATATCCGATTATTTCACATAATCAATATCATATTCCACGATTTTCATTTGATTTTCTTCCAATCTATACAGGATGTTTATAAAGCGATATTTTCCGCTGCCGTTTGGTAATGTATTATACTCAGCTGTATCTACATTGTAAACAAGAACATAATCATAAAATCCGTAATCATTCATAGGTGAAGTTATACCTATTAAATCATTTGATACGGAAGACAACCATTTGTTATCCTTTGCAAGTTGTTTTTCAAAATCTGCTACCGCCGAATTTTCAAAATAAATATCGCTAGTGTAATAGATATATCCTCTTGAAACCGATTGTGTTCCTTTGGTCCAATCCTGTGTACTTATTTGTTTATGTTCAGGAATATTTATGCCTATTGTCTGCTCTGCTCTAACTATTGACTCTTCGCTATGGTCATATACATTTGCAAATATAAAAGAAAATGAACCATATATACAAAGCAACGCAACCATAATTATTCCGACTATTATGTTCTTTTTGTATTTGTAGTTTTTCAATTTTAATACGAATCCTAAAACTATAGAGGCAATAGGGATAGGAGTTAGCAGAAAGAACAACCACATATTCTCAACAAATAAATGATTTTTACTTGACACCATCGCAACCAAACCCAATGCACCAAATATCGATAACAAAGATGCAACAAAAAGTATAACAGAAAGAACTTTCCATTTGTTATTCATAGGTTTTTCCGTTATCCTTGATGGGTTTTTATACATATATGAATAAAATGCGGAGTTTTCTTTCAAATCGCTTTTTCGTATAATGAACGATTGCCCACCGAATTGTAAGAAAAGCCATTTGCCAAACTGCTGAATTTGCTCAATATCCGTAAAGAAACATTTTGATTCGCGAATTTTTTCGTTTTCGCGATAAATATTAACACTTATATAATTTTCAAAAACTTTATATTCGTATACTGATTTGCAAATTCGTTCTGTGCTGTTTTTCCATGCTTTGCTATATGCTCGAATTCCCTTAATATGCGAAACGGCACCAATTAAAAACATACCGAAAGAAAAACCAATCATAACGTCCGGTGCAGATGATCCGATGAAAAACACAATCATCAAAATGCAAAGCACGGTAAAAATAATAGGTCTTTTGTAAATACTTTTTCTCTGCAAACGATATATTTCATTTAATTCTTGCTTTGAAAAAGTAAACCGATATGATTCATTCGGCAAAATTTCATCGTTTTGCTCTATATTCTCAAAGCCTAATATTTCATCAACCGAAACACCAAATATTTCTCTTAATCTTATTAAGTTATCAATCGTAGGGACAGTTTGATCCTTTTCCCAAAGACTGATAGTTTGTCTGCTTACAAGCAACTTTTGACCAAGTTCTTCTTGTGAAAGATCAAGTTGTTTCCTATACATTTGTATTTTTTCGCCAACCGTCATAAAAGTCGCCTCCTTTTCTTGATATAATTATAGCAAAAAACGCTTTATAACGGAAGAATATATTACTTGATTTTGTCAAGCGGGACTTGCGGTATAACTTTTTTAGTTCAAGTCCTCCCCAAAGGTCGTTTTGGGGAAATGATATCTTTTTTATTTTACTTTAAAAAATCGCATAACAAAACCCAGAAACCGTTGTGGTTTCTGGGTTTTCCGAACCGATATCTTTTTCGGTTCGCAATGTTGGTTGCGGAGAGAGGACTTGAACCTCTGACCTCCGGGTTATCGCTTCGCGCCACCTTGCGGTTCCCGAAAAAATCGTCGGGCTTTCGCTTTTCCTCGATTTTTTCGACCGCTGCGGCCCTCGGGCACCGCCTTCCTCTGCCACCGGCAGCGGCGGCGTCCGACGCCCAACGAGCTCCGCTCGTCTGCCTCATAACCCAAAACACAAAAGCACAAAACTCATCTCCAAAACAAAAACAACAGCCGCCCAGCGGGCGACTGTTGTTTTTCTGGTTGCGGAGAGAGGACTTGAACCTCTGACCTCCGGGTTATGAGCCCGACGAGCTACCAACTGCTCTACTCCGCGATATTTAACTTGGTACCGGAAGTGGTGCCGGTGACCGGACTCGAACCGGTACGGTATTGCTACCGGGAGATTTTAAGTCTCCTGTGTCTACCATTCCACCACACCGGCGGAGATTGGCAAGGAATAGAATACCACATTTCCTCTCCTGCGTCAACCCCTTTTTCAAAAAATCTCCCGACACCCTTCGACAGGGCGAAAAAAGAGAGAGCCTCGCGGCTCTCTCTTTTTTCGCTTGAATCAAGCGTTTAGCACTTCTCGAAGATGGTAGCAACACCCTGACCGCCGCCGATGCACAGGGTGGCCAGACCCTTCTTGGCATCGTCGCGCTTTGCCATCTCGTGGAGCAGGGTGACGATAATACGAGCGCCGGAAGCACCAACGGGGTGGCCGATGGCGATAGCGCCGCCGTTGACGTTCAGCTTGGCGGTATCGAAGCCCAGCTCACGGCCCACAGCGATGGACTGAGCAGCGAAAGCCTCGTTGGCCTCAATGAGGTCGATATCGTCGATGGTCACGCCGGCCTTAGCCATAGCCTGACGGGTAGCGGGCACGGGACCAACACCCATGATCTTGGGATCGACGCCGCCCTGACCCCAGCCGATCAGCTTAGCCATGGGCTTCAGGCCATACTTCTCAACAGCCTCACCGGAAGCCAGAACAATGGCGGCAGCACCGTCGTTGATACCGGAGGCGTTGGCAGCGGTGACGCGCTGGACGTGCTGGTTAGCATCCTCAGCGTGGACGCCGGTCGGCTCGAAGGTGTGAACCACATCAACGGTCTCGGGCAGGACGGGGAATGCGCCGCGCAGCTTGGCAATACCCTCAGCGGTCACGCCGGCCTTGGGATACTCGTCCTTCTTGAAGTCCACGACGTCCTTCTTCACCTTCACGGGAACGGCAACGATCTCATCGTCGAAGCGGCCTGCAGCCTGAGCGGCCTCAGCCTTCTGCTGGGAAGCAGCGGCGAAAGCATCCTGCTCGGCACGGGTGATGCC
>JAGAKX010000031.1 GCA_017625435.1 Clostridia bacterium
ACGCGATGATAGAGGGTGACTGGAGTTCAGACGTGTGCTCTTCCGATCTTATTCGCCTTTTTCTGCAACGGATTTCAATGTGTATATTCCGAGCAAATTAAAAGGAATAAAAATTTTATGCGTGAAGGGACCTTCGGGAACTGTACCTATATATTCACCGGCGCGGAGAGTGTCTCCGACTTTTGCAGTGGGAGTAAACTCCCATTTCTTCCCGGAATCAAGGCCGTCTGCATAATTTCCTCTTTCAAGAAACCAACCTGCCTGTTCAGCTAACACAGGCAGAGGATTCTGAAGTCCGTCATAAATCTGCCCAAGAAGCCCGGGACCCAACTGTGCAGAAAGCATTTCCCCTGTAAAATCAACCTCATCTCCGCACTTGATACCGCCTGTCATTTCATAAACCTGTATCTGAGCGATATTTCCGCGTATGCGTATAACCTCACTTTTGAGCTTGGTACCGTCAACATTAACATAGCAAATTTCATTCATTGAAACATTATTTTCAAACCTTACAGATACAAGGTTGCCGTTAATACTTACTACTTTACCTTTGTTTGCGGTCATTGTATAACCTCCGTTTTATCCTCACTCATAATTGAGTCATAGATTTTTCTGTAAGCGGCTTCTCCGCTTTGTGAATCAAATTTTCTCATACGCTCCAGGAGCTTGAGTTTAAGACAGTAATAGAACACAAATTCTTCAGAAAAAGAATCCATAGGTCTTAGTGTTTCCAGAAACTCAAGACGATAGCGGTTGAGGAACTTTTCAGCCTCCATGGGGCTTTCAATATCAATAGCCGTGTGTACTGCCTGCAAAAGGCCTGCAGGGAAAGACTGCATTGCTGTATCAAAATGTTTGTTCATCTTATCTGCGCGAAGCTTTGCTAATGCAAGACGAAGATTGCGTTCCCCTTCATTCCATTTTTCAATCAGGGCAGATGATGATTTTTCGTAAGTTTTCGAGGGAATAAGAGTTATTCCGTTGAGCTCGGCAAGAGCCTTTTTTCCCAGAAAACGGCTGCATAACTCAAAAAAATGTTTTTCGGTGACAGGGATGGGTGTATTGTCACTTAAACCGTCCAGAGAAGGCAGTTGAGATATAAGATAGTATTCCGCCATAATTATTCAGCCTCTTTCAGTAATGCGGTAATCTTAGGGCTGAGATAGTTAGACAACATATCGGTAACAGCCTCTTTTGAATAATCATAATATGCACCGTCACCGTTTACTGCTATTCTGAAGCCTCCGTCAAAATTATCGTTTGCTTTAAGAGTAACCCCTGTGAGCATTTTTGCTTTAAGCTCTGTTAAAAGAGATGCTTCAAGCTTTGCAAGGTCATCACCGCACAAAACTACAGATATATCAGTTGCTTCAGGCTTTGATAACCAGCTTTCAACAGCTTTGACAATAAGCTGAGTAAGCGCATCTGAAGAATAGACAGATGAAACATTTGCACTTATAATTGTATCAAGCTCTTTTGTAACACTTTCTCTGAAGGATATAAGAAGGTTGCGACCGGCCTGTCGGATTGCATCTTCACCGGATTTAACGGTTCTGGCATTTTCATTCTTTGCATCAGACATAATTTTATCAGCTTGAGCGTTTGCTTCGGAAATTATTTTTTCCGCATCTGCTTTAGCTTTTGCAAGTATTGCGGCAGCCTGTGCTTCAGCCGTTTCAACACCGTCTTTTTTTATCTGCTCAATAAGCTCCTGAAGTTGAATTTCCATTTAATGTTCTCCTTTGCAGTCAGTTTTTATTATGGTGATATGCTTCTTAAATACACAAAAAGGAACCAACATCCTCTGCAGACAGCTGGTTCCAAAATTTAAACTATTTTTTCCCATTATATGTAGTTTAGGTTAGTTTGTCAAGATTCTTAACAGAAATTTTTAAAGCATTTTTTTTTGACCGGCAGTTTTTTTGTACTGAAATAACTGCAAATTGTTTTTCGTGCAGCGACTTCTGTTTTTCAATGAGAGCAATGAAGCAAAAGAAGGATAGCCCCGGTAAATAGCTATCCTTGGTTTTTTTTGCGGCTGAAAATACTCTGAGTCTGAAAAAACGGCTTAAATGTTGTTTGGCAATAACAACAAAATATCGTTGATATTTTTGTGAAAAAGCACATTTTTTGTGATATTATTAACAAAATAATAATCCTAAATTCTACAGTCTATTGGTTAAATGATTGTATTGAGTGCGAAAAAAAATGTTTATAATTTGTTTATTTTTGCTGAATTGCGACATTTTTAATAAAACTGTTGAAAAACGTGTCAAAGTGTATTATAATAGACTCCGAATATAAATATTATTTTATTTTAGGAGATTATATATGCGTAAGTTTTTATCAATACTGCTCAGTTTGTTGATAGCTTTTTCGGCTGTAACTCCCGGACTTGTTGTCGCGGGAGCATATACCGAGCGTGCATCTGATGCCTATGCTGTTATCTTTTCGGCATCTGACTTCCAATCGGACACGTGCTACACCAATTTCAGCAATATGATGCAGGCAGCTCAGTCTGACGGAATAACGGAAACACCTGACGGCTTCCTTTTCGGCGGTGACTATACTGCAGGTAGTGAAGACCCTTCCGTGCAGGTTCCGAAAGTCATAGATACTATTCAGGGAGTGTATGCAGGCTATCCTGAGGATAATATGATTTTCGTTCAGGGTAACCACGATGCAGCAAACTCTGTTCTTACGAACACAGGCTTTCACGCCTTTGAGGATTTTGTGGTTTATTCAATCAACGAGGATGACTTTAAGCATTCTCAGTACAGTAAAACAGGCTACGGGGATACTGTGAGTGCTCTCGCAGAAAAAGTTGCCGCAGAATTTGATGTTCTTACAGAAACCGGAGACAAACGCCCCGTTTTTGTGATTACTCATGTTCCGCTTCATCATTCATCCCGTTCCTCCTACGGCGATAACCTGTATTCAAAATACCTTTTTGATGTCCTGAACAAATATGGAGAAAAGCTTGACATTGTCTTTCTTTTCGGCCATAACCATTCAAGCACTTATGATGATTATATCGGCGGTGCAGTAAACTATCTCGCAAAGGGTGAAGAAATCAGAATTCCCATTCCTGATACATCTCAGCAGGGAGCAAGCGGATATACAAAGGAGACGCTCAATTTTACATATATGAACTGCGGATATGTGGGTTATTCAAATAACTCAGAGTCCTCAACTTCAACCAAAACTCTTACGATGAGTGCAATAGAGCTTTGTCCCACAAGAATGGTTGTGTCAAGATATACAACAAGCGGACAGTATAACGAGGAAATTATTGAGCTTGTAAATCCTCTTGCCACAGATCCCTATGTCAAAATAAACTGTGCGTCAACGGCAGTTCAGGGAAACGGCGGAACCATTTTCGGAAGTGTTGCAAATATTGATGCTGAATCATATTCCTGGAGCACCTCGGACAGTAACGTCATTACAGTTCTTCCTGCGGGAAAGAACGCACAGATTATCTGCAAAAACGGCGGTACCGCAGATATTACTCTTACTGTAACCGATAAGGACGGAAATGTTTATTCCGATACATTAAGCATTACGGTTAAAGCCGCAACTGAGATTACGGAAACTATTATTCCCGGTACGACATATGAAATATTTGAACTGACCGATAAAATAGTTGCCGGAGAAAAATATATTCTTGCTTCATCTTCTGCGGAAGGAACAGCTTCGGCAGTTTCAAATGTTCCGAATAATAACGGCAAAAAGCTGAAAGCGGCAGAGGTTACCGTCTTAAATAATGCAGAAGTAAGCCCTTATGCTTATATTGATTCTTCTGACTCTCTTACTTCCTCAGTTATATGGACTGCAACTGAATCTTCGACTGCAGGACAGTATATTTTTACAAACGGAAGCAATTTGTATGCAGCAAAGAGAAGTGAACTGAGCATTTCCGCTGATACGGATAACACGGTACAATGGACATATTCCGACAAAAGACTTGTTAATGCAAAACACAAAACAAAAATTGAATTAAGCGGAACGGAATATGCATTAACTGATGCCGGTACAGAAATTTTTCTTTATCAGAAAAAGACGGTAAGCACACCAGATGAGATTGTCAGCAATGAAACTGCTTTGCCGTATGTTCCTTCTTCCGTATTAAAGAACGGTTCACAGGATGTTGACGGCTTAAAGCTTAAATTTTATGAGGCTTCATACGGTGACACTCTAATGCTTAACGGCTCGTATTCGGGCTTTTCTGCCTCGGGTGCGGATGTTGTCGCTGTCTGGTCAAGTTCTGATCCCTCCGTTGCAACAGTAGAAAACGGTCTTGTTACCTTCGTATCAAGCGGCGAGGCAACAATTTGCTATACAGTATCTGACGGACAAACTACACTTGAAAAGTCAGTAAAAATATTTATTTCACGTGCTACAAAGCCTGTTGATAAGTTTGTGCTGACTGATGAATTTGTTGCAGGTCAGTCTTATGTTTTTGCTAACACAAATATCGCAGGAAGCGGCTATATTATGGGTTATCCCATATTCAGCAGCGGACACGAAAGCTATGACATCAGATTTACCTCATACAGCACAGAAATTGAAGAAATTGACGGTGAACCCACATTCTGTACAGATGATGATAGTTTTGTATGGAATGCCGTTGCTGATAAGGACGGAAATGTATACCTTGTAAACGATAAATATAACTGCTACTTGTATGCAGCTGTGAAGCCTTCATCAAGTCAGCTTGATCTCGGTACGACAGAGGATGCTTCAGCAGTCGGAACAAAGTGGCATATGAACAGCAACGGATATCTTGTGTCGGACAGCGGAAACGGCTTAAAATACAGCTCTGATAACAATTTCCGTGCTTGTGCTGAATCTAAGCTTGAGGATCTGTACTTCTACAGAAAGGTTATTTCAGCCCCCTTTGTAACACTTAAGCTCGGAACGGAATCGGTTGACGGTGTTGAAAAGACTATATTTGAGGTTTCGGATGAGACTGCAGTAACTCTTAACGGTACTCATGACAATTTCGGTGAGGAGGTAACGGTTGAGTGGATTTCTTCCGACAGCAGCATCGCTGTAGTTGACGAGAATGGTGTTGTCAGATTTACAGGTAAAGCAGGTCTTGTGGATGTAACATACCTTGTTTCTGACAGTGAAGGTAATTCAGATTCAGCCACAGTTGCATTCAATGCAGACAACAAGTCTGAGCCTACTGTTGCATTTAAGTATACGGATACAATAAAACCCGGAAGGAGATATATAATTCTTTCTTCAAAGGTTGTCGGTTCCACTTACTTAATGTCCGGTGAGCATTATTCAGAGCAGCGTCTGAGAGCAGGTTATAATGTTGTTCAGCCTGATTCTGCTGACGGCAGCAGTTATGTGAGTGTGCCCGTTTCCTCAGCTGAGCTTATCTGGATTGCGGAAGCTTCTTCAACTGACGGTTCATACTATCTGAAAAATCAGAATGACGCTACATACCTTTTTGCCGGTATTGCTGATAATGCGGTGTCTACCGAAGCTTCACTCAGCACATACGATTCCGCACTTTATGAATGGACATATGACGGAACATTGCTCAAAAACGGTGATATAAATGCAGATACTGCAATGAATGCCGGTATACGTTTCAGCGGAGACCTGAATTTCAGACTTACAAAAACCGCAAGCTCTGAGGAGCCGAATGTGTACCTTTTTGAGGAAACTGTTCTGACACCCTATGTGCATATTCGCTCAAGATATGTCAGCGTTGAGAATACAACAATGTCCCGAGCAGGTATTTCTCCCCGACAGACGGAAACTCTTATGCCGAAAGTTGTTCATTTCCCCAATGCAAGACTCGTGGATTATGAATGGACTTCGTCAAATCCCGATGTCGCAACTATCGACAATAACGGTGTCGTAACATACACGGGTAAGGCAGGAGAGGTTACATTTACCGTTACCGCAACCTCGAAGATAGCAGATTCAGACGATAATTGTCCTGTTGCTTCCTCCTCAACAAAAATTGTTGTGTCAGATCCTGCAAGTGATACCCCTGCTTATTTCTATCTGACTACGAACTTTGTTCCCGGAGAATTCTACCTGTTGGCTCCTGTAAAAGCAGCAGGTGAGTCTGTAATACTGAGTAATTCACCGAACAACACGGACAGCGCAAATGCACTGAACGGTGTAGTCTGCAGCATTGAATCCTCTGATAACGGCTTACGCATATATAACGACGATGCAGACTGTATCTGGGAATGTGTCGACTCCGTAACAGCCGGTTATTATTATCTCAGAAATGCAGCAACCGGAGAATATCTTGCGTTAGTTGTTGATGACGGTGAGACGCCTTACAGACAGGTAGTAACAACACATAATCTTAATGAATATTCTTCCGATGCATATCTTATTGCAAAGAATACATCAAGTCCCGAGCAGGTATATTCGAAGCAGTCTGCTGCATATGTCAATGCTGATGGTGCCTCGGCAAACTTCCTCAGATGGAAAGACAACGTTTTCAAGATGTCGTCTTCTACAAGTGCCAGAACATATATCTATCAGAGGACAGAAACCGTTCCTATGGTACCTGAGATAGAAATAAAGAAATCTACATTCTTAGGAACAGATACACTCACGAATGTTCTTCAGAACAGATATAGCATTGAAGAGGGCGATTCTGAGCAGCTTCTCAGTTACACCAAGTATTTCGGTGAAATATCTTCCGTTACTTGGGCTGTTACTGATGAAAGCATTGCAACAATTGATGAAAACGGTCTTCTCAGTTATACGGGCAGAGACGGTTTTGTCAGTGTCATACTTACTGTTGAAGGCATCGACAACAGCGGTAACGCTGTAACAAAGACAGAAAGAACAACCTTCAATGTCTCAGGTGAGGATTATGAGGTACCTACCGAGGATTATCCACAGTATCCCCATGAAGGCTCAGTCCGTATAAACAAAACTGCATCAAACGAAGCCGGCGGAAAGAATTTCCAGGATACAGGTGTAACCGAGGTTGAGCTCTCTGTAACAGGTGTACCCCTTCCTCAGGCAGTTGATGTTGTCGTTGTTTTTGACCATTCGTCAAGTATGAATGACGGAGGAAGACTTCAGAGTGCTATTGAAGATACCCGTGAGTTTGCTTTGCAGGTTGTAAATTCCAATCCTCTGAACAGAATTGCTGTTGTTACCTTTGACCGTTACAGAAATGATTATAAGACCATAACCTCTGCAACTGCTGACTATACTACAAACAGTTCAAGCACAGAGGACAGGATTATCACGGGTGACGGCACTCCTAAGGGAGCATTTATGACAATTGACAGTTCTGAAGAATTGGTTGCGCAGATAGATTCACTTGCAGTAAATAATATTGCAGGTACAAACTATGACTATGGTCTTCAGGAGTGCTATAACATACTTGAGGCGGCAAAGGATGATCCTGCCGCAAATAAGAAGCAGTATGTTGTGTTTATGTCTGACGGTGAGCCTTATGTGTTTAACCGTACAAAGGTTGTATACGGTACAGATGATGCCGACGGTGTTTATAATGCATGGCTTACGGGTGACACCACTAATGAAGTTCTTAACAGTTATCGGGAAGATCCTGATACATATCCTGCCGCTCAGTATTTCAATCCCAGAGGTGAAAACTGGTTTGCCGAAATAATCAAGACAGAAGAAGGCAAGACTATTTCCGATATGCCCACTCTTGATTACTATGATAATTACCGCAACGGTCTTGGTGCAACCATATTCACCATCGGTTACGGTGCTGGCGCTGAGGGAACTGTTACCAACACCGTTCTTACCACAATGGCAAGCACGGCAGACAATTTCTACTATGCAGAAGGGGACCTTCAGGCCGCATACGACAGCATTCTTCAGACAATTCTTTATGCTGCAAATAATGCCGTTGTAACCGATAAAATGGGTGAAAACTTTGACCTTCAGTTTGCTTCATCATTCTCTCTCGGAAATGGTATGGCTGATATTGTGCTTGAGCCTGCTCCTTATATAGAAATCGGCTCATGGACACTTAATTCTGACGGTACAAGAAATCAGTATACGGTTCACGAAACAATTACCTTCCAGACAAACGCTAACGGCGATCTGACTGAGGCATATTCAACAGAATGTGACGGTAACATTTATGATGTTGCAGCAAGCACAATTAACGGTAAATATGTTTCCTACAATCTTCTTGATGAAGTGTTTACCTGGAATATCGGTGATATCACAAGAGATGAAATAACTCTCAGATATTATGCATATCTTTCAGGCTCTGCAGAGGGTGAAAGAGAAGCCGGTGTTTATGACACAAATGAATATGCAAGACTTGACTACATCAATTACCGCGGTTCGGTTTGTCATCAGACCTTCCCCGTGCCTTCTCTGGGTTGGAAGCAGGCTGCCGTCAATTACGAATTCTATATAGTTAACGAAAAGGGCGAGCCTGTAAACCGTAACGGTATTGTTGTGCCCTTTGCCGAAAGAGTACTGATAGGTCAGGAGCAGACTAAGGATATACTTCTTAACAGCGCAGGTGAATATACTGCATATACTCTTGTTGCTAAGGAAGAATTACCTGACGGTTATGTTCTTTTCAATCAAAATGCATCATATCAGATTGCAGTATCCAGCGGCACTAACCCCAGTAAGGCTGTAATCTGCGATGAGCTGGCTGTCAAGACAACATATTTCCGTGACGGCACGATAACTATCTGCTGTGACGGCGAGGTGCCCGGTGTTCATGACTACACCAATACTCATGTATCATTTGCTGTGCTTTATACGAAGGGCATTGTTCCCGATACGGTTGTTATTGATTACGGTCTGCCCGTAAAAATAAGCGTTCTTGCAAATGACTATGCCGTTTCAGGCGGAAGAATCACAAGAATAGGCACTTCATTTACCGAGGAAATAGATTACAAGAATAATTCTTTTGACAAATCTATGCTTGCAGACGGTGTTGAAGCGGAGCTTACTCTTCCTGACGGCATTGCCGCAATTGACGGTGATAAAATCGTCTTTACTCCCACTACTCTTACAATGGATACTGAAAATGTATTCTATTATGAGTATCAGGATACAGACGGTGAATTCTATTATGCACAGGTAACCGTAATTCCTGCAGCTAACATCTATTACGAGGAGTCCTTCTTCACATTTACCGACGGAAACGGTTATGTATGGAAAACAGCAGGAGAGACCCTTGAGGACAAGTACCAGGCGGAAGACCGTCCCGGTAATTTCTCCTTTGCAGATGCGGATGCAAACTTTGTGTACGGTTATGACAGCGCTTATGCCGATAGCTGCACATATTCTCTCGGAAGCGCCAAGTATACCTCTGTAGACAGTAAATCCTTCGGTAAGGAGCCTGTTGCGGAGTTTACCTTCTGCGGTACGGGCTTTGACCTGTTCAGCGTTACAAATGTTGATACCGGTGCGGTTCTTGTAACCGTTTATAAGGATAGTGCAGTTTACAAGAATTTCATAGTAAATACCTATTACGGCTATACCTATGACAGCGAAACAGATAAATATGTTCCCAATCCTGATTCAAAAGAAAGCCTCTGGCAGGTGCCTGTTATAAGTGCAAGAGATTTAGGCTACAATACCTACAGAGTTGTAGTCAAGCCCTTATACAGCTCAATGTTTGATATGGCATACGATAAGAACGGCGAAAACAATTCCTATGATATTTACGTAGATTCTGTCAGAATTTATGATCCTGCAGGAGCTGATGTTAAAGAGAACACCGTAATCGGTGACGCTTACATAGCAGACGGTGAATTCAGCCCGTCATACTGCGAAATCAGAAGAAATATTCTTGATGCAAAAAGCTTCAACGCCGGAGTAGAGACTCTGCCGGAGGATGCTCACATAAACGGTGCTATTTTTATTGACGGAAGTGCTTCTCTTGACGATGCTGTAAGCGATCTTTATCTTGAACACGGCCCCAATAATGAATTGTACCTTGCAAAGGGACAGGCGGTAGCATTCCATATTTCATCAGACAGAAAGCTTACTCTTTCCAGTCTGCAGCTGGGTATGAAGGTTGTTTCAGGTGACAATGCAGATGTTGTTATTATGAACACAAACGAGCTGGTGCCCAGAACAATTACCGTTTCAGGTGCAACAGAAAGCTACAGAAGACTGAATTCAGCTATTGTATGGGATCAGACTGAGCTTGACGAAAACGGTACCTATAAAACTAAGTATCCTATTGTTATTCTTAATAACTCCAAGGAGGATGCTGTTGTTTCTCTTACACAGTTCAAGTGGGCATATACCTCAGCTCCCGAGTCGGGCGATGAAGCAGTTACACTCTCTCTTAATGCTGATACGCCTATGATGGCATTTGCCGCCGTTCGCCGTGTGCAGGAGGCTTCCGTCACAGAGGATGAAACAGAGTCCTTCCCCTACACAGAAGAGGAAATCAGTATCAGTTGGGCTGATACCGAGCTTACAGAGGGTGAAACCGCAGTTCTTAAGGTTGTAACTCCCGTTGATGTTGTCAGAGTAACTGTTGACGGTATTGATATCACGGAATGTGAGATTGACGAGCAGGGCAATAAGCTTTGGACATATTCCTTTGTTGTTAACAGGACAGGGGAATCGACCTTTGATATTCTGTTATTTGATAATGACGGAAATGTCAGCAGCACAATTTCCTCCGACACTATAACGGTTGAAGAGTCGGAAGAAATCACCGATGATGAATCAGGTGAGGGCACAGATGATGAGCCGATGAGTATTTTAGAAATAATTATGAATTGGTTCAAAAAAATAATTACATTCTTCAGGAGGGTTTTCGGATGAAAAATTATATCAAACCGGATATTATGTTTCAGACATTAGCTTTGTCAACCGATGTCTCTGCCGGATGTGCAATTATATCAAACAAAAACCCAGGGGAATGTGCCGTAGCTGTTCCCGGTCAGCCCGGTCTGACGGTTTTCCCTGAAGGTACCTGTGTTGCCTATGTTCCCGGATATGAGGACCAGGTTTGTTATCACGTCCCGATTGCGGATATGAATGTTTTTGAATCCTGATATGTTAGTAAGCCGACATTTTTATAGTGCCGGCTTACGGTTTTTTGATGAATATGAAAAAATACAGGTTATTTATTGTTATTCTTGCTTTTTTACTGTTGACAGGATGCACGTTGCCTGAGCCCGATGTGTCCTCAGAGGACTGTCTTCAGCTTAAAAATTATAAGCTTCCTTTGGAGCTTGACGGAATTCTGTCAATTGAGAGCATTTATTCTTCAGATTGCAGTTTTCCTGAGGACGGCAGCTTTGAGAATAAAGAGGATGTGCTGACTCTGGAAATACGAAACATCGGCACCGAGATGCTGAAGCTTGCCCGTGTATTCATTGTGACCGATAAAAACGAATATCTTTTCGAGATAACCTCTTTGCCGGAGGATTCTGTGATGCTTGTGTTCGAAAAGAACGGAAGCCGTGCCTCGGCAGATGAAGAGGTACAGAATATCCGCCTTGAAAACACGGTTTTCTTTGAAAACGGTGCTTCATTGCAGAAAGACCTTTTCGAAATAAGTGAATTCAATAAGGTTATGAATGTGCGGAATATCACAAAGGACAGAGATTTTTCCACGGTGTATGTTTATTTTAAGAAGCGTAATGCTGACGGTAAATATTTCGGCGGAATAACCTTCAGAGCAAAAGTGTCATCCCTGAAGGCAGGGGAGCTGAAGCAGATTTCTGTTCCCGATTTCAGTACCGATGACAGTGAGGTTGTATTTGTTGAATATGTTCAGATATAAATATTCCTTTGCAGATGTTACCTTTCTTGTTGAAAGCGAAAAGGAGATTCAGCAGGAAGAAAAATATGCTGTTTTTTACACCGAAAGCGAAAGTATTGATTTTTCTGTTATTATAAGGCTGACAGATGCTTTGCCTGAGCCCACGGGGGAGCTTCATTCTGTTTCCGAAAGAAGAAAAACCTACTCTGACGGCAGGCATTATATGACATACACATATTTTTTTGATATGTATGAAATTAAGGATATGCCGTATGCCTGCAGGATTGATGACAGTACGCTTTACATTCTTAATAAGTACGGCTTGCGGGAAACGGCAGTATTTGATGCCTTGAATCTGCCCGAGCTTATGCTGAAAAAAGCTGTGGGCATAATGCACTCCTCGGTTGTAAAATACCGTAATGCGGCAATCCTTTTTGCAGGAGATAAACAGGTAGGAAAATCCACGCAGGCTGCGTTATGGGAAAAAACAGCCGACGCCGTAACAGTAAACGGTGACAGGGGAGCCCTTAAAAAGAGCGGCAGCTCAATTATTGTTTCGGGCATTCCCTTTTGCGGGACATCGGGTATCTGTCATAATGAGCAGCTGCCCGTTAGGGCAATAATCTGCCTTTCTAAGGGCAGGACGAACAATATACGGCAATTAAACGGCTCGGAGGCATATCTTTCTCTTCTGGGTAAGTTTGCATACAATTCGTATTCCGTTGAGGAATCCGAAAGAGTGTATGAGCTTCTTTCCGAAATCGTTGAGACAGTTCCCGTTTACTCTTATGAGTGCCTGAAGGATGAGTCTGCCGTTTTATTTCTGAAAGAATACCTTAATTTATAATAATGTGGTTTTAATATGAGTATTATCATTAATAAGCCTGCTGAACAAAGAACTGAGGAGCCTGTTGTTTCGGCTTTTCTTCACAGCAGAGCAAGAGCCGGAGGCGTTCCGCTTTCAGGCACATTTGAATTGACATCACGGTGTAATTTTTCCTGCCCGATGTGTTATGTGCATGATGAACAGGCAAATTGTACCGCCACAAAGGAGCTGCCCGGCAGCTGGTGGATAAAAACTGCGGCTGCAGCCGTTGAACAGGGAATGCTTTTTCTTCTGCTTACGGGCGGAGAACCCTTTCTTCATAAGGATTTTGAGTCCATTTACAAGGAGCTTAAAAAGCTGGGGCTTATAGTGTCAATCAATACAAACGGTTATTATCTTCCGGATAGGATTATTGAGCTTTTCAAAAAGGAGCCTCCCAACAGAGTAAATGTTTCCCTGTACGGCACCGATAATGATGTGTATGAAAGATTTACGGGGGTGCGCGGCTTCGAAAGAGTGACGGAAAATATTTCGCTCCTGCGTTCACTCGGTATAGACGTAAGGCTTAATTGCAGCATTACAAAGGATAATTTTTTGTATGCCGATGCTATTAATCGCTATGCCGACGAGAACGGACTGTTTCTGAAAATGACTCCTTATATGTATCCCAGAATCAGGACCGACGGAGTGTTCGGCGAGAACTCAAAGAGACTCAGTCCCGAGGATGCATCCCGTTGCCGTGTCAATATGCTTAAGTATAAGAAAACTGACAGCCAGTTTATCCGATATGCCGAGGCGCTTAAAAACGGCTCGCTTACAAATGAATCTGATTGCTTCACAGAGGATGAAATGCAAAAGGTCAGATGCCGTGCAGGCTTCAGCAGCTTCTGGATAAATTCTGAGGGCAAAATGTCTATGTGCGGTATTGTGGATAAGGATTTTGATGTTGAACAGATGGGTTTTTCTGCTGCCTGGGAAAATGTAAAGAAGCATACCCTGCAGATACGTCTTCCTGAAAAATGTGTGAATTGCCCTTACAGATGCATCTGCAATGTATGTGCGGCGGTTTGCTATACTGAAAGCGGAGATTTTTCCCGTGTTCCCGATTATGTCTGCAAATTTTCGGAGATATCCTACAGCCTGATTTTGGATGAGGCAGAAAGGTTAAGACAGAAAAATGGAAATTAAACAAAAGGTTATTTTAAGAACTGTTGCAGGACAGGATATGCTCATACCTGCAGGAAATACGGTGTTTACACATAACGGTATTTTTTTGCTGACCGAAAGTGCAGGGCTTCTCTGGAAAAAGATTGAAAACGGCGCTGAAAGAGAAGAGCTTATTGATGTGCTTATGAAGGAATATGATATTTCCCGTGAACTGGCATCTGAGGATGTCGACAGCTTTATAAATAAGCTTACGGAATCGGGGATTCTTTGATTTTTTTTTGTAAGGCAAAAATAAGATTATTCAGGGGAATCGGATATGCTTGAAAGGTTTGAAATACATACTGATGTACTTGTTCTCGGAAGCGGTCCCGCGGGCTTTGCGGCTGCATATACTGCTGCGAAAAACGGTGCGGAAGTTATTCTTGCTGAACAAAGCGGTGATGTTGGCGGAATATCAACATCGGGACTTATGAGCCATTGGACAGGCAGCTGCGGAAGTCCTTTGTATTATGAAATTCTCAAAAGAACAGCTGAAAAAAATGAGGGTGAATTCAAAAACAGAATAACCAATCTCATTGATCCCGAGAAGCTGAAAACTCTCTATCTTGAAATGCTTTGTGAGGTTGGCTGTAAGGTTATGCTTTACACATTCGCAGAGGATGCAATCTGTGAAGGGGATAAGGTTCTCGGTGCAACAGTTATCAATAAATCCGGCAAAACTGATATCTATGCAAAGATTACTGTTGATGCAACGGGTGACGGCGATATTGCCGCAAGAGCAGGTGCAGAATTTGTTCTCGGCCGTGAAAGTGATAATAAAATGCAGCCTGCAACACTTATGTTCAAGGTCGGCGGTGTTGACTATGACAGGGCAGTATTCTTGGGCTCCTTTGAGTCCACCTATGAAACACCCCGCGGTGAGCTTCAGGCACTTGCGAAGGAGCATATTCCTTATCCTGCAGGGCACATTCTCACTTATGAATCAACTCTTCCCGGTGTTGTAACCTGCAATATGACAAATGCAATTGATATTGACGGAACAAATGCAGATGACCTTACAACGGCAACACTTACCTGCCGCAGACAGATGGATGATATAGTTAAGTATCTCCGTGAATTTGTGCCGGGTTATGAAAACTGCTATATTATCAGCTCAGCATCTCTTATAGGAATCAGAGAAACAAGACATTTCAAGGGTAAATATACCCTGAATGAGCAGGATATACTCGAAGCGAAGATATTTGACGATTATGTTGTAAAGGATGCTTACTTCAATTTTGATGTTCATAACATTACGGGAGCAGGACTTGATAAAACAGGGGTGCAGAAGCATTTCAGTCAGGAAAAAGGATATACGATCCCTTACCGCTGTCTGTTGCCTGAAATCAAAGAAAATCTTTTACTTTGCGGAAGAAACATTTCAGGAACGCATATGGCTCATTCAAATTTCAGAGTAATGCCTATCTGTATAGGTATAGGAGAGGCAGCAGGTGCGGCTGCGTATATTTCCGCTACAGAAAACCTAAAGCTTAATGAGATTGATGCAAAGGAAATTCGTGAGATTAACGGGATAGATATTATATAATCACAGATTGATGAAAGAGGCAAAGGCTATGGATGCATTCGATGAAACTGAATTTGAAAAATTCAAGGAGGAGGCACGGGAAAAATGGGGCAAAACCGAAGCCTACAGGGAGTATGAAGAAAAAACCGGGGCCTATCCGAAGCAGAAATCGGATGAGTTGTCAGGTGATATGGATTGCATTATGGCAGAGTTTGCTTGTCTTCTGAAAAAAGATAAAGCACCTGATTCCGATGAAGCTCAGGAGCTTGTAAAAGTGCTTCAAGGCTTTATCACCGAGAATTACTATTCTTGTACAAACGAGATTTTACGGGGACTCGGTCAGATGTATACTCTGGATGAACGATTCAGAAACAATATAGACAGGCACGCTGACGGAACAGCGGTATTTATCCGGGATGCAATTGAGGTCTGTTGCCGTAAATAATTACTGCACTTGACGGATATAAAAGAAAAAAATGAAGGAAAAAAGAAATAAGCTTATATTTATTTAACGGTTAATTGTTAAAAAATGCAGTAGTGAAAGACTACTGCATTTTTTTGTTATTCAAGTAATTTTTGGCATTTTCAAACAGTTCTGAACGGTTGTTGATGTTAAGCTTTTTGAAAATACTTGATGTGTGTTTTTTTATTGTGCTTTCCGTGACAAAAAGCTCATCGGCAATATCTTTACGCTTTTTATTCTGCATAATGAGTGCCAAGACCTCTTTTTCACGTTGAGAAAGCAAACGAAGGTTTTGCCAGTTTTCAAAAATGATATCAATCTGTTCTTGTTCAAAATAACTGATGCTTATTATTTGTTCATCAGAAGCATTTTTTTCAGTTTCCGATTGTACTGTAACGGAAGCGGACAGAATCCTTTCTGTATCGGTAAGACCGTAGTCCTGTAAAACACCATAAAGGAATAATATTAATCCTTCTGTAATGATATATGAAACGGACATAAACTCGAATCCTGCTTTTATTGAATTTTCAATAAGCCATATTACGATATTGCCAATAACAACAAACGCCAGAAAAATAGAATGCTTGACAGAAATCACAGTCTTTTTTTTGGCTGTATATATGATAATTGCAATCATTGCAGAGAAATACACAAACAGGAAAACCTTATATAAATTATGTAACGGTCCGTAAGCTTTAATAAGTGTACCGACGCCGTTTATGATTTCAAAAGAAACATCTTTATAGTAAATCGGCAGCCAGCCACCGCTTGAAACAATGAAAAACATTACTGCATTGATGCCGATTAAGATTTGAGGAAACCATTTTGGGTATTTGAATCTTGAAAGATTCATTATCATCATAAGTATGGAAAAGGGTAAAAAGACACTTCCCAGATAAGCAATTCTGTTTGCCCATAAAGCAAACTCGAGATTTTTAGCTGCAGAAAGAAGAAAATATCCTAAATCACATACTGCTACACAAACAAAAAGAAGCAGCAGCCATATATCGCGTTTTCTGTCAACAAAATAATAGGCAAGAATCATCAAAAGAGAAACAGCAAAAATAATACCGTAAAGAGCAGACATATTATTCCTCCTCCTTTGACATTATGATTTTTATTCCGTTTCGCATACAGAATGAATAGAATTTGCCAAGCGTTGCAAGATGAGGTGTTCTGTTTTCTCTTTCCCAACGGCTGACGGTAGCATAGGAAATGCCGATTGCCCCTGCAAGCTCAGTCTGTGTCAGCTGCAAAAGAACACGGGCTGTTTTTACCTGCTCGGGAAAGCTTAGGTTTTTTATGTCAATTTCCATAGTTCAACTCCACTATTTTATATATCATAATATATCATAATTTGAATTTTGTGTCAAATCCTGCATTAATTTGTTCTCGTGAATTTGTTTGTGCAGTATTAACAAATGAATGAACAGTATTTTGATATGGTAGCCCTAAAGGTAGCCTTCTTTTTAAGAAAGTAACCTTCAGGGCTACTTATTTCAGTAAGCTTTAATAAGTAAAATTGTATTGTAAGTACTGATATAAGGAGGTCGGTAAATATGCTGAAAGCTGTAACAAAGAGATTTGCGGATAAATCGACGATAAAGCAATTTGAGTTTGAGTTTTACTGTGACTTCTGCGGCAAGCCCATAAAAACAGAGATTCACGAATTTGTTTCAGGTTTCAAGAATAAAAAGTTTTTAAGCAATGACGAACGGGAGGCAAGAGCAATCATTTACGCCAATGACCATGGAAAAGCTTATGAGCGGGCAAACAATGAAGTGCGTCTTGAGCTTAATAAATGTGAAATCTGCGGAAATATGGTTTGTGAAGAATGTACTGTATATGGGGTGGACCTTCAGGGAGGACTGTGCTGCAAAAAATGTATTGAAAAATAAACCTGTTTATTGAAAGGAGAAATAATTTATGGGACTTATTAAAGCCGGAATCGGAGCATTAGGCGGAGTACTCGCTGATCAGTGGAAAGAATTTTTCACCTGCGATTCCATAAGCGACGATGTACTTATAGTAAAAGGACAGAAGAATGTATCAGGTCGTTCTTCAAACACAAAGGGCAGTGATAATGTTATCACATCGGGCTCGGGAATCGTTGTCGCAGACGGTCAGTGTATGATTATCGTCGAGCAGGGCAAGGTTGTGGAGGTCTGTGCAGAGCCCGGACAGTTCACCTATGATGCTTCAACAGAGCCTTCAATTTTTTCAGGCTCCTTCGGAGAAAGCCTCAGGGAAACCTTTAAGACAGTAGGAAAGAGATTTACTTTCGGCGGTGAGCCCGCAAAGGATCAGAGAGTTTATTATTTCAACACAAAAGAGATAATGAACAA
>JAGAKX010000032.1 GCA_017625435.1 Clostridia bacterium
GCACCTGCAGGGCCTGTTTCACCCTGAGGACCCTGAGGACCTGCGGGACCTGTAGCACCTGCAGGGCCTGTTTCACCCTGAGGACCCTGAGGACCTGCGGGACCTGTAGCACCTGCAGGGCCTGTTTCACCCTGAGGACCCTGAGGACCTGTGGGACCCGTTGCACCTGCAGGGCCTGTTTCACCTTGAGGACCCTGAGGACCTGCGGGACCTGTGGCACCTGCAGGACCGGTTTCACCCTGGGGACCCTGAGGACCTGCCACGCCCTGAGGACCCTGAGCGCCTGTTGCTCCTGTAGCACCGGTTTCACCCTGAGGTCCCTGAGGACCTGCAGGACCCTCCGGACCTGCTACTCCCTGAGGGCCTGCGGGACCCTGTATGCCCTGCACACCCTGAGGTCCCTGAGGACCCGGTTCACCGGGAACACCCTGTATGCCCTGAGGACCCTGCGGTCCTATAGGACCGGGAGGGCCGGGAGGACCGGGTATACCGGGGAGAGAAGGAGGGTATACGGGAAGAGGAGCACAGGGTGAACAACAGCTTCTGTATATGTTCATGCTGTCACTCTCACATCCGCAGCCTTCGTTTCTGCCGCAACCTGAGGAATTATTGTCAAGAAAAAAACGTCTGTCAGCCATGGTTTACCTCCTTTTTGTAAAGGATTACGGGGAACGAAAGCAATGCTTCTGCCTTGCCCCGCAGTTCATTTTATTCACAAAGAAATGATATGTTACAGCTGTGTTTTATGAAGTTTTTTTCTTGATTATGCGGAAATATTATGCTATAATTATTTGATAATATGGATTAATAGACTTTGGAGGGTGCATTTTGGGACGTAAGGTCTGGAATATAAGCACTTATGATAAAAATGCGGCATCTGCTCTGGCACTTAAAACCGGAGTGGATGATTTTGCCGTACTTCTTTTACAGTCAAGGGGAATTAAAACTGCCGAGGCTGTGCTGAGCTTTATTTCAGCAGCCGAAACGGAGCTTTCGTCACCTTTCTTAATAAAGGATATGGAAAAAGCGGCAGAGCGTATAATCCGTGCTGTTGAAAACGGTGAAAAAATACTGGTTTACGGTGACTACGATGCTGACGGTGTTACGGCTACCGCACTTCTTACTTCTTATCTTGAGACTGTAGGGGCTGATGTCAGCCACAGGATTCCTTCGAGACTCAAAGAGGGCTACGGACTTTCTCCCGAAACAGCTCAAGAAATCTGCAAAACGGATACAAGGCTTGTAATTACCGTCGATAACGGTATTGCTTCCGTAAAAGAAGCGGAAATTTTTAAAGAGCACGGAATTGATTTCATCGTTACCGACCATCATAAGGTAGGTGAAATTCTGCCCGATGCCTATGCCGTGGTTGACCCCCACAGAGAGGACGACACCTCACCCGAGGAGAATCTTGCAGGTGTCGGTGTTGCATTAAAGCTTATTTCCGCTCTTGAGGGCGGAGACAGCGAGGCGGTTTTTGAGGAATTCGGCGACCTTGCCGCTATCGGTACAATTGCCGATATCGTACCGCTTACGGGTGAAAACAGAATAATTGTTGCTAAGGGTCTCAGGCTTATTAAAAACAGCTGCCGACCGGGTATCATAAAGCTTCTTGAAGCCGCAGGGATAAAGGGCGATGTTTCGGGTTCGTCCGTTGCATTCGGCATAGCCCCGAGAATCAATGCCGCAGGGCGTATGGGAAGTGCCGAAACGGCTCTGGAGCTTCTTCTTACGGAGGACGAGGATGAAGCCGCCCGTCTTGCCGAAATTCTCATTTCTGAAAACGGCAGAAGACAGACTACGGAAAGCACTATTACAAGTGAAATAGAAGAATACCTTGACGGGCATTCCTCTATCAGAAACGACCGTGTTATTGTTGTTGCAGGCAGAAGCTGGCATCCCGGTGTTATAGGAATTGCCGCATCCCGTCTTGTGGAAAAATACGGCAGACCTGCCGTTGTAATTTCCATAGGAGAGGACGGAGTTTCGCGAGGCTCCTGCAGAAGTATTGACGGTTTTTCTCTCTATGAGGCATTAAAATTCTGCGAGGATACCCTTATTCAGTTCGGCGGCCATACTCTTGCAGCGGGCTTTTCCGTCAGTGAGGATAGAATTGATGTCTTCAGAGAAAAAGTAAATAGCTATGCTGCCGCACAGCCGCCCTTCTACCCGTCACTTGATATTGATATAAGGCTGAATCCTGCAGCTATAGGAATGGATATTCTGGAGTCTCTCTCTTACCTTGAGCCCTTCGGTGCAGAGAACCCCACACCGTATTTCGGCATTTTCGGAGTGACTGTGCAGAATGTAAAATCAATAGGCTCCGATAAGCATACAATGCTGACCCTTTCCAAGGATAACGTCAGCTTCAGAACCGTTTATTTCGGACAGACAGCCGATACCTTCCCCTTCAGACCGGGCGACACGGTGGACGTTGCCGTAAGAATAGAAAAAAATGAATTCCGCGGAGAAGTAAAGCCCGGCATTCAGATAAAGGATATAAGACCTTCAGGAGAAAATGACCGTGATATGTTCTTTTCTCTTTCGGTGTATAATAAATTTTTAAGGGATGAGGAGCTTACAGGAGATGAAAAAGCCCTTATTTGTCCTGACAGAGCGATGCTCGGAAATGTTTACCGCTTTTTAAGAGAGCAGAAAAAGTGGTCGTTCAGCTCCGAAATTCTCTGTATGCGTACGGGAATTCCCTACCGTAAGGCGGGTGCCGTTTGCGTTTGCCTTGATGCTCTTACGGATGTCGGTATTCTTACAATTAACGGTTCGGATTATTCGCTTTCCGATTTTACGGGAAAGGCAGATTTAGCCGGCTGCCGTATTCTTAAAAAGCTTGATTATAAGGAATAGGAGGGAGAAAATATGGATATAGTTGATAAATACTATTCGGAGCTCAAAGCTGCCGTAGATACGGCTTTTTCTCCCGATGAAGCCGCGATTATAGAAAAGGCTTTTCAGTTTGCTCTTGTTTCCCACGGCGAACAGCTGAGAAAATCGGGAGAGCCCTACATTATCCATCCCATAGCCGTTGCAAAAATTCTCATAGGCTTCGGAATGGACTGTCAGTCGGTAGTTTCAGCTCTTTTGCACGATGTTGTTGAAGACACTCCCGTAACCTCGGAAGAGGTAAGGAGACTTTTCGGTGCAGATGTTCAGCACCTTGTTGACGGTGTTACAAAGCTCGGTAAGGTGCCCCTTGCCAATAAGGAGGAGCAACAGGCAGAAAACCTCAGAAAGCTTCTTCTTGCAATGAGTGAAGATATAAGAGTTATAATTATAAAGCTTGCTGACCGTCTTCACAATATGAGAACCCTGCAGTATGTGCACGAGCAGAAAAGACGTGATATTTCCAAGGAAACCATTGAAATTTATGCTCCCATTGCCCACCGTCTCGGTATCCGTCCCGTAAAGGAAGAGCTTGAAGACCTTGCAATCAGCTTCCTTGACCCCGTGGCATATAAGGAAATTGAGGACGCCCTCGCAGACCAGGAGCCCTTACGAAAGGAATTTCTTGAAAATATAAAGGACAAAATTGCAACGAGAATAAAGACCGTTGTTTCCGATGCTACCGTTCAGGGCCGAATTAAGTCCGTTCACGGTATATACAGAAAAATGTATATGCAGGGACGCTCCTTTGAAGAGATTTATGATATTTATGCGGTAAGAATCATTGTTGATACCGTTGGTGACTGCTATAACTGTCTCGGTGTTATCCACGATATGTATAAGCCTCTTCAGGGCAGATTCAAGGACTATATTTCTACCCCTAAGCCAAATATGTATCAGTCCCTTCATACCACCCTTATCGGAAAGGAAGGCATTCCCTTTGAAGTTCAGATAAGAACAGAGGAAATGCACAAGACCGCAGAATACGGTATTGCCGCACATTGGAAATATAAGCTCGGATATAAGGATAAGGAAGCAGACAAGAAGCTTGAAAAGGGTATCGGCTGGGTAAAGCATCTTCTTGAAGCGCAGAGTGAAGCCGATGACGCTACGGATATTCTTAATACTATCAAACACGATTTCGTAAGCGATGAGGTCTTTGTTTTTACCCCCAAGGGAGACGTTATTGCTCTGCCTGTAGGTGCTACGGTTATTGACTTTGCCTATGCAATTCATTCCGCCGTCGGTAATAAGATGACGGGTGCCAAGGTTGACAAGCGTATAGTTCAGCTCAATTACGTGGTAAAAACGGGAGAGATTATTGAAATTCTCACATCCTCTCAGCCCGGTAAGGGGCCGTCAAGAGACTGGCTCAATATCGTAACTACAAATGAAGCCCGTACTAAAATCCGAAACTGGTTCAAAAAGGAACGCAGAGAGGAAAACATCGAAGAGGGTAAGGCTCAGTATGAGGCACAGCTGAGAAGAAACAATATGACGCTTACAGACGAGCAGGAGGAGCAGCTTCTTACCGTCATCATTGAAAAGCAAAAAATGGCAACCGTTGATGATTTCTTTGCGGCTCTCGGCTACGGCGGTATTGTTCTTTCAAAGATAATGCCTATGCTTCGTGACGAGTACAATAAAATCGTCAAGGCGGCAAATGATACTGCTGTAAAATACAAGCAGGCCAAGACCGTAAGCTCAGAAGGAGTTGTGGTAGAGGGCATTACAAACTGCCTTATAAAGCTTTCCCGCTGCTGTAATCCTATCCCCGGCGACGATATAATCGGCTTTATCACAAGAGGCCACGGTGTGTCCGTTCACAAAAAGGACTGTCCCAATGTGCCTGACGATATATACAATGCTCCCGAAGCACACCGCTGGATAAAGGTTTACTGGAATTCCACGGTAAAAACCGAATTTGCCGCTTCAATGCTTCTTACCTGTCTTGCGGGGAAGACCATTATGAACGACATTTTTACGGCTCTCAATGCAATTCACGTTACTGTTCAGTCCATTAATACGAGAGGTACAAAGGACGGCAGAGTGCTTATTAACCTTACAATAAACGCAAACAGCGTAGAACACCTGAAATCCGTTATGCAGCGTCTCGGTAAGCTTTCGGGCGTACTCAGCGTTGACCGCTCAGGAATGGATATCTGAAGTAATAAGTAATAGTGAAGAAGTAATAGTGACGCTGTCGGAAGACGCTTTGCGTCTTGAATTTGTAATTAAAAATTTCTATATAAAGGAGAAAAACAAAATGGAAAAGAAAAAGCTTTATCGTTCAAAAACAGACAAAAAGTTTGCAGGTGTGTGCGGAGGTGTCGCAGAGTATTTAGATATTGATTCCACACTTATAAGACTTGCAGTAGTATTGATTTCTCTTTTTTCTGTTGGTACCGGTCTTCTGATTTACATTATTGTTGCTATTGTTATTCCTGAAAACCCCGGCTATACACCCTATCAGGATGTTAATAATCAGAACAACCCCTACAACAATCAGCAGCCTCCCTACAACAACTGATGAAAGCGGTTATTCAGAGAGTAACGGAAGCATCCGTTAAGGTTGACGGTAATATTGTCGGCAGTATTTCCAAGGGCTTTCTTGTGCTTCTAGGAGTAATGGAAGGTGATACGGAAAAGGAAGCCGCACTTATGGCGTCAAAAATCGCAAAGCTTCGTGTTTTTGAAGACAGCGAAGAAAAAATGAATCTCTCCGTCACGGATGTTGACGGGGAGATATTAAGCGTTTCTCAGTTTACCCTTTGTGCGGACGTGAAAAAGGGTAACAGACCCTCTTTTACTCCCTCTGCAAAGCCGGACGAAGCAAAGGCATTGTATGAGAGATTCAATGCTTTTTTGCTTTCTGAGGGTGTAAGAAAGGTCGAAACCGGTATTTTCGGTGCGGATATGAAGGTAAGCCTTCTTAATGACGGCCCCGTTACCATTATTTTCGATACAGATATCTGGAAAAGAAACGCATAAATCACCGTCTTTGACGCACAAACATAAAAATAGTTCTGCTGCCTCTTTTGGGTGGCGGAAGAAAAAAAGTTCTGTGCCTCGCTGAGAGTACGCAAAGTGCTTTGTTTTTGGCTCTTCGCAGTACCAATGTACGGCTTGCCGGAGCCAAAAACAACAAATACGGCAATTTCTGCGCTTCTTTTAGGACTAAGTGCGACTTTTGCGGTTAGTACAAAAGAAAAAAGAGATGTCTTTTCGTCAAACGAAAAATTATTGACGAACGAATATAAAATATGGTGAAATTATGTTGAATGTAAAGACGCTTCGTTTGGGAAGCTATAGAACAAATTGTTATATTATAACAGATGCTGCTTCGGGAGAGACTGCAGTCATTGATCCCGGAGAGTACGGCTCTGAGCTGGAAAGCGCAATTCGCTCAGCAGGTGCTGAGAAGCTCAGATATATTCTTCTGACTCACGGCCATTTCGACCACATCTGCGGAGCCTTTTCTCTTAAAGAGAATTTCGGCGGTGAGGTGCTTATTCACGCTGAGGACAGAATCTGCCTTGAAAGCACGAAATGGAGTCTCTGCGATACCGTAGAGGGCTATTCACAGACGGTTATGTCTCCCGACGGAGAAATTGCCGAGGGGGATACGCTGATGCTCGGTGAAACAGAGATTTCCGTAATGCACACTCCCGGTCACACAAGAGGCGGTGTATGCTTTATTGCAGACGGAAAAATGTTTTCGGGCGATACCCTTTTTAAGGTAGGAATCGGAAGAACAGACCTGCCGGGAGGACATCTGAGGACTCTTGTAAAATCTCTTCGCCGTATCGGTGCACTCCCGGGAGATTTTGAAATTTATCCGGGGCACGGAAGCAGTACTACTCTTTCTTATGAATTAACAGAGAACAGTCTATTGAGGTCAAAATGATTCTTGAGCTTATCGGTAACACATATAAATATGAGTGTGAGAAAATAATAAGAATATTTTTCCCGTCGGAAAAGGTGCTTCAGGGTAAGTCCTCCGAGGAGCCCGGAAGATACATTATCTGCAGGGTGGATGAGGGAGACACCGAAAACACGTATTCCTGCAGAGCCTTAATTGACGGAAGGGAAGGGGAATTTTCCTTTTCTTTTCCCGTGACGGAGGAGGACAGCGGTTCACTTCGTGAAAGACTCCTTGCAAAGGCAATGATCAAGGTTTTGTCGGAAATTACCGGTATTGTTCCCCCTTGGGGTATTCTTACGGGAATAAGACCTGCCAAGCTTATGAGAAAATACATAAGTGAGAAGGGCACGGAAAATGCCGTAAGGATGTTTTCCGATTTCTTTGAAGCAAACGATGAGAAGACCTTTCTTGCAAAAAATGTTGCCCTTTTTGAAAATAAGGTTATTGAAGAGGCGGATATCCGTTCATTTTCCCTTTATGTTTCAATACCCTTCTGTCCCACAAGATGTACTTACTGTTCTTTTGTTTCCCATTCGGTTGACAGCGCAGGAAAGCTCATTCCCGATTATGTAAGATGTCTTTGTGAGGAAATAAAGGAGACTGCACGGCTTGCAGGGGAAAATTCCCTGAAGCTTGAAACCGTATATATCGGCGGCGGCACTCCTACCTCTCTTGATGCAGCCCACTTAAAGGAGCTTACCGATGCGCTAAATCTTTATTTTGATATGAAAAACGTAAAGGAGTTTACCGTTGAGGCAGGCAGACCCGACACCATAACTCCCGAAAAGCTTCTTGTTCTTAAAAATGCCGGTGTTACGAGAATCAGCATAAATCCCCAGACCTTTTCGGATAGTGTGCTTGAAGCTATAGGCAGACGGCATACGGCAGAGGATACTCTGGAGAAATTCCGCCTTGCAAGGGATATGGGATTCAATAACATCAATATGGACTTTATTGCAGGTCTTCCTGCAGACAATTATGAAAGCTTCTGCAGAAGCATTGACAAGGCGGTGGAGCTTTCCCCCGAAAATATCACGGTCCACACCCTTTCCGTAAAGCGTTCCTCGGATATGAATCAGACGGGAAAGGAATACTGTACTGCAGAGGAAACTGAGAGAATGGTAGATTATGCAAATAAAATTCTCTCGGAAAACGGCTATCTGCCTTACTATATGTACAGACAGAGCAAATCTGTTGCTAATCTTGAAAACGTCGGCTGGTGTAAAAAGAATTACCCCTGCCTTTATAACATATATATGATGGAGGAAATACACACGGTTCTGGCTGTGGGTGCTTCCGCCGTCACAAAGCTCACCCTCCCCGGACGTGATGAGCTTCAGAGGATTTTTAATTATAAATACCCCTACGAGTATATTTCCGATTTCGGTGAAATGATAAACCGCAAAAAAGCCGTGACGGATTTTTATAAAAACGTATAAACAAAGGGGCTTGCGGCATAGAATTTTAAGAAAAGAGAAACGGAGGATATACCGATGGAAGAAAGAAAAAAGCAATCTCTCGTAAACGGTGCGCTGATACTTACGGTTGCTATCGGTCTTGTAAAAATTACGGGAATTCTTTTTAAGCTTTATATTACCGATAAAATAGGTTTTGCGGCTAAGGGATATTTTGCAACCGCATACAACATCTATACTCCCATATATTCAATTGCTCTTGCAGGTCTTCCGGTTGCCGTTTCAAAAATGGTTGCCGAGAAGGCAATACAGGGAAAATACCGTGACGTAAAGAATCTTTTCAGCGTTTCTCTCGGACTTTTTACTCTTTTCGGTGTTATCGGCACGCTTATTATAGTGCTTATGGCATATCCTTATTCGCTTTCCACCGATTCAATCAATGCACTTCCTGCTGTGCTGACAGTAGCCCCCTCTCTTCTTTTCTGTTGTATTATGAGCGGCTACAGAGGTTATTATCAGGGCCTTCGCAATATGACTCCCACCTCCGTTTCGCAGGTTATTGAATCTGCAGGAAAGCTGATATTCGGCTTTGTTTCTATGAATGTAGTTCTTCTTACCGGTGTTGAGTTTGCAGATAAAATTCCCGTGCTTAATAAATTTGTAACCGATGCATCCTCTGCCTATGCGGCGGCGGCTGCAATTTCAGGTGTTACCATAGGCTCTGCAATGGGACTCGTTTACATAGCAATTAAGCACCGTCTTGATAAAACAAGCATTCCTCAGAGCCTTATTGACGCTTCTCCCGAAGCACAGGAAAAAAAGCTTCTCCGAAAGGAGCTGCTTATTATGGCTCTTCCCTTTGCCGTCAGCTCTCTTGTTTTCAATCTTACGACATTTATAGACAGCTGGACTATACAGAACCGTCTTGCCTATGTTCTTGAAACGGACTTTGAAACAGTAGCCGCAATGTACCCGAAAATTATAGAATATACAGGTTATACGGCTTTACAGGCAGAAAAATTCAAGAACTATCTTTTCGGTGCTTATGATACTGTTCTTGAAATAAAGAATATTATTCCCACTCTTACAATTGCCCTTGGCTCATCTGCCCTTCCTATTCTCAGCGAATTATGGGTATCGGGCAAAAAGAAAGAGGCAGGAGATACCATAAAGAGGGTTTTCCGCCTTATTCTTCTTATGGCGCTCCCGGCAGGCATGGGTATGTGCGCTCTTGCCGAGCCTATTCTGCTTCTCATATACGGCAGAAAGGAGCACACCTTACCTGCAATTGAATATATTGCTCCCATTCTTATGCTTTACGGAATATCAGTCTGCTTCTTAGCACTCGCTCAGCCGGTTACAAATATGCTTCAGGCTGTGGATAAGCCCAATGTTCCTCTTAAGAGTATGGCTGCCGGTGCAATAGCCAAGGTCCTTGCCAATATGATTCTCGTAAGCATTCCTACCATAAACATTCAGGGTGCGGTTGTGGGCTCCTTCCTTTCAAATATAATTATGGTTATATGGGGCTTTGTTGTGCTCAAAAAGACAGTAGGAATAAAATACGACTGGAAAACAAGCGTTGTAAAGCCTCTTTTTTGCTCAGCTCTGACAGGTGCCGGAGCATACGGCGTTCACGTGATTTGTATGAAAATTCTTACTCCTCTCGGTATCGGAAGTGAGCTTACAGTAAATAATATTTCTACAATAATTGCCGTGGGTGCGGCGGTAGTAATTTACCTTATTTCCATAATTGCAACAAAAACTCTCTTAAAAAGTGATGTTATTATGCTTCCCAAGGGAGAAAAAATCGCAAAAGTACTTGAAAAATATAGACTTTTGGGTTAAAATACCAATGTATGTGATTTTTTAGGCGGTAAAAGCTATGGTTGATAATTTTCAGTTCAAGGACTTCTATAATATTGACGATCTTCTGAGAATAGTTGAGATTCTCCGTGCCCCCGGGGGCTGTCCCTGGGATGCAGAGCAGTCTCACGAGAGCATCAGAAAGGATTTTATAGAAGAGACCTACGAGGTAATTGAAGCTATCAACAAGAATTCACCCGAAATGCTCCGGGAGGAACTGGGCGATGTGCTCCTTCAGGTTGTTTTCCATACACTTATTGAAACTGAAAAGGGTAATTTCACTTTTTCCGATGTAACGGATGAAATCTGCAAAAAGCTTATTGTCCGCCATCCTCACGTTTTCGGTGATGTAAATGTTTCTTCAACAGAGGAAGTGCTGACTAACTGGGACGCTATAAAAATGGGTACCAAAAAGCAGAATACCGTAGCAGAGGCAATTTACTCCATTCCCCGTGAGCTTCCCGCTTTAATGCGTGCCAACAAGGTGCAGAAAAAAGCCGCAAAGGCAGGCTTTGACTGGCCTGATGTTACGGGGGCTTTTGAAAAAATCACGGAAGAGGCAAAAGAGGTTGACGCGGCAATTGAAAACGGCAATGAGACGGAGATTCTTGACGAAATAGGCGATCTTCTCTTTGCTGTCGTAAATGTTGCAAGAAAAACGGGTGTTGATCCCGAAGAAGCATTGACACGTGCTACGGACAAATTTTCCCGACGTTTTGAGTGTTCGGAAAAAATGGCAGCGGGAGAGAGCGTCGATATGAAGACGGCAACCCTCGAAAAATTAGATGAATATTGGGACAAGGCAAAAAAACAGGAACAAACGCCGTAACAGGCTTTTGAATATATAAGGAGGATACTATAATGAACAAGACAGAACTTATCAATGCAGTTGCTGCTAAGGGTCTTTCCAAGAAGGACGCTGACGTAGCTGTTAAGGCAGTTATCGACAGCATCACAGAAGCTCTCAAGAAGGGCGAAAAGGTTCAGCTTATCGGCTTTGGTACATTCGAAGTTCGTGAAAGAGCTGAAAAGGAAGCACGCAATCCCAGAACAGGCGAAACCATCAAGGTTGCTGCTGCTAAGGTTCCCGCTTTCAAGGCTGGCCAGGCTCTCAAAGATGCCGTTAAATAATTGAAAAATTATTTGAATATTGAGCTGAGTTTTATACTCAGCTCTTTATTTTTTGTCTTTACAACAAGCCTTTATGTATGGTAGTATTATTGTACATAAGATAAATTATAAAAAACGGAGATTTGTTATGAGCTGGCTTATTGTAAAAAGATTTCTTTTAGCAATTCTTATGATGCCTGTGTTCCTTTTCAATTATATTTTTAATGATTATGCCATTCCTCCCGTAAGCAGAGAGGGTGCATACCTTTTCTGTTATTTTACGGGAAATGAGGTAAGCGAACAGACCCTTCATTTTGCCGTAAGCACGGACGGATATAAATTTGAAGCCCTGAACGGTAATGAAGCCGTTATTAAGCAGACAAAGGGAACGCTTTGTGTGCGCGACCCCTATATTCTTAATGGACCCGATGAAAACGGTGAGGACTGCTATTTTATAATTGCTACGGATATGAATGCACTTGAGGGCTGGACCTCCAATCATTCGCTTATTACCTGGAGAAGCTACGACCTTGTCAACTGGACGGATGAAACCGTTATTGATATGAGAGAATTTGAAGGCTTTGAAACAACGAACCGTGCTTGGGCACCTCAGGCAATATGGGACAGCGAAAAGGAAATGTATATGGTCTACTGGGCAAACTCCACCCTTGAAAACGATACGGCAGGCCACTACTATGCATATACAAAGGATTTCAAGACCTTTGAAACATCTCCCGAGGTTCTTTTCGGCAGATGGGATGAAACTGATCCCGAAACGGGCGAAAAGAGAAATGTTCAGTGTATAGACGGCGATATTGTCTATAACGAAAAGGACGGTTATTATTACCTCTACTTCAAAGAGGACATTACGCAGAAAATCGCTTATGTCCGTTCCGAGAATCTTACGGGGCCCTACAACACGGATTATACAATATGTTCTCTTAACTGGCACGGTGTTGAAGGAAGCTCAATGTATAACATCACGGGTACTGATAAGTGGATAATGATAATGGACGAATACTCGCAGGGAACTTTCTTTCCGCAGATTACGGAGGATTTTCAGAATTTCACAAGAATCCGCAGAGGCGATATGGAAATAGACCACTTAAAGCCCCGCCACGGCTCTGTTGTTGCTATTTCAGAGGATGAATATTTTGCACTTAAAAATCACGAGTTCAGCAAATGACAAAATATCAGATAAGTGTTAAACCGACAGCAATTAATGAAATATAAAAAACAAAAAGGGAGAGAAAATAATATGAAATACAGAGAATTCGGAAAAACCGGCTGCAAGGTGTCAAGCCTCGGCTTCGGTGCTATGCGTATGCCTACAGTTGAAATTGACGGCAAGAAGGTAATTGACGAGGAAAAAGCAATTGCCCTTATCCGCCGTGCAATTGACAGCGGTGTAAACTATGTTGATACGGCTTACTTCTATCATGACGGCGAAAGCGAATGCCTTGTAGGTAAGGCACTTAAGGACGGCTACAGAGAGAAGACTTATCTTGCAACAAAGCTTCCTATGGGGCACGTAAAGTGCGCAGAGGACTTTGATAGACTTCTTGACGAGCAGCTTTCCAAGCTTGATGTTGAGTATGTCGATTTCTATCTTTTCCACGCCCTTAACCGCGACCATTGGGAAAAGGTTAAGGAGTTCGGTCTCATTGAAAAAATGAAAAAGGCAAAGGCAGATGGCAAAATCCGCCACATGGGCTTCTCCTTCCACGATGACCTTGAGATTTTTGAGACCATTATGGAGGAATACGACGGCTGTGAATTCTGTCAGATTCAGTTCAATTATCTTGATACGGACTATCAGGCAGGTATTGAGGGATTGCGCCTTGCGGCTGAAAAGGGCATAGGACTTGTCATAATGGAGCCCCTTCTCGGCGGCGGTCTTGTAGCACCTCACGAATCAGTAAAGGCTTGCCTTCCCGAGGGTATGAGTACCGTCGAAGCGGCACTTTCATATATCTGGAATTATCCTGAGGTATCCCTTCTTTTAAGCGGAATGGGAACCGAGGAGCAGCTTACAGAGAATATGGCACTTGCAGATAAGTACGAAGCCTCTTCTCTTACAAAAGAGCAGGAGAACTGCTTTATTGAAGCTAAAAAGGCTCACGCCAAGCTCGGACTTATCCCCTGTACCGGCTGTAATTACTGCAGCGTATGTCCTGAGGAAATTGCAATACCCGAAGTTTTCTCTGCATTCAATCTCGGTGCCAGCGAGGACAGAAGAAAGGTCAAGGAAGCAATGCCCGATATTGAGGACAGAGTAAGGAAGTGTGCCGACTGCGGTGCCTGTGAAAAAATGTGTCCCCAGAACATCGAAATCAGAAAGATGTTCAAGCGTATCAGAGACAGCTTTTAACATAATATAAAATGAAGGCTTCCGATGTGTGTCGGATGCCTTTTTTTGTGTCGTTATTTTGTATAAAAAAACATCATAATCTTTATAAGTTTTCAATAAAACACAGAAATAATAAAATTGCTTGTTTTTTTCTTGAAAGAGAACGGATTTAAGACTATAATCAAGGCTGAAATTTTGGATTACGGTGATTATTATGAAAGAATTAAAGCAGAATATTTTTCAGCCGAAGCTTATTTCCTCTCTTAAAGGATATTCCGGGGCTCAGTTTGTAAAGGACCTGACAGCAGGCGTAATTGTTGCAATTATTGCCCTTCCTCTGTCAATTGCCCTGGCTCTTGCATCAGGTGTCACTCCCGAGCAGGGACTTTACACCGCAATTGTTGCAGGCTTTGTGATTTCAGCCTTCGGCGGAAGCCGTGTGCAGATTGCGGGACCTACGGCGGCATTTGCAACAATCGTTGCGGGAATCGTCGCTGAAAACGGCTTTTCGGGACTTGTTCTTGCTACTCTTATGGCAGGTATAATGCTCATTCTTATGGGTGTGTTCAAGCTCGGAAGTCTTATAAAGTTTATTCCCTTTACCATCACAACGGGCTTTACAACGGGTATTGCCGTAACCCTCATTATCGGACAGCTGAAGGATTTTCTGGGGCTTACCTTCGTTAATTCTCCCATTGAAACCGTTGAAAAGCTCGAGGAAGTGGCACACACCATAGGTACATTCAATTTTGAAGCATTTCTTATAGGTATCATTTCCCTTGCTGTGCTTATAATCTTCCCCAAATTCATAAAGAAGATACCCCCTTCAATTTTTGCAATTGTAATTTCAGCGGTGCTTGTAAAGGTTTTCGATATGAACGTAAACACCATAGGCTCCCTTTACACAATTTCCTCGGCACTGCCCACCCCTTCGCTTCCCGAAATGTCATTTGATACAGTAAAGGCAGTTATACCCGATGCGGTGACTATTGCCGTGCTTGCAGGTGTTGAATCCCTTCTTTCCTGCGTTGTTGCAGACGGTATGACGGGCAGCCGTCACAATTCAAATACCGAGCTTATAGCTCAGGGTATGGGTAATATTGCTTCTGCTCTCTTTGGAGGTATTCCTGCTACCGGTGCTATTGCAAGAACAGCTGCGAACATCAAAAACGGCGGAAAAACTCCCGTTGCCGGTATGATTCACGCTGTTGTGCTTCTTCTTGTCCTTGTGGTTCTTATGCCCTATGCGGCACTTATTCCTATGCCCACAATCGCCGCAATTCTCTTTGTTGTTGCATACAATATGAGTGAGTGGAGAGAATTTGTGGCTATCGTCAAGCGTTCCCCCAAGAGTGACGTGCTTGTGCTTATTGTAACCTTTGCCCTTACCGTTGTATTTGACCTTGTTGTTGCAATTGCAGTAGGTCTTGTTCTTGCAACAGTCCTCTTTATGAAGAAAATGAGCGATGTTACCGATGCTTACGGCTGGAAGGAATTTGACGAGCATACAGACAGCGAAAACATCCGCTTCAAGAAGGTTCCCGAAAATACAATGGTATTTGAGATAACGGGTCCCGTTTTCTTCGGTGCATCAGGTAAAATTGCCGATGTAATAAAGCACGGTAAAAAGGACATTCTTATTATAAGAATGAGAAGCGTTCCCGCAATTGACGCAACGGGTCTTCACAGCTTTGAGTCCCTTATAAAGGTATGTAAAAAGAGCGGAAAAACCCTTATTCTTTCCCACGTAAACGAGCAGCCTCTGAATACCCTTAAAAAGGCAGGACTTTTGGAGGAAATCGGTGAAGAAAACATCTGTGCAAATATCGATGAAGCTCTTCTTCACGCGGCTGAAGTAAATTTTTGTTGACAATTAAGAATTTTGATGATAGAATACCCGTAATAAAGGCTATGACGAAGAGGGACTTTTCAGATAACCTCAAGAGAGACGGCGGTAGGTGTGAGCCGTTGGTGAAGGGAAAAGGTCTGTAGCTTCCGAGCCGGAGAGAGGAAGGCTTTAAGCCGTAGAACTCTCCCGTATGGCTGCGTAAAAGCATAAGGCTTGATAAATGAGCCTGAGAGGCACTTCTGAGTGCAATTTGAGTGGTACCGCGGGTAATGTATTTTTCCCGTCTCAAAGAATTTTCTTTGGGACGGTTTTTTTTATCGTTTGTCTGTCGTGATGGGTACATACCCTAGAGGAGGAAATATGAGTAACAGTATTACAGGTCTTGATTTCAAAATAAGAGAAATGGCGTCCCGTATAAAGGAGCTCCGTGAGGTTATGGGCTTTACCTATACGGAAATGGCTCATAAAACGGGTGTATCCGTAGAGGAGTATATGCGCTGTGAAGAGGGCAAAAGCGACCTTAACTTTGCCTTCATTTACCGTTGTGCACTTGCATTCAACGTGGATGTTACGGATATTATCGAGGGTTCATCTCCCACACTTGCTTCCTATACGGTGACAAGAAAGGGCGAGGGACAGATTATTCAGCACGCACACGGTATGACTTATTATAATCTTGCCGCATCCTTCAAGAACAGAATTGCGGAGCCTCTTTACGTTCATTCCGTAAAGGGCGGTGACGATAACAAGGATATTGAGCTTACCACCCACGACGGTCAGGAAATCGACATTGTTATAAAGGGAACACTTAAGGTTCAGATAGGTGAGCACGCAGAGGTGCTTCACGAGGGCGACAGCATTTATTATGACTCTTCAACTCCCCACGGTATGGCGGCGGTAGGCGATGAGGACTGTCTTTTCTATGCTATCGTTCTTAATCCCTCGGGTGAGCCGATTCCCGAATTCTCCGCCCAGAAGGCAGAAACTGCAGTATCTCCCAAGAGACTGGGTGAGGCAAAAACAGACCGTGTTTACCGTAAGTGGGTATCTGTTCAGAAGAACGAGCACGGAACTCCCGTCAAGGTTGACTTTATAAATGAGGATAAGTTCAATTTTGCCTTCGATATAGTTGATGAAATTGCAAAGACCAAGCCCGAAAAGCTTGCTATGCTTCACATTTCGGAGGATCTTACCGAAAGACGCTTTACCTTCTCCGATATTTCAAAGGCATCAAATCAATGCGCTAATTATTTCAAGTCCTTAGGAATCAAGAGAGGGGACAGAGTTCTTCTTGTTCTGAAGCGTCACTATCAGTTCTGGTTTGCAATCCTCGGTCTTCATAAGCTGGGGGCCGTTGCAATTCCCGCAACAAATCAGCTTTTAGAGCACGACTTCTCCTACCGCTTCAATGCGGCAGGCATCAGCGCAATTATCTGTACCGCTGACGGCAATACCTCTGATGAAGCAGATAAGGCTGCAAAGGAAGCTCCCACACTTACAACAAAAATTATTGTAAACGGTGAAAAGGAGGGCTGGCGCAGCTTTGACAGCGAATACACCCTTTTCAGCGAAAAATTTGAAAGAACAGAGGATTCCCCCTGCGGTGAAGAGCTTATGCTTATGTTCTTTACATCAGGTACAACGGGATATCCCAAAATTGCCGCACACAACTTCAAATATGCTCTCGGTCATTTCGTTACGGCAAAATACTGGCACTGTGTTGACCCCGACGGACTTCATCTTACAATTTCCGATACGGGCTGGGCAAAGGCTCTCTGGGGCAAGCTTTACGGTCAGTGGATGTGCGAAGCCGCAACCTTTGTTTATGACTTTGACCGCTTCAATGCAGGGGATATTCTTCCCATGTTCGCAAAGTACCATATTACTACCTTCTGCGCTCCGCCCACAATGTACCGTATGCTTATAAAGGAAGACCTTACAAAATACGATATGTCTTCCGTTGAGCACGCAACAATAGCAGGCGAAGCACTCAATCCCGAGGTTTTCAAGCAGCTTGAAAAGCTTACGGGCCTTCGCATTATGGAAGGCTTCGGTCAGTCCGAAAGCACACTTATGATAGGTAACCTTGTGGGTGCCAACCACAAGATAGGCTCAATGGGTAAGCCCATACCGATTTACGATATTGATATTGTTGATTCAGAGGGCAATTCCTGTGATGTCGGTGCTCCCGGTGAAATCATTGTCCGTACAGGAGATAAAATTCCCTGCGGTCTGTTCACGGGCTATTATCTTGACGAAGAAAAGACCAGGGAAGCCTGGTATGACGGAATGTACCACACGGGCGACCTTGCATGGAAGGATGAGGACGGCTTCTATTGGTATGTGGGCAGAGTTGACGACGTTATCAAGTCCTCGGGCTACCGCATAGGACCCTTCGAAATCGAAAATGTTATTATGGAGCTTCCTTACGTTCTCGAATGCGGTGTTACCGCCGCTCCCGATGAGGTAAGAGGACAGGTTGTAAAGGCGGTTATCGTCCTTACAAAGGGCACTGCGGCTTCCGAGGAGCTCAAGAAGGATATTCAGAACTATGTAAAGAAGCACACCGCTCCCTACAAGTATCCCAGAATCGTTGAATTCCGCGAATCCCTTCCCAAAACCACAAGCGGAAAGATTATCAGAAACAAACTATAAATCATAATTTACAGAAGTAATTTCCCAAGAGGCTGTGTCGTGCATTAAATATTGTAGGGGATGGCGTCCCCGACATCCCGCAGGTAGAAATGAAAAATACAGAAGTTATGACCCTGTGAAGCACATTGTTATATACC
>JAGAKX010000033.1 GCA_017625435.1 Clostridia bacterium
GATAACCGATAACTCTTGTTCTTATTGAGTCGTTACAGAAAAATCTGTTGGCTACATTGTGATTCGTTTGGGCACTGCAATAATAAGTCAGGAGATTATCAACATTTCCGAGGAATTTATCTATATGGTCGGTTGCAGGTATGGGATTTGTAACTATTTTCTTTTTATAAAAGGAGTAATCCGAAAGTGCGTCTATAATTTTATAGCCTTCAAAAAGACTGTGAATATGCCCGGAGGCTTTTTTATAAGTACGGAGCATTGAGGCATTGGGCTCATCGCTTACGTGGATAAATACCTTGTTTTTGAGATTTCTTTCTTCAAGATATTTCTTAAGCTCAACTGAAAGAGCTGCTAAGAAATCTTTATACCTGCGTGAGCCTGCGCGTGTTTTCCAGCCGAAAATCTTCTTATAGGTGCCGTCAACCGTTGCCATAATTTTCGGGGGATGCTTTGCACCCCATTGCGTGTAAAAATGGGCGAGCTCAAAATATTCAATTCCGCAGCGGTGAGCCATTTCAATCCATCGGGTCAGCTTGTCAAAGTTAAAGGAATATTCGCCGTTTTCTACTGTTATATCAATAAGCTGAACGGTGGGTCTTTCCTTGCCCTTTTGGGTATCAAGCGGAGGCGTAAAAATTGGCGTGAGAACACAGCTCATTCCGTACTCTGCTGCGGTTTTAAGAAAGTTTTCCGTAACTCTCCAGTATTCGTCAGAGAAAGCCTCGAATTTATAATAAGACATCAGGCAGTCTGTGTGGAACCAGCAGGTATAAACAAAATCTCTGAAATCAAGCTCGGCATCAATAATTTCAATATCAATACCGGCTTTCCTTCCGCCGACAGTAAAGTCTATTCTGTGTTTACCTGCATTATTATGCACAGCGTCAACCTCGAGCCAGAGGACGGTAATGCCCTTTCTGACATTTACCGTGCCGTCTGACGGCAAAAGCAAATCGGGGTAATATCCGCTTTCGCTGAATCTGTAATAATCGTCGGCACCCTTTTTCCACATAGGGAAATCAGATTTAATATGCTCAACTGTATAGATACGGATGTCTTTAACCGTGCCTTCATAAATTAAATCCACGCTGCACTCTTCCGAAGCTTCAATTGCAAGCTGAAAGGACTTCTTTTCATTTTTAAGCATAGAAAAGCCTTTATATCCGTCCGTCGGCATTTTATCTCTGTCATAGATTTTTTCAAGAGAAGATAAGATTTTAATTTCTTTTATTTTGTCCATAATCTCACCCCGATGTAAACACTTATGAAAAGTTCCGTGAATTATTTCTTATATTTTTCTTTGTACTTCAATACAATTGCGTTCATCTCATCCGTGTGAGCTTCCATATCAGCCACGAGTCTGAACTGATTTCTTGCTCTGACTATGTTGTGATCTGAATAGGTTGTTCTGAAATAAACATCGCCTTCAAGGTAGTCTGTAAGGAACCGCATACCGCATTCAAAGGTCATAAGCTTTGCGCTGAAGGCAAGGTTTTCAATTTCTGCATCCGTAAGACTTTCGGCTGTTTCACTTAAGAATCCGTCGGTGTAAGCCTCGAAAAGCTCAAGGTCAATACCAACCTTTGAAAGGTCAGCATCATCTTCCTCTGTCATATTGGCTCCGGAGCGGATGCTGTCTCCGAAATCGTAAAGTGAAAGTCCGGGCATAATTGTATCAAGGTCAATTACACATATACCCTTATCGGTATTTATATCAAAAAGAACATTATTAAGCTTTGTGTCGTTATGTGTAACTCTGAGAGGCAAAACACCTGCTGAAATCAGGTCCGTAAGCTTGTGGGTATCAGCCTTGCGGTCAGTCACAAACCTGATTTCCTCTTCGCATTCTGCTTTTCTTCCTTTTATGTCTGCATCAACCGCTTTGAGGAAATTCTCATATCTTGCAGGTGTATAATGGAAGTTTTTAATGGTTTCGTGCAGCGTTGCGGCGGGGTAGCCGTCAAGCAGCTTCATAAATCTGCCGAAGGAACGGCCTGCATTTCTGAAGGTCTCGGCATCCTTGGGCTTATTGTAAGTCAGAGCCTCATCAACATAAATATACATTCTCCATGCGCCGTTATTTTCGTCCGTAAAGAAAAATTTGCCGTTGCTGCAGGAGAGGAAGTTGAGGTTTTCTCTTTTGTAATCGCCGCCTGCTTTTTTGATTTTTTCTGTGATATACTTTGTGACGCCGACGATATTTTCCATAAGCTCATCAGGATTCTTAAACACAAAGGTGTTTATTTTCTGAAGTATGTACTTCTCTTTTTTGTCGGTTTCCACAAGATATGTAGCGTTGATAAGACCTGCTGTAATCTGATTTATATTCTCAATGCTTCCGTCTCTGCCGAATGCCTCAAATGCGGTTTTTATTTCATTGCTTATCATTTTTGTTCTCCTTTTATCCTAACATAGGTTTTGAGCCGATGGATATTTCAGGTGTTTTATATTTTTCAATTTCAAAAATTATAATCTCATTTTCATCCTTAAGAATTGCTCCCGGCAGATACAAAGCTTTCTGCGGACCGATGTTCCAGTATCTGCCGAGGTTAAAGCCGTTGACAAAAATATAACCCTTTGTAAAGCCGTCCGTATTAACAAAGCATTCGCCCTTGCCGGCTCTGAAGGTTCCCTTCAGAAATACAGGTCCGTTTTTGTTTTCTTCTCTGAGATTTTCAAACTTAAGGTTTTCGAGATTATCTAAAGGTATTGTATAAACATCGAAATCAGTCAGCACCTGGTTTGCGAAATGAATATCAGAAATACCCTTACGGTCATAAAGCTCTTTACCGTAGTTTACTCTGCCCATTCCCTCAACAAGAACGCCTATTTCACTTTCGGAATCTGTGCCCTTAACGAAAAGCTGTTTTTTCAGTTTTATTTTATTGAGCAGAGATTTTTCCTTGCATCTGTTTATTGTTGCAATTTTTTTCTTTTCATAATAAACGTGTGCATAATCGTGAACATCGTCAATTGAAAGAAATCCTGCATCGTAATTGCCTTTAAGCTTTGTTACATAATAAATCAGCCCGAAGTTCTGTCCGTAGGCCTCCATGCTTCTCGGAAGCGGTGAATAATGCTTCTGAGCTATATTATCAAGATTATCAAATAAATCTGCAGATTCTGTAAGCTTTACCGTGCCGATATTCTGCATTTCGGGTGGTGCAGGCAGCTTTTCCATAGGAATATTCTGTTTTTCACAGAGAAGCTTTCTTATTTTGTGATATGTATCGGTATAATCGCCCCATTCGGTAAGAGGGGCACAGTAATCATAGCTTGTAACGGTAGGCTCATAGCCCTTCTGGTGATTTGCACCTGCCGTAAAACCGAAGTTGGTTCCGCCTAAGAACATATATATGTTGAAGGAAGCATCCTGATTGAGGAATTCCCGGAGCTCGGGGATTAAATTATCTGCTTTTCTGGTGTGATGTTTTTCACCCCAATGGTCAAACCAACCGCACCAGAATTCCGTACACATTTTCGGAATATCTCCGTAGGGCTTAAGAGCGTTGAATGCATCCGAAGCACGTGAGCCGAAGTTGAGTGTAGGCAGCACACCGTCAATTGTTCCGCCCGAAAGCATATTGCACCATGTACCGTCAGAGGTGAACTTCAGCACATCTGCGCCGAGCTCGTCATACATATTGCAGAGAGCTCTGAGGTACTTCTTATCGTTGGAATAGCTTCCGTATTCATTTTCAACCTGCATTGCGATAATGTTGCCGCCGTTTGTGATAAAGTGCGGCTTCAGGATTGATATAAGCTTTTCAAGATAATCTCTTACGTGACCGAGGTAAGCTTCATTGTTGCAGCGAAGCTCGATATTCTTATCCTTTAAAAGCCATGCAGGAAAACCTCCGAAGTCCCATTCTGCACAGATGTAAGGCCCGGGTCTTACGATTGCGTACAAGCCGAGCTTACCTGCTGTTTTAATAAACCTTTCAATATCAAGCATACCGCTGAAATCAAATTCGCCCTTCTTCGGCTCATGAAGATTCCAGCATACATAGGTTTCAACGGTGTTGAAGCCTGCGAGCTTCAGCTTGAGAAGCCTGTCCTCCCAATATTCGGGAAGAGTACGGAAGTAGTGTATAGCTCCCGAATAAATTTTAACGGGCTTGTCGTTAAGATAAAAGTCGGTGCCTTTGATGTTGAATGAATCTGCCATTTTTATCTTCCTTACTGTGTATTTGTAACTGATTATAACAAAAAACGTGACAATATTCAATAAATATCCTGTAATAAAATGTAATTGAGCTTTTTTTTCTGTTATTTCACTTGCCGTTTGCGTGCTTGTCTCCTTTGTATGTATGTCCCTTCTGATGATAAGAAGCGTTAAGGGGACAGCAGGAAAAATTGCCGCTTCGGTTTTATGTGCTTTAATGACGGCTTTTATTCTCTATGTTTAACTCTGTTGAATATGAAATCAAATAATGTTCTGAACAAGTATTATTAATATATACTTACAGCAAAAAGTAGGGGAGAGGCTTATATTGCCTCTCCCTTAATGTCTTTTTGCTTTTCCCTTTATTGCTTGGAAAATTGTGCAATTGCTTTCTTTGCTACTTTACATAATTGAAAATAGTGACCGGGTTTTGCAAATTGTTCTGATTTGCCGCGTTTGTTATACGCTATAATTTCAATTGAAGGCAATAAATAACGAGAGGTCTTTTTTAATTCCGCAATATCCTCCCATTCATATTTCCAAAGTTGATTTTTTGATTTTTGACATAATATGCCAGTTTCATCAATAATAATAATTTCGCTGTGCATTTTAGGGTTTATTGTGATCAAAAATACAAATGGGAAAGCACACAAAAGTGATATCCAGACATCTAAAAAAAAGCCACAGACTATACATAATATTGCCATAATAATATAAAAAATTTGGCCTTGGTAAAACAACAAAGAATTTTTTCTGAAAACCATACGATACCCCTGTCTTATGTCTTATGCCTATGCTGTCGTAGGTGATAGCCTGCCCGTTATAATTTACGAGCAAATATTATTATAACCTTTCTTTATGTAAATTGCAAATATTTTCCCATTTTGTATTAGTATTGAATTTATTAAAAGAATGTGGTAAAATGTATATGATTATAGCAAAAAAAAGAGAGAAAGGGCATAGATTCTTCTTATGAAATACAAGAAAATCGGAAACCGTATATGGCAGGGCCCTCCTGCAACTAAAAAGTTCGATATGGAGGAGAAGCCTCACGGACAGTGGCCAATTTTTATCGGTCCTATCTGGGCAGGAACGAAGCTCAGGAAGGACCTGCACCGTGTTAAGGCGAAAACTGTCGGCTCTTACGGTATAAAGCCTCCGTATATCCTTTTCTGCAATCACAATTGCTTTTATGATTTCTATATAATGACATCTCTTCTCATAGGTCACAGGGGACATTTCCCCGGGGCTGTTGATGATTTTATCGGCAGGGAATGGATGGCAAGAAGAATCGGTATTTTCCCCACCCGTAAGTTCACTACCGATATGAATCTTGTGTTTGTTGCAAGAAAAGTATTGAAAAACGGTGAAATATACGGTCTTTACCCCGAAGCAAAGTATTCTCTTTGCGGTATTACCGAGACGATTCCCGATTCTGCAGGACAGCTTGTAAAGCTCTGCAGAGTGCCTGTTGTAACAATGAAAATGAAGGGACACCACATTTTTAATCCCTTCTGGAATCAGAAATCTCTCAGATGGTTCCTGAAAACCGAGGTAGAGCACGGTCTTCTTATGTCTGCCGAAGAGGTAAAAGCCGCTACGGTTGAAGAAATCAATGAAAAGCTGAGAGCTGCCTTGGCTCACGATGACTGGAGATGGCAGAGCGAAAACAGAGTTGTTGTCAAAAAGAAAACACGTGCTGAAGGACTTCATAATGTTCTTTATAAATGTCCTAATTGCGGCTGCGAAACAAAGATGTCAACCAAGGGTGCACAGATTTTCTGCGGTGAATGTGAAAAGAGCTGGACTCTTAACATCTACGGTGAGTTGGAAGCCGATAAGGGCGAGACCGAATTCAAATTCCCCTCCGATTGGTATAAGTGGGAACGTGAAGAGGTTAAAAAAGAGGTATACAGCGGTACTTACCGTACTGAATGTGATGTTAAGGTCAATGACCTTCCCAATGCAAAGGGCTTTATTTATATGGGTAAGGGACATCTTGTGCACGATTATGACGGCTTTAAGGTAAAGGGAATCCGTGACTATGACGGCGAAGAATTCTCTATGGATATTCCCGCTCTTCAGCAATATGCCTGCCATATAGAATACAAATACCGTTACGGCTGGAAGCGTGACTGCATAAATCTCAATACCCTTGAGGATACCTGGTATATCTTCCCCGAGGATAAGGACGTAAAGGTAACAAAAATTGCCCTTGCAACGGAAGAAATCTTCAATAAACGCTATGCCGAAGAGGGCGTAAAAAAGAAAAACCGAATAAAATAATGTGACTGAAAAATAAATTTCCAAAAAAGCAACAGAATCTGTATTTCCTGTTGCTTTTTATATTGTACTGTGTTAAAGTAATGTTAAGAGAAAATAATAAAGGAGTATTTTTATGAAAAAACTCATTGCAGTTGTTCTTACCATTGTGATGGTATTTTCCCTCACAGCAAATGTTTATGCCGCAAGCATAACAGACAAGACAGATGAGCTTGTAGATACAATTACAGGCAACACACAGACAACACAGAAGGCACTTTTCAGCATAGCAGGGCTTACCCTGAAGCTTATCGGAAAGGCACAGCCCGTAATTATGAATTTTCTGCTTGACAGCGAAAACTGGGAAAAGGCTGCTGACATTATTATGAGCGTTGTCGTTAAGGTTTTTGACAAAATAACAGGTAACGGCGGCACCGAAAAGCCTGATGAGCCCGATGCGCCCGATTCCCCCGATGAGCCTGGCGATCCCGACCTTCCCGAACTTCCTCAGCTTCCCGATTTCAGCGAGCTTCTTGCAAATCTTACCATCGGTGACATAGTTGAGCTTATAAGCAAGTATTTCTTTATAAATATTCAGGATATTCCTGCCGCATCCGATGATATCATCGCAAATGCAGAGTATAAATATGTTCTCAGCGAAGACGGCAAGGAAACTGTGTTTATTGCCGTAAATATTGAAGAACACCCCGAGCTTCTCAACCGTTCTCTTCTTATGGAGGTAACAGAAAAGCTCTACAACGAGCAGAAGTCTCTTTATCCCGATATTGCAGATGAGGATATGATGTCATACGAGCACATTGCAGGTGAGCTTGCTCTTCACGCAATTCTCTATGCAGTTTCAAACGAGTATCTTTCCGTCACGGGCGAAACAGAGGGCACAATCTTTGACCTCTGGCAGAGAGCAAGAATTGCAGACCTCAACATCACAGAGGACAGAATTCCCGGTGAAATAATCCTTATTGCAGGCACATACATTATGGGCGTCTTCATTATAGACCTTTATACAATATTCAATATTTTCAGATAAAACGAATAAATAAAATCAGGGACAGTTAAGATTTGCTCTTAACTGTCCCGTATTTTTTGTTAGTTTTTTATGCTCTGTGCCATTTTACACCCTGGGGAGTGTCTTCAAGAACAATGCCCATTTCGGTGAGCTTGTTTCTGATTTCGTCAGCTCTTGCCCAGTTCTTTTCTTTTCTGGCGGCTGTTCTTTCTTCGATAAGAGCCTCAATTTCAGCTGCATCACCGTCAGCCTCTTCGGTCTTTTCATTATATACAATACCGAGAATGCCTGCCAGCTCGTCGAAAATCTTTATGGCAGCTGTTATATCCTCAGCGGAAGCGTCTGCTGTCAGCACTTCCTTATTGATGTATCTTGTAAGGTCGAAAAGTGTGCCTATTGCATCTGCCGTGTTAAGGTCATCGTCCAGAGCGGTGCAGAACTTTTCCTTGAAGGAATCGAATTCTTTTGCAACAGATTCTGTTACGCTGCCCTTTGAAGAAGCTGTCTTAAGGTTAAAGTCAAGTGAATCTCTGCAGGTGTGAAGACGTGTAAGGGAAGCCTTGCACTGCATAAGAGAATCGTAGGAATAGTTGATGGGGCTTCTGTAGTGGCAGGAAATCATAAGAAGTCTTATGGGCTCATAGCCGAACTGCTTTGCAACGTCACGCACCGTAAAGAAGTTGCCCTTAGATTTTGACATCTTTTCGTTGTCAACGGTAATGAAGCCGTTGTGCATCCAGTAGTTTGCAAACTGAACGCCGTTGCAGCACTCACTCTGTGCAATTTCGTTTTCGTGGTGGGGGAATACAAGGTCCTGACCGCCGCAATGGATATCAATTGTTTTGCCGAGATATCTTCTGCTCATAGCGGAGCATTCAATATGCCAACCGGGTCTGCCCTGACCCCAGGGAGATTCCCAATAGGGCTCACCGGGCTTTGATGCCTTCCAGAGGGCAAAGTCCATACTTTCCTTTTTCTTTTCGCCCACATTGATTCTTGCGCCTGCCATAAGGTCGTCAAGGGGCTGATGTGAAAGCTTGCCGTATTCCTTGAACTTAAGGGGGCTGAAATAAACGTCGCCGCCTGCTTCATAAGCATAGCCCTTTTCCACAAGTGTTTCGATTATGGAAATGATTTCGTCAATGTTTTCTGTTGCCTTGGGGTGGATGCTTGCTTCTCTTACGTTAAGTCCCGAAGCATCAGTTTTGTATTCAGCAATATACTTTTCGGAAATTTCCGAGAAGGTTACGCCCTCTTCATTTGCACGGTTGATGATTTTGTCGTCAATATCCGTAAAATTCTGCACGAAGGTAACCTTGTTGCCCTTGTATTCAAGATAACGTCTTAAAACGTCAAAAACGCAGATGGGACGGGCATTGCCGATGTGAATGTAGTTATATACCGTGGGTCCGCAGGCATAAATTCTGAATTCACCCTCGTGAATGGGCTTTAAGTCTTCCTTGCGTCTTGTAAGTGTGTTATACACCTTCATTTGTATCTTCTCCTTTTAACAGATGAAGCTCATTTTCGAGCTCATCTATGCGTTTATATAATTTTTCAAATTCCTGCATAACGGGGTCGGGGATGTGAACCTGATCAAGCATATCAACACGCTTGCCGTCACGTTTTACAACCCTTGCAGGTGCACCGACTGCCGTGCAGTTTTCGGGGATTTCGTGAAGCACAAGGCTTCCTGCGGCAATTTTTGTATTGTCACCGATGGAAAAGGGACCGAGCACCTTTGCGCCTGCGCCTATCATAACACCTGAGCCTACGGTGGGATGTCGTTTGCCTACATCCTTACCTGTACCGCCGAGAGTCACTCCCTGGTAAAGTGTTACGTCATCACCGATTACGGCTGTTTCGCCTATAACCACACCCGTGCCGTGGTCTATAAAAAGGCGTCTGCCGATTGTAGCACCCGGGTGGATTTCAATATTTGTCTTTCTTGCAGTTCTCTGTGAAATAAGCCTTGCAAAAAAGTGCATATTATGCTTATAGAACCAATGTGCTCTGCGGTGGGAACGGACAGCCTTAAGCCCCGGGTACAGAAGAAGAATTTCGAGTGCGGAGGTGGCAGCCGGGTCTCTGTCCTTTACACACTGTATATCCTCTTTAAGAAGCCGGAAATAATTCATTTGTCTGTTCACCGCCTTTTGTTGAAGTAATAAATAGAAAATAAGAGTTAAAAGTGACCCTGTCGGAAGGACATTGCCCTTAACTTATATTGGCAGCTTGAATTTGCTTTACTGCTGTGGAGCGGGGTTTGTCATCAGGCTTTCAAGGAATTCCTGTACGGCATTGCCGCTTGTGTTCTGCTGTGTGTCTTCCGAGGTTTCCTCTTCAAGTGAGGTATATACAACGATTGTAACCTCTTTGCCTTCCGCAATAATCTCGTGGGCTGCAGGTATGGTTTCCGCTACGGTATTTCCCGTATGGGTGCCGTCGTTATGAATAAGTGATTTTTTGCAGGTAAGTCCCTGAGAAAGAATTATTCTTTCTGCTTCCTCAAAGGTAAGTCCCGTAACATCGGGAACGGGAAGATTCTTGGGCCCTGCGCTGATTGTAAGTGTAATGGTATCGCCCTTTGATGCAGTAGAGTTATAAGGAATGCTCTGGTCTATAACTATGCCTGCCTGCACGTCGTATCTGTGTTCCTGTACCGTTTTGAAAATGAAATACTCGGTATATGCAGGGTTCTGGATTATGTCCTGAATATATCCGCCCACAAAATAGGGAACGGTTATCACGGTTGATTCGTTTGTGGTCTGCTCGTTTTCGCCGCCGCCGGCTATGTCAATGAGCTGAACGGATAAAAATCCGATAACACCCAAAAGTATTACAAGAATAATACAAAGAACCGTAATCTGAGTGTTCTTTTTCTTTGCAGTCTTCTTTTTTTCTTCTGCAATAATCTTTGCCTTCTGAGTCTCCTTTGCCGGTGCCTTGGGTGCGGCAGGAACGGAAAGCTTATCCACAAAAGGATTTTCCTTTGCTGCAGGTGCGGGCTTTGGGGCAGGGGGATTGTAATTGGGTGCCGATGCACCTATGGCTCTTTGTGAAGCTGAAAGGTCGCTTCTGAGCTGCTCAATATTGTCGGTTCTGTCCTCGGGATAAATTGACATACCGTTTATAAGTGCATTTATTACGTAAGCGGGAATCTGCTCCGCAAAGCGTGCGGGAATCATCATTCTGTCGTTTTCGGCTCTTTCTCTGGAATCAATGGGAAGAGAGCCTATAAGTGCGCGGTAAAGCACACAGCAGAAGGAGTATATGTCTGTTCGGGCATCTGCCTTTGCAGGGACGGAATACTGTTCAATGGGCGCATAGCCGTCAAAAATCTCTTCTTCGCCGAAGCCGCCCTTTGCTCTTACGTGCTCCGTGCAGAAATCGGTCAGCTTTAATCTTCCGTCCTTTGTGAAAATAAATGAAGCGGGATTTATGCCCTTATGGACAACACCCGAGGTGTGAAGCGTGCCGAGGGTTGAAAGTACCGGCATAAAGAGAATTCTTGCCTGCTCCCAGGTAATAAAGCCCTCTTCCGTGTCAAGAAGATAGTCTCTGAGTGTCACACTTTCGGATTCGTCATAAACCGCGTAAGCTGTGCCGTTGCACTGAAAAACATCGTTTACGGTAATAAGAGCCGTAACTCCTTTAAGACGCATAATTTTCTTCCAGAGGGAAATAAATGAATTAAGGTGTTGTGAATAAACCTTATCCATACCTTCCTTGGGAATTACGTTTATAAGGTCAATATCCCTCTCGGCAGATCTTCCGGGGAAGAATTCCCTGACGGAAACTGCCTTTTCGAGCTTCATATCATAAGCGGCATAGGTAAATCCTTCGCCGTTTTTCTTATGTGCCTTAGCAATAAGATATCTCTGTGCTATTACGCTTTTTATAGGAAGAAGAGGGGAAAGCTGAATAATATCTTCTTCTTTGCCGCATCGGGTACAAACTCCTGCTTCGTTTTTTGTACCGAGACACACCATACAAAGATTTGAAATATCAGTCATTGGTTTCAACTCCGTATTAATTAAAATTAAGTCACATTACAGTTTACCATAAGTATATAATTATTACAAGTAAAAAATTAACATTATTACTCCGTAAGCCGTGAAAATTTTCACGGTACGGTACTTTAGTTGGCACTCGCCGTGGACGTCTGCTGCAAAATAAGGTTAATTTTTCAAAAAATTCAAAAAATTCTGTGAAATCCTATTGACAAAAGTGAAGTCGGGATATATATTATAAATGTAGTTAGCACTCAGAGTATGAGAGTGCTAAACAAAAGAAGGAGGGCTTTTCGGTGGAACTTTCCGAGAGAAAGGAAAAAATCCTTTCTGCGATTATTGAAAGATTTATTACCACGGGTGAGCCCGTCGGTTCAAAGTTTCTTGTAGAGGTCCTGTCTTTTCCCGTGTCCTCTGCCACCGTCAGAAACGAAATGGCATATCTTTCCGATATGGGATATCTCAGTCAGCCTCATACCTCGGCAGGCCGTATTCCCTCCGATAAGGGCTACAGATATTATATTGATAAGCTTCTTATGAATTTCAGCCCCTCGGATGCGGATATTTTCAGAATTCTTTCCGCAATTGACCGTACGGACGGCGATGCGGTTGGAGTGCTTACACAGATATGCAGCGTACTGTCGGCGGTAACGGGTCTTACGGCGGTGGCGGTTACGCCCCACAGCGAAAGCTCCGTAATAACGGGAACTCAGGTAATTCCTTTAAGCATAAAAACCGCAATGGTTGTGGTAAAAACCACGGCAGGGGTTACAAAAAGCAGAATTGCAAAGCTTGACTGTGATATTGATTTTGAGCTTATTGAGCTTTTCCGCAATGTCACGGCAGCAAATTTCATAGGTACTCTTTCTTCGGAGTTTACAACGGCAAAGCTTCAGAGCACCCTTGCAAATCTCGGTGAAAAGTCCCTTGATATTATGCCTCTTATTGTATCCTTCTTTGAAGCCGCCCTTGAGGCATCGGGTGCCGATGTAATCGTGTCCGGTCAGGAAGCGGTTCTCTCTTTCGAGGAGCTTGCCCCCTCTGGACTCGAAATTATCGGGCTTTTAAGAAACCGCGATGCGGCTGTAAGCCTTATGGATACGGATAAGGACAGCCCCGTAGAATTACAGATAGGTACGGAAAACGAGTTTTCCTGTCTCAGACGTGCGGCGGTAATAAAAGCTCCCTACAGCGTAGGCGAGGAGGCTTACGGTTCTATCGGTGTTATAGGTCCTACAAAAACAGATTATTCAAGAGTTTTACCTCTGGTGAAATACATCAGCGAAATAACGGGTGTTATTCTTGCTGAAATGACAGACTGAGAAAGGAAAGTATCCCGGGCTATGAATAAGAAAAAGACACAGACTGAAGTTTCTCCCGAAGTTGCAGAAAAGGAAGCTGCGGCGGAAGAAACGGCAGAAGAAAATACTTTGGACGAAAGAGATGCGATAATTGAGGAGCTCAATAAAAAGCTGCTTGAAGCAAATGACAAGTATCTCCGCACGGTTGCTGAATACGATAATTTCCGCAAGCGTTCACAGAAGGAAAAGGAGGCAATCTTCTCCGATTCCAAAACGGATATAATAGGAAAGCTCCTTCCCGTAATTGATAATTTCGAGAGAGCGGCTTCAGCTGAAACCGACCTTGAAAGCTACAAAAAGGGAATCGAAATGACCGTAAATCAGCTCCTTGACGTATTTAAGTCTCTCGGTGTTGAGGCTTACGGCGAAAAGGGAGAAGAATTTGACCCCAATATACACAACGGAGTTATGCACATAGATGACGAGACTTTAGGCGAAAATGTAATCTCCGATGTCTATATGAAGGGCTATAAAATGGGTGACAAGGTTATTCGTCACGCAACCGTAATAGTTGCTAACTGATATAAATACTAATTCTTTGGAGGAAAAAATAATGGCAAAAATCATCGGTATCGACTTAGGTACAACAAACTCATGTGTAGCAGTAATTGAGGGCGGCGAGCCCGTAGTTATCGCAAATGCAGAAGGTGCAAGAACAACTCCCTCTGTAGTTGCATTCGGCAAGACAGGTGAAAGAATGGTAGGTCAGGTTGCAAAGCGCCAGGCTATCACAAATCCCGATAGGACAGTAGCATCCATCAAGAGACAAATGGGTACCGAATACCGTGTAAAGATTGACGACAAAAAATATACCCCGCAGGAAATTTCCGCAATGGTACTTTCCAAGCTCAAAGCAGATGCAGAAAGCTACCTCGGCGAAACTGTAAACCAGGCAGTAATCACCGTTCCTGCTTACTTTAACGACTCACAGCGTCAGGCAACAAAGGACGCAGGCAGAATTGCAGGTCTTGAGGTTAAGAGAATTATCAACGAGCCCACAGCTGCAGCACTCGCTTACGGTATTGACAAGGAAAATGACCAGAAGGTTATGGTGTATGACCTCGGCGGCGGTACCTTCGACGTTTCAATTATTGAAATGGGCGACGGTGTTCAGGAGGTTCTTGCAACTGCAGGTAACAACCGTCTCGGCGGTGACGACTTTGACCAGAGAGTTATCGACTGGATTGTAGCAGAATTCAAGAAGGCAGAGGGCATTGACCTTCGCGGTGACAAAATGGCTATGCAGAGACTTAAGGAAGCTGCAGAAAAGGCTAAGATTGAGCTTTCAGGTGTTACAACATCTGCAATAAGCCTTCCCTTCATCACAGCTGATGCCACAGGCCCCAAGCACCTTGAGCTTACTCTCACACGTGCAAAGTTCAACGAGCTTACTTCAGACCTTGTAGAAGCTACAATGGGTCCCGTGCGTCAGGCAATCAGCGACTCAGGTCTTAAAATTTCCGAAATCGACAAGGTTCTTATGGTCGGCGGCTCTTCAAGAATTCCCGCAGTTCAGGAAGCTATCAAGGCATTCACAGGCAAGGAACCCTTCAAGGGCATCAACCCCGATGAATGTGTAGCTGTCGGCGCTGCTATCCAGGGCGGTGTTCTCGGCGGCGACGTTCAGGGACTTCTTCTTCTTGACGTTACACCCCTTTCTCTCGGTATCGAGACTCTCGGCGGTGTATGCACAAAGATTATTGAAAGAAATACAACTATCCCCACAAAGAAGAGCCAGATTTTCTCAACAGCAGCAGACAATCAGTCCTCTGTTCAGGTTCACGTTCTTCAGGGTGAAAGAGAATTCGCAAAGGATAACAAGACCCTCGGTATGTTTATGCTTGACGGTATTCTTCCTGCAAGAAGAGGCGTACCTCAGATTGAAGTTACCTTTGATATTGACGCAAACGGTATCGTTCACGTTTCCGCTAAGGACCTCGGCACAGGCAAGGAGCAGGCTATCTCCATCACAGCTTCCTCAAATATGAGCAAGGAAGACATCGAAAAGGCTGTAAGAGAAGCAGAGCAGTTTGCAGAGGAAGACAAGAAGCGCAAGGAAGAGCTTGATATCAAGAACAACGCAGACCAGATGGTATATCAGTGCGAAAAGCTTCTCTCCGAAAGCGGTGACAAGCTTGAGGACGGCGACAAGGCTAACATCAACACAGCAGTAGATGCTCTCAAGGAAGCTCTCAAGGGTGAGGATTACAACCTTATCAAGTCCCGTCAGGAGGAGCTTACAAAGGTATTCTATGAAATCTCCGAAAAGCTCTATAAGGCAGCTGCTCCCGAGCAGGGTGCTCCCGACTTCGGTGCAGGCGCAGGCTTCCAGGGCGGTGCCGCAGATGCAGGTGCTTCGGGTGAAGACGGCTACTACGATGCATCTTACACAGATGTTTAATAACTGAATTTATCAGGCTGCGGAAGACACTCCGTTTTCCGCGGCCGAATGTACTTAATCCGATATTGAAAAAGGATAAATGTTATGGCAGATAAACGTGATTATTATGAGGTCTTAGGTGTCTCTAAGGGCGCTTCGGACGATGAAATAAAAAAAGCCTACAGAAAAATGGCAAAGCAGTACCATCCCGACCTTAATCCCGGAAATGCTGAAGCGGAAGCCAAGTTCAAGGAATGTAACGAGGCTTATGAGGTCCTGTCCGATGCCGACAAAAAGGCAAAATATGACCGTTTCGGACACGCAGGCGTTGACCCCAACTACGGGGCAGGTGCAGGCGGCGGCTTCGGTGGGGGCTTCGGCGGTATGGACTTTGATATGGGTGATATTTTCTCGTCCATTTTCGGCTCGGGCTTCGGCGGCGGCTTCGGCGGAGGTCAGCGACATAACCCCAACGCACCTCAGCGCGGCGGTGATATTCAGACAAATATCACAATTTCCTTTGAAGAAGCCGCAAAGGGCTGCAGAAAGACAGTTGAAGTCAACCGTGTGGAGGTCTGTGACGGTTGCTCGGGCTCCGGTGCAGCTCCCGGCTCTACCGCTCAGACGTGCTCGGCTTGTAACGGCTCAGGCTCCGTGACCACTCAGCAGAGAACAATTTTAGGCGTTATGCAGACACAGAAGCCCTGTCCCACCTGCGGCGGTAAGGGTACCATAATTCCCAATCCCTGCAGTAAGTGCCGCGGTCAGGGCAGAGTAAGAAGAGCTGCTAAGGTTGAAGTCAATATCCCTGCAGGTATTGATGACAGACAGGCAATTTCCGTGCGCTCTCAGGGTAATAAGGGTGTAAACGGCGGTCCTGCAGGCGACCTTCGTGTGGGTGTAAATGTCAGAAGCCATCCCTTCTTTGAAAGAGACGGCTATAACGTATGGTATCAGGCAAATATAAGCTATGTGCAGGCGGCTCTCGGCTGTGAGCTTATTGTTCCCACTCTTGACGGTGATGTGAAATATACCGTTCCCGCAGGCACACAGCCCGGTGACGTATTCAAGCTCAAGGACAGAGGCATCCAGAATCTCAACGGCAGATCCCGCGGTGATCAGCTTGTCCGTGTCGAGGTTGTTGTTCCCAAGAAGCTCAGCGACAGACAGAAGGAGCTTTTGAGACAGTTTGAAGCAGACCTTAATCCCGGAAACGTAAATTCCCTGAATGAAGACAAGGGCAAGGGCTTATTCGGTAAAAAGAAGAAATAAAAAAGACAAACACAGAACTCTTTTTGAGCTCTGTGTTTTTTTATCAGAATCTGAAGCTGTTTTCGTCGAAAAATTCTTTATACACCCTTACACAGGGAAGCTGAGTCCATTTTGAGATTTTTACGGGATTTGAATCAATATCGTAAATCCGGGCGCTCTTAAGGGACAGGAGAAAAGGGGAGTGGGTGGAAATTATAAACTGACAGCCGTGGTGTCTTACCGAATCCTCGAGAAAATATTTAAGCTCAAGCTGATTCCCGGGAGACAGACTGTTTTCGGGCTCATCAAGAATATAAAGAGCATTGTCGTGAATTGCATCAACAAAAAGTGACAGTGCACTTTCGCCGTTCGAACGCTCAGAGACATTTCTCATAAGACGGGAGCGTATATACTGTGACTGGCTTATGGTCTTATCTCTTGCCTCACGGACCTGCTTCCAGCGGTCGTAATCGTCAATTCCGTGAAGGCGTGTGTCCGTTCCGCCGCTTCTCAGTTCTACCCATTCGTTTATGATTGAATCCCTTTTTGTGTCAATGCCACTATTTATTCTTCTGATATCAAGCACCCGTTCAAAAACGTCATCACTTGTAATAACACGGCTGTCGGGAGATATTCTTTCTTCAAGGGTAAACTTACAAAGCTCTGCATAGTCGTCAAAAAAATCGGTTCGGTTATAGGGTGAATCCCTCTTAATTTTAAGCTTTTCGGCAATGACGTTGAGAATTGTGCTTTTTCCGCTGCCGTTGTTTCCGCAGAAAATTGTAATTTCTCCGAATTCAAAGGTATCGGGAAATTTCCGTTCCGAAAACAGCCCGAAGGGATATTTTGATGTGTAGCAGGTCAGCACATTTTTCCCGGTTTTAGGAAATAAATAAGCGAATTCCTCTTCATTCGTGGGAAAGCTGAATGTATCAAGGTAAATCATAAAAGCACCTCGCAATATTTTTCACTCTGCATTATATCATCCGAAAAGTCCCTTTTATGGTACAGACTTGATATAATGTCGTTTTTTTATGTGAAAATGCCAACAGCAGCGGTTTTTTTAATGTTGATTTTTTATTTCCAGTATGCTATATTACATACAATAGCTTTGACGAGAAAGAGTAAGCATCTGAAGCTTTTCAGAGAATCCCATCATCTTTTTGATGTGCTGTGAATGGGTAAAGTGAATTCTGCCGAATATGGTCTCCGAGCTGCGTACCGAGCATTATGTTAGGCTACGCCGGGATCGCCCGTAACAGCGATAGAGTTTCGACAGATCATTTCCTGTCCGAACTTGATAAGGCTTGTTGTCGTGAGAAACAAGTGAATTAGGGTGGTAACACGTGAGTAATGCTCTCGTCCCTTGTACTTTGTATGGGGGTGAGAGCGTTTTTTTGTTTGTAAAACTAATTTACACGAATGTTACTGAACTAAAGAAATGAGGAATTAAACATGAACAACATTATTATCGGCGGAGCCTGGCCGTATGCAAACGGCTCGCTCCACATCGGGCATATTGCGGCACTGCTTCCCGGTGATGTGCTTGCCCGTTATTTCAGACTTAAAGGTGACAGAGTTTTCTACGTATCAGGCAGCGATTGTCACGGTACACCTATAACCATAAGAGCAAAACAGGAAAACAAAACACCTCAAGAAATCAGCGAATTCTATCATAACGAATTTTGTGATGTGTTCGGAAAGCTCGGCTTTTCTTATGATTTATACACCAAAACAACAGATGAGAGGCACAAGGCATTTGTTACAGACTTTCATAAAAAACTTTATGAGAGTAAATATATTGAAGAAAGATGTGTAAAGCAGGCATATTGCCCGACTTGTCAGCAGGTGCTTACAGACAGATTGGTTGTCGGAATATGTCCCGTTTGCGGTAAATCTGCAAGGGGTGACCAATGTGATGCCTGCGGTGAAATCTTTGATGCAGATTCACTTATAGATGCAAAATGCTCAGATTGTGAAACACCTGTCGTTTTTAATGAAACAACACAGATTTTTCTTCTTATATCAGAGCTTAAAGACGAACTCACACAGTTTCTGAACTCGCATCCGTATTGGCGGAAAAATGCAGTCGCATTTACAAAGCGATATATTGATGAAGGACTTCGTGACAGAGCCATCACAAGAGATTTGAGTTGGGGGATTGATGTTCCCAAAGAAGGGTATCAGGACAAAAAAATTTATATATGGGCAGAAAATGTGCTTGGTTATCTTTCTGCAACATACTTTTTATGTAAAGAAAGAAATCTTGATTTCAAAGAGGTATACGGAGAAAACAGCCGTCACTATTATGTACACGGCAAGGATAACATCCCGTTTCACACCATTATTCTGCCGTCACTTTTACTTGCCCACGGTGAAAATCTTCATTTGCCCGACGAAATCATATCAAGTGAATATGTTACTCTTGAAGGCAAGAAAATATCAACAAGCGGGAATCATGCTGTATGGGCAAAAGATTTGGCGTATGATTATAATCCCGATGCCATAAGATATTTCTTTATTGCAAACGGTCCAGAAAAAAGAGATACTGATTTTTCTTTCAGAGAATTCAGAACACAGAATAATTCCGAGCTTGTGGGTGCTTGGGGTAATTTCGTAAACAGAACGTTGGCATTTTGTGTTAAATATCTGAACTCTGAAATTTCGGAAACAACTGTCAACGAAGAAATCAGAGCAAGGGTTAAAAATGCTTTTGATTCAGTCGGAACGAAAATTGAAAAAGGAAATCTGCGTGAGGCACTTGAAGAAATATTTGAACTTATCCGCTTCGGCAATGCTTACTATGATTCAAACAGGCCGTGGAAAACAAGAACAGAGGATATTGCAGATTGCAGAAAGACCATTTCAAATTGTGTTTATCTGATTGCAAATATTGCAGTTCTTCTCTATCCGTTTCTGCCTTTTTCTTCTGAAAAGATAGCCGATTGGCTCCAATTTGATTTGACTTGGCAGGAGAAAACTGTAGTGCTGAAGCAAATCACAAAAGAAATATCCATTTTGTTCCAAAGAATAGATTAAAAAGCAGATAAATTTTCATATTTTTCTTTGTCACACTCTGTCACTTGCTGATTTTTCGGTGCTGTGATAAGATTTAATTGAAAGATAAATCAAAGGAGTGCGAAAAATGGAATTGAAGGACAATCTTCGGGAGCTGAGGAATAATGCAGGCTTAACTCAGGAAGCTCTTGCAAGTCAGATTTTTGTGTCACGCACCTTAATCTCAAAATGGGAATCGGGAGAGCGGTATCCGAGCAAGGATAACCTTGCCCGCCTTGCGGTGTTTTTCCGCGTTTCTCAGGAAGAGCTTATCGGCGGAAAAAAGGAAAACGAAAAGTACAATAAATATAATGTTATAAGTCTCCTGTATTCCTTCGTGTGCGGTGCCGTGTCATTGGGGCTTATTATCCTGATGATTCTTGCCGTAATTGAAAGATTTACCTTAGGGGACGGATGGACGGGAATGGGCGGTTATATTATTTCTGTTATCTTTGTTTTGCCCGTGATTTTTGTCCTTGTGCTTTTAGAGACTCTGATGCTTAAAAAGAAAAACGGTTATAAAACTCTTGAGCTGTATGCCGTTTTTTCTCTTATTCTCGTGTGGCTTATTTCAATTCCCGTGTATCTTTTTATGATATAGGTGATTTTATAAGAAACAATGTCTGCGAGATAACATTGTTAAAGCTGTCCCTTGAAAAAAGGACAGCTTATTCTATTTGTTTTTTAACACTTATTTCTTTTATACCGTAGTTTCATTGAAAAGAAGTTTTTCAATAGTAATGCGAGGACGCCACCAAGCTCTTGCCTGTTCATATTCGTCCGTGTACGGAGTGTACCATTTCCAGGTGATATCAAATCCGCCGTCTTCCGTTTGGAGTTTACCTAAAATAGCCTTTTCTGCAGCAATTAACGGTTCGATTTCAGGTGTTATAAACTCCGTATATCTGCCGGTAAATATAGTTGAAGGCATCGGCACATATTCTACGCCGTATTTCTCTATATCTTTGCAAATGCAATTTTCAATAGCCTTACAAAGCAGGTCTTTGAAAATGGTTAAATCAACTATATCACTAACGCAGTTTGAAGTTAAAAGCTCATAAGCCGGCAGATAACAATTTATATCATCTCCGCCAATTTCTCCGTTTCGGAGATACTCTATAGCTTCTTTTATAATTTCCTCATAAAGGGGAGTGCGCTTGCCGTAGCAAATCATAAATGCCGCCAAAGAAACTGAGGGATTGAATTTGCTGATACCGTCACCCTTTTTCTCCCACCAGATTGCATGAGGATAATCCTTGTTGCTGTCTATTGCAAACAACCAACGCTTTTTATCTTCAGCAAATGAATCATGAGATTCCAAGTATTTCACGATATTTTTCACTATATCGGAATCTCTGTCAAGTGCATTCACACGGGAGAGGGTGATAATTGCGTCATTTGTTGCAATAGGACTTGAATTGGGATTAAAGAAATCAGGCTCAATCCCATGCCCGAAGCCTCCGTCAGCATTCTGAAACTTTGAAAGTTCAGCAATTACAGCCTGGTTTGAGCCACCTTCAAAAAAATATCTGAAAACTGCCAATTCAAGCGGTCGTGCATTTTCTATAATATATTTTATTGCTTTATTTTTATCCATAGTCATCACCTTAATACTGAGCATTTATGATTTGTATTTTAATTTATTTTAGTTCCTTACTCAGGCACCACTCTGTCCACTTTTCTGTTTTATAAAATCTACCGGACATTGAGTGTCCGTATTTATTCCAACGGGTATATTTAATGTCTGCTCCGAGTTCTTGAAGCTTTTCAAAGCAATAGTCATCGCTGTCTATTGTAACATTTGTATCGTCTGACGAGTGTGCAATCCATAACGGCATTTTTGCTAATTTTTCAACATCGTAACAGCTGAAATCGTTATCAAAAAACAATTTACCCATAGCGGGAACACCTGCAGCAAAGTAATCGGGGAACAGGTATGAAATATGCCATACACAGCACCCTCCAAAAGAAGTGCCTACAATATAAATACGATTTCTGTCTAAATCAATCGGTAGCTCATCAATAAGCTTTTTCACCGATTTTATATAGCTCTGAATTAAATCATAACCTCTGTTTGCACCGTAGGGAGCTTGCGGAGAAAGGATATTGCAATTCTCCTTGAGGATATACTTATATAATCGTTTATGTTCAAAATGCTGTTTTATATTATCATTACCCAATGCTCCTGCACCGTGAAAAAGAACAAATAACGGTCTATTCTTTTCTTTTGTTTCAAACAGACGGAACGGAAAACTCATATGGTTAGTTTTATCAGTATATTTATAAGAACCGAATTTGCCGCCGTGGGTTTTTCTAATACCATCATTATTATTTTTGATTTCATTGTTGATGTGTTTATCGGCTCTCAACTGCTTTTTCTTGTAGCTTTTATAATATCTGTATGCCTTCAAAATAGAATGCGGCATCTTTTCTTTCTTTTCGAGAGATGTTTGTGACATTATGTAAAGATAACCGTCAGTTCCTGCAAGCTGAATTCTGTCAAGATATGCTTCCTGTCCGACGTGAACATTATCTTTGAAAAGAGCACGGATTGTTGCAATTTCGTTTTCGTCAAAAGATATAAGTATTAATCCTGAATCAACAGAACCTTTTTCTATATACGATTCAAAAGGTGCAATATCACATAAATAACTGTCAATAAGACAACGGTATCTTAAATTGCTCACAAAATTCACTTCCTACAAGCATATTGTAAAATAATTATACTCTTTCACACGCAAAAAATCAATCCAAACGGAAAATGAATTGACGCCAGAGTTGTCAAGCCCTACCTATGTATTTGCTATTTCATCCTAAATCTCGTATGGATAATATCCTTCCCCGGTTATCTTTTTATGACACAGATGCATTCATTTAACCATTTATTCAAAAGATACAATTCCTGCAATATAACTTTGTTAAAGCTGTCACTTGAAAATGACAGCTTTTTCTGTTAATCTATACATAGAGAATCAAGGTACCTCGATTATCAAGGTCTTTTAAAAAGCAGAATCAAAGCAAGTTGCAGGGGAGTTATTCTCCTATGCGGCAATTTTTAATAAAAGATACCTCGATAATCGAGGGTTAACAATTGCCAAGCTTTGTTAAAGCGATTCATTGGAAATGTAGTCAGATTCCTCCCGCGTTATACGAAAGATACCGCGAGAATCGATGCTTGGTGTTGAGCTGTCTTATACGGAACATGGGAGTGTAGTTTTTTTGTTGGTAATTATAACAAAGATACCTCTATAATCGAGGGTCGGAGGATGAGCGTTCTTTTGTAGGCGCACCAGCACATTATAAAGCTCTGAGTGAAAATATACCTCGATAACCGAGGGTTGATTGTTGATTCTCTTTGCTTTAGTGCTCATTGTGACACACGCTAGACTGTTTAATCATTCACTATAATAAAGATACCTCGGTAACCGAGGGTTGAGTATGAGTATTTTTTGATAAATACTCGTGTGCATAGGAATTTGCCCCTGCGTGAAAAAACACCTCGATAATTGTGGATATACAATTGCTGCAGTTTTTGTTGATATGGCACTGTTTGTGAAAAGAGAAGCTTATACATTCGACTTATATGAAAGATGCCTCGGTAACCGAGGGTTGTGACGTGCTTGACTAAGCTAAGGCTATGACTGAGAGTGTTCGCAGATTTCACAGGGTGGATAAAAAATACTTGATATCTGAGGGTCTGTACGGAGGTTTTTTTGAATTGCTGTGATGGAAAGCACACTTTTACTGATTCTTTGATAAAAAACAAACCCCAATACTCGATGCTTGGTGTTAAGCTGTCTTATACGGAACATGGAAGTGTAGTTTTTTTGTTGGTAATTATAACAAAGATGCCTCGATAATCGAGGGGCGGAGGATGAGCGTTCTTTTGTAGGCGCACCACACATTATAATGTTCTGAGTGAAAATATACCTCGGTAACCGAGGGTCGGAGGATGAGCGTTTTTAGTAGTCGCACCAGCACATTATAATGCTCTGAGTGAAAATATACCTCGATGACTGAGGGTTGATTATTGATTCTCTTTGCTTTAGTTCTCATTGTGACACACGTTAGACTGTTTAATCATTCACTATAATAAAGATACCTCGATAATCGAGGGTTTGTGGATAAGGAGCTTATTCTGATATGTGAGTGTTTTTTTGTGTTTATTGCAGATTTTTTGTCTGTTAAATATTAATTCTGAAAGGATGATTTTTATGAAACTCAAAAAAGATGTCAGCAAGGGCAGTGTTACGCTTATGGTGCTTTCAGTTCTTGAAAAGCAGGACCTTTACGGTTATCAGATGATAAGATATCTTGAAGGGCTTTCTTACGGTGTGTTTCAGTTCAACGAAGGCACGCTGTACCCCGTTTTGCACGCCCTCGAAAAGGACGGTATGGTGACCTCCTACTGGGATGCTGTTGAGGATTCCCGTATGAGAAAATACTATCATATCACCGATAAGGGAATAAAGCTTCTTAATGAGTCAAAAAAGGAATGGGAGGAGTATGTCGGAGCTGTCAATGCAGTTCTCATAGGGGGTGCTTTGAATGCAGCGACATGACGTAATTGATGATTTTGTATGGGCGTGCTGTCCTAAGGGACTTCCGCGTTACAGGCGGGAAATGCTCCGAAAGGAGCTGGAGGCTCACATTTATGAAAAGGCAGAATTTCTTGCAGAATCAGGAATGAATGACGATGAGAGCGCTGCAGAAGCTGTGAAAAGTATGGGTGAGCCTGCAAAAATCCGTCAGTCCTTCGGTAAGATATACCGTTTTGAACGCCTGCCCGGCATAATTGCATTTTTTGCATTATCGGCAATATGTGTTCTTGCAATTTTTACCGGTTTTCTTCTTTTTTCGGCAGACACTACATCGGATTATCCCACGGTTTTGCATTATTTTATAAGTGCATCATTTACGGGCAGTATAGTTTTTATGTATATATACGGCTACAGAAGAAAAAATGCATATCTTCTTTTATCCGTAACGGTGTATATGCTTCTGAATCTTCTGACATTTCTTTTTACCAGCGGTATTTTTCAGAGTGTATCTGTCGGCATAATTGTTATGATCTGTGCATTTCTGAAAATTCCTGAAAATGTATCTGATGTAAACCATATAATTTCCGATGCCGGTGAAGCGGTTGACTATTTAGCACCCGTTCTTGTGGGTATAATAATGCTTGTGTTGCTTATTACGGGGGTTATATTAACCGAAATGGTATTTACTGAAACAAAGAGAAAGAGGAAAACAAAAAAGGTAAGGCAGAAAAAGCCGTTAATAATCCATTTTCTTCTGATTTTCTCTCTTGTCATAACCTCAACGGTTGTTTTTTCTTTTGCTTCACGGGAATACTCTTTTATGGACAGCAATATTATGAGCGGCAGTATTGCCCGTATGCTTGATACCAAAAAGGGAACTGAGGCTTATGAGGAGTTGACCGAAAATATGACTGAAACCGATGTGAGAATGCTTCTCAGAAAATACGGCTTCAGAGAATATGAAAAAGAAGAAGGCGGATATTATCTTCCGGACCTTGAACCCGGATATTCAATGACCGGCTCAAAGGTTTTTGTTATTGAAAATTCAGAATATGCTGTAAGGGATCTTTATAATGACACCGTTATTATAGTTGCATTTTCGGATAATAAGCTGAATTATAAGCAGGTTTACTTATACAACAAGCGGACATTGGCGCTCGGAATATGGAGAAATGAGGATACGGCAAAGTGTTATGAAAATTACCTTACTCTGAAAGAGGGGGACAGCAGGGAAGATGTGCTGGAAAAATTCCCCTTATCCGTGGCTTTTCTTGAAACTGCTTGTTTTGATTTTGAAGCTGATGCGGAAATTCTGAATTTCCGTTCCGAATATGAAGACAGAAGCGATTATTCCATAAATGCAAATCTGTATACAGACCTTGTCTTTGTTGACGGAAAACTGACATATTCGGAAATTACGGGCTTCGGAAAAGACACGGTTTATGATTACAAGGAGCTTGGTCTAAACAAAAAAAGATAAGGAAGTGTTTTTATGGGAAAAACTAAAAAAACTCAGTTTTTCTTCGGACTGCTTATCGGTATTTCAGTCTGGGCAGCAGGTATTATTATAACGGGCTTTTTGCCGACCTTCGGGGATGGCATCGAATTTGGTTACAGATCTGCCCTTCCCATAATTATCCCCGGGGCTATGTGGGCGGTTTGCGTATTCTTCGGAATAAAAACTGCAAAAAACGGAAAAAAGGTATTCTTTAATACATACTCGGCAGTATTGCTGATTCCGATTGTCAGCTTGCTTCTTGCCGTGATTTTGGGAGATCTGGAGAACAGAACCGGAGAAGAGGTGTTTGACTCACTTTCGGCAGCAGTCTCAGTTATAGCCGTACCGTTTATGGGCTCTGTTGTTTATGGTGCTGATATTGCCTTCCTTGAGTTTAATATGAATTTAAGTGATAAAAATATATTCGATGACATATTATTTTTTCTTTACCTGATAATTGCAGCTTCTTCACCCATTGCAGGAATAGTCGCAAAAAAGCTTACGGAAAAGAGAAGAGCTGAATTCTGACAGCAAAAAAAGGACTGTAAAAAACGAGAGTTTTTTACAGGTCACTTTACGGGGATAGGAAAAAATGATGAAGAACGGATAAACCGAGCAAAACCAAGGCATTGCCTTGGTTTTGTTTGTCCGAAGGCGTACAAAGGTACGTCGAGTGACGAGGTTTATTCGTAGTATAAAACATGTAAATTAACCGAATCCTGAATTTTCTGCAGATTTAAGGGGTTCTTCAGGCTTTGTAACCTGAAGAACCCCCTTGTTTTATACGGTTTTATACGATCTTCGCTTTTTTTACATCCCCGATATTATTCTTCGTCGTCGAGCTCTGTGTAAGCTTCAAGGATTGTACCGCAGTTGGGACATTCAAATGTCTTGCCCTCTTCAAAAGCGGATTCGTCAATGAAGATTGTTTCGTGGCAGTTGGAGCATTCGATTTCATATTCGTACTCGTCGCAGTCAAAATCGTCGCAGCCGTCGCAATCGCCGCAGTCGCCGAAGCAGTAGTCGTCATCATCCCAGTCTTCGTCGTCTTCATCATCAAAGAAATCGCCTTCGTAAACGAACTCTTCAAGATTTTCAAGGTCTTCGTCAATAGCGTCAATCTGATCGCAGTTGTCGGAAACTGTAAGAGCAAGGTCTTCAAGAACATCTGCCATAGCAGCAAAAATCTTGCCTTCCTTTGTTGACTTATCAATATCAAGACCGTCCATAAGACCCTTGAGATATGCAACCTTTTCTGTAATATTCATAATTAAAACTCCTTAAATTTATTTTGCAAAAAAGCGGCCGCTTATGTGCAGCCGCAGATTTTGTTAATTATGCACGGCCGAGGTATTCACCTGTACGTGTATCAATCTGAATCATTTCGCCTTCTTCAATGAAGAGGGGAACCTTAACCATAGCGCCTGTTTCAACAGTAGCGGGCTTGAGAGTGTTTGTAGCTGTGTCACCCTTGAAGCCGGGCTCTGTCTCTGTAACCTGAAGGTCAACAAAGTTGGGAGGCTCAACGCCGAAAACCTTGCCCTTGTAGGAAAGAACACGGCAAACCATATTTTCCTTAACGAACTTGAAGTTGTCATCAAGGTCAGAAGCATTTACGGGGATCATATCGTAGGTTTCGGGATCCATAAAGTAGTAAAGATCGCCGTCGTTGTAGGAATATTCGCATTCCTTTCTCTCAACGAAAGCTGTGGGGAACTTGTCTGTGGGGGAGAAGGTCTTTTCAACAACGCTGCCCTGAATAACGTTTCTGATCTTTGTACGAACGAAAGCAGCACCCTTACCGGGCTTTACGTGCTGGAATTCAACGATCTGCCAAACTCCGCCTTCCATTTCAAATGTAACGCCGTTTCTGAAATCGCCGGCTGATACCATAAATATCAATCCTTTCTCGGTAATCAATTATTTATTTACCCGACTATAATATAATATTTTTTTGTAATTTGCAAGTACCTTATTGAATATTTTCCGTATATATGCTAAAAAACACGCAATTTTTACAGAATTATAAGCTCCTTGGGGCAGTTCGTAAGGTTAATGCAGCCTGTTTTGGTGATAACTGCCATATCTTCAATTCTCACACCGAATTCATCGGGAAGGTAAATTCCGGGCTCAACCGTTACAACATGGCCTGTTTTAAGTGTATGGGGAGCCTTGGGGGAGAGACGGGGCGATTCGTGTATTTCAACACCCACACCGTGGCCGAGACCGTGGCCGAAATTCTTGCCGTAGCCTGCCTTTTCAATAACCTCACGGGCAGCCTTATCCGCATCAACACCGGTAATTCCGTCGTGAAGTGCTTCGAGTCCCTTTAACTGTGCTTCGAGCACGGTATTATAAACCTCGCGCATTTTGTCAGAGGGCTCACCGAGACAAACGGTTCTTGTCATATCGGAATGGTAGCCGTCAACTACTGCGCCGTAATCCATTGTGATGAAATCACCCTTCTGAACTCTGTATTCACCGGGTACACCGTGGGGCATTGAGGAGTTTTTGCCCGCAACGGCAATTGTCTCGAAGGAGAGAGCGTCGGCACCGTGAGAGAGCATATAAAAATCAAGCTCAAGGGAAATTTCCTTTTCGGTCATACCTTCCTTTATAAATGTAAGAATATGGTCGAAGGCTTCCTCTGCAATTTTCTGTGCTGCCTTGATTTTTTCAATTTCGGCTTCCGTTTTTACAATTCTGATTTCCTCTATTGCATCGGCAAGCTCATTTGTGGTTACAAATTCAGTATCGGGGAGCTTTTTCTGCAGCTCGTCAAACTCGGCAAGTGTCAGCCTGTGGTTTTCGATTGCAACCTTTTTTACGCCGTTTTCTTCGAATATTTTTGAGAATTTCTCATATAAATTAGTAGAATCAACAACAGATTCTGCACCTATACACTTGGCTGCTGCCTCGGTGTAACGGCTGTCGGTAAAGAATAGAGCCTTTCCGCCGTAAACTAAAAGTGCTCCGTCAGAAGAAGGGAATTCTGTGAAATATCTTCTGTTTTCCTCGGAAAAGATAATTGCCGCATCTGCAAAAGCCGACACCTTTTCCCATAATTTATCTGTATTGAACATCATACCTTATCACCTTTGCCTTTGCTTTCAAGATAAATTTTTTCAAGCCTTCTGATTTTAAGAAAATGAAATAATGCAAGAATTTCGCGTGTCTTATATTTGACACATACCGAAATTGCACCTGCATTGTTTGCCCCCTGCACGTCCGTGAAAAGCTGGTCGCCTATCATAACAAAGCCGGAAATATCGGTATTTGTTATTTCGACCGCTTTTCGGAAGCCGCTTATGTCGGGCTTGTTTGCGTTTGCAATGTAGGGGAGCCCTCCCATTTTTTTTGCAATTAGCTTTGCTCTTACTGTATATGTGTTTGTAACAATAACAACGGGAAGACCTGCGGACTGAATGTCCTTCAGCCATTCCTTTACACCCGGAAATAATCTGAGGGTGCTGTCATAGACTGTGGTGTTGTCAAGGTCAATTCCCACAGCCGTGCCGCCCATACGGAAAATATCCTCGGGGGTAATATCTGTTATGCTCTCATAAAAAAACTGAGGCAGCGAATTTGTCTCAAGTCCTGTATTTTTTTTCATATCTTCCCTCAAAAAACAATAACGGACCCGAAAAGGCCCGTTTTTGTCTGTTACTTATTTGAATTTGCGCTTACGAGCAGCTTCTGACTTTTTCTTTCTCTTTACAGAGGGTTTCTCGTAGTGCTCTCTCTTACGTACTTCCTGGATAACGCCGTCACGAGATGTCTGACGCTTAAATCTTCTGAGTGCGCTGTCAAGAGATTCATTTTCTTTAACTTTTACCTGACTCATTATGTATTCCCTCCCTCCGCTTTCTGCGTGGGTAATTAGCATTAATTCTTTGACATTATACAACAGTACTTACATACTGTCAATATGTTTTTTTGAGCTTTTTTTGTAAATTTTTGTTGTTTTCAATTATTTTTTTGTCGGGCGGTTTATATGAATATTATGTCGTTATTTGCCCTCAGTACGGGTGTGGCTGTTTTTATGCTGGGAATGATGCTGATTAAGCATTCTCTGGGCGAAAATTTTACGGAAAAATCCGAAAAGCTGTTGAAAAAATTTACCTCGGGACGCTTTTCCGCTACTGCGGTGGGGACCCTTGCCACAGCCGTGCTTCAGTCCTCCTCCGCTTCAAGTGTAATAACGGCAGCCCTTGCCGATAGCGGTACAATAAGCCTTTACGGAGCCTTCTGGATAATTGTAGGGGCAAATCTCGGAACTACCTTTACGGGGCTGCTTACGGCAGTTTCCCTGTCGGACATCGCGCCTTTTTCCGTAATAATCGGAATAGCCCTCATTTCTTTTACCAAAAAGAAGCTTCTTCGCGGAACGGGAATATTTTTATCGGGCTTCGGACTCTTATTTATCGGTATGAATATTATGGAGGAGGCTGCGGCGGACATAAAAAACAGCACCGTTGTTTACGGTATGCTTGAAGGCTGCTCCTCACCCTTTACGGGAATTCTTACGGGCAGCTTCTTTACGGCGCTTATTCAGTCATCAGCTGCCGTGACAGCCCTTTTGCAGACAATGGCTTATGACGGAATTATAGGAATACGGCAGGCTTTTTACATAATTCTGGGCTCCAATATCGGTACCTGTGCTACCTGTTTTATTGCTTCCTTAGGGCTCGGAGGAGGGGCAAAAAAGGTTTCTTATATGCACATTGTCTACAATCTTGCAGGCTCGCTTCTGTTCGTTTTTCTGAGCTTTTTAATCCCCCTGCCCGAAATTGCAGGCAGTATTTTCCCCGGCAACATAAAAATGCAGATAGGTGCTCTTAATGTGATTTTCAACGGTGCTTCGGCTTTTATTGCTCTTATGCTGCCCATAAAAGAAAAGAATGAAAAACGGGATTTACATTTTGTTCCCCGTATGGTAAAATATAGCCGATAAATTTCTCGGAGGGGAAAATGATGAAAAAAATTCTGGCTGTATTTTTAAGCGTTCTTATGATATTTTCCGTATGCTTTACGGTAAATGCTCAAGAGTCCGTAACCGAAAAAACAATCGAAACCGTTGAAACTGATACTCCCGTAATCGTTGTAAGGGGTATGAATTTTGCAGGCGGTCTCCAGTTTGACAGAGGCACGGAAAATGCAAGGCCCGCAAACGTACAATTTGATGCAGGGGTGCTTTTCAAGTACCTTGCAAAGACACTTGCAACCCTTATAACAACCTTCAGCACGGAGGCTGCAGTTTCCGTTATCTGTGAATACATTGTGACATTATTCTCTGCCTATCCCTGTGACGAAAACGGCAATTCCGTTCATCAGAATATTTCTGCGGAATGGTATCCCGAGGCAGTCATAAATTACCCCGAAGCCGTAAGCAGAGCTGCAACGGACGAAATAGGCCTTGTTGCATCTCTTGCAGACCGTTACGGTGCAGATAAAGTGTATTATTTTGTTTATGACTGGCGTCTTGACCCAATGGATAATGCCGATAAGCTCGATGAAACCGTAAACAAGGCGCTGACTGATCACGGCTGTGACAAGGTTGACATTATCTGCTGCAGTATGGGCGGCAGCATCACAATGGCTTATCTTTCCGAATACGGCAGCGAAAAAATTGATACCGTAATTTCCAATACATCTGTTATGTTCGGCACCGACATCATAACGGACCTTTTCAGAGGAAAGGTATGCTTCGAGCCCGACACCCTCGAAACCTTCATCGATTCAGCAGTTCCCGCACTTTCGGGTATTATAAAACTTGCCAATAAGACAGGCGGACTTGATATTCTCTGCAAAATAGTAAACAGCTTTGCAAAGAAGTATGAGGAGCAGATTTACAACGAAACCCTTATTCCCACCTTTGCAACCCTTCCCGGCTTCTGGTCTATGATGCAGGCTCAGCATTATCCCGAGGCAAGACAGTTCATTTTTGAGGGCAAGGAAGAGCAGTATGCAGGTCTTCTCGGACGTCTTGACGCCTTCTATGAAAATGTATCCTCAAAGAGAGAGGAAATACTTGATAAAGCACTTTCCGACGGTATGAAGCTGTGCATTGTTGCCTGCTATGACACACCCATAGCTCCCGTTTATGAGCACGCAAAATATCAGGCTGACGGTGTTGTTGAGACCTCTCCCATGTCAGGCGGTGCACTCACCTCCGTTATAGGTAAGGAGCTTCCCGCCGAACAGCTTACAGGTGACAGCAGGTACATTTCCCCCGATAAGTGCATCAATGCAAACACCTGTCTTTATAAGGACTTCACCTGGTTCTTAAAGGGCGCGGGACACGTTATCGGAAGCTATTCTTCAGACTGCGTATACTTTCTTTTCACTCTTCTTGAAAGTGAAAATCAGCCTACCGTTGATACCTTTGCGGCATATCCTCAGTTTATGTTAAGCGGTGCTGATGAAAGCCTTTCTCCTATGGTGTAAAATATGGACAGAACAGTAAAGCTTGACGATAAAAAGTACGTAATAAACGGCAGCCGTTTTTTCGGCAGAAAAAGCAGTCTTCCCTTTGAGAGCAGCTCTGCTTTCAGTATCGGCAGAAAATTTGTCTGCCCGAAGCAGGTGAATGATACCGTAAGAGTCTTCTTCACGGGGGATTTCAGAATAAAGGAAGTAAGGGCGGGAAAGAAGTCTCTTGTGCCGGAAAAGGGCGAAGACGGACACATTTATTATGATGTGACAGAAGCTCTTAAAACGGGAAAAACCTACATTACGGCAGAGTTTTCCGGCGGCAGGGCAGAGGGCTTTTTCTTCGATGTAAAGCGTACCCCGGCCAATAAATAAAACGTAAGGCAGAAGGCTCAGGCTTTCTGCTTTTCTTTTGTAACAAAAAAGTAAAAAATTTTTTAATATAATATCTTCCCGTATTGCTTTTTTTAATTACGTGTGATAATATAAAGTGATTAATTATGAATCGAGGGAAGGTTATGTCCTTTAATCAGCATACCCCCTGCGTTATTCTCCCCGGAATCGGACAGTCAAAGGTGGAGCTTACAGACGCAGAAGGTAATAAGATAAAAATGGCGTGGCCTCTTGATGTTGACGGGGAAGATATACTGGAATCTCTTAAGATGCCGCTTGCTAAAATGATGCTTTTCAGACGTGATGCAGGCTTTTCCGACAAGGTCAAGAAGGTTATCTCCGAAATAGCAGACCCCATAGCAACTCTTTCTGACGGCAGTATGAAGAATACTCTGCGTGTGGTATCTTACCCCCGCAGTCTTGCGGAATGTGAGGCTGACGAGAAGAGATACATATACAAAATGGTACCTCTTCAGATGCTGAGTGAAAGAATAGGTGAGGAAAACCTCTTTTTCTTCTCGTATAACTCCTTCGGCGATACCTATGAAATTGCAGAGGAATTAAGCAGCTTCATTGATATGGTTAAGGAAAAGACGGGAAGCGACAAGGTAAACCTTGTGCCCGTAAGCCTCGGCGGTGCCCTTTCAACGGCATATTTTCAGCTTTTCCGCCACAAGAAGGACGTAAAGAGAGTTATGTACTTTGTTGCGGCTCTCGGCGGAAGCCACCTTATAGCCGACATTATGGAAAAGAACATTATCCCGGAAAACGGTGTTTCAATGATTGAAATGCTTATGGACAGAAAAACGGCAGATTCCGTAAGCGGCTTTCTGAAGCTTCTTCCCGATGGTGTTTTTGAAACAACAATAAATAAAGTCCTTGATGCGCTGAACGAAACAGTTCTCGGAAATTCAATGTCTATGTGGGGAATAATTCCTCCCGAAAGATATCCTGCGTTGGCAAAGCAGTACCTTTCCGATGAAAAGCATAAGGCTTTAAGGGAAAAAGCGGACAGATTCTACGAGTTCCGTCTTCATTTTCCCGAAACCGTAAGGGAGCTTGAAGAGGAGGGCGTTGAATTCTTCGCAATCTGCGGCTACGGTCTTCAGCTTCTCGCCCTTGCAGGCTCTGACAAAATGTCCTCGGACGGTATAATTCACATTTCATCAACAAGTATGGGAGCAAAAAGTGCTCCTCTCGGCGAAACTCTGGGAGAGAGCTCTGATGAGGGAAGACATTGCAGGAATGATGCACATTGTCATATATCTCCCGATAAGACAATTGACGCCTCCTTCGGCTTATGGCCCGAAACCACCTGGTATTTTGCTTCGCAAAGACACGATGACACGGCATATAATGACAAGGCTTTAGGTATTGCCGCACGTGTTCTTTCCGACGACAGCTTCAAGGATATATATTCAGACCCTGACTTCCCGCAGTTCGGTCAGGCACACGATAACAGAAAGTAAGGAGAAAAAGATATGGCTTTTGGAAAAAAGAAACAGTATTCCCCCGAGCCCTTCAATCAGGAAACGGCAGCGGAAGAAAACGGCTATACGGAAGTTTTTGAGCCCGTATCTGAGCCCGTAAGAAAAAGCGATTATGCCTTCAAGGTAAGAAATCTCACAAAGGACTATGACGGAAACGTTGTTCTCAATAATATTTCCTTTGATATTCCCTCGGGAAAAATCGTAGGTCTTTTAGGACCCAACGGCTGCGGTAAGACTACGCTTATGAAGATTCTCGCAGGTCTTATCCACGACTATACGGGTATGGTAAAGATTGACGGCAGACCCATAGGCATCAATTCTAAGGCACACGTGGCATTCCTTCCCGACTGTACCTTCTTCCCCGACAGATTCCGTACAATTGACTGCATCAATTATTACGGTGATTTCTTCGAGGATTTCGACAAGGTAAAGGCTATTGAGTTTGCCGCACGCTTCGGTCTTGACCTTAACCAGAAGGTAAAGACCATGTCAAAGGGTATGAAGGAAAAGCTCCAGCTTCTCGTTGTTATGTCAAGAAGTGCCGATATTTATCTTCTTGACGAGCCTCTCGGCGGTGTTGACCCTGCTGCAAGAAGCGTTATTCTTGACATCATTATGAGCAACTACAAGGAAAATGCAACGGTTGTTCTTTCAACTCACCTTGTTAACGACCTTGAACACAGCTTTGACCACATTCTTATGCTCGGTCACGGCACAATTCTTGTTAATACGGGTATAGAAACATTACGCTCAACAGGTAAGTCTGTTGAAGAAATCTTCAAGGAGGTTATCGGCGATGCTTGGGAAGTTGACTAAGAATACATTCAAAGCAAATATGAGCTCAGTTTCCAATGTATACCTTGCAATGGGTATCATCGGTATTATTATGCTGGGTCTTATGGTTATCGACTGGACAAAATGGGGAGATACGGGCATAGGTCTCGGTCTTGTCATTAAGATTATTGCATCAGTGGCTCTGTGTCTTACTGCCGCTGTCGGTATAATTATGACGCTGACGGGAATAATAGGCGAATATAACAGAAATATGTTCGGTGCGGAAGGACATCTTACAATGGCTCTTCCCGTAAGAAGCAGTACGCTTCTTCTTTCAAAGTGGCTTGCCGGCTCCTTCTGGGTGGTGCTCAGCTACTTAGTGCTCTGTGTATGTGCTTTCGGTTCATTTATCTACGTTGTAAAGCACTCGGTAAATATAGTTCAGGGCAATGATATGTATTATTCCGTATATGAGCTTGTTATAGAAATGGTAGAACAGCTCTGCTACTCTGCAGGAATTGCCACTCCCTCTGTTGCGGTTCTTTTAAGCCTTGCTTCAATTTATGCCTTTGACGGTGCCGTAAGACTTATTGTCCTTGTTCTTCTTATTTTCTTCGCTATTACAATTTCACATTGCCGTCCCTTCCACAAAATCGGAAAATTCGGCAAAATCCTTTACTTCTTCGGCGGCTTCCTTGCCGTAAATGTCTTCTCAAGTATGATAACGAAGTTTATTAAGATTTATATTATCATCTCCGAAACAAATTATACCTTCACTCTTTCGTCTGCAGAGGTTGCCGCTGCATGGGATCTCGGCTTCGGTGCCTATGCAATTACAAACCTCTACTGTACTGCAATTGCCGCCGTATTTGTTTTCCTTGTTACAACGGTGCTTATTGACAGACACGTGAATGTTTCATAATTTTCCTTTCGAAAAATTATGAAAGTGATATTCACACCTTTGGTGTGAGTGATGTATTGTCTTGGGACAATGCTTCGGAAGGCTTCGCCTTGTTCCGCTTACGCTCTATGCGGAGTTTTTACGATTGGCGGTGTTTTTTATGGATCTTAAAATAATTGACATTACAAAAGACCTTATTACTACAGAGCCCTATCCGGGCGACCCGGCTCCGGAGCTCAGCATCTTTTCCTCAATTGCAGGGGGAGACGGCTGTAATATGGCAAAGCTCAGCACCACTCTTCATTGCGGTACCCACGCAGATGCACCTCTTCATTTTATTGAGAACGGCAAAACCATAAATTCCGTACCTCTTGAAAAGTTTGTGGGGGAGTGCCGTGTAATTGAGGTTAAAACCGATATGATTACGGGCGAATACGTCGATAAGTATTTTCCCAAGGGTACTAAAAGGGTGCTCATAAAAAGCGGAGGAAAGGTCTTTTTTGAGAAAACGGGTGCAGAAGAGGCGGCATTTCTCGGCTATGAGCTAATAGGTGTTGACTCAATGTCAATCGGCTCTCCGGGGGATCAGGTAAATCCCCACAGGGCAATATTGGGTGAGGATGTTGCGGTGCTTGAAAACCTCGATTTGTCCGAGGTTGAGCCCGGTCCTTATTTCCTCGTTGCAATGCCTCTTAAAATAAGCGGTGTTGAAGCTTCTCCCGTGCGTGCCGTGCTTCTTGACGGCTACGTTTTCTGGGCAAACTGAGTTTTTTTACAAAATGTTGTCAAAAGTGTTAATATGCTTTGTGTATTTTAATAATTGATAAATTTTTAACATTATTGTAAAATATACAAGGTTAGACAGTTTAAGCAAAACTAAAAAGATATAAAAGGAGTATTTCACATGAGTTCACTTAACAAAAAGACAGTTGAAGATATCGCTGTCAAAGGCAAAAGAGTTCTTGTACGCTGCGATTTCAACGTAAAGATGGAAAACGGCGTTATCACAAGCGACAAGAGAATCGTAGCATCTCTTCCTACAATCAAGTATCTTCTCGATAACGGCGCAAAGGTTATTCTTTGCTCTCACCTCGGACGTCCCAAGGGCGAATTCAACCCCGAATTCTCAATGGCTCCCGTTGCAGCCCGTCTTTCCGAGCTTCTCGGCTTCGAAGTAAAGCTTGCTTCCGACGTAGTAGGCGAAAGTGCACAGGCACTTGCAGCTGAGGTTAAGGAAGGCGAAGCAGTTCTTCTTGAAAATGTTCGTTTTGAAAAGGGCGAAACAAAGAACGACGAAGAGCTTTCCAAGAAGTTTGCAGCTCTTGCTGATATTTTCGTAAACGATGCTTTCGGTTCAGCTCACAGAGCTCACTCCTCAACAGCAGGTGTTGCTGATTACCTTCCCTCTGCAGTAGGCTACCTTATTCAGAAGGAAATTCAGTTCATCGGCGGCGCTCTTGAGAATCCCCAGAGACCTCTCGTTGCTATTCTCGGCGGTGCAAAGGTTTCCGATAAGATAGGCGTTATCGAAAATCTTATTGACAAGTGCGATACTCTCATCATCGGCGGCGGTATGGCTTACACATTTATGCGTGCTCTCGGCCACAATGTAGGTACTTCTATCTGTGAAGAGGACAAGATTGACCTTGCAAAGAGCCTTATGGCTAAGGCTGAAGAAAAGGGCGTTAAGTTCCTTATTCCCGTTGATAACCGCGTTGGTAAGGAATATGCTCCCGATACAGAAAATATGCTTGTAAATTCCGACGAAATTCCCGAAGGCTGGATGGGTCTTGACATCGGTCCCAGGACAGAGGCTATCTTCGCAGAAGCAGTTAAGGGTGCAGGCACAGTTATCTGGAACGGACCTATGGGTGTTTCCGAATGGGAAGCATTCGCATCAGGTACAATTGCAGTTGCTAAGGCAGTTGCAGAATCAGGCTCAATCTCCATCATCGGCGGCGGCGACTCTGCTGCAGCTGTCAAGAAGCTCGGCTTCTCAGATAAGATGAGCCACATCTCCACAGGCGGCGGCGCATCACTTGAATACCTCGAGGGTAAGGTTCTTCCCGGTATCGCTTGCATTGACGAGAAATAATTGAATAATAATAACGGTTTACCGCCATTTTCTGTCGGTAAACCGATTTTTCGGAGGAATATATTATGAATAAGGCAACAAGAAAAGCAGTTATCGCAGGTAACTGGAAAATGAACAAGACTCCCGCAGAAGCAAAGGCTCTTATTGAAGAAATGAAGCCCCTCGTAGCAGGTGCTGACTGTGAAGTTGTACTTTGCGTTCCTTTTGTAGATATCCCTGCTGCAGTTGAGGCTGCAAAGGGCTCAAACATTAAAATCGGTGCAGAAAACATCCACTTCAAGGCTTCAGGCGCATACACAGGCGAAATCGCAGGCAATATGCTCAAGGAGCTCGGTGTTGAATATGTAGTTGTAGGTCACAGCGAAAGAAGACAGTATTTCGGTGAAACAGACCAGACTGTTAACCTTCGTTCTCTTGCAGCTCTTGAAAACGGTCTCAAGCCCATTATCTGCGTCGGCGAAACTCTTGAACAGAGAGAGCTCGGCTACACAGAAACTCTTCTTAAGTTCCAGACAAAGATGGCTCTTACAAACGTTTCCGCTGAACAGCTTAAGGACGTTGTCATCGCTTACGAGCCCGTATGGGCTATCGGCACAGGCGTTACAGCTACTGCTGACCAGGCTGACGAGGGCAACGGCTTCAGCAGAGAGGCAATTGCTGAGGTTTACGGCAAGGATGTTGCAGAAACAGTTACAATTCAGTACGGCGGTTCAATGAACGCTAAGAATGCTGATGAGCTTGTAGCAAAGGTTAACGTTGACGGCGGTCTTATAGGCGGTGCTTCTCTCAAGGCAGAGGACTTCTCAATTATCGTTAAGGCTGCTTCCAAATAAGAAAGGGTACAAATAATGAAAAAACCTGTTGTTTTATGTATTATGGACGGCTTCGGTATCAGAAACTGCGAAGACGGTAATGCCATAAAATTTGCAAAGACTCCCAATCTCGATAAATATTTTTCAGAAAACCCCTTTACCACAATCGGTGCTTCGGGACTTGACGTAGGTCTTCCCGACGGACAGATGGGTAACTCCGAGGTAGGTCACACAAATATCGGCGCAGGCAGAGTTGTTTATCAGATGCTTGTTAAGATTTCAAAGTCCATCAAGGACGGCGATTTCTTCAATATTCCTGCACTTATTTCCGCTATGGAAAGCTGTAAGGAAAAGGGTACTGCTCTTCACCTTATGGGTCTTCTTTCCGACGGCGGTGTTCACAGCCACATTGAACACCTTTTCGGTCTTCTTCAGATGGCTAAGAACTACGGTCTCACCAAGGTTTACGTTCACTGCATTATGGACGGCAGAGATGTTTCCGTAACCTCCGGTAAGGGCTTTATTGCTGACGTTGAAGCAAAGTGCAAGGAGCTCGGTGTCGGCGAAATTGCAACTATTACAGGCAGATATTTTGCTATGGACAGAGACTTCGCATGGGACAGAGTAGAAAAGGCTTATGCCGCTTTCGTTTACGGTGAAGGCCTTGAAGACAGCGATGCTGTAGGCTCAATGCAGAAGTCCTATGATAAGGAAGTAACCGATGAATTCATCGTTCCCACCGTTGTAAATAAGGAAGGAACAATCAAGGCAGACGATTCCGTTGTATTCTTCAACTTCCGTCCCGACCGTGCACGTCAGATCACAAGAACCTTTGTTGATCCCGCTTTTGACGGCTTTGAAAGAAAGAACGGCTTCTTCCCCCTTAACTTCGTTTGTATGACTCAGTATGACGAAACAATGCCGAATGTAAGTGTTGCATTCCCTCCCGAAGAGCTTACAAAGACCTTCGGTGAATACCTTCAGGATTGCGGCAAGACTCAGCTTCGTATAGCAGAAACTCAGAAGTATGCTCACGTAACATTCTTCTTTAACGGCGGTGAAGAAAAGACCTTCAAGGGTGAAGACAGAATTCTTATTCAGTCTCCCGATGTTCCCACCTTTGACCTTCAGCCCGAAATGAGCGCTTACCCCGTAAGAGATGCTGTATGCGAAAAGATTAAGAGCGGTGAATATGATGCCGTTATTCTTAACTTCGCAAACTGCGATATGGTAGGTCACACCGGTGTATGGGATGCAGCCGTAAAGGCTGTAGAGGCAGTTGACGAGTGTGTAGGCGATGTTGTTGAAGCAACCCTTTCTATGGGCGGTGTATGCTTCATCACAGCAGACCACGGCAATGCCGACAGAATGGTAGGCGAGGACGGAAATCCCTTCACTCCCCACACAACAAATCCCGTTCCCTTCTGTGTAGTAGGTTATCCCTGCGAGCTCAAAGAGGGCGGAAGACTTGCAGACATCTGTCCCACAATGCTTAAAGTTATGGGACTCCAGCAGCCCGAGGAAATGACAGGCGAATGTCTTATCAAGTAATTTAACATAACAATATGAGACGGTATCTTATGATACCGCCTCTTTTTTATGCGGAAAACTGCCTTTAGCTTGTAGGGGACGGCGTCGGCATTCCGGCAGTATGATAGCATTTGAAGTTTTTTGTCTGTGCGTGATGCTCTTTCAGACTTCGTTTTTTTATTATATGCTAACTTATAGTTATTGTTTGATTATAGTGGTTAGTGTATGATTAATTGTATTTTATCTATACTATTAGTTATAGTATCATCTTTAAGGAAGTGTATTGATGAATCTCAACAGTATAGGTAAATATGTAAGGAAATCAAGAATTGCAAAGGGCTTACGTCAGGAAGACCTTGCCGAAATGATAGATTTGTCATCTGTTTATGTAGGTATGATAGAGAGAGGGGAGAAGGTTGCTTCTTTAGAAACATTAGTGAAAATTGCTAATGCGCTTGATGTATCAGCAGATTATCTTCTTTGTGAAGTTCTGAAGCACGGATATAAGGCAAAAGATTCCGTGCTTAATGAAAAGCTTGATTCTGTGTGTGATGAAGACAGAGTTAAAATTTATGACGTTATAGACACAATGATTTCTCATTCAAAGAAAAAATTGAAATAAAGATGAGCTCCGTATTTTTAATACGGAGCTTTTTTGTGTAAAAAAGTTTATGTCCTTTATATTTCAACAAAAAACGACAATAAAAATATGATATAACATAACCAATGGTTATGATATATAACCAAAAATAAAGAGAAAGGACATAAAAATTATGAACAGTCAAATTTTAAGTAAAATAGCAGATGAGCACGGTGTTGAGGCTGCTCAGGTCAAAAGAGATGCGGAAACTGCAATCCGTATTGCGGCTGATAATCCAACACCTTTGTGGTTGGAATTGTTCGGTGAGGGGCATATTCCCACTATTGATGAATTTCTGGAAAAGGTGAGAGAAAAAATTCAGGAGACAGCATAAAAATCAGAGACGGTATCACACGATACCGCCTCATTTTTTTTGTTCCGTTTTTAACCTGCAATGAAGGATGCGAGGTCGCTTACAAGGGAGCTGTTTCTTGTCATTGAAACGTTATTCACGAAGAGAATATCGTTTACGGTATGAGTTGAAAGGAAGCTTGAAAGTGAGCTTGTGTAGTGTCTGTAGTCAATTACGTAAACTGTCTTGTAATGATATACAAGGAAGGGAACGAATGCGTTACCGAAGCTTTCCTTTACAACAAGGCAGGCTTCACCGTCTGTAAGGCTTTCATTTGTAATAGTTGAAAGGGGATTGTCGCCGCAGATAAACGTACCGTATTTGTAGGAAGCGGGTGCGTTTGTCTCGTCGTAAAGCATAGGCATTGAGGTTGTGTTGCCGTATTTATCGGTAATAGTCATTGAATACTGGCAGGGAGGCTTGTAAGCATCAACTCTGTCGGGAGTGTTCCCGAGAGCAGGGTCTTTGCCGGAATCGTTATAGAAGGTTCCGAGGAAGCCCTCAAAGCTCCAGACCTCATAAGCACTTAAGGGAAGGGGAGTTATACCCTTTGCCTGACAGAAGGTTTCGTAGGCATAATAAGCGGCAAGTGCGGTCCAATGGTGGTCTGTACGGAAATAAACGTATTCGTCTCTGTGCTGCTTGATATTGTTGAAGCAGTTGAAGGTTTTTACTGCGGTTGCGGAGCCCAGCATATAGTCAATGGCTTGCTTCTGGTCGGAAACGGAGAGCTTTGCTCTTACCTTTTCATTAAGAGTGATGTCTGTGCTTGTGGGAACAACTGTTGCAAAAACATTTGCCTGAGAAGAGAATTTTGTGCCGGCGGTGTTAAGTGCCTTTACGTAGTTATCGGCAGTTGACTGAACGAAATTGTAGTATTCGAAGCCTGCATTGTCGCAGATAACAATACTGCTTAATTGTTCAACGTGCTGAGCCTCACCCTTGTCTGCAGGGTAGGTTATCTCTTCGGGAGCAAAGGTTTCGGGTTCATTGGTTTCACTTTCCGTTGCAGTTTCACCCTCGGGGAGTGTTTCTCCGGGTGTGGGTGAGTCGGGAATGACATCACCCTGAGCACCCTCGTTGAAGCCTGCAAGAACACCTGATGTACCGAGGAAATTCTGCATCTTGGAGTTTAAGTTCATAAGGCTGTCTCTGAAGGGCATTGTGTCTGAGAACCAGGTTGAAATATCGGAAAAATAATCACCTGACATCAATGCCTGAAAGCTGAATTCGGGGAATTTTGCAAGCTCTCTTTTTTCTGTTTCGGAAACAGTAGGTCTTAAAGGAATAATAAAGCAGATTGTTGAAATTATTATGACGCTGACAAAGGAAACAGCCAGCTTTATTATTCTGTGTGTTGTTGCGGAAGGAAGTTTTTTCACTGTTTTTGTCCTCCTCTCAGAACTGGAAATAAAGGAAGGGATTGTAGGAGTCGCCTACAAGAGATATTGAAGCTAAAAGAATAAGCACAAGGGGAAGTGCAATATCAAGCACTCTGTATGTGATATTTACGGGACGGTTTGTTTTACCGAACTTTATAAGAAGCTTCTTTGCCGTTTTTACAACGGGGGTGCAGGCTACACAGCAGATGATAAAGAAGAAGACATAGCCCGAAATAAAGCTTGTTGCTTCATAAGTTGAGGCAGGGTTGCCGTTAAGTCCGAACATACCCTTGAGCACGGTGCCGAGTATCGTGAAATCGGTGAATTTGAAGAGCACCCATCCGAAGAATACCGTAACAAGAAGATAGATTCTGCCGACAGGCTTTACCTTTTCAAGGTACTTGCCGAAGATGAATTTTTCGAGAATAAGAAGCACGAAGAAATACAGTCCCCACAAGACGAAGTTCCAGGATGCGCCGTGCCACAGACCCGTAAGTCCCCATACTGCAAAGAGATTGAATACCTGACGGACCTTACCTTTTCTGTTGCCGCCGAGAGGTATATAAACATAATCTCTGAAGAAAGTGGAAAGTGACATGTGCCATCTTCTCCAGAAATCCGTAACGGAATAGGCGGTGTAGGGGTAGTTGAAGTTTTCCTTATAATGGAAACCTAACATAAGCCCCATACCTATAGCCATATCGGAATATGAAGAGAAATCGAGGTAAATCTGAAGCATATAGAATGCCATACCTGCCCAGAGTGCAAGTGCGGAACGGGAAGTTATTGCCGCAATATTATCGGCAAGAAGTGCACCGTTGCCGATAGCCGCATCCGTAAGCAGAAGAGTGTCCGCAACCGCACCGCAGCCGTTTGCAAGAATAGCTTTTTTTGCAAGACCCGAGGCAAAGCGTGTAAGTCCCTGAGACATCTCAGCAAGGTTTTCATGTCTTTCCGTCAGCTCGTTTTCAATGTCGCCGTAGCGTACAATGGGACCTGCAATACACTGGTGGAAGAGAGAAGCGTACAAAAGCACCTTCCAGTAGCTTTTCTGCGAGGGCACGTCGCCTCTGTAAACGTCAATTACGTATGTCAAGAGCTGGAATGTATAGAAGGATATACCGATAGGAAGAGTTACCTGCGGTACAGGTATAAGGTCCTTTCCTATAAGAGCATTGAAGGATTCCACAGCAAAGCCGATATATTTGAAATAGCCTATTGCGCCTATGCAGACAGCTACCGCTGCGGCAAGCCACAGCTTCTTTTCGTTGGGTGTCCGTGACGTGTCTATAAGACGTGAGAACAGCCAGCAGAACAGGGCCATAAGCACAAGTATAGCAACATATACGGGCTCTCCGAATGCATAGAATACAAGCGAGAAGAGCAGAAGAATGATGTTCCTTGTTTTTACGGTTTTACAGCAAAAATAACAGAGAAGATTTGCAGGTAAAAACGCAAACAGGAAAAATAAGCTTGAGAAAACCATTTTTCAGTATCCTTTATTTTTATTTTGCACAAACCAAAAAATTCACGCAATAGTGTTTTCTATTATCTCTTAAAAACAGATAAATTACAAGGGCAAAAACAAAATTAAGGAAAAATTGTAGAAATAAACAAAATAATGTTGTTTATTTTATAGTAAATTAAAAGATATGAATTCATTATTGTGTTATGTTTATATTGTTTTTTTTATAGAAATGTGGTATTATAAATAGAATTAATCTGTACGGAGGCACAGAATGAAAAAGGTTTTGTCGATGCTGGGACCCCATAAGGTTCCTCTGATACTCTCAATATTTTTTGCTACGGTAAATACCGTAATGCAGCTGTTTATTCCTCTTTACACAAGTAAAATTGTTGACGAGGGAATACTGGGTGAGAATATGCAGCGCCTTCTGGAGCTTTGCTTGGTGATGCTGGGATTTACGGTCCTGAGCATCATAACCTCAATTGCAAATACTTATTTTTCCACAAAAACCTCGGTAGGGTACTCAATTACTCTGAGAAATTATATATTTGACAAGGTGTCCCGTCTTTCGCAGAGTGATATTGATAAAATCGGTGTATCCTCTCTTGTTACGAGAACAACCAACGATGTCCGCCAGGTTCACGATATTGTTCTTTCAACTCTTAAGTCCCTTATACCTATCCCCATAATGCTTGTGGGCGGTCTTGCAATGGCATTCTATATGAATCCGAAGCTCGCAAGGCTTTCGCTTCTTTCAATTCCCGTGCTTATGGTTCTTGCAATTATCATTATAGCAATCATTGTGCCTATGTATTCCAAGGTTCAGAAGCTTGTTGATAAGATGAATCAGATAATGCGTGAAAAAATCAGCGGTATAAGAGTTATCCGTGCCTTCAATAAGACACAGTATGAGGACAATCGCTTTGCCGATACCAATCTTGAGCTTACGGGATTGGGGCTCAGAGCAGCCCGCATTATGGCGTGCTTCATTCCCGTGCTTACGGTGCTTCTTTACTCTCTTATCTGTGTTGTCATTTATCTCAGCGTTGATGCTGCCAATTATCTTGATGTTGAAACACAGTACGAGCAAATCAGGGCTACTCTCCCGAATATGTTTGCCTTTATTACCTTTTTCGGACTTATAATAAGTGCTATTACCTCCGTAGTTTCAATTTTGGTTTCCATTCCCCGTGCCGTAATTTCCGGCAAACGTATAAAAGCAATTATGGAAGCTGTTTCCGATATCGTGCTTCCCGAAAATCCCGTGACTCCCAAGGAAGAGGATGCAGGTAAGCTTGAATTCAGCAATGTTTCCTTCAAGTATAAGCCCCGTCCTGCCGAAAAGAAGAAAAAATTCGCTCTTAAGAAAAAGAAAACAGAAGAAAAGCCACAGAAGCCTTTTGAGCTTAAAAATATCAGCTTTGCCTCTGCTCCCGGAGAGACCACGGCCATTATCGGTATTACAGGCTCCGGTAAAACCACACTGTGTAATCTCATTCCCCGTCTTTATGATGTAACCGAGGGTGAAATTAAAATTGCAGGTGTAAATGTAAAGGATTTAAGCCCTGAGGAAATCGGAAAGCGTATTGCCTTCATTCCGCAGACAGCATACCTTTTCAGCGGTACAATAAGAGATAACATCTGCTTCGGAAAGAAGGATGCAACCGATGCCGAAATCTGGAGAGCTCTTGAAATAGCTCAGGCAAAATCCTTTGTTGATTCTCTTCCCGACGGACTTGATTCCTTTGTTTCTCAGGCAGGTAAGAATTTCTCCGGCGGTCAGAAGCAGAGACTTTCAATCGCACGTGCAATAGTGAAAGGCGCGGAAATTATTGTTTTTGACGATTCCTTCTCAGCTCTTGACCTTGCAACGGATGCCCGTCTTCGTGCATCGCTTCGCGAAAACCTTTCCGATGTGAATATTGTAATTGTAGCCCAGAGAGTGGGTACCGTGCTTAATGCCGACCGTATAATCGTGCTTGATAACGGTGAGCCCGTGGGTATGGGCACTCACAGGGAGCTTCTTGAAAGCTGTGAGCTTTACCGTGAGATTGTTGTTACTCAGCTTTCCGAGGAAGCACTCGAGGAGGTGAACGGCAATGAGTAAGAAAAACAAAGCAGCAATCCCCGAAACAGAATATCAGAGCAGATATTCAGCTTACCGCGGGGACAGAAAAGAAGAAAGTAAGCCCGAAAATGCCAAGGGTACATTTTTGCGCTTCATTTCCCTTATAAAGCCTTATGCCGTTCCTATGTTTTTTGTTGTGCTTACTTCAATGCTCAGTACCCTGTGCAATGTTATAGCACCGAGATTTATGGGTAGTACCATAAACATTCTTCAGGAACAGATTGATGTCAGACTTTCCGGTGGCGTAATTGATTTTACCGCAACCTATGGCCAGGTCAAAATCCTTGCCGCCCTTTATCTTTCCGCAAGCTTCTTTTCTTTCCTTCAGGAGTTTATTTCCGCGGGAGTTTCACAGCGTCTTGTATGCGGACTCAGAGCTGACCTTAATGCAAAGCTTTCCCATCTGCCGTTGAGCTACTATGACAAGCAGACTAAAGGTCAGGTTATTTCAAAAATCGTAAATGATATTGAAAACGTAAGCGGAAGCCTTAAAAGCAGTATTCTTACGGTTATGACAAGCGTTATTCAGGTTGTGGGTTCATTCGTTATGATGTGCATTTCGGGTAATTTACCGATGACCTTTGCCGCAATATGCCTCGTTCCCGTGTCTGCTCTTGTGTCTTATAAGGTTTCAAGGATATCAAAGGTATGGTTCAGACGCTACTGGGATACCATGGGTGATCTTAACGGTCATATTGAAGAGATGTATGCAGGTCATACAATTGTCCGTATGTTCGGTCACGAGGATGAATCCGTTAAGGAATTTCGCACAATAACCGAAAGACTCGGAAAGAATTCGTTTATGGCAAATATGATTTCGGGTATTCTAAGCCCTGTTCTGACGCTTATAAACAACTTAAATTATGTATCTCTCTGTCTTTTGGGCGGTGTCTTCTTTATCGGCATAAAAAACGGCACAATTCCTGCCAATGCCTTCGGAGGAATAGGCGATATCTCAACATTCCTCTCTTATTCATCGCAATTCTCAAACCCCATAATCAATGTATCCAAGATTATAAACAACATCCAGTCGTCACTTGCTTCCGCAGAAAGAGTGTTCAATATGCTTGACGAGCTTGATGAAAAGCCCGATGTCAGCACTAATGACCACAAGGATGTGCTTCACGGTGAGGTTGAATTCAGGGATGTTTCCTTCAGATATGTTGAAGACAGACCTCTTATAGATGACCTTTCATTTGTTGCAAAGCCCGGCAGTATCACCGCAATAGTCGGTCCTACGGGTGCAGGCAAAACCACAATCGTAAATCTTCTTATGCGCTTCTATGATGTAAATTCCGGCACAATCACCATTGACGGTACGGATATTTACACAATGTCAAGAGATGCTCTCCGTGCAAACTTCGGTATGGTACTTCAGGATACCTGGCTTTTCAAGGGTACAATCCGTGAAAACATCAAGTACGGCAGACAGGATGCTTCTGATGAAGATATGATTGAAGCCGCAAAGGCAGCACAGATTTATGACTATATTATGAGCCTTCCCGAGGGCTTTGATACGCCTCTTACCGAGGATGCAGCAAACATTTCTCAGGGTCAGCGTCAGCTTCTTACAATTGCCCGTGCAATATTGGTTGACCCGAAGGTGCTTATTCTTGACGAGGCGACATCCTCTGTCGATACAAAAACCGAGCAGAGGATACAGACAGCCATGAATGAGCTTATGAAGGGAAGAACAAGCTTCGTTATCGCACACCGCCTTTCAACCATCAAGAACGCCGACAATATTCTTGTTATGAAAAAGGGTGCAATTGTCGAGCAGGGCACACACGAAGGGCTTCTTAAGGCAGACGGCTTCTACGCTCTTCTTTATAATTCACAGTATACAGACGGTATTCCGCCTGAAGATTAATAAAGTTTTATTTTACGGAGGTTTTTATTATGCTTAAAGGTATTCCCGCTATTATTTCTCCTGAGCTTCTCAAAATTTTATGTGAAATGGGTCACGGTGACGAAATTGTTATCGGTGACGGCAATTTCCCTGCTGCATCCTGTGCACAGAGACTTATCCGTATGGACGGACACAATGTTCCCGAAATTCTTGATGCAGTTTTACAGCTTTTCCCTCTTGATACCTACGTTGATGCTCCCGTAGGTCTTATGGCTACAACAAAGAATGACCCCACTCCCGAAATCTGGGCAACCTATCACGAGATTGTAGATAAGAACAACGGCGAAACAAAATTCGAAGAGGTTGAACGCTTCGAGTTCTATGAAAGAACAAAGAAGGCTTACGCTGTAATTGCCACAAGCGAAAAGGCTTTATATGCCAATATTATTCTTAAAAAGGGCGTTATTTAATGGAATATTTCTATTTCCTCTTTCTTGCCGCTGAAATTGTTCTCGGATATTTTTATATTACGCGTCCGGGCAGACTTAAATACAAAATGGCGGCATCCGTACCCTTTGTTGCGGCAGGAATATATCTTACGGTAATTTCCGGAAGACTTACTTTTCCCTATGCACTTCTCATAGTGGGCGGACTTTGCGCTTCGTTTATAGGTGACTGGGTGCTGAAATATGACCTTTTCGGAATGAAGGGACTTCCCGGCATTGTTTTTTTTGCTCTGGCGCACATTCTCTATATCAGCGCATTTTCCGTGAGAGTACCCTTTGCCGCTTATGACCTTTGGCTTATTCTCCCGTGGATCGGTATGCTTGACGGGGAAATATTCCTTAAGAAAAAGCTGAAAATTGACTTGGGTGCTACAGCTCCCGCTGTGCTCATTTATGCTATGATAATCAATGCAATGGTTATTCTCGGCATAAGGACTGCCGTGCTTACAATAAACGGCGGTATGTCAGCGCTCCGTTCAGCGGTATTGATGCTGGGCGTTATAATGTTCATTGTTTCCGATGCCGGAGTATGTCTTATGATGTTTGACGGCAGGACGGAAATAAAAATCAAGGGAAAAGCCATAAAGCTTGACCCCGTAAACATCGTTAATTACTGCGGCGGGCAGATGCTTATTGCGGCATCTGTGCTTGTTTAATTTAATATTGAAACAGGGTAAGGTTTTCAGAAGTAATTTGCACTTGGTATCGTAGGGGAGGGGTCGCCCCTCCCGTTCAGAAGGGTTGTAGCTTTTTTATTTACAGAAGTTATGCCACGGGCGGGGAAACCCCGCCCCTACCGTACTTGCATATCAGTCTGATAAATTTTTATCTGAAAGGAATTTGTTATGAAAAAGGTTCTTGCATTTGATTTTGGTGCTTCATCTGGCAGAGCAATTCTCGGCACCTTTGACGGCAATAAAATAACACTTAAGGAAATCCACCGTTTTTCCAATGATCCCGTAAAGGTGGGCGGTACGTTTTATTGGGACGTGCTGCGTCTTTTCCACGAAATAAAGCAGGGAATTCTTAAGGCAAAGGCTGAGGGCGGATTTGACTCCGTAGGTATTGACACCTGGGGTGTTGACTTCGGTCTTATTGATGCGGACGGCAGACTTTTAGAAAATCCCGTGCATTACCGTGACGACAGAAACACGGGAATGATTGAGCGTTCAGCTGAATTTATAGACAAAAAGCGACTTTATGAGCTTACGGGTATTCAGTTTATGGATTTCAATACCTGCTTCCAGCTTTTAAGTCTTAAGCTTAACCGTCCCGAGCTGCTGGAAAGAGCGCACAAGCTTCTTTTTATGCCCGACCTTCTCTCTTATTTCCTTACGGGTAAAATGTGCGGTGAGTATTCAATTGCTACCACATCTCAGCTTGTTGATATAAAGAACAGATGCTGGAGCGATGAAATCTGCAATGCCTTCGGTATCCCCAAGGGAATTCTTCCCGAAATCGTAAAAACAGGCTCCGTTCTCGGTAACTTAAGCGACGAAATCTGTGAGGAATTAGGTGTTCCCTCGGTTCCCGTAATTTCCGTTGCCGGCCACGATACACAGTCGGCTGTTACTGCCGTTCCCAGTCTCGAAAAGGATTTTGCTTTTATAAGCTGCGGAACCTGGTCTTTGTTCGGTACGGAAACAGATACACCCATCGTAAATGAGCAGTCCCTTAATTTCAATATCACAAATGAGGGCGGATATAACTATACAACCGCATTTCTCAAGAATATCTGCGGTCTGTGGCTTATTCAGGAAAGCCGCCGTCAGTGGATAAGAGAGGGTAAGGAATATTCCTATGCCGACCTTGAAAAAATGGCTCTTGAATGTGAGCCCTTCAAGTGCTTTATTGACCCCGATGCTCCCGATTTTGTTGCTATGGGCGACCTTCCCGGCAGAATTAAGGAATTCTGCAGAAGAACGGGTCAGTATGTGCCTGAAACCGTAGGCGAGGTTGTAAGGTGTATTTATGAAAGCCTTGCACTCAAGTACAGATATGTTCTCGGCGGAATCGAAAAATGTACGGGTAAAAAATATCCCCATATAAATGTTGTGGGCGGCGGTACAAAGGACGGACTTCTTTTACAGATGACCGCATCCTCCTGCGGTATCCCCGTTTACGGCGGACCGATTGAAGCTACCGTTTTCGGAAACATTGCAATTCAGCTTATGTCTATGGGTGAAATTAAGGATATCACAGAGGCAAGACGTATAATTGCAGAGGGTGAAAACCTCAGAAAATACGAGCCCGTTGATACTTACAAATGGGCAGAGGTTTCCAAAGAATACGAAAAATATATAGTAGGATAATATGAAGCTTACAGATATAAATGTAATAAAAAGAATACTGGGCCGACACGGCTTTTCCTTTTCAAAGGCTCTCGGTCAGAACTTTCTTATTGATGAAACAGTCTGCCCGAGAATGGCTGAGATGGGCGGAGCAAAAGAGGGTACCTGTGCTGTAGAAATCGGCCCCGGTCTCGGAGTTCTGACGGTTGAGCTTGCAAAAAGAGCCGATAAGGTTATAACAGTTGAGCTCGATACCCGTCTTATTCCCGTGCTTGCCGAAACGCTCTCCGATTACAGAAATGTAGAGGTTATAAATGCGGACGTACTGAAGACGGATTTGCATAAGCTTATTGCCGAAAACTTTGACGGCAAGCCCGTAAACGTCTGTGCAAATCTCCCTTATTATATAACGTCTCCCATCCTTATGTACCTTCTTGAAAGCAAGCTTCCCGTGGAGAATATCACCGTTATGGTGCAGAAGGAAGCTGCAGACCGCCTTTGTGCAAAGGTCGGCTCAAGAGATTCGGGTGCAATTACCGTTGCGGTAAATTACTATGCCGAATCAGAGGTGCTTTTCGATGTCGGCAGAGAATGCTTTACTCCTTCCCCCAACGTTGATTCCTGCGTAATAAGGCTTAAGGTAAGAAAAGAGCCTCCCGTAAAAGTGCAGGACGAGGAATTTTTCTTCAGAATGGTAAAGGCAGCCTTTTCACAGAGAAGAAAAACCGCTTCAAACGGAATTTCCTCGGGAATGGGTATTGCCAAGGATAAGGTCAGCGAGGCTCTGAACCTTTCGGGGCTTTCTCCCACAGTAAGGGCAGAGGCGCTTACAATGGAAGAACTGGCTCTTCTTTCGGATAATTTGTTGAAGGTAAAGTGATATGAGTAAATTTATTGTAGTAGAAGGTCTTGACGGTACAGGTAAGACCACGCAGATAAAAATACTTGCAGAATATATTAAATCAAAGGGCAGGGATGCTGAAATTACTGCAGAGCCCACAGCCCATCCCACAGGAAGGCTTATAAGAAGAATTCTTTCGGGAGAGGTGAAAACCACTCCCTGGTCTCTTGCCGCTCTTTTTCTGTCGGACAGAATAGTACATAATACTGCAGAGGACGGCATAGAAAAGATGCTCTCCGACGGAAAAACCGTTATTTCCGACCGGTATTATTACTCAACCTTTGCTTATCAGGGGCACGAAACGGACCTTAACTGGGCTATGGATATGCATTTTTCCTGCCCCGAGGTAAGAAAGCCTGACCTTGTGCTTTTTCTTACAATGGCGCCCGAAAAGTGCGTTGAAAGAATAAGAGCAAACCGTCCCGACGAGGCAATTGAAATCTATGAAAATGTTGAAAGCCTTACAAAAATCAGCCGTCAGTTCGACACGGTTTTTGAAAAATTAAAGGATCGTGAAAACATCGTATATATTGATGCGGACGGTACTGTTGAAGAGGTTTCGCAAAGACTTTTTGATGCTTACGAAAAGTATATCGGAGAATAAAAAATGAAGAAAAAGCTGATACTTTTTGATTTTGACGGCACCGTTGCCGATAACAGCGAGGGGATTTATAATTGCATAAAATATGCCCTCGATAAAAAAGGAATGAAGCCTCTTTCGGATAAGGCTCTTCGTTCCTTTATCGGACCGTCGCTCTTTGACAGCTTTATGTGGCATTGCACCGATAATAAGGAAACTGCCGAGGAGCTTGTTTCCTTGTACCGAGAAAGGTACAGGCCCTTAGGCTCAACGGAAGTGAAAATCTATGACGGGATGAAGGAGCTTCTGGGAAGACTTAAAGGTGAGGGGTATATTACCGCTGTTTGTTCCTCAAAGCCCTACGATTTTGTCAGAAAAATTGCAAAGGAGCAGGGACTCGAGGACCTTTTTGACGGCTTTTTCTGCCCCTCCTTCGGCAATCATCTTTCCGATAAAACCTCCCTTGCACTTGAAGCAATGAAGCACTTCCGTGTAAGCAAGGAGGAAACCGTGCTCATAGGTGATACGAAATTTGATGTTGCCGCCGCAAGGGGTGCCGGTATTTCCTCAATCGGTGTGCAGTACGGCTTTTCTACGGAAGAAGGGGAGCTTGACTCTGCCGATGCTGTCGCAAAGCAGGTAGAGGACATTTATCCTATAATTGCAGGTGCCGACTTATGAAAAGAGCACTTATATTCGGCGGCGGTATTTACGGGAATGAATTTCCCGAAATCCGCCCCGGTGATTTTATAATTGCCGCAGATAAGGGTGCCGAAATTCTTATGAACCGCGGACTGACTCCCCATATTACCGTAGGTGATTTTGATTCTTCGTCCGTTATCCCCGAAGAAAATGTAATAAAACTGCCCGTGGAAAAAGATATAACAGATACCCACGCAGCAGTCGATGCCGCTCTGAGAGAGGGCTGTGACGAAATACATATTTACGGCGGAATGGGCGGAAGAGTTGACCATACCTTCGCTAATTATTCCCTTCTTTCTTCTCTTGCGGAAAAAGGAATAACTGCATATCTTTTCGGTGAAAACTACCGTATTACGGCACTTTTTAACGGAAAAATCACACTTTCGGGAAAAAAGGGGAGCACTATCTCCGTGTTTTCCTGGAGTGAAGAGTGCAAGGGTGTCTCATTGAAGGGGGTAAAATATCCCCTTGAAAATGCTGTACTTTACAAGAATTTTGCCCTCGGTGTCAGCAATTCTTTTGCTGAGGAAAATGCCGAAATCTCCGTTGCGGAGGGAATACTTCTGATAATGCAGGAAATTTCTGTTGACAAATAACGACGATTGTTATAAAATACATTTGAAAATCTTAACAGGGGTGCTGTAAAAGGCTGAGATGACTTCAGGTCAAACCCTTTAACCTGATATGGGTAATACCGGCGTAGGGAGTTAAACATATACTGTAATTGTATTTCCGTATGCCGAAAAGGTATACGGATTTTTTTTGTCATATTCGTTCGGCGCCGGAATGTGACAAAAGACTGTAAAGCAGGTTTTAACGCTGTCAGAGTGAGATTTTCATATTAAAACTGTTACAAGAGGTATAAAATAATGACAGAAAAAAACAAAAGAAGAAACAATCTCATAAAGCTTGCGGAATGCTCCGTAATGCTCGCACTCTCGGTAGTGCTGAGCTTCATTGAAATCTGGAAAATGCCTATGGGCGGCGGAATTACGCTGCTTTCAATGCTGCCTGTGTGTCTTATTGCCGTGAAATACGGTACAAAGGGTGCACTTCCCACGGCATTCCTTTACTCTGCGATTCAGTTTGCCATAGGCTTTTCTTCGGGTAACGTATTCGTTTACTGTGTCACCCCCGTAACCTGGATAGTGTGTTTGCTTTTTGATTATATCGTTCCCTTCTCCGTGCTCGGATTTTCGGGAATTTTCAGAAAAAAATTCGGAAACACAGGTATTATTGCGGGTATTGCACTGATGATAGGCATCCGTTTTGTCTGCCACTATATAACCGGTGTTGCAATATGGGGACAGTGGGCAGAGGATATGTCACCTTATCTTTACTCACTCATTTATAATGTTCAGTATATGCTTCCCGAGTGTATTCTGACATCCGTTGCTGCAGGTATTCTTATAAAGATTCCTTCAGTCAGGAAGCTTCTTGCTCTGTAATTTGATTTTTTTGGGAGGGTCAGCCCCTCCCGTTTTTTTTGTTTTTAAGTTATTATTAAGCTTAATGAACAAAATAAGTATTGAATTATCATTATAAAAATGCTAGAATTTAATGTAATTCAATATTTCGGAGGAAATAAGATGAACGAAGAAAACAAAATCCCCGGTGCAGCCGGAGAAGAAACCGGAGCTTCCGCAGAAAATACGGAAAATGCTCCCGTAAATGAAGAGAAGGAAGTTTCTCTTAACGAAGAACTTGAAACTCTCAGGGAAACCTTTCAGGAAAAGTATGACGAAACTGTAGAAGAAGCAGCTGCTATGCCCGTCATTCAGGAGCTTGAAGAGGGTGAAGATGAGGAAGAGACAGACGAGGAGGGCGACGAGGAAAGAAGCGTTTCCGCTCAGGAGAAGGCTCCCAAGAAAAAGAAGAAGATAGGTAAGATTATAGCAATCACAGTTCCTGTGGTGCTTCTTGTGCTTATTGTGGGCTCACTTCTTGCTTTCGTTGTAGCTTCCGTGACAAATCCCAATTTCAGTTCATTTATAAGCACTTATGCACAGGCTACGGCCGCTGAAAAATATGAGGATAAGATGGAGTACTTCCAGCAGGCGCTGACCTACTGTGAAGACAAGGATTCTGCCTTCCAGCAGGCAATGGCAGCCGCAATTCACGAGGAAATTGCCGCTACCGTATATAAGGAAGAGGGCTATGCTGCCGCTTATTCCTATATGACATCAAATCTGAGCGAGGCACAGATGAAATCTCCTTCAAGCCCCGAGCTTAAAAAGGTTGCAAAAACTGTTGATGCCGTAAAGAAGCTTTCTCTTGAAGCTTTCAATAAGGTTTTTGAAAATCTCGGAGACGGCGTAAAGGTGCCCTCTGATGATGTTCTTATAAACGGTCTTGAAATTCCCGAAGAGGTTAAAGAAAGTGTAATTCCCATGCTTTCCTCTATTGCGGAAGGTTACATTATGAACAAGACTGCAGACGGAGTTGAAGATAAGCTTCGCGCAATGAACTATTATGCAAATGCTTATTCGGGCTTTATTTCTCTCGGTGCAGACAGCCGTGAGCTTGCCGAAAAGATTGTTGTTGACCTTTATAGCAAGGGTTATGTGGTTGAAGCTGTATCCTTTGCTTCCGCTGCAATTGACCCCAATAAGGAAGATGTAAATAAGGATTATATTGCGCTCAAGGAAGAAATTTCCGCTTATGAAAAGCTCGGCATCAGCGTAATTGCCGTTGCTGAAGAGGCAGTTGCTGATGAAAAAACAGCTGCAGAAGACATTCTCGCACTTGTAAAAACAAAGGCAGAGCTCACGGACAGTCAGGCAGAGGTCGTTTCCGCTCTCGTTATGTACGGAGTTGAAGGTATTAGTGTTGAAGCAGAAAAGAATCTCACAAGAGCACAGACCGTGTATGCAACCCTTACCTCCGTGCTGGAAGCATTCGGTATGGACGATATCAAGGCACACATAAAGACTGCCGCCGTAATATTTGACAGCGGCAATCTTAACGATGCTTCGACACTCGTTTCCACATACCTTACCGAAGAGGCTATGAAGGATGCAACCGATGAACAGAAGGCTCAGCTTGACAGAATGAATAAGGTTTTCAATGCACTTGAAGCTACAAGTGAGGTATTCTCTCCTTATTATTCCGCTTACTATCAGCAGGGTACCGAAATTGACCTTGAAGCACTCAAAGCAGATATGGATAAGCTTCTTACGGAAGACAGCGACAACTATATGAAGGGCTTCGCAAATTACTGCCTTTATATTGCGGCAGTAAGCTCCGAAAAGGACACAGAGGCAAAGAAATATCTTGACGCTATGAGCTCTCTTATGCCTGACCTTCCTTTTATTTACGGCTATTCCTGTATTGCAGATTATATTACCGCAGGCAACTTTACCGCTGCGTATAACTATGCATTAAAGCTTCTCGATGTTAACGTCGCAGATGAATATTCAAATTCAATAGTTTCGCTTTATCACCGCGTAAAGGGAGACCTTGACGGTGCCGAAGAGGCAGCTCTTAAGGGCATTGAGCTTTCAGGCTCCGATTCCTCCGACTGTGCACAGCAGCTTGCTATTATCAATATGCTCAAGGGTGATTTTGAAACTGCATTCGGTTATATTTCCGCAGTTTACAACGCAAATCAGTCAATGGAAGCATTTGAACTTGTGCTTATTTTCAATGCTCTCTATAAGGGCGATAATGCAGACCTTAAGGCAAGCCTTAATGAAATGGTTTCAATTGTGAATCAGACCTATTCCTATTACGGAATTACCTCTTATGCCGAAACAAAGGCAATTATTGACGGCACAAAAACACTCCGAGATGTGTTTATGTCCGGTGACTACACCATAACGGCAGAATCATAATTTATAGGGTGCTCGCCCTATAAATTATGATAGTGATATCGACAACTTTGTTGTCGGTGATATCCGTCTGTGACGTGTGATATTCATTCCTACGGAATGAGTGATATATTTGCCTTTCGGCAAATGTTTCGGAAGGGCTTCGCCCTTGAATTATATTGATAGAGCGAAGCGGAATAAGCCGTCAGGCTTCCTTAACTTTTACCGCAGGTAAAAAATAACACTCTGCGAAGCAGAATAAAACTGTGCGAAGCACAATATAACTCGCACCATCGGTGCGAATATAACTAACATAATTTAACAGTCAGGGACTGTTGAATTATGTTTTACAGGTCGTCTGCGTCCTGGGTAGGGACAAGGTCGTCGGTATCATCATTACCGAAGCTTACGGGCGTGCCCGTGTAGCTTCCCTGGACATCGTTCACGATGCTGTTTTTTGCCGCTTCAAAGTGGCGGGGAAAGGTTGATTTTCTGAAAGCTGAAAGCTTTGATTTGTTGATTTTTCCTTTATTTTCCATAAATTCACCTTATTTTGTACAAAAATTTTGTTCTTGTTACTGTGAATTTTTTCCCAAATCAAAAAAAATATACTTTTCTTTAAAAATTGTATTGACAATAAGGCTTTGATTGTAGTATATTTTCTTTGTATAGAAAATGCTATAGGCGTACTAATAGAAAGGGTGGCTCTTTTATGAAAAAGATTATTGCAATTTCTGTAGCTCTTATTCTTGCTTTATCCGTAACTCTTGCTGTTTCTGCAACAGTAGCTGTTGAAACAGCAGACCTCGGCTCAATGCTTGGCGGTATGGATATCGGTTCAATGCTCGGCGGTCTCGGTGAACTTGACCTCGGCGGTATGATGGACTCTCTCGGCGGCAGCCTTGACCTCGGCGGTATTATGGATATGGTTGGCGGTCTCGGTGATTCTCTCGGTGACAGCGGTTCTCTCGGCGGTTCACTTGCTGATCCTCTTCCCGAAGAAACAACTGTTCCTTCCGGCTGTGACTGTCCTGAAGACTGTCCCTGTGACGGTGATTGTGACGAAGACTGCGAATGCGGCCCCGATTGCAACTGCACTTATGACTGCGGATGCGAAAAGGATTGTCCCTGCGAAGGCGAATGCGATGACGATTGCACAGACTGCGGTCCTGACTGCTCCTGCGATCCCGATGCAGACAACGGCAACAACGGTGATGAGGAAACAACAATCCCCAACAATCCCAACACAGGCGACGTACTTTAATTTTGATTAAGAATGAGCTTTACGGGCAGGTTGCTTTGACCTGCCCTGTGTTCATTTAAAAATTGAATATAATTACATAAATGAAAAAAGCCGGTTTCCTGCGTTTTGCAGTTAAACCGGCTTGAGTTTGTGTTAAAATATCAGGGACGGAAAAATAAAATTTTTATGTCAGATTTCAATGCCTAATTCCTTGATTTTGTCCTGCAGCTTCAGAAAATCCTCAAGACAGTCGCCTTTTTTGCGAGGGTCTCTGAGAAGAGCTGCCGGATGGAAGGTTCCCATCATAAGCGTTCCGTTTTTATCATAGAATATACCGTGGTCCTTGGTAACTCTGAAATCGGGAGAAATCAGCCTCTGAGCCGAGATTCTGCCTACGCAGACTATGATTTTCGGACGCATAATGTGAACAAGATTGCGAAGCCAGTCAATGCATACGTCCATTTCCTCCGGCTTCGGGTCGCGGTTCTTGGGAGGACGGCATTTGAGCATATTAGCGATATAGATATTTTCTTTTCTGTCAAGCCCTATTCCGCCGAGATATAAGTCAAGAAGCTTTCCGCCTCTGCCCACAAAGGGTTCACCCTGCAGGTCCTCGTTTTCACCGGGGGCTTCGCCTATAAAAAGTATTTCGGCATCTTCCTTTCCCACGCCGAAAACCACGTTATTTCTTGTTTCGCAAAGCGCACATTTCCTGCATTGGCTGCAGGCGTTCTTCAGTTCTTCCATTGTGCTGAACATTGTTATACCTCCTCAAAGGATACCCGCAGAATATTGCGGACAGAAGTAGAAAATTTAAGGAAAAATAATCCTTAAATTACAGTATTTACAGTTGACATCAAAGCGGTAATGTTGTAGAATAGCGAAAGAGAAAATTGATGAAAAAAATAATCTCTGAAACTATAATTATTATACATTAAGGCGCAAAATATGTCAATTAAGTTAAATAAAAGTGTCAATTTTTCTTTTGTAACCTATTGACATATATTGAAACCTATTGTATAATACCCGTGTACCTTTTATATAAAAGGTATTTATGTGTATATTTTGAGTCGCAATGCTCTGAATATAAAAAATATTAAAAAGGAAGGTCCTTAAAAATGAAAATTGCAAAAAAAGTGCTTGCACTTGTAATGGCTATCGCTGTTATCGGTTGCTCCGCAGCTATGGCTTTTGCTGCTCCTGAAAATGCAAAGGCTGCTCTTACAGTTGGCGAAGTTGTTGACGGTAAGTTCGATGTAGTTATTTCTCTTCAGAACTGCTTAGACTTCACAGCTGGTGACCTTATTGTTGGTTACGACACAAGCGTTCTTGAGTTCGTTCCCTTCAAGGAAAAGCCCGACTCCATGCAGTGTGAAACTCTTGCTGATGCTAAGGAATTCACAAATGCCGGTAACACATTCTCCGGTATGGGTAATGCTAAGGAAGTTCCCGGCGAAGTTAAGTTTGCATTCAACTTTGTTGAATCTCTTGACGCTGAGACTTGGGGCGTAGAAGTTGACATGGCTAACGTTAAGCTCTTCAGAATGACATTCAAGGTTCTTGATGATGCTAACGGTGCTGAGCTCACTCTTAAGGGTGCTCTCAAGTTCGTTGACGGTTCAGAAGTTGCTGTTGACGAAAAGGTTGTTGCTGTAAAGGCTCCCGAAGCTACAACAGCTGAACCCACAACAGAAGAACCCACAACAGAAGAGCCCACAACAGCTGAACCCACAACAGCTGAGACCACAACAGAAGAAGCTCCCTCAACTCCCGAAGAGACAACAGCTAAGGGCGAAACAGACAAGGGTCCCGCAACAGGTGACACAGGCGTTCTTGCTATTGCTGCAGGCGTAGTTGCTCTTGCAGGTGCTGCATTCGTAGTATCCAAGAAGAGAAAATAATTATTGATTAATTAAAGCATTATTTGCAGTTTTAATTAGGGTTTATAGGAGTTAACGGTTCGCCGTTAGCTCCTTTTTCCCGTTTAAATGCAAAAAAGAGATAACACAATTCGGCTTTTGTGTTATCTCTTTTTTTTATCTGTCAGACAATACTGCAAAGCCCTCTGCGGGAACAATTACTCCTCCGCCCAGTCTTGCTCCGCCGAACACAGGCATCATATCCTGCATATCGTGATTGAGTCTGTAGGTAATGGGCTCCGGATTCTTGTTTGCAACCACAAAAATACGCTTTGTGCCTTCCTTGTATCTCAGGTAGGCAACACAGCCGAGGGTTGCCGAAATGGGATAAAAACCGCCGTCCTTAAGGACCTCACAGCTTTTTCTGAGCTGTGCCAAATCCTTTGTGAACTGAAGAATTTCCGTGTTTTCATTGCCCCAGGGGAAGCAGCCTCTGTTAAAGGGGTCCTTACAGCCTGTAAGACCTGCTTCATCGCCGTAAAAAATACTCGGTACTCCGGGAAGTGTAAAATTCATTACAAGGGCAGTTTTAAGAAGCTTTAAGCCTCTTTTGAGGTTGTCGGGCGGTATGCTGATTCCAGCCTGACCCTCACGGGAAACTCCGTCACAGCAGACACCCGAAAGCAGAGAGAGAATTCTTTCCGTATCGTGTGTGCCGAGGTGATTCATAAGGCAGTGAAGAGCCTCGGGGGGATAATTTTCCGTAATGCCGAAAACCGTGTGCATAAATTTTTCCGCATTTGCTGTCAGAAGGAAGCTTATAATTGCATCACGGAAGGGGTAATTCATAACGGAATCAAGCTGTGCACCTCTCAAGAATCGTCTTCTTCCGCCGTGACTTATTTTATTTGTGGCATCCTCCCACACTTCGCCTAAAAGGTAATTGTCGTTGCCGTTTTTCTTGACGGCAAGGCGTACCTTATCAAGAAATTCATCGGGTAATTCGTCCGCAACGTCAAGCCTTATGCCCTTTGCACCGAGCTGCAGCCATTTATCAATTACACCGTTTTCACCTGTAATGTATTCTGAGAATGAGGGATCATTTTCATTTGTTTCGGGCAGAGTATCAATGCCCCACCAACTATCGTATTTATTCTTTGTTTTACCGAAATTGTACCAGCTGTAATAGGGTGAGCTGTCGTTATGATATGCACCCGTTTTGCCGTATCTGCCGTATTTATCGAAGTAAATGCTGTCTGCACCCGTATGGCTGTAAACACCGTCAATTATGATGTTTATGCCCGTTTCTGAGGCTTTTTTGCAAAGAGAAGCAAAATCCTCTTCCGTTCCCAACAGCACATCCGGCTTCATATAGTCAGCCGTATCATAACGGTGGTTTGAGTGCGCTGAGGATATGGGATTCAGATATATGCAGTTGACACCGAGGGATGCAATATAGGGGAGCTTTTCTTCAATTCCCTTGAAATCTCCGCAGAAATAGTCGTTGTTTCTGATAATTCCCTTACTGTCGGGACGGTATTCGGGAAGTCCGCCCCAATCTGTGCGGATAACTCTGTCATCGGGAATATTCTTTTTCTTGTGCCCGGAAAAACAGAAACGGTCAGGGAAAATCTGATAGATTATACCGCCCTTAATCCAGTCCGGAGTTCTGAAATCGGGAGAATAAACGGTAATCTGCCATTTTTCTTTACTTCCGATTTCACCGAGGTGTGACTGTGCTCCGGGACCTATGTCGGTTTTCCCCCAGGAATTTTCGTACTGAAAACGGTAAAAAAGAAGAGAAGGGGAGTCGAGGTATATTTTTGTCTGCCACCATTCCTCAATACCGTCTGTGTTGTCCCAGGTCATATCAATTATTCTGTCGGGCTTTCCGTCCTCTGATATTACAAGTCTGCAGGCTGTAACTCCGAAATCACGGGGCAATACAACTCTCAGCCACAGGTCATTTCCTGCAGCCACAGCACCGCTTATTGATTTATGCCAGGATTTAGAAGGGTCAAAGGGTATTTTCACAGACACTTACCTCTTGTAGTAGTTATTATAGTATATTATAGAAAAATTAATTGTAAAAAACAATCGTTTGAAAAGAAATTTTCAGATTTTACATTAATGTGCCGTTTTTTCAGAAAACGGTACAGGAGCGTGAAATGCGGAAATTTATCTGAAATATATGCAAGCTGTCCTGCCGGTCCGGGATAAACTAACTTATAAGGTCTGATAAAAAGTCCGCCAAAGTCTCGAAAAAGCTCGAAGAAATTGGCGGATTTGTGATTTTCAGCGGCAGTAACTCCGTGTTGATTACCGTGCGTCAAAGACGGTTATTTGTTCGAGCTTTTTCCTGTCGCAGGAACTGTGTGCCAGATGTCACGTGCGTAATCATTGATTGAGCGGTCTGCTGCAAAAATGCCGGCTCCCGCAATATTATAAAGTGACATTCTGTTGAGAAGGGCTTTGTTATTGAAAATCTCTTCAGCCTTAGCCTGAGCGAGGGAATAATCAGCAAAATCTGCAAGCACCATATAGGGGTCATGCGATTTTATTGTCTGACCAATTTCGGGGAAGGATTTTCCTGAAATAAGATTTGAATTGATAAAATCAAGAGTTTTATGAATTCTGGGATTGTTGTGGTAGAAGCTTTCGGGATTATAGCCTGACTTTTTAAGCTCATTTACCTCGTGGGTCTTCATACCGAAGAGAATGATATTATCATCGCCTACCGCCTCGTGAATCTCAACGTTTGCACCGTCAAGAGTACCGAGAGTAACGGCACCGTTAATCATAAACTTCATATTGCCCGTACCGGAAGCCTCTGTGCCTGCAAGTGAAATCTGTTCGCTTATGTCTGCAGAGGGAATGAGAAGCTCTGCCTTTGTGACATTGTAATCTTCAACGAAAACAACCTTGAGGTACTTGCTTGCAACGGGGTCGGAATTAATCATATCGGCAAGTGCTGTAATGAAGCTGATAATCTTCTTTGCCATATAATATCCGGGAGCTGCCTTTGCACCGAAAATATATGTGTGGGGAGTATAATTTCCGTTGGGATTTTCCTTGATTTCAAGGTACTTGCTGAGAATATGGAGTGCATTCATTTCCTGACGCTTGTACTCGTGAAGACGCTTGACCTGAATATCGAATACAGAATCCGTATCAAGCATTACGCCTGTAGTCTTATAAATATAATCGGAAAAACGCTTCTTATTGCTGTGCTTTATCTTTCCGAGCTTTTCGAGAACTGCCTTATCGTCTGCGAAGGCCTTGAATTTTTCAAGCTCTGCACCGTTCACAATAAAGCCGTCGCCGATAGTGTCACAGAGAAGGGCGGTAAGCTCGGGATTTGCCTGACAAAGCCAGCGTCTGTGGGCAATACCGTTTGTAACATTTGTGAACTTTTCGGGAGTAAGTCTGTAGTAATCGTTGAATACGGTGTCCTTGAGAATCTGTGAATGAAGTGCGGAAACACCGTTTACGCTGTGACAGGCTGCAACGCAGAGATTAGCCATCTTGACAGCACCGCCCGAAATAACAGCGGTTCTTTCAACATAATCAGCATCGTGTGTGCATTCCCATACGTAGGATCTGAAACGGTTGTCAATTTCCTTGATGATCTGATAAATACGGGGAAGAAGACGGATAACGAGCTCCTCGCTCCAGCATTCCAGAGCTTCTGCCATAACCGTATGGTTAGTATATGCAACAGTTGAAGTAACAATTCTCCAGGCATCGTCCCAGCCGTAACCGCATTCATCAAGAAGAATTCTCATAATTTCGGGAATAACGAGAGTAGGATGTGTGTCATTGATGTGAATTGCCATCTTTTCAGGCATATTATCAATGCTACCGTGCTCTCTTAAATGTCTTCTCATTATATCCTGAATGGAAGCGGAAACAAGGAAATACTGCTGCTTGAGACGAAGGCTCTTTCCTTCGGGATGATTGTCTGAGGGGTAAAGAACCTTGCTTATGGTACTTGCCATTGCATTTCTTTCAATAGCCTTGAGATGCTGACCCTCGTTGAAAAGGTGCATATCAAAGCCCGTGCCTTCGCTTGACCACAGTCTTAAAACGCTGACACCTCTACCGTCCTTGCCTGCTACGAACATATCGTAAGGAACAGCCTTGATTGTGTAGGGGTCAATGATTTCAACCTGATGTCTGCCCTCATTCCAGCTGTCAACAACCTTGCCTTCAAAGTTGATATATACGGAGCTTTCCTCTCTCTTCTGAAGCCATACATCGCCTCCGGGAAGCCATTCGTCGGGCAGCTCTGTCTGCCAGCCCTCAATAAGCTTCTGTCTGAAAATACCGAATTCGTAAAGAATTGAATATCCGCGTGCAGGGTAGCCTGAGGTTGCAAGACCGTCAAGATAGCAGGCTGCAAGTCTTCCGAGACCGCCGTTGCCGAGACCTGCATCGGGCTCACAGTCATAAAGAGTATCAAGGCTTACGTCGTAATTTTTAAGAACTTTTTCAAATGTCTTTGTTAAATTAAGATTGAAAAGATTGTTCTTGAGAGAACGGCCCATAAGGAATTCCATTGAAAGGTAGTAAATTCTCTTTGCGCCTGCCTTGTCGCTTCTCTTGTTAAAGTCGGCTCTGTCCTTTGCCATTATATCAACAAGAATGAGTGCCACAGCTCTGTAGAACTGTTCATAGGTTGCTTCCTTGGGGGAAACACCGAAAAAATGAAGCAGCTTATTCTCCAAAAGAGTCTTTGCTTGTGCTTCTGTGAGTGTGTTTTTCATACAAAACCTCCAAAATATTTCAAAAAAAGGGGCAAAAATAAAATCTTTTTGTTTATTTTACACTATTTTTAGTGGAAATTCAATACATAATAAGAAATCAGTTATTTATTTTAATAATAATTTGACTTATTCTTTTTAATATAGTATTATATATTATGCGAAAAAATATAACGGAGGTACGGATGAAAGATTTTTTAAGAAGAACCTGGGCACAGATTAATCTTGATGCCATTGAAAACAATATATTTCAGATTAAAAGTCTCTTAAAGCCCGGCTGTCTTCTCTGTGCCACCGTAAAGGCTGACTGCTACGGACACGGCTATGCCTTCACGGCATCCGCCATGAGCGAAGCGGGGGCAGATTGGTTTTCCGTTTCTAATCTCTCAGAGGCTTTGCAGCTAAGAAGAGCCGGAATAACAAAGCCCGTGCTGATTCTCGGCTATACACCTCCCGAAAACGTGAAGGAGCTTGTATATAACGATATTTCTCAGGCTGTTTTTTCACTTGATTATGCAAAATCTCTCTCTTTTTATGCCGAAAGGGACAACGTAACAGTCAATGCCCACATAAAGGTTGACACGGGTATGTCACGCATAGGATTTCGTTATCAGGACAGCGTTGAGGATGCAGATACCATTGATGAAATTGCAGATGTGTGCTCGCTTCCCGGAATTAACCCCGAGGGAATATTTACACACTTTTCCTCTGCTGACGGTGAAAACGGAGAGCTTTTTACAAGACTGCAGTATGAATTGTTCTGTACCTGTGTTGATTCTCTGAAACAGTTAGGGATAGAATTCAGTATAAGACATTGCAGCAACTCGGCGGCAATTCTCAATTACCCCGAAATGCACTTTGATATGGTAAGGGCAGGTCTTATTCTGTACGGCCATTACCCCTCGCAGTACGTAAGACGTTCCATAAAGCTTTTGCCTGTTATGGAGCTTAAAACAGTAATTTCTATGGTAAAGAAAGTTCCTGCCGGTACTCCCTTCAGCTACGGCGGAACCAATGTCAGCGACACCGACAGAGTTGTTGCAACGGTGCCCATAGGCTATGCCGACGGATATCCCAGACTTTCCTCAAACAAAATGTATATGCTTGTGAACGGCAAAAAAGCACCCGTCCTCGGAAATGTGTGTATGGACCAGACCATTATTGACGTAACGGGAATAGAGGGAGCCAAGGAAGGGAAGACCATAACTGTTTTCGGTTCCGATAACGGTGCATATCTTGATGTCGGTGAAATAGCAAGGTGTGCAGGCACCATCAATTATGAAATTCTCTGTTCTTTGAGCAGGAGAGTCCCCAGAGTTTATATAAAAGATAACGAATTCTTTGATACTACAGACTATATGCTTTAAGGAGTAAAAATATATGGTAAAGAGATATAAGACAATTCTCAGTGTTTTGCTTTGCGTGCTTACGGTTTTTGCCGTAATTACGGTAACGGGCGTGGTTGATATCAATAAGATAATAAATGAAAGAGAAGAGGGCACAACAAATGCTCCCGTAAAAACTGTAGCTGATGTATTTACAACCTATACAGAGGCAGGTTCTCCCCTTCTTGAAACCGATATTCCCGGTGTTTTCTATGCAATGAGAAAAAACGGTGATGTGAGCTTCTTCAAGGCACAGGGCGGAAATATTGAAAAGCTTTCCGATGTCGGTGTTTTTGATGTTACGGTCACCTGCAGCGGTCAGAAGCTTCCCGTTACAATTCACTATGTTGAGGTTGACGGCAGAACTGCAGGCTACGGTCTTTTTACCAATGCAGAGCATCCCGACGTTTTTCTTTATGAATACGCATTTTTCAAGCTGACGGATCAGTTTGACAGCTACGCTTCAAGAAGCGACCTTCTTTTACTTGCCGATACCGAAAAATCACGCTTCTACGACGAAGACAAGGTCTACAGCGAAAGCTTCTATCTTTATGAATCAAAGGAAACAAAGAATTTCCTTAATGAGGACCAGAGAATCGTTGACCTTAATGCAAAGCTCAGAGCAGACTATAAGATGTTTACAGATGATATTCTTCATCAGACAGAGGATAAGATTCTTTTCTTCTCCTCCCGATTCTATAATGATTACGGCCACTCCGAGCAGGTTGATATCTTCATAAGCGGCGGCTACGGTGAAAACGTTGACAACAACAGACATATTCTTGATGTTGCATCCCTTAATTTCTGGAAAACCGAGGACGGTATACGCTACTTCAAGCTGAAGAATACGGAAGACACCGATGCGGCAGGAGTATCTGCATTTTCACTTATGAATTATAATGATGAAAATTCCCGGGAAATCATTTCCTTTGACGGCTCTCTTAAGGAGGATTTCATCATTTCCGGCACAAAGCTCTTTAGTATCAAGACCGGTGAAATCTACGATGTTGTAACGGGTGAAAATACAAAGTTTGATTACGGTAAATTCAGTACATCCTTTACTCCCGACCTTTTCAAGGCAGGTGAAGACGGAAAATACTGTCTTATAAGAGGCAAAAGCAACCTCGGAAAGCCTTCTCTTGCGATTGTTGATACTCAAACGGGCGAAGCCTACACCTATACCGACAATGTTTTCGGGCACATAGCATCAATGCAGGCACTCTCTGACGGCACAATTATTTTAAGCCTTGCAGCAAGCGAAACTGCAGAAAGCTACTATCAGCTTACGGCAAAAATCGGCGAAGCAGATGCTTTAGCAGAAGCAGTAGGATAAATATTAAAAGAAAAACAAACAGGCGTTGTGTCATACAGAACACAACGCCTATAGTTATTATTTTTTTTACTTCTTAATCCTTAATGAAATGCTCCATTAAATCCGTGCCCTTTGAGTAATAGTTACCTGTCTGCTTTGCGGTGTTTTCCGTGACGGTTGCAACGCCCTCGATTTCCTTATTCTTATGATAAATCATATAAGGCACCGCATCTCTTGCGTGGGTATTGGTTTTTATGGGAGTGGGATGGTCGGGGAGAATCATCACCTTGTAATCGTCGTACTTCTCGAGTGCTTCAAGCACAACCGTCAGAACCTGCTCGTCAATGAGTTCAATGGAACGGACCTTGTTTTCGGGCTCGTTTCTGTGACCGCATTCATCGGGAGCTTCAATGTGTATATAAACAAAATCCTGACCCTTTTCCCATTCGCTGACGGCGCATTCTGCCTTGCCCTTGAAGTTCGTATCAATGTAGCCCGTAGCACCCTCTACCTCGGGAGTGTTCATACCGGCACAGATACCGATGCCCTTAAGAAGGTCAACTGCAGATATAATACTGCCCTTGAGCCCGTATTTTTCATAGAAATTGTCAAGCTGAGGCTTTGTGCCTTCACCCCAGAGCCATATTGAGTTTGCAGGACGAAGGCCCTTTTTTACTCTTTCAAGATTCAGAGGATGCTTTGAAAGTAAGTCGTAGCTTTCCTTCATCATCTTTATAAGGTCCTTTGCGTTTTCGCTGTCGGAAAGGTAAGAGCCTACAACTCTGCCCGAAATATCGTGAGGGGGAGTCATATTGCCGAGATTTGTTGTACCGCCGTGCCAGGTAAGACAATGACGGTAAGCAACACCGGGGTAGAAGGTGAATATATCATTTCCGAAATGCTCTTCCACAGCCTTTATAAGAACGGCTGCATCCTCTGTGGAAATGTCACCTGCAGAATAGTCAACCATAGTCTTGTCTTCGTATTTTTCTTCATCGGAAAGCGTAACAAGATTGCAGCGAAGAGTAACGTCTGTATCGAGAAGCTTTACACCGATGCTTACTGCCTCAAGAGGGCTTCTGCCCGTATAGCTTTTTGTAGGGTCGTAGCCGAGAACACTTAAATTGGCGACATCAGATCCGGGCTTTAATGAATCGTCAACAGTCTTTACAAGCCCTACCTCACCCTTCATTCCCATTCTGTCAAACAAGGGCTTGTTTGCAACCTCCATAGGGGTTTTTCCGTTTAAGGCATCAACGGGATAATCCGCCATGCCGTCATACAAAACAACACAATATTTCATTCTTCTATCTCCTCTTCAATTCATAATTTACAATAAGAAATTGCTTTGAAATCGTAGGGGAGGGGTCGCCCCTCCCGTGCTTTGTTTTCCGAAGTCCGACCTTTTAACGGCAATGCCGTTAAATTATGTTTCCCCAGCCGCTTATATTACCCTTTTGCAGTCCGCCGATGATTTTTTCCTTGAGGGACGGGTAATCCTTCTCAAGTCCGGCTAAAAGCTCCTTCATTTCATTGCGGTTGCTTGTTTTGTCCATAGGACAGGGACTTTCCACCGTAGGTAAATTCATTTTCCGTGCGGCGGATAAAACCTCCTTTTCCGTTGCAAGAATCATAGGTCTTATCATCGTAAGGTCCTTGCGTGAAAGATATGTTACGGGACGGAAGCTTTCAATTCTGCCGCCTGACAGCAGATTCATCATAAAGGTTTCCGCAGCATCGTCCATATGATGACCGAGAGCTAATTTGGTGCATCCCGTTTCCTTTGTCATATCGTGAAGAATTCCTCTTCTCATTCTTGCACAAAGAGAGCAGGGATTCTTCTCTTTTCTTGTTTCAAAAATAATATGATAAAGCTCGGTTTCTCTTATAATGTGTTCTATGCCGAGATTTTCGCAAAGTGCCGTAATTTCAGAAAAATCGGTTTTTTCACCGAAAAATCTCATATCGGCGGTAATTGCCTTTACACCATATTTTACGGGATAGAATCTTCGCATCTCCGCCAGAGCATAAAGAAGAGCCAGGGAATCCTTACCGCCCGAAACACCTACGGCAATAACATCCCCTTCTTCTATCATATTATATTTTTCCATAGCCGCACGCATACGGCTCATTAAATTCTGCATATCAGGCAAATCTCATTTTCTTAAGGTCACGGTAATTGATAAGCTCGATATTCTGTGACTTTATGAATTCAAGGGTCTTGGGGTCTGAGAAGAGCTTGTATTCCCAGTTTCTTCTCTGCCAGGAGCCGCATATACCCTTGATTTCTTCCGTTTCAATAACAGGATGAATGTAGGTTTCAATAATACCCTCGGGGAATGAGCGGTATTTTTCAAAAATGTATTCTCTGAAATTCTCGTAGCTTTCACTCTGGGGACCGTTCCAGTCGCCGGGCATAAGGTAGTCGAGAATTGCAACACCTGCGGCATTTGCGCCCTGAACCATAGGCTCAATAAGTGCTTCGACAGCCTCCTTGGGAACATTTATGTCAAGCATCTTGTTTCCGAACTGCTCATCCGTAAACTTTGAGGGGAAGCGGAAGGGCATCTGCCCGTGCTTTGCACATTCTTCAATTGTAACCTGCAAAAGCTCGAATCTGCCCGTAGCAACACCGTAAAGTGAGCCCATATGATTGTCAAAGTGTGAGGGAGTAAAGCCGTACTGAGCGAGTCTGTCGTACTGAGCATTAATCTCTTTTCTTACCTCTTCAAGGTCTGCGTGCTCTTCAAACTGATCGGATTCGTGCCACATAAAGCCCTCCTCATCTCTGAGGGAAGGAACATTTTCTGCAACGGGGGTCCAACGGTAGTTGCCCCATTCCGCGGTTGTCGTAAGGTGAAGACCTACTGCATATTCGGGGTGAGCTGCTGCCCATACTGCGGCTTCCTTTGCCCAGGGGCAGGGAGCCATAATTGTAGCGGAGGTGATGCCGCCCTTTTCAAAGAGATCGTAAACCGCAAGGTTTGCACTGCGGCACATACCGAAGTCGTCAGCATTGATAATAAGATATCTTTTCATTTTTCATCTTCCTTTTCTGTTGTAATGTAGTCTAATATTTTATACATAATCTGTAAGTCAACAACCGCATCAAAGAACACACCCTCGGGTCGGTACTCTTCTCTGAGTATTCTTGACGTATTTCTTATTTCGTTTGCAAGCGAGCCAAGGCTAAAGGGAATCAGCAGAAGCACTCTCTTTTTCGTTGCAGGCATATTCTCCGATATGCACTCTAAAAGTGAATCTATTCCTACACCGTTAAGGGCAGATATCTTGACCGTGTTTTTTGTTACGGGCAGAAGGTAGGATGAAGCAATATCGCACTTGTTGTAAACGGTGATTACGGGCTTTCCTTCGCCGCCCAGCTCCTTCAATATCTCCTTTGTGACCTGAAGCTGGCTTTCGCACTCGGGGTCGGAGGCGTCGCACAGAATTATGAGAATATCCGCATTTGTTGCCTCTTCAAGAGTTGATTTAAATGCTTCAACAAGAAAGTGGGGGAGACGGGATATAAAGCCTACCGTGTCTATAAGCATCACTTCGCTGCCGTCGGGAAGACGGATTGAGCGTGCCGTGGGGTCAAGGGTTGCAAAAAGCTTGTTTTCCGCAAGTACATTTGCCTGAGTAAGAGTGTTCAGAAGTGTGGATTTTCCGGCATTTGTGTAGCCCACAATCGCTGCCGTGACAATGCCGTCCTTTTTTCGTCTTTCTCTGTAGCGCTGTCTTCTTTTTGTAAGCTCCTCAAGGCTTTCCTCAAGTGTGTGAATACGTCTTCTTATGTGGCGCTTGTCACTTTCGAGCTTTGTTTCGCCGGGACCTCTTGTGCCGATACCGCCGCCGAGCCTTGAAAGGGCTGTGCCCTGACCCTGAAGACGGGGGAGGGAATATTTTAACTGAGCAAGCTCTACCTGAAGCTTACCTTCACCGCTGCGGGCGTTTTTTGCAAAAATATCAAGAATAAGCACCGTGCGGTCAATTGCTCTTGTTTTGAGAATCTTTTCAAGCACACGTCCCTGAGTTGGGGTTAATTCACCGTCACAGATTACAAGGTCAATTTCTGCATTTTCGCAGATTTCTCTTGCTTCCTCCAGCTTTCCCGAGCCTATAAAGGAAACGGCATCAGGCTTTGATCTTTTCTGTATAATCACGGCTTCGGTTTCACCGCCTGCAGTTCTTACAAGTTCTTTCAGTTCTCCGACAGACACTTCCGCATCAAATTCACCCGTATCAACGGAAATCAGAAGCACCTTTTCGGTGTCCCGGGTATTTTCGTAAAGTTCTATAAGGCTTCACCTCTGAAGATAATCTTATCACAGTTTTTCCGCAATGTAAAGAAAAAGGAAAATTTCGTGTAATGAAATAAAAAAATTTTTAATATTAATGAAATTGGGTATTGACAAATTATCGGGGGAGTGATAAAATTCTACTCGGTTAGCAAATGCTAACTGCTTTTTTAAGACTTGTCGGTTAGTTGTTGCTAACCGTTTTTCGGAGAGATATTTATGACGCTTCTTAATGCCCTTGAGGGGGAAGAATATTTAATAAAAAGCATATTTACAGACGATGAGGAAATGGATGACTTTCTTTTTTCTCTCGGCTGTTACGCAGGTGAGCCAATTACGGTTATTTCGCACATCAAGGGCGGTTGTGTCGTTTCCATAAAGGATGGCAGATACACAATTGATAATGCACTTGCCGAAGCTATTATTATAGGATAAAAGGAGTAATCAGATGATTACTTTTTTTTGTGACACTCAGTTAGCGGCTGCTAACTCAAAAACGGAATTATTTTTTTACATACAGGAGGCAAAAAAATGAGAATTGCATTGGCAGGAAATCCCAACAGCGGCAAGACTACTATGTATAATGCGCTTACGGGTAAGAATGAAAAGGTCGGTAACTGGGCAGGCGTTACCGTAGATAAAAAGGAAGCGCCCGTAAAAAAGGCTTACTGTGAAGGCAAAGAGCTTGTTGCCGTTGACCTTCCCGGCGCATATTCAATGTCTCCATTTACTTCGGAAGAAAGCATTACAAGCGATTATGTCAGGAATGCCTCTCCTGATGTTATTATCAATATCGTAGATGCCACCAATTTAAGCAGAAGCCTTTTCTTCACCACACAGCTTCTTGAATTGGGTATTCCCGTGGTTGTTGCCCTTAATAAGGCTGATATCAACAAGAAAAAGGAAACAAAAATAAACGAAAAGCTCTTAAGCGAAAAGCTGGGCTGTCCCGTTATCAGCACAACATCAACTGCAGGCGAGGGACTTAAGGAGCTCGTCAGCGCCGCTGTATCCGTAATCGGAAGGGGACAAAGAGCACCCTATTCTCAGGGAATTGTAAATCTTACTGATAAGGCCTCCGTCAAGGACGCGGATAAGAGAAGATTTGATTTTGTAAATAAGACAGTAAAAGAAGTAGAAAAGAGAAAGATTCTCACAAATAAAAAGAATTCTCAGGATAAAATTGATGCCGTGCTTACAAATAAATGGCTCGGAATTCCGATTTTTGCCGTTGTAATGTTCCTTGTGTTCTGGATTTCTCAGGCAGGCCCCGGTGTGTGGATTGCAGAAGGCTATGAATTTGCAAACGGTACCGTAATTCCCGGACTTGTAACACTTATTGAAATGCTCGGTGAATGGGTAGCAGGTCTTCTTGAGGGTGCACATCCTCTTCTTCTTGCTCTTCTCGTTGACGGTATTATCGGCGGTGTAGGAGCCGTTGTAGGCTTCCTGCCTCTTGTTATGGTAATGTATTTCCTTATTGCCCTTCTTGAAGACTGCGGATATATGGCACGTGTTTCTGTTGTGCTTGACCCCATTTTCAAAAAGGTAGGTCTTTCGGGTAAATCCGTTATTCCCTTTGTTATCGGAACAGGCTGTGCAATTCCCGGTGTTATGGCTTGCCGAACAATCCGTAACGAAAGGGAAAGAAGAGCAACTGCAATGCTCGCTCCCTTTATGCCCTGCGGTGCAAAGCTCCCCGTAATTTCTCTTTTTGCAGGTGCATTTTTCTCTGATGCCACGTGGGTAGGCCCCTTAATGTATTTTGCAGGTATTGTTATAATCTTCTTCGGTGCCCTTATAATCAATAAGATTACGGGTAACAGCAAGAAAAAGTCATTCTTCATTATGGAGCTTCCCGAGTACAAGGTACCCTCTTTATTAAGAGCTGTAAAATCAATGTGCTCCCGCGGTTGGGCATACATCGTAAAGGCAGCAACAATTATTCTTGTATGTAACACAGCAGTTCAGATTATGCAGTCATTTACCTGGAAATTCAGTCTTGTCGAAAGTGCAGACAGCTCAATCCTCGCTTCAATTGCAGGACCTTTTGCTTATATTCTTGTTCCCGTTGTCGGTGTTCTTTCCTGGCAGCTTGCTGCCGCAGCCGTAACAGGCTTTATTGCAAAGGAAAATGTTGTAGGTACGCTTGCTGTATGCTTTGTAGGTCTTGAGAATCTCATTGATACCGAGGAGCTGGCTCTTATGGAGGGTGCAGGCGCTGAGGTTGCAGGTGTTATGGCTATTTCAAAGGCAGCGGCTCTCGCTTACCTTATGTTCAATCTCTTTACTCCTCCCTGTTTTGCAGCTATCGGTGCTATGAATTCCGAAATGAAGAGTGCAAAGTGGCTCTGGGGCGGTATAGCTCTTCAGCTTATGACAGGTTTTACAATCGGTTTCCTTGTATATCAGACAGGTACTCTTATTACAACAGGTACATTTGGCACCGGCTTTGTTCCCGGACTTATCGCTGTTGTTGCTTTTGTTGCAGTAATAGTTGTACTCTGCATTAAGGGCGACAAAAAAGCCAAAGAAGAAAAGGCAAAGAAAAAGCAGAAGGTAAATGTATAATGGATAATATAATAATTATTGCAGTATTGGTTATAATTGTAGGACTTGCAGGGCTTTATATTTACAGAGCCAAGAAAAAGGGTGCAAAATGTATCGGCTGTCCCGACAGCAGAACCTGCTCGGGCAACTGCAGCGGCTGTACTTCCTGCAATATAAAAGAAGTATAAACTGAGAGGCTCGGGTTACAAACCTGAGCCTTTGTTTCTGTAAGTTACTTTTTGTATATTTCAGTATGATAAATTCAGTACAGGGTATATTGTTAAAAATTATTGACTTTTCATTTCACTTGTGATAAGATAAACAAGCACTTTGAAAGTGTACAGGCGTGATGCGATATGCCCCGCCTCGGTTGTCTCACCGTGTAAAAATTGAGACATCAAACGGATTAAGCTCAGAAGCTCCGTCTCGGTAAGTCCCGCCGTGTAAAATTTGGGGACAAGAATAAGCGGATGTGGCGGAATTGGCAGACGCGCTAGGTTCAGGTCCTAGTGAATGCAAGTTCATGTGGGTTCGACTCCCGTCATCCGCACCAAACCAGAAAAATCCGAACCAATTTTTCCCAATAGGAAAAGGGTTCGGATTTTTATTATATTTTGATTATCCAAATTTTAATGGTAAGTTTAAAAAGCACTAATATTGAAAATTTTGGAGATAAGGCCTTAGTCGGTTTTATCTCCTTTTTGTTTTATATGCTTAACCATCCCAACCCACAAAAACTGCTTCTTTTTTTGTATTTTCAAGCATATCTATTGCACTTTTTCTAATACTTTTCGGTCTGTTTCTTTCGGCAATATCAAAAAGAATAGAACGATATAGATTTAAGCTTCCATCTGTTCCATAGATCCAATTCTTAATTATTTCAACAAATTCTTCTTGGTTGTTACTACACCAAAGTGCTGTCAATAATTGTTGCGCACTTGCAAATACCGAGTAAAAAGAAAGTGAATGAACATCAACAGGAGATTTATTATTAATTTCTTCTGCATATTGAAGCATTGTTTTGCCTAATTTATTTAATTCTTCAACCTCACACTGCCTGTTGGGATCTACAGTTGAAAAACCGCCAAGCAAAATAACCTCAAGTAATTTTGAGCTAAAACTTTTACTAGTTAAAAATGAATATTCAGGCAGACATATGCTGAACAAATAAATATGTTCATTACCTAAGCACGATAGTTCAACTTCGTTCTGTTTATTTTTCAAAGTCAATGTTCTGTTCTTAAACAAATTCTTCTTGTGTCTAAAAGCTTGTTTCTGCGCTTTGACCATACCTTTAGATAATTGTTGCAATGCTGCCACATCATCCAATTTATTAAATTCATCTTCAATATTGGTCTTTTTTACTTCAATAAAACAAATTCTATTAGAACTTTTTATTACCAAATCACAATCCGATTCATCATCCTGTGTAGTGTATTTACCACTATATAAAAAATATCCCTTTCTAGACATTTCTGAGCGTAACATATCTTCCACTAAAGGACCTAGTTTTCGGTCCAATAAGTCGAATTTTGCCTTTATCATATCATAAGCAGCAATATAAAAGCCAAAACCCGTAAAATGATAATCAATATACAAATACTTTTCAAACGGGAACCTAATGATAGGTCTTGTGTAAAAATCTGTTTCTCCTTCTAATGATTTAAATTTACTGTTTACTTCTTTTATCGTTCTAGATATATCTTCCAGTATGAGATTTATTTTATAGTAAGCAATCTTTGTTTTCTTGTGAATATCATTTAAGTTCAAAAACGCATAAGGATGTTCCAACAGCATTAGATATTCTGCTAAACAATAATATTCCTTAAAGCTATATCTTTTTTCAGCCTTATCAAAAAATGGTTTAATTAAAAAATCTAATAACAGTAATATATATTTTTTGCTATACTGCTTTGGAGTACACATTTTATCATAAATAATCTCATTATTAAAATACAAAGGAAAATTTTCTACTCTCATCATAGAGTATTCCATGCCTGATTCACTCTGTATATCAAACACATCAAGCCAAGCTCTTGTAATTTGAAAGATTTCATTTACTTTGCTTTCTATTATATTAGCATCACTACTTATAATATTGGCACGAAGATGCTTTACAGATAAATTAAGTAAAATATTTATAGGTTCATTGCGTTCGTCTTTTACATTTCTTGATATATTATACAAATCGAACATAGGTATATATTCGGCAAAAAATTCACTAAATATCTTGCTTAAAACATAATTTCCACTAACAGACTTAATTTTTCCTTCAACTAAATTAAATATTTCCTGTGAAGTCTTCTCGCTGCAAGAAAAACCAGTATACTCAATCTCAGGATTAATACCATAATTTTTTAAAAGTTTCGCAGATTCTATCATTCTATCAAGTTGGATTTGAGGTATATCTATTGAAAAATCCGGCAATCTTAAACCATAAATCAACAATTGTTCTATTGTACTCTCTTCAACTTTATAATAAAATTGATTGCCTAAATATGCACTTAAGTTTGTTAATAGCTGTAATTGTTTACTATAATCCAAATTCTGCATTTTAGAAAGTATATAGTAATATCTTTTTATTCTGACTAAAATATTACTACCAACAATTTGGCCTTCTCGCTCCATTTTTAATAATTCATGTTCTGTAATTTTAGCAGTTTCAACATCAGCTTTGTATGAATACAATGCAAGTTTAGCACATTTTTCTTTAATTATATCTTCATCTTCTGTTGTTTCAATGTTCTGATGAACAACTCTATCAATTACAGGAATAATCAAATCCCATGTTTTATTATTTTCAATATTTTTCATATTTCCTTCTCCTAAGATGACGGTGTATTATAAAACTTTATATTTTTCGGAGAGTATATTGGGGATATCATATCTTTTATCTAAATCGTGTGTCTTTTTCAAAATTTCAAATGGATTAAAAAACGGAGTAGACGATATTACATCTTGACCCGTTTTGCCGGCATCTTGCAATGTTTTGTTATTGCATATAACGTCTTTTATTGATTTTGAGAAATACATATCTTCTGAGTACATAAACATAATCAATGTCAAAGCCGCAAGCTTATCCTCTAATTCAAGTTTATTAAATTGTTTGTAAAAAGGTCTATATCGTTTGTCTCCGTTTTCAATAAACATGATAATAATGGATTCTTGTTTCAAAGGGAAAATGCTTATATGTATATTTTGTATTTTATACTCAGGATTCGGATTGTATATATTATTAATAATATTGCCTTCAAAATCTAC
>JAGAKX010000034.1 GCA_017625435.1 Clostridia bacterium
CTGTTTTTTTGTGCCGGCGACGACCTATCTTCCCGGGCGGCTGCCCGCCAAGTATTTTCGGCACGATTGAGCTTAACTACCGTGTTCGGGATGGGAACGGGTGGGACCTCAATGTTATAGACACCGACTGCTTCCAAAGGGCATTCCCTCAGGCGCAAGAGGGATTATAACAGATACAATCCCCCTTGTCAAGCATTTTTTTAACTTTTTTGAAAATATTTTAATTTTCTTCTTCAAAAATATATCTGCCCATAAGCACACCCATAACAGATGCCATCATAAGGCCTCTTGTCCAACCCGAGGAATCACCGAGACAGTGAAGCCCCTTTACGTTTGTATTGAGTCTTTCGTCCATCTTGATTCTGTTGGAATAGAACTTTAATTCAGGAGAATAAAGAAGAGTTTCATAAGAAGCAAATCCCGGCACAACGTGGTCCATAGCCTGAATAAAATTGATAATATTCGTCATTGCGCGGTAAGGCATTGCAGCGGTAATGTCACCTGCCACGGCATCGGGAAGCGAGGGCTTAAGGTTAGCCTGCATAAGCTCCTTTGCCCAGGTGCGCTTGCCGTCAAGAATATCACCGAAGCGCTGCACAAGAATGTGACCGTTTGCAAGCATATTCGTAAGCTCGCCCACCTTCTGTGCATACTCAATAGGCTGATTGAAGGGAGTGCTGAAATTATGTGAGCAGAGAATTGCAAGGTTTGTGTTATCGGATTTAAGCTCCTTATAGGAATGACCGTTTACAACCGCAAGATTGTTGTCATAGTTTTCCTGACTTACAAAGCCGCCGGGATTCTGACAGAAGGTACGCACCTTATTTTTGAAGGGTTTGGGATAACCGATAAGCTTCGATTCATAAAGAGCCTTGTTTACGGTCTCCATAACCTCGTTTCTTACTTCAACTCTGACACCGATATCAACCGTACCGGGCTGATGAGCGATATTATACTCGGCGCAGAGCTTTTCGAGCCAGTCAGCCCCTCTTCTGCCCGTTGCAATAATTGTATGTTCTGCGAGTATCTCCTCGGGTACACCCTTGCCGGAGGTAATCACACCCTTGCAGATACCGTTTTCGTTGTCGAGAATTAAGCTCAGGCACTCGGTATCAAAGAAAATCTCAACACCGTTATTCAGAAGATACTGCTCGATTGCATAATATAAATCCTGTGCCTTTTCGGTACCTAAGTGCCTTATGGGACAGTCAACGAGCTTAAGTCCTGCCTGAATTGCCCTTTTTCTTATTTCCTTTACCTCTTCGGATGCATTTATACCCTCAATGTGGCTGTCTGCACCGAATTCAAGGTAAATTGAATCCGTATAATTAATAAGCTCCTGTGCATTCATTTCACCTATGAGCGTTGGCAGGTCGCCGCCAACCTCATAGCTTAAGGACAGCTTTCCGTCGGAAAATGCACCGGCACCCGAAAAGCCCGTAGTTATGTGACAGTTTGGCTTGCAGTTCACACACTGCTTTGTTTTGGTTTTCGGGCAATGGCGGTTTTCAATGGCCTTACCCTTTTCAACAATTACAATTTTTTTCTTACTGCCTTTTCTTAAAAGCTCAAGGGCAGTAAAAATACCGGAAGGACCGGCACCTACAATAACAACATCGGTTTTCATATTTTTCACCTTAGTTCTGTTTTCTTACTATTGTGTATTCATCACCGGGACGGTAATAAGGACAGCTTCTTACGGAATATGTCATAAACTGCTCTGCCTCGTCCATGTCAAGGTCAACGGAGCATCTGTAGCAATCGTATTCCTCGTCATATTCGTAATTCATACACATATCGCAGTTTGAAAGCCGACTCATATTTTCCCTCCTCGGTTCTTCTCAGCGAAATAAATTATAACACATATATGTAATTATTTCAAGTTATATAAAGAAGGTGAAAAATTATTACATTTTTTCGGTCAATTATTACCTGAATATAATCATCCGCCATATTATGAATACAATAGGCACAGAAACAAATTTCCGCCAAAAGAGGATTATATATGAAAAAATTAAACAAAATCACGCCCATACCTATGTTTCATCAGATAATATGGTGGCTGGTACGTGCATCTCTTATAATTTTCGGTGTGTGGGGGCTTCTTCACGATTCAGTAACACAGTTTTTAATGGGACTTTTTGCAATTGCATTTACGCATCTGTGGGATATGTTCCAGCTTTTCGGAGGAAAATCCTTTATCACCCGTGTTACCTATCAGGCACAGACAATGCTCAATCTCTTTATCTGCTTCGGTGTGGTAATCGGCTATGTGCTTAACACAAAAACAAATTTCCCCTATGTCGATATAATTGAACACTTCATTTCAGGTGTTGTGGCTTCCTACTTTGCCTATGATTTTGCAGTAGCCTTTCAGGGACGCTCCCGTCATTTAAGCCCCGGACTTGCTTCCCTTTTCGCCCTTTGCTTCTCCTGCTTCATACTTGTTGGCTGGGAGTTCTACGAATTCACAATGGACCGTCTTTACGGCTACACCCTTCAGGTATCCCCCATTCTTTCTGAGGACGGACTTGTGGATACTATGATTGATATGATTCTTGCAGGTGCCGGCTCAGTTATCGGTATGTTCTGGGTATCCTTCTCAAGAAACGGTATCATCGGCAGAAACAGAAAAGAGCTCCGCGCTTACGTCAAGGCACGTTCAAAGAACGACAAGGAAAGAGAGCTCAAGTACCTCGCCGAGCACGATTTTTACAAATAATCACAAACAAAGCAAAACGCCTTAACCCCGATTCAGAGGTTAAGGTGTTTTTTACGGAACATAATTCCCCGAGATGCACGAAATGCATTTCACATTGTAGGGGATGGCGTCCTCGACATCCCGCAATGCAAAAAAGAAAAAACACATATAAATTTTCGTGGATTATGAAAATCTGCCTCTATAGAACATAAATTATATATTTTTGTCGCCTGCCACTATCTCGGGAGGTCGAGGACGCCCTCCCCTACAAGGCAAAGGCAACTTCAAGTAAATAATAAAATTTTGATTATTCATTTTATGCATTGACCGTCAGAGGCTGTACAGCTTTTCGTTAACATAACATTAAATAAATTCATTGAATTTCTTTTATTAAAAAATTACATTAATAATCGCAAAAAAAATATTTACATCTGAATTTTTTTGCAGTATATTATTAACTAAATTGAGATATTGCTTTTGGGAAATATTTCAAAAATCCAAGTTTTAAGGAATGATACACAATGAATGTAATGCAGGAAATTACAAAATACGGTCACGAAAAAATCCTTTTCGTAAACAACGAAAAGGCAGGACTTAAGGCTATTATCGCTGTTCACAACACAGTAAGAGGTCCCGCTATCGGCGGCTGCCGTCTTCTCCCCTATGCAAGTGAGGATGAAGCACTTTTCGACGTTCTCAGACTCTCACGCGGTATGTCACACAAGAATGCTGCTGCAGGTCTTGATTTCGGCGGCGGTAAGTCCGTTATCATCGCAGACCCCTCACAGAAGACAGAGGCTATGTTTGAAGCCTTCGGTGAAGCTATGAACGCTCTTAACGGCTGCTACATCACCGCTGAAGACGTTAATACAGACTGTGACGATGCTCTTATCATCGCAAGAAAGACAAAGCACATCTGCGGCCTTCCCCACATTTCAGGCGACCCCTCTCCCTTCACCGCTATCGGTGTATATCAGGGCATCAAGGCTACTGCAAAGGTAGCATTCGGCTCAGATAACCTTGAAGGCAGAACAATTGCAGTTCAGGGTGTAGGTAAGGTAGGTCTTGACCTTTGTAAGCACCTCGCAAGTGAGGGCGCAAAGCTCTACGTTGCAAACAGAAAGAACAAAGCAAATCTTGACATCTGTGCAGAAAAGTACGGTGCAACTATCGTTTCCGCAGACGAGATTCTTACTCAGGAATGCGATATCTTTGCTCCCTGTGCTCTCGGCGCAATTGTTAACCCCAAGACTATTCCTAACTTCAACTGCAAGGCAATTGCAGGTGCAGCTAACAACGTTATCCTTGACCTTGCTTCAGGTGAAGCTCTTAAGGCAAGAGGCATCCTCTATGCTCCCGACTTCATCATCAACGCAGGCGGTGTTATCAACGCAGCAGGCGAAGCAGCAGGCAACTACAACGAGGAAGAGGTTCTCAAGAAGGTTAACAACATCTACAACACAGTTGAACACATTCTTACCGAGTCTCAGAAGACAGGCGAGCCCGAAGGCGTTATCGCTGAACGCTTCGCTGAAGAATGCATTGAATCCGCAAGAAAGTAAGTCAGACAAATATTGTAAACCTAAAATTTTTAAGCACAAAGCTACCGTAAAACGTAGTTTTGTGCTTTTTTTGATAAAATTTGCCGTTACATTGTAGGGGATGGCGCCCTGTCAAGGGGGACATGGTTTACAGATTGTCCGAGCACATGGTTTACAAATACAGATATTCATTAACCGCATAATTACAGGAAATTCATATTGATTTTTGGTGTCAAGTCCGCCGCAGGCGTTCATTTAGACTTGATATC
>JAGAKX010000035.1 GCA_017625435.1 Clostridia bacterium
AATTTAACGGATAATTTGCCGTATGTATCGTAGGGGAGGGGTCTCCCCTCCCGTTTCCGAGGGTTGTTATTTTTTGCAAACGAAAGTTACAAAAGTTATGTAACGGGCGGGGCAACCCCGCCCCTACCGTGCTCACATCTCTGCCATTAAATTATGATTTATACTCGTTTAATACATTGCCGTCAAAGTCTTTCCACAGAAAGGTGTCGTTTTCATATATCATATAGCCGTGGTGGGAGCCTTCCTTGGGGATGGACACCGAGCCGGGGTTCATATAGGTATAGGTTTCATATTCCGTGCACTTCGGAACGTGGGTGTGACCGTTCAGAAGAATACTTCCCCGGGGCATGGGAGGAGGTGTTGTTTCACCGAACACGTGTCCGTGGGTAGCATACACGATCCTTTTTCCGCACTGAATTATGCAGTAGTCCGCAAGAACGGGAAATTCAAGCACCATCTGGTCAACCTCGGTATCGCAGTTGCCTCTTACAACAAGAAGCCTGTCTTTGATTTCATTGAGAGCAGGAATAACCTTCTTGGGGGCATATTCCGCGGGAAGGTCGTTTCTGGGTCCGTGATAGAGGATGTCTCCGAGAAGAAGAAGGCGGTCAGCCTTTTCGGCATTGAAGGCTTCAAGCATCTTTTTGCAATAAAAGAATGAGCCGTGAATATCGGATGCAATCATAATTTTCATAATATTTCTCCTTAAATGAACACAAAGTTGACAAGTAAAATATAAACTGCGGTGCCGGCCACAATGCTGAGAAGTGTGTTGCGCTTCCATATATGCAAGAGAGCTACAGTCACGACACCTATAAGCTCGGGGATGCCGTGAGGGTAAGCGGAAACGGACACATTTTTAAGGCAGAAGACCACAAGCATACCCATAATGGCAAAGGGAAGAACCTTGCCGAGATATGTGATAAAGGCAGGGGTTTTGCGTTTTCCTCCGAACACAAGAAAAGGAATGAAGCGCAGCGCCGCAGTAATAAGGGCACATACACCTACAAGGACAGCCGAATGCAAATCAGGCATTTTCACTCTCCCCCTTTCTTTTTCTCACAAATCGAAGAACGGTGAGAGCTAAGGTAATCACAAGCATTGAGGGAATCAAAAAGCTTTCGGCACCGAAAAAAACAAGGCAGATTACGGATGCCGCAACACCCGTTATTGCAGCAATATGGTCCTTTGACGAGAGCCATTGCTCAACAAAAACCGTAACAAAAAGGGCTGTCAGGGCAAAATCTATACCCTTTGGCGAGAAATTAAAAAGAGTTCCTGCCGCCGCACCGAGGGTAGAGCCCAGCACCCAGTAAAAGTGATTGAAAAGGGATACGAGGGTGTAGTATTTCGGATTGTTGTTTTCATCATCAGTACAGACAAGGGAGTATGTTTCGTCCGTAAGGGAAAATATAAGGTAAGGCTTTATCTTCCCCACATCCTTATATTTGTCTATCATAGATATTCCGTAAAACAGGTGTCTTGCATTGACAAGCACCGTGGTAATTGCCATTGTTATGACGGATGCACCGCCCGACAGAAGGTCAATAGCCACATACTGCATAGAGCCTGCATATATAAAAAGGCTCATAAGAAAAGCCCAGAGCACGCCGAAGCCCTTTGAGTGAAGGACAATGCCGAAGCCGAAGCCCAGCACTATATACCCGGAAAATACGGGAAAGGTTGCTTTGACGGCACGCTTAATATCAGATTTTGTGAGTTTCACCCTGACACCTCTTTTCACCTGGCATATTTTAGCACAAAAGAAAACCGTAATCAACAAAAAAGAACATAAACTTAAAATAAACATTTTGTGGACTGTATGTAAAATTTTACATTCTTATTGCTGAAACAGCATTTTTCGGATTATAATGAGAAAAAAGAAAAAAGGAATGATATTATGGCCAAAATTATAGCATTTCCCTTATCTCTGATATTTGCATTTCTTTCAATGTTCGGCATCTATCTTCCGAAAACAGATGTTGAAATCAACGAAGCGGAATGGAACACAAACTATCCTTACGTTTTTGTTCACGGACTTATGGGCTGGGGTGAATACGACCTTCAGTACAAGCTTATGCCCTATTGGGGTATGTTCGGCGGAGAGCCGTTAAATAAACTTGACAGGAACGGATTTGACTGTTATGCCGCCTCCGTTGCAGGTACTGCAAGTGCCTGGGACAGAGCTTGCGAATTATATGCACAGCTTACGGGTACCGTTACCGACTACGGCAAGGCACACAGCGAGGAGCACGGCCACGAAAGATTCGGCAAGGATTTTACGGGCAAGGCTCTTATAAAGGATTTTGATGCAGAGCACAAGATAAATCTTCTCGGTCACTCCTTCGGCGGTGCTACAATCAGAGTTTTTGCTTCTCTTATGGCAAAGGGAGACGAGGCTGAAAGAAACGCTACTCCCGAGAATGAAATTTCTCCCTTCTTCACGGGCGGAAAGGCCGATTTTATCTATTCTCTTACTACCCTTGCGGCTCCCTCCAACGGCACTACCGCATATTCCGCACCCTCAGAGGATAAGGATACTGCGGCTTATGATATGTATATTGATAATGCCTTGGCTCTTAACGAAAAAATGGTAACGGACGAAAACACCTACTATTTCGCTATTCCCTGCTCCGCCACAACAAAGCAGGATGACGGAACATATAAAGCAGATACAAGCATTATGGAAGGTATGTTCCAGAGCAGCGCAAACGAAATGGGCACATATACGGGTGTTACCGAGGGCGGCTTTGTTTTCGGTGAAGAATGGCTTGAAAACGACGGTCTTGTAAATACAATTTCCGCAATGGCTCCCACATCTGCACCGTCAGCTCAGTATGAAGAGGGCAATGTTACTCCCGGTGTATGGAACGTAATGCCCGTTTACAGAGGCGACCACATGTCGCTTCAGGGCGGTATGATGAAAACCAACGTGCAGGTATATGAGCTTTACCTTACACATCTTGATATGATAAACTCCCTGTAAAACAAATTGATTTTTTGCCGTGGCTGATTCAGTCACGGCTGTTTTTTGCCCATTTACGGGGATTATTTATTCATAAAAGCCCTTGTTTATTTTCTGTTTTTCTGTATAATAGAAATATCTTCGATAAGAGAGGTATTGTTATGGATAAAAATACGGCAAAGCTCCGTGCAAAGGAGCTTGTTGCAAAAATGACTGTTGAGGAGAAGATTTCTCAGCTTCTCTACAACTCCCCTGCCATTGAAAGACTGGGAATAAAAGAGTACAACTGGTGGAATGAAGCAGCTCACGGTGTAGCAAGAGCCGGCACAGCTACGGTGTTCCCCCACGCAATCGGTATGGCTGCCACCTTCAATCCCGAAACGGTTAACAGAATCGGCGATATTATTTCCACGGAAGCAAGAGCCAAGTACAACAAGAGCGTTGAATTCGGCGACTACGATATTTTTAAAGGTCTTACCTACTGGACACCCAACATCAATATTTTCCGCGATCCCCGTTGGGGCAGAGGTCAGGAGACCTACGGCGAGGACCCCTTCCTTACCGCGACCCTCGGCTCTGCTCTTATAAAGGGTATTCAGGGTGACGGCGAATTTCTCAAGGCATCTGCCTGTTCAAAGCATTTTGCAGGCCATTCGGGTCCCGAGGGAATGCGCCACGGCTTTGATGCAAAAATCTCTCTTAAGGACCTTCACGAAACATACCTTCCCGCATTCGAGCATACCGTAAAGAACGGTGTTACGGGTGTTATGGGTGCATATAACAGAACAAACGGCGAAGCCTGCTGTGCACACTCCTATCTTTTAAGCAAGGTTTTACGTCAGGACTGGAGCTTTGACGGATATGTTGTTTCCGACTGCTGGGCAATTGCAGACATCTGCGGAGACCACCACATTGTTGAAACAAAGGCCCAGGCTGCCGCTCTTGCCCTCAAGAACACATGCGATCTTAACTGCGGTGAAACCTACGAGGCACTTATTGACGCTTACGAGCAGGACCTTGTAACGGAAGAGGAAATCACGGAGTGCTGTGAAAGACTTTACACAATCCGCCACCTTTTAGGTGAATTTGAAGAGGTAAGACCCTACAGCGACATTCCCTTTACAGTTGTTGACTGCAAGGCTCACAGAGAATTCAACGTAAAGGCAGCCGAGGAATGCGTTGTTATGATGAAAAATGACGGCTTCCTTCCTCTTAACAAAAACACAACAAAGAGAATTGCCGTTGTAGGCCCCAACTCCCTTTCAAAGACCGCACTTGAGGGCAACTATTTCGGCCATGCCTCAGAATATGTAACCGTTGCTGACGGCATAAGAAGAGCCTTTACCGAGGCTGATATTGCAGTTGTAAAAGGCTCTAACTATTACATCGAAAAACCTCTTTACCACGACGGACACGGCTATCTTCTTTCCGACGGTCTTGCAGCTGCAAGCACAGCCGATATTACCGTTCTTGCTCTCGGTCTTGACTGCTCCGTTGAAGGTGAAGAAATGTCAAACTTCAGCGACGACTTCTTTATGAAGGGCGACAGAAGATATGTAAACCTTCCGAAAACTCAGTTAAAGCTTGCAGAAGCTGTGTGCGACGTATGCGAAAACGTTATTGTCGTTATTCTCTGCGGCAGCGCCGTTGACCTTGGTGAAAAGGTAAACAAAAAAGCAAGAGCCATTCTTCACGCATGGTATCCCGGTGCACAGGGCGGTACGGCAATAGGAAACATACTTTCGGGTAAGGCTTCTCCCTCAGGCAGACTTCCCGTAACGGTATTTAAGAATGAACACGAAATTCCTGCTTTTGAAGACTACTCAATGAAGGGCAGAACCTACCGCTTCATTGAAGGCGAGCCCCTTTATCCCTTCGGCTTCGGTCTTTCCTACACTACCTTCTCCTACAGCAATATGAAGGTTACGGAGAATAATGGTGAAGCACTTAAGGTTACCGTTGACGTAAAGAATACGGGCAAGATAAAAGCAGAAGAAAGAGCACAGCTTTATGCTTCTTTTACTGATTCAAGAACAGTTACTCCCCACTTTCAGCTCTGCGGAATTTCCGCTTTCTCACTTGAAGCAGATGAAGAAAAGACAGTTGAATTCACGGTTGACAGATACTGGCTCTCGGCAGTTCTCGAGGACGGCACAAGAACAGCTCCCGACGGAAAAATCACCCTTTATGCAGGCGGACATCAGCCCGACAGGAAAAGTTGCGAGCTTGCAGGAAACGAATGCAAAAAAATTGAATTATAAGATTATGGGTACAGAGCTTCGTTTCTGTACCCATAGTTTAATCATAATTTAACATTGTAGGGACGGGGTCTCCCCTCCCGTTACATAACTTTTGTAACTTTCGTTTGAAAGAAACAACCCTTTTGAACGGGCGGGGCAACCCCGCCCCTACCGTACTCGCATTGTTTCTGTAAATTATGATTTACATTCAAAAAATTTTATGGTATAATTTTTCTATCTGTAGAGAAACGGAGATGAAAGCCATGGCAAAAGAGAAAAAGCAAAAGGAAATAAACACTCATCCTAACCGTATAGGTATAAAGGAAGCTGCAGGCTATACCATAGCGGAAGCCGGTAATATGTTCAACCTTACCTACATTTCGGGCTATCTGAAGCTCTTTATGACGGACGTTCTGAAAATTCCTGCTGCGTGGGCAGGTATTATGCTCATTATCACCCGTCTCTGGGACTGTATAAATGACCCGATATGGGGTGCTATGGTTGCCAAAAAGCGTCCCGCAAAGGACGGTAAATTCCGTCCCTACTTAAAGTGGGTATCAGTTCCCCTCGGCATTTCAACGGTTCTGTGCTTCTTGCCATACCATAAATTAACATCAAACACCGTAGCTCTTTTCGTAATTGCCCTTGTCGCTTACACCTTCTACGGTATGATGTATACGGGTATGAATATCCCCTTCGGCTCATTGGCATCGGTAATCACAGATGACCCCAAGGGCAGAACGCTTCTTTCGACCTTCCGTTCAATCGGCTCAGGTGTGGGCGGTGCAGTTGTTTCACTTCTTGCACCTATGCTTATTTACACCACAAGGCTTGACGGTGCAGGCAAGCCTATGCTTGACCCCGTAACGGGCAAGGTAATTGAGGATGCGGACGGAAACAAGATGTTCGTTTTCGGTCTCGTAATGGGTATTCTTTCAATTATCTTCTACCTCTGGGGCTATAAGACCACAAAGGAAAGAGTTCCCTCTGCTCCCGAACCCAAGTTCGATTTCAAGGCAACCTACGGCGGACTTCTTAAGTCCCGTCCCTTTATTACGGTAGCCCTTGCAGGTATACTTATAAGCGGTCAGCTCCAGTTCAACTCCTTCAATGCTTACCTTTATAAAAACTATTTCCTGAACACGGGACTGGGCACCATCGGAACAATATGCAACTATCTTCCCATGGTTATTTTCGTTCTTTTAACTCCGAAGCTCGTTGAAAGATTCGGCAAAAAAGAGCTTTGCGGTAACTTCTCCGTTATTGCGGCGGCTGCATCCGTTGGTATTGCAATAATTGCAAACAATCCTAAAATACTCGCTATGATAGACCCCGTAAACGGCAGACTTCCCGCCTGGATATTTATGGCAAGCCTTCTTCTTATCGGCTTCGGCTACACCTTCGTAAGCCTTACCTGCTGGGCGGTTGTTATGGACGTTATCGACTATCAGGAATACAAAACGGGCATCCGTAACGAAAGTGCTGTTTACGCTGTTTACACCTTCTCGAGAAAGCTCGGTCAGACAATTGCTGACGGACTCGGACTTTTCCTCTTACAATGGGCAAACTATTCAGGCGACACCTACGGCTTTGTAGAAGGCACAAGCCAGAAGATTATGCTTATCTGCACCGTAATTCCTGCAATAGTTTACACGGGAGTATGGCTTCTTATGAAGTTCGGCTATCCTCTTGACAGAAAGAATCTTGAGCCAATTTACAAATTCATCAGAGAAAAGAGAGAAAACGAAGCACAGCTTTCTCAGACAGATCCCCTTATATAGTATAGTATAATACAATCAACCGAAAGGAGAAATAATTTATGGGACTTATTAAAGCCGGAATCGGGGCTCTCGGAGGCGTTTTAGCCGATCAGTGGAAAGAATTTTTCACCTGCGATTCCATAAGCGACGATGTACTTATAGTAAAAGGACAGAAGAATGTATCGGGCAGAAGCTCAAACACAAAGGGCAGTGATAATGTTATCACTTCGGGCTCGGGAATCGTTGTCGCCGACGGTCAGTGTATGATTATCGTCGAGCAGGGCAAGGTTGTGGAGGTCTGTGCAGAGCCCGGTCAGTTTACATACGATGCTTCAACAGAGCCTTCAATTTTTTCAGGCTCCTTCGGGGAAAGCCTCAAGGAAACCTTTAAGACAGTAGGAAAGAGATTTACCTTCGGCGGTGAGCCCGCAAAGGATCAGAGAGTTTATTATTTCAACACAAAAGAGATAATGAACAATATGTTCGGAACAAA
>JAGAKX010000036.1 GCA_017625435.1 Clostridia bacterium
AATTTAACGGATAATTTGCCGTATGTATCGTAGGGGAGGGGTCTCCCCTCCCGTTTCCGAGGGTTGTTATTTTTTGCAAACGAAAGTTACAAAAGTTATGTAACGGGCGGGGCAACCCCGCCCCTACCGTGCTCACATCTCCGCCATTAAATTATGATTTATAGGCTTCGATTACTTTGAGAACTGCGCCCTCGAATGCCTCGTCCATCATCCTTTCGAGGTCGGGAATCATATTTTCGACCTCTCTTGCATAAGCCGGTGTGGGACGGGTTCTGGGATGACGGGGAGTGAACACAGTACAGCAGTCCTCATAAGGACGGATTGAAATATCAAAGGTATCAATTTTTCTTGAAATCACAACGATTTCGTTTTTGTCCATACCGATACAGGGACGGAAAACGGGAAGAGTGGCACATTCGTCGGTGCATTTCAGAGCGTGTATGGTCTGACTTGCAACCTGACCGAGGCTTTCACCCGTAATAAGCGCATCCGCGCCCTGCCATTCGGCAATACGGGAAGCAAGCTTCATCATAACTCTTCTCATAGTAACGGTGAACATCTCCTCGGGGCAGTAATCTCTTATTGCCTCCTGAAGGGTTGTGAAGGGTACCGTAAAAAGGTTGATTCTGCCCGAATACATTGAAACCTTGCCCAGCAGTTCGTGTACCTTCATTTCGGCAAGCTCCGAGGTATAGGGAGGAGAAGCAAAGTGAACGGCAGTAAGGCGCACGCCTCTTTTTGCCATCATATAAGCGGCAACGGGAGAGTCTATACCGCCGGAAATCAGAATACAGGCTCTGCCGGCTGTTCCCGTGGGCATACCGCCGGCACCGGGAAGCTGTCTGCCGTGAATATATACGCCGTTGTCTCTTACCTCGACGGCTACTGTCACCTCGGGATTGTGCACGTCAACCTTAAGACCTCTGATTTTTGAAAGAAGGTAGCCGCCTACCTCATCACAGATTTCGGGGGACTTCAGGGGGAAATTCTTATCGGCTCTTTTTGCCGTTACCTTAAAGGTCTTTGCAAACATAAGCTCCTCTTTAAGGTATTCGTAAGCGGTAGAGCGGATGACATCAATATCCTTTTCGCAGACTGCGGCACGGGCAATACCTACGGTACCGAAAACCTTGCCGATTCTCGATACAGCCTCATCAAGGTCGATATCCTCGGTTTCGGGAGTTACGACAATTGTTGACTGAGCCTTGCGGTATGTAAATTCACCGAGGGAAGAGATTCTTTCCTTGATGTTTTTTATAAGCATATCCTCAAAAGTTGAGCGGTTAAGACCCTTAAGGGCTAATTCACCGTCTTTAAGTAAAATAATTTCCTTCATTTTATACCTCTTTGTATTAAATCTTTATATTAAAGCTTTGTTCTTATATTCTTTACTGCATCGTTTACTGCCGAAACAAAGATATCAATTTCTTCTCGGGTCGTATATCTTGAAAAGCTGACTCTTATTGCGGAATCTATGTAATTCGAGCCGACACCCAGAGAGGAAAGTACCTCGCTTCTGTGTCCCTTTTTACAGGCAGAGCCTGCGGAGACGTAAATATTTCTGTCCGACAGATAATTTATAAGCACCTGGGAGGGTATTCCCGTAACGGACATATTCACAATGTAAGGAAGTGCATCAGCAGGGGAATTTATGTGAACTCTCGGGTTATCCTTAAATAGAGAGAGCATATAGTCCCTGAGCTTTACGGTTTCCGACAGCTTCTGCCCGATGTTGGGGAAGCTGTTTACGGCTGCTGCAAAGCCTGCAATTGCAGGAAGTGCCTCTGTACCCGAAAACAGTCCGTTTTCCTGACCGCCGCCGAAAATGACGGGCTTTATATTTTTTGCATTTTTACCTATGTAAAGTGCACCCACACCCTTAGGTGCGTGTACCTTGTGACCGCTTAAGGTCATCAGGTCAATTCCCATTTTCCCGGGCTTTACGGGTAATTTTCCGAAGCCCTGAATGGCATCAACGTGAATGAGAGCAGGCGCCGATACCCTTTTTACGGCTCTGCTTATCATCTCCACGGGATTAATTGCACCCGTTTCGTTGTTTACAAGCATTGCGGAAACCAGAATCGTGTTTTTATTCACAACGTCCAAAAGCTCCATAGGGTCAAAGGTGCCGTCCTTGGTGGGAGTGAGCCTTATTACCTGATACCCCTGCTCCTCGAGGACATCCATACATCTTGCAACTGACGGATGCTCAAGTCTTGTTGTGACAATACGGTTGCCCATTTTCTTACGGGCATTTACGGCGCCGAAAATTGCCGTATTATTGGCAAGTGTTCCCGAATGGGAAAAATATATTTCCGCCGGCTCTGCTCCCAGAGTGTCGGCAAGCACCCTTCTGGAATTTTCAAGAACGGTTTTTGCCTTTACCCCGAAGGAATGTACTGCCGAAGGGTTGCCGTAGATTTCCGTCATAACGGATACTGCCGCAGAGGCAGCCTCGGAGCACACCCTTGTGGTAGCGGAATTGTCAAGATAAATTTCCAAATGTGTTTCACCCTTTAAATATATTACCGATATACGGCAATACTTTTTTGCATTACATTACATTATACTGTGAAATAATGAAACTGTAAACAATTTTTTGAATATAAATCCCGCAAACAGCCCATAATACCAATGATTGAATCAGAGGACAGGAGAAAAATATGAAAAGACGAAAAAAAATCAGAATCCGCTCCTTTCTCGGGGCGCTTATCTTAGGGCTCGGGATATGGGGAACCGTAGGCAACATAAAGGCGGCGGGCTATGAAAAGGAAATAGATTTAAGCAATCAGAACTCCCTTTTTCAGCTCTGCGAGTATATGGACAGCATTGAAACGGACCTTATGAAAAGCACCTATGCGGTATCGGGAGAGATGCTGGGCACCATTACCGACCGTCTTCAGAGAGATACTGCAGGGGCAAAGGAAAGCCTTTCATTTCTCTCCCCCGGCGAAACACCGCTGTCGGGCACCTATAAGTTTCTCTCTCAGGTGGGAGATTATACGGCATATTTAAGCCGTAAAACGGAACGGGGAGAGAAAATCACCGAAGAGGAAAGACTGGCACTCAGGGAATTGTCAACCCTTGCGGCGGAGCTGTCCCTTAAATTTCAGTATATGGGAGACCTTTTATCGGGTGATTATTTCAGCTTCGAGGAAATTTCCGATGCTGTGGTAAACTCATCCCCGGACAGCGAAAACACCGTTTCTTACCTTGACACCATATCAGATGCGGAGGAGGCCTTCGGCAACTATCCCACACTTATATATGACGGGCCCTTTTCGGATAACCTTCTTAACAGAGAATCAGTTTTTCTTGAAAACAAGGAGGAAATAACAAAGGAAGAGGCAAAGAAAATTGCAGCCGATATCCTCGGCACGGAGGAAAAAATGCTTGTAGCGGAGGAGGAAACGGCAGGAAAGCTTGCGGCATTCTGCTTCAGAACTGAAAACTACAGCATTTCAATTACCAAAAAGGGCGGCTATCCCCTTGAAATTATGTCCGTTATTACGGCAGGGGAAGAAAAGCACTCAAAGGCTGATGCCACGGAAAAGGCAAAGAGCTTTTTAAGGCTTCACGGCTTTTCCGATATGGTAACAACCTACAGCGCATCAAACGACGGAATCTGTACCGTGAACTTTGCCTACAAGCAGGGCTCCTTCATCTGCTACCCTGACCTTATCAAGGTAAGCGTAAATCTTACCGACGGCAGAATAACCGCCTTTGAAGCCTCGGACTACCTTATGAATCACAAAGAAAGGGAAATTCCCCCCTTCGGCATCACTCCCGAGGAGGCTATGAAGGATATTATCGGCACGGTGACAAAGGTTTCGGCGGCAGTAATTCCGCAGAAGGACGGCACGGAAAGGTACACCTACGAGCTTCTGTGCGAGGGCACGGACTCTCAGCATATTCTTGTTTACAAGGATATTGAAACGGGCGAGGAAGCCGATATTCTTATTCTTCTATATTCAGACAACGGAACATTAACAAAATAGAAAGGAAAATATTATGAAAAAGCTTATTATTTCTCTTACGGCAATTTTAATTGCAGGTGCAGTCTGCCTTACTTCCTGCAGAAAGGACGGGGGCGCAACCTACACCACCAAGGCACCCGAAACCACCACAAAAGCCCCCGAGACAACCTCTAGACTCAATGAGGATATGACTGAGGCTGTAACAAATATGTCCGAGGCGGTATCCGAGGGAATCTCCGATGTATCGGAAATGGTATCGGATGGGCTTACGGAGGCCGGAGAAAAAATCTCTGAAGCCGGTGAAAAAATCTCCGAAAAAATAGACGAAGCCGGAGAAAAAATGTCATCGGATATGGCAAATATGGGATAAAACAAATAAGGCTCCCGATATGCATTATTGTGCAAATCAGGAGCTTTATTATATTTACAAATCATAATTTATCGGGGAAAGCTGCTCACAAATCAACGTCTTTGACGCACCGCTATAAATAAAAGGCTTTCAGTCTTGCATTAAGCCTCATAAAAGACTGAATATGTGCCACAATCGGAATTGCATAAGTGCTTGTTTTTCGGCTCTTCGCGGTACCACCGTACAGCTTGCCAGAGCCGAAAAACACAAATCCGCCGATTTCTGCGCCCTTTCCCGTGCCGTTAAGGAGCTTACATCAGACTTTGTTCGGTTAGCTTTATCCGACACAGGTCTTTTACAACATCTCTTTGACGTTAAATGTCCATATTCCGCCCGTCTGCATCCGCTTATCTGCGGATAATCGGCACATACGGACAAAATATGAATATTTTCCGTCAAACGGGAAATATATTCTGGATATGGGGCGGATGGGTGAGAATTGTTCGTATTTTTTTGCAGAGCGCCGTTTCGGAGAAACGGATGCTATGGGGAGAAATACGGGCAATTATCAACTGTCCGACTTTTGCCATTGCTTATTAAAACCAAAAAAACCAAAATTCGAACAGGATACTGTTCGAAGACTTAAACCCTCACAGTCCCCTTTAGGACAGCGGCAGCAAGGGGACAAAAAGCAATCTGTTTGTTGTTTTCGGCGGTGGCAAGGCGTACAATGGTACTCCGAACCGCCGAAAACAAAGCATTTCAAATTTTAAAAGTACTTCTTTTTTATCTTTTCGGAGAAAGCTTCGCAGAGGCACTTTCCGTATTTCTTTTTGTTGTGCGTCAAACAGGTTGTTTTTTGCGCCGCTTGCGAAAATAAATTATGATTATTTTTCTGCCTTTTTCCTGCATTTCATTGTAAGGGTAAAGAACACAACAAACAATACGAATGCACATAAGGTAAGAAGAAGCACCGTAAGACCGCCTGCGTTCCACTTTTCCGTAAAATCTGCCGCAGATTTTATGCCCTCAAAGGGTAATTCGTCGTCGGTAAAGAAGTACACGACAGCAGTTGCCAGGAAATATCCGAGAGCTGCTTTCTTTGCAAAGACTGCAGGAATAAGGGAGAAGGGCATTTTTTCTTCCGTAAGCAGGCTCTTCTGTAAAAAGAAGCTGACTGCAGCGGCAATGGCTGTCAGCACCACGGCAATTATTGTGCCGATTGTGTCCTCGTCCGGGAACAGCCCTGCCTCAAAAAGATGTGTGCCGATTCGCATACCGAGGGGGCGCATAAGGGTAAGGCAAAGCATATAGGTCATTACAAGCCCTGCAGTATAAATGTAATGAAGCTTTCTGTTTTTAATGGGTAAAACGGGTGTGAAGGGCTCTTCCGCAATGTATTTTTTGGGAATACATACGAGAATCAGCATAATACCAAGACCTAAAAGGAAGCCCGTGAAGAATTCCCACAGAGACCAGGCAGGAGCCTTAATCCACATGGGCACCTCGCCTACGGGAGGAAGAATACCGCGGTCGGAATCAATTATCAGGAAAACGTCTGCAATTGTGATTGAAAGAGCGCAGACTGTGTTTATGAGCAGAGAAACAATACCCGTCAGCTTGTCTTTAAGTATAAAGAGGGCTGTAAGAGATGTAAAGAGTGCACCGAAGGCGGCAGACATAACATCAATGCTTGTAAAGTAATTTCTTGCAAAGGGGATTTTCTTTGCCCAGGAGGCAGAGCCAAGCTCCTTTATGTATGCCATCATAGGTGACATATCAATTCCGCGGTCGGCAAGACCCTCTTTACAGAAAGCCACAGCCTCGGGATGAACAACCTCCAGTATAAAGTGTGAAAGAGAGAAGCGGAAAACGGTTTCTGTAATATAAAAGACCGCTATGAGAATTACATAATGCTTTATGGTATATTTTTTCTCAGAAAAAAGCGAGCCCACGATTACCGCAAAAAGAGGCATCCAGCCAAAGCCTAAAAACAGCATCATAAAAAGACCGTGCACGGGATTTATTTCAACAAGCCTTGCTGCTTCCTCTCCCGTAAAGGCGGCGGTAGATGTAAGATAGCCCTCCATCTGGGAATTAAGGGTACCCCAGCCCCCGTTTGTGATGCCGAGGAAAAATACCGCAAGAGGCAGCATTTCGTAATTCATCTTTTTTCTTTCGCCGAAAACGGCATAAATGAAGAGAATCAGCATAACACCTACGGCAAACATACCCCACATAGAGCCCCAGCCGTGGTCTCCCCTGACACGCCACATAAAGCCCGTCATAAGGGCACAGGTAATGACGGCAAAGATTTTTCCGCAGGCAGTCAAATTGCCGTTCTGCAGTTTTGTCATACTTACATTCCCCCTGATAATTTACTGATTTTATAGTAGCAATACAGGGGGAAAATGTCAATAAAAGACTGACAAAAAAACGTACGGGAGGGGTCTCCCCTCCCGTGAACGAAGCATCATTCTTATCGTAGGGGAGGGGTCTCCCCTCCCGTGTCATCAATTCTGAATCTTTATATGTAAAATTACAACCCTCAAAAACGGGCGGGGAAACCCCGCCCCTACATTAAATTTAATAGAGAATGTCACTTACGGGACGGGTGGCTTTTTCAAAGGAATAGCGTGCATTTTCACCCTCGGCGATATCAATGAATTCACCCGTTTCCATATTAAAGGATGCAACACCTGCTTCACCCTCGCTGAAAACAAAGACTTTATCACGGATGAAGGTTGCTCGGGAAGCAGAGTCTCCGCCCTTTAAAAGATATGCGTTATCAAGAACCAGCTTGTTATCCTTAACACTTACCTTAAGTGCACCCGTATAGAACTTGTAATAGTGCACCTCTTCGTCGAAGTCCTCCATTGCCCAGTTTGAGTAGGTTACAAGGAAGGAGCCTTCCGTAATACTGCAGAATGCCTTGGCTTCCGTGCCGATATGAGAGGTGGGATACTGCAGATGGTCGATTTCACGGGGTGCGGCGGGGTCTGTCACGTCAAAGAGGCTTATTTTACTGCTGCCGTCAGTACCCGTTTCGGTACCGCCTGCACCTATTCCCACAAGAAGACCGTCACCGACGGGATGAAGGTATGAGGAAAAGCCCGGAAGCTTTACTTCACCCTTGATTTCGGGCTTTTCGGGGTCCGTCAAATCAATTACAAATAAGGGGTCGGTCTGCACGAAGGTCACAACATAAGCGGTGTTACCCATAAAGCGTGCGGATTTAATCTGCTCACCGTCGGCAAGTCCCTTAAGCTCTCCGACCTTGCCGAGATTTTCGTCAAAAACGTAAATACTGTTTTCGTTATCAAGGGTCGTAACCGCAACACGGAGATACTTATTATATTCGTCAATTGAATAGCTGTTGAGAATACTGCCGGAAAACTCTGTACGGCATTTTATGTCAATTGTATCCCCCGAGATATCTGCCTTTGTAACGGTTGTGCACATATCCTCGGCACGTATCATAACACCGCCGAAGCCGATAGTTCTTCCGTCATCCGTTTCGTTTCTGTTCTTTACCTTTGTGCCTATTACATAAAGGGTATCCTTTGTGCAGTAGGTATCGTGCACATTTCCGAGATAGGATGAAACCGCAGGCTTTTTCTCAAGGTCTGAAAGGTCAATTTTTCCTATATTTACATAGGTTTCGGGGTTATCCTCACGGGAGAACACGATGCAGCCGCAGGGCACGGTATACTTATAATCCCCGTTATATACTGCAGGGAGAAGGTCAATGTCATCCTCTGTCTCATACTGCTCAACTATTGAGTATCTTGTTACTAAAACAAGTGAGGAGCCGATAATTCTTGAGGAAACGTAAGTGCCGTCAAGTGCAATTTCCTTTTTAAGAACGGGAGCAGACTTGTCGGAAACATCATAAATCAAAACACCCGAAATGCCTGATTTAATCATATAATGCTTTTCGAGATTATACCTTGAAAAGCCCACAATCAGATAATTTTCGTGAACGTAAAGCCCCGAATAATATATCTGCTCACCTGTGCCTCTGTCGTCAATAAGGCTTTCCTTGCCTTCGTACACGCTTTCGAGGGTACCGTCGTCATTTGCCTTTATAATGCGAAGCCTTCTGCCCCAGGTATCAATGCAGTAAAGATACTCACCGTCGGTTATGAAGATATCTGCTTCCTTTACACCGTATTCACGGAGATTAACTTCACCGAAGCTGCCGTCGGCTGTTGATTCCCCGGGAGCGAAGCTGACACTTCCGTTTATGGTGGTACCTGCCACGGGAATATCTGCATTTTCTTCTGTCTTTACACCCTCCATATCATCGGCTGTCTCGTCAACAAGACCCGAATAGAGGTAAGTATGATATTTGTTGTTTTTCTTGTATTCCCCGGCATACTCCTTTATAAATGACAGCAATTCATCATAGCCTTCTGCCGTATCCTGCACAACCTGATTCTGCACATTTTCATCCTCAATGAGGCTTTCAGGAGAGGAGAAAAAGCCTTTATCCCACAAGAAGGACACTCCCGTTATCATCAGGCAGGCGGCAACACCGACGGCTATAAAACGGCGGACAATTCCTTTATTCTTCTTAGCTTTATTTACATTTTCAGCCTCTATGAGCTTTACGATATTTTCCTTACTGAGGCTTTCGGGAAGGGTTATATCTTTTTGGAGATTTTCTCTTAAAATATCTTTATTTTCTTTTTCGTTAAACATAGTTTTCACCTTCTGACTGAATTCTCAGCTTCTTGAAAAGCCGTGAAAGGGAGGAGCGGACAGCGGATGGGGTCATTCCGAGAATTTCTGCAATTTCTACGGAATTGTATTCCTGGAATACGGACAGGGTTATAAGGGATTTTTCCCGAGGGGGCAATGCATCAAAAAGTGCCATTATACCCGTTTCATCATAGGTATAGGACTCTTCCGAAAAAACGGCAATACCTTCAGAGGGGACTTCAAAAGTACGGCTTTTGTGTCCTAAAATTTTCATACACTCGTTATAAAGTATCTTGAAAAACCAGGATTTGAAGCTTTCTTCCTTTTTAAGGTCTCCTATTTTACGAAATGCCGCAAGTGCAGCATTCTGCACGGCATCCTCCGCATCAAAGGTATCGTGAAGCGTATAAAGCGCAAAGCGGTAAAGATCCTTCCCGTACAGGGAATAAAGCTCTCCGAAGGCTTCGGAATTCCCTTTTTTTGCGGATTTTATTAATTTTTTCATTTTCTGTCCGTCCATAGAATCAACCCTTCCGATTATTAGATACAAAAAAAGAGGAAAGTGTTGCAATAAATCATAATTTACAGAAGTAATTTCCCAAGAGGCTGTGTCGTGCATTAAATATTGTAGGGGATGGCGTCCCCGACATCCCGCAGGTAGAAATGAAAAATACAGAAGTTATGACCCTGTGAAGCACATTGTTATATACC